>NZ_JBVVXV010000050.1:0-542 GCF_055902415.1 Bacillus sp. SSR7 | reverse complement strand
TAGAGCATCTGACTTTTAATCAGAGGGTCGAAGGTTCGAGTCCTTCATGGCTCACTTTTGTTTTTTTCCGCGCGGTCGTGGCGGAACGGCAGACGCGCTAGGTTGAGGGCCTAGTGGGGGAAACCCCGTGGAGGTTCAAGTCCTCTCGGCCGCATCAAAAATCTTTTTTTAAAAAGTACTTGCATTTGAAAATGTAGTATGATAAGATAATTGAGTCGCCAAAATACAACGACGAAAAAACATCATGAATAAGCGCCCGTAGCTCAATTGGATAGAGCGTTTGACTACGGATCAAGAGGTTAGGGGTTCGACTCCTCTCGGGCGCGCTTTTATTAACGGGAAGTGGCTCAGCTTGGTAGAGCACCTGGTTTGGGACCAGGGGGTCGCAGGTTCAAATCCTGTCTTCCCGACCACGCGGGTGTAGTTTAGTGGTAAAACAAGAGCCTTCCAAGCTCTGGTCGAGAGTTCGATTCTCTTCACCCGCTTTTAGTTCTTTGAAAACTGAACGAAACAAACAACGTGAAACGTCAATTTTTATTTTA
>NZ_JBVVXV010000049.1:0-606 GCF_055902415.1 Bacillus sp. SSR7 | reverse complement strand
CCGATAATACAGCCGCAAGGGAAACTGCACCTGTACCTTGAATATCATCATTAAATGTACAAATATCATGACGATATTTATCTAAGATTTTTCGTGCATTACGAGAACTGAAGTCTTCCCAATGTAAAAGTGCTTTCGGGAATTGCTTATTTACCGCTTGTACAAATGTATCAATAAATTCATCGTAAGCTTCACCTGTTATACGAGGGTGACGATTTCCAATATAAAATGGATTGTCTAATAATTCTTCACGATTTGTACCTACATCTAAAATTACCGGTAATACGCGGCTAGGATCGATTCCAACTGCGGCTGTATAAACAGCTAATTTTCCGATGGCGATGTTAATACCACCAACGCCCCAGTCACCAATTCCTAGTATACCTTCTCCATCTGTTACAACGACCAAATCAATATTTTCTGCTGTTGCACCAATATTGGCAAATGCTTCTTCAATACCTGACGGATCGTTAATCGATAAATACACACCACGTGGTTTACGGTATTCATGACTATATCTTTGAATCGCTACACCTACAGTTGGTGTATAGACGATTGGTAACATTTCGCGTAAATGATCTGTTAAAATACGATAAAATAATACTT
>NZ_JBVVXV010000048.1:0-606 GCF_055902415.1 Bacillus sp. SSR7 | reverse complement strand
CCGATAATACAGCCGCAAGGGAAACTGCACCTGTACCTTGAATATCATCATTAAACGTACAAATATCATGACGATATTTATCTAAAATTTTTCGTGCATTTCGAGAGCTAAAGTCTTCCCAGTGTAAAAGTGCTTTCGGGAATTGTTTATTTACCGCTCGTACAAATGTATCAATAAATTCATCGTATGCTTCACCTGTTATACGAGGGTGACGATTTCCAATATAAAATGGATTGTTTAATAGTTCCTCACGGTTTGTACCTACATCTAAAATTACTGGTAATACACGACTAGGATCGATTCCAACTGCGGCTGTATAAACAGCTAATTTTCCGATTGCGATGTTAATACCACCAACGCCCCAGTCACCAATTCCAAGTATACCTTCTCCATCTGTTACAACGACTAAATCAATATTTTCTGCTGTTGCACCAATATTGGCGAACGCTTCTTCAATACCTGACGGATCGTTAATTGATAAATACACACCACGTGGTTTACGATATTCATGACTATATCTTTGAATCGCTACACCAACAGTTGGTGTATATACGATTGGTAACATTTCGCGTAAATGATCTGTTAAAATACGATAAAATAATACTT
>NZ_JBVVXV010000047.1:0-797 GCF_055902415.1 Bacillus sp. SSR7 | reverse complement strand
CCTGTACGTGCAGATCTTTCACGTACTTCAAATGTACCAAAGCCAAGAATCTGTACTTTCTCTCCATTTGCTAACGCATTTGTTATTGTATCTAATAACGCTTGTGTTGCTGCAGCAGCATCTTTTTGTGTAAGTTCAGCTTTTTCTGCTACTACTTTTGTTAATTCTGTTTTATTCATTTTCTGTACCTCTTCATATGTAATTAGGTGATTATTATAACGTGTGATTACTTATGATGCAATTATACTGTGCATAGGAAAAGCCATAGCAAGAGCTAGAGGATAATTTCTGTGTAAAAGGCATAAGAAGGATATGAATTATTGTGCTAAACTCTGTTCATATTTTTTTACATCTTCCAAAGTTTTAAATATTAACACATCAAAAACTCCTTTTTCATTCCCACATATGACAACAAAACCATCTGTTGCTTCTAGAACTCTACCGACGCCACCATCTGTAAGCGTAATACTAGTTAGATGCTTTACGTTCAGTTTTTCTGCTTTTCGAATATAAGTAGTTATGGGTGTTCCTACAGGAAATGCATCTGTGATCTCTTTGGTTGTATATGTGCCAGCAGCTATTGACTGAGTTTTAGCTGTAATAGAATCAGTTTGAGTGGCACATCCTGTTGAACATATTAAAAGAATCCCAGTAATCATACTTACACAAGCTGTTTTTACCATTCACAAAATCCTCCTATAACTGTTCGTATTGTCAACCCATTTAGGGTAACAAATTATATATACGAAGTTTGTTGGATTATATGAGTCGTAATTCAACAAAGATACAGGTATTTT
>NZ_JBVVXV010000046.1:0-925 GCF_055902415.1 Bacillus sp. SSR7 | reverse complement strand
TTTAATGATGATATTCAAGGTACAGGTGCAGTTTCCCTTGCGGCTGTATTATCGGCAGTGAAAGCTTCTGGTGTACCGCTAAGTGAACACCGCGTTGTTGTGTTTGGTGCTGGTACGGCTGGAATCGGTATCGCAGATCAAGTTAGAGATGCAATGGTCCGCGTAGGCGTATCAGAAGAAGAATCATATAAGCGTTTCTGGTGCATTGATCGTAACGGGTTAGTAACAGATAATATGGAAGATCTTCTTGATTTCCAAATGCCGTATGCAAGAAAAGAAGCGGAAGTAAGTGAGTGGAAGCAAAATGGTGTGATCGGACTTGCTGAAGTTGTGAAACATGTAAAACCGACAATTTTAATCGGTACATCAACTGTTGCAGGCGCATTTAAAGAAGAGATTGTTAAAGAAATGGCTTCTCACGTAGAAAGACCAATCATTTTACCGATGTCGAACCCGACGCCACTTGCTGAAGCAAAACCAGCCGATTTAATCGAGTGGACAGAAGGAAGAGCGTTAGTTGCAACAGGAAGTCCATTTGAACCAGTTACATACAACGGTGTAACGTATGTGATTGGACAATCAAATAACGCACTTATTTTCCCAGGTCTTGGTCTTGGAACAATTGTCGTACGTGCAAGCGTCATGACGGATGGCATGTTTGCAGCAGCAGCTGAAGCAGTTGCGAGCATGGTAGATACAAGTCAGCCAGGAGCACCTATTTTACCAGAAGTTGAAGAGTTACGTAATATCTCGGAAATGGTAGCAATTGAAGTAGCGAAAGTTGCTGTTGCAGAAGGTGTTGCTAGAGAGAACTTAAGTGATAACGATATCAAGATTGCAGTGAAAGAAGCAATCTGGGAGCCTGAGTATCGCCAAATAAAAGCGGTAGAAAAGGTTAGAATATAGAAATAAAGCCCGTTTATAA
>NZ_JBVVXV010000045.1:0-968 GCF_055902415.1 Bacillus sp. SSR7 | reverse complement strand
ACGATTGGTAACATTTCGCGTAAATGATCTGTTAAAATACGATAAAATAATACTTCATTTCGATCATGTAACGCTGTTAAGTATACATTCTTTAATAAATCATCAGGCTGAGAACAAAATTGTTCGTATGCTCGGCGTGCTTGTTCTTCCAATGTTAAAACCGCTGGCGGTAATAACCCTTTTAAACCTAATTCTTCTCTTTCTTCTTGCGTGAAAGCGACCCCTTTATTTAAAAGTGGTGTTGATAATACTTCTACTCCTCTTAATGTCGTTTCTAATGAACCATTAGAAGCTACTGTAAACTTACTCATAACATCCCTACCTCTATTCATATATAGCATTTCTATATTGTAAACAAAAAAGAGGGGCTTGTCCCCCCTCCTCTTCTGTTAATTTTTCTTTAAAAGAGTTGCTCCTGCAATCCCTGGGTGCGTCATTTCGAATGGATCTAGAATTAACTCTAAGTCTTCTTGTGACAGTACACCATTTTTCACACAAAGTTCTCGAACGGATTGCCCTGTCGCAATTGCTTCTTTCGCAACGCGAGCTGCTGCTTCATAACCGATATGAGGGTTCACGGCTGTAATAATTCCTACACTCTTCTCAACATACTCTTTTAAGCGATCTTCATTCGCTTCAATTCCTTTTAAGCAATTATCTGTAAAGGCACGGAAACCGTTATTCATAATGCTAATGGATTGAAGTAAGTTGAAAACAAGTACTGGTTCCATAACGTTTAATTCTAATTGACCTGCTTCTGAAGCAAGGCAAATTGTATGGTCGTTACCAATTACTTGGAACGCAATTTGATTAATTACCTCTGGCATAACAGGGTTTACTTTCCCTGGCATAATAGATGAACCTGGTTGACGAGCAGGTAGCATAATTTCCGCTAAGCCAACACGTGGACCTGATGCCATTAAGCGAAGGTCATTCGCAATTTTAGACATATTCATCATACATACTTT
>NZ_JBVVXV010000043.1:0-2400 GCF_055902415.1 Bacillus sp. SSR7 | reverse complement strand
CAAGCAAAAACCTAAGTCGTTTCGACTTAGGTTTTTTTGTGTTTATTTTTATTTACCTTTAGTCATCTTACAGAGGGAAAAGAATGAAAAAGAAACTATTTTAAATGAATTTTGAACGATGTTCTGGTAAAGGGTTATAAAATAATACGTTTAAATATTATTTTAAGGTAAGAATTACCTTCTTATATAATTAAGTTGTAGAATGACTAAAAATATATGAAAACGTTATGTGAAAAATAACTATTCAGTTGTTTTTGCATAATGTTTTTTCATTTTTAAAGGATTTTGCATAAGAAAAAATCTATAATTAAGATAGTTAACATATATTTTTGATAGGTGTGGGGGATTATGAAAGAAATATGCATGTTATTAGTGGCTGTTATATTATGGGGGACAGCTATTGCACCAACAAAGTGGGCATTAGAATCTATTCAGCCATTTACTTTGTTATTTATTCGTCTTTTCTTCGCGGGTGGAATCTGTTTACTATTTTCATTTAAACAATTAAAAAGATCGGTTGCACATAAACAAGTGCCGTGGAAAAGGATGAATTTACTATCTTTTACTGGTGTAGCTGGTTATTTTATGTTCACATCCTACGGTATTTCTTTAACAAGTGGATTGCATGTTAGTATTATTGATGCTGCTTTACCTTTAGTTACAATTCTTTTTTCAGCGTTCTTTTTAAAAGAAAAAATTCAGCTTAATTATTGGATCGGTATTGTACTCGGGGCTGCCGGGGTACTTCTTATTACCATTCCATCTAGTAACGTCGATCAAGAAGTATCTTTAATAGGAGATACCCTTATTTTATTAAGTACTTTTTTATTTGCTTTCTATACAGTATTGCTGAAAAGACCAAAACAAGAACAGTATCTATCAAAAAAGGTTTTTACAACACTAACTTTAATTATTGGAGCTGTTATTCTATTACCATTTGCAACGGTAGAAATTTTTTATTACGGTTTTCCAAAGGTTGAAACATGGAAGGCCGGACTAAGTATAATATATCTTGTTATTGGAGCAACAATTTTAGCGTATTGGTTTTGGAATAGAGCATTAGAGTCAGTCTCGGCATCGGTAAGTGGATTATATTTAAATGCCTTACCGTTAATAAGTATTTTTGCCTCAATTGTTTTATTAGATGAAGCTTTAACTTGGAAGATAGTAATAGGAGGAAGTTTAGTTTTAATAGGGGTAGGATGGGCGGATAAACAAAAGATAAGTAAGTTATTAAAGAAGGATAACTTGAATAGTAAGGAATGCTAAGCAGCATGCTGTATATGGTTTAAATATAAAAAACACCTAATATATATAAGGTGTTTTTTATATTTGGCAAAGATAATAGATTGAAATCAGTATAGGTATTCTCTACTATATCTATACGTATTGAAATCATTTTGAAATATTGTTTGAACGAGTTGTATACATTCGGTATCATAAAAACTTTCGAAAGTAGGGTAGCGAGGAAATAAAGGATCAGTAATATCTGCTTCGCTAAAATTTCCTTTATAGGTCATGGCGGGAGTTTGATGATGCCATGATGTTGAGAATTCATTTATTGGAGCGGTTTTTAATTCGAAACGTTTTTCTAATGTTTTCATTGCTTGATCGAAGTTTTCTAAGTATATATAATTGGTCACATATTCTTCTTCACCAGCTATATATTGTTGTGTAAAATGCGGGTTAATATCATTTGGCTGAGTACGATTAATAAATAGATAGTATAGAAATTGTTTAAAAGAGAATCCTTTGGAGGAATTTTCATCTTGATATAGAAACTTTCGGATGGGCTTCCATTCGGGATTCTCTATATAGGGAGGTGTGATTAAGGATACGAAAGAGCTCACTGCTCTCCTATAAGGGTTACGAACAAGTTTAAAAGTTTCTTTTTGTTTTTCTCGTAATGCTATACCTAGTCGTACATTATAGGCAGGTGTACTTTTGTATATATCATATTCATAATTATGAATGAAAGGGCTATAACTTAGAGCTGTTTGTAATAAATCAATCTGGTAAAAGAACCACTTGGCAAGAGAAGTACAACCACTTTTTTGGCTCCAAAATAGAATGATAGGAAATTTCTTATGATAATGTGGAGTTCTTGAATGGGCATTGATGATGTGTGATAAGGGAGGATTGAACAATCTCTACACCCCTTTCAGATATTTTAATTATATGTATGAAAAATAAAGAGGAATATGAGTAACTGTTTCATCTTTTCTAAAAAAGTGAAAGATTAATATTGACTATTATTGAATAGGAGTGTAATATAGAAAAAGTCGCCGATGACAACAACGTCGAAAGCGACAAACGAAATGAAAAACTTAGTTGACATTGAAAGATGAAAATGTTAACATAAGGAAGTCGCAAATGAGCGGCTAAGTAGTTCTTTGAAAA
>NZ_JBVVXV010000042.1:0-2428 GCF_055902415.1 Bacillus sp. SSR7 | reverse complement strand
GCGCCGATGGTAGTTGGGACCTTGTCCCTGTGAGAGTAGGACGTCGCCAAGCAACCGTAAGACGAGTCAGAATGACTCGTCTTTTTTGTGTTTCTAACTTCTTATCAGTCTCAAGTTATTTTTTTATATTCAATTTCTTCCATTATTTTTAATGTGTAGTTTAAGATTTTCTATTTTATTTTTTGTGGAAGTAATCATCGGTATGTTAAAATAGTACAGTTATTTTTTTGAAGTACTTTAATATAGGAAGATTTAATTTTTTAAAAGGAGATAATATGAAAAAGATAGGTATAATTACTATAGTAGTCTTAGTCCTTCTAGTGATTGTGTATATATTAGTCGGGAATTATTTTTATAACTATGCGTTGAATGCGAAACAAGAGAAAGAGTTTTTAGAGGATAATCCTCACTTAGTGGAAACCGTGAATGCATCAGGAGATGTGTTCGCTACAAATGAAGAAAAGGATGCTAGCTTTGTCTCAAATCATAAACCTAATACACTACACATAAATTCTTTCGATAAGTTGAAATTAACAGGTTATGAATATATGAATAAACAATCTAGCCATAAATGGGCAATTGTAGTTCATGGATATGATAGTAGGGCATCAAAAATGACGAAATATATCCGGAATTTTTATGAACAAGGATATAACGTTATAGCGCCAGATCTTCGTGGGCATGGAAATAGTGAAGGTGATTATATAGGGATGGGCTGGCACGATCGTAAAGATATTTTGATTTGGATACAACAAATTGTAAAGAAAGACCCTAATGCTGAAATAGCACTATTTGGTGTTTCAATGGGAGGGGCAACTGTAATGATGACTTCAGGTGAAGATTTACCTTCTAACGTGAAAGTTATTATTGAAGATTGTGGATACTCAACTGTTGTTGGTGAATTTACTTATCAACTAAAAGATCTATTCCATTTACCGAAGTTTCCTGTTATGAATGCGGCCAATACAGTTACAAAATTAAGAGCTGGATATGATTTAGAAGAAGCTTCAGCTATTAAACAAGTTGCAAAAAGTAAAACACCGATGCTATTCATTCATGGGGATGCGGATACATTCGTTCCTTTTGAAATGTTAGATGAAGTATATAATGCTGCAAAAATAGAAAAAGAGAAATTAATTGTTCCAGGTGCTGGACATGGAGAAGCTGAGAAGATAGATTCAAATACGTATTGGAATACCGTATGGAAGTTCGTGGGAAGATATATTCAAGCATAATTAAATTTATATATGCGATAATCAGAAGGTAATACTTTTGATTATCGTTTTTCTATTTATAGATTCATTTTAGGTTGTAGTATATAAGGCTTGAAGCATAAATTTTTGAATTCCTTAGTGCCAGTGCTACAATGATTGAAAACTACATGTTAATGAGGTGTTTCTATGAAAATTGAAGTATGGTCAGATTTTGTATGCCCGTTTTGCTACATTGGGAAACGTAGATTAGAAGTGGCTTTAGAGCAATTTCCTCATAAGAAGGATGTTGAAGTTGAGTTTAAAAGTTTTGAATTAGACCAAAATGCTCCAACCTATTCTGGGACAAGTATTAATGAAGTACTTGCATCAAAGTATGGGATTAGTATTGAAGAAGCGAAACGTAATAACGTACAGTTAGGTAATCATGCAGCTAGTATGGGTTTAAGTTTTAATTTTGATGAGATGAAGCCGACGAACACTTTTGATGCGCATCGTCTTGCGAAATTTGCAAAGGATCAAGGGAAAGAAAAAGAGATTACGGAAAATCTACTTTTTGCATATTTCACTGAATCGAAAAATTTAAGTGATGTGGATACGCTTGCTACTATAGCTGAAGCTTCAGGTTTAGACAAACAAGAAGCTTTAAAGGTTATTAATGATAAAAGCGCATATACAAATGATGTTAGAGTTGATGAAGCGATCGCTCAGCAATATCAAATTTCAGGAGTGCCTTATTTTATTATTAATCAAAAATATGCTATTTCAGGTGCGCAACCACTTGAAACTTTTGTTGGTGCACTTCAGCAAGTGTGGGAAGAAGAGAATCCTGCACCTAAGTTACAAGAGCTTTCTTCAGAAGGTGGAAGTGATATGTCTTGTACCGATGAAAGCTGTTCGGTACCTTCAAAAGAACAATAGTTTTTATGATGGAAAGCAGCCCATAGAGTAGTATATGGGTTGCTTATATATTCTTATAGAAGAGGTATGTAAACAGGGTTTTAAAAAAATGAAGTTTTTTATAAAAACGTATTGACGATTACTACTTAGAGGTGTAATATAGAACAAGTCGCCGATGACAATAACGTCGAAAGCGACAAACGAAATAAAAAACTTAGTTGACATTGAAAGTTGAAAATGTTAACATAAGGAAGTCGTAAACGAGCGACCAAGTAGTTCTTTGAAAACTGAACGAAACAAACAACGTGAAACGTCAA
>NZ_JBVVXV010000041.1:0-2986 GCF_055902415.1 Bacillus sp. SSR7 | reverse complement strand
CATATTATATGGTTAAGTCCTCGATCTATTAGTATTCGTCAGCTCCACATGTCACCATGCTTCCACCTCGAACCTATCAACCTGATCATCTTTCAGGGATCTTACTAGCTTACGCTATGGGAAATCTCATCTTGAGGGGGGCTTCATGCTTAGATGCTTTCAGCACTTATCCCTTCCGCACATAGCTACCCAGCTATGCCCTTGGCAGAACAACTGGTACACCAGCGGTGCGTCCATCCCGGTCCTCTCGTACTAAGGACAGCTCCTCTCAAATTTCCTACGCCCACGACGGATAGGGACCGAACTGTCTCACGACGTTCTGAACCCAGCTCGCGTACCGCTTTAATGGGCGAACAGCCCAACCCTTGGGACCGACTACAGCCCCAGGATGCGATGAGCCGACATCGAGGTGCCAAACCTCCCCGTCGATGTGGACTCTTGGGGGAGATAAGCCTGTTATCCCCGGGGTAGCTTTTATCCGTTGAGCGATGGCCCTTCCATGCGGAACCACCGGATCACTAAGCCCGACTTTCGTCCCTGCTCGACTTGTAGGTCTCGCAGTCAAGCTCCCTTATGCCTTTGCACTCTACGAATGATTTCCAACCATTCTGAGGGAACCTTTGGGCGCCTCCGTTACACTTTAGGAGGCGACCGCCCCAGTCAAACTGCCCACCTGACACTGTCTCCCGGGTCGATAAGACCCGTAGGTTAGAATTTCAATACAGTCAGGGCGGTATCCCACCAGCGCCTCCACCGAAGCTAGCGCTCCGGTTTCAAAGGCTCCCGCCTATCCTGTACAAACTGTACCAAAATTCAATATCAGGCTACAGTAAAGCTCCACGGGGTCTTTCCGTCCTGTCGCGGGTAACCTGCATCTTCACAGGTACTATAATTTCACCGAGTCTCTGGTTGAGACAGTGCCCAAATCGTTACACCTTTCGTGCGGGTCGGAACTTACCCGACAAGGAATTTCGCTACCTTAGGACCGTTATAGTTACGGCCGCCGTTTACTGGGGCTTCAGTTCAGAGCTTCGCTTACGCTAACCCCTCTCCTTAACCTTCCAGCACCGGGCAGGTGTCACCCCCTATACTTCGCCTTACGGCTTCGCAGAGAGCTGTGTTTTTGCTAAACAGTCGCTTGGGCCTATTCACTGCGGCTTTCCGTTAAGAAAGCACCCCTTCTCCCGAAGTTACGGGGTCATTTTGCCGAGTTCCTTAACCAGAGTTCTCTCGCACACCTTAGGATTCTCTCCTCGCCTACCTGTGTCGGTTTGCGGTACAGGCACCTTTTATCTCGCTAGAAGCTTTTCTTGGCAGCGGGGAATCAAAGACTTCGCTCCATAAGGAGCTTCCCCATCACAGCTCAGCCTTCACGATAAGCGGATTTGCCTACTTATCAGCCTAACTGCTTGGACGTGCACAACCAATCGCACGCTTCTTCTATCCTTCTGCGTCCCTCCATTGCTCAAACGATAAAGAGGTGGTACAGGAATATCAACCTGTTGTCCATCGCCTACGCCTGTCGGCCTCGGCTTAGGTCCTGACTAACCCTGAGCGGACGAGCCTTCCTCAGGAAACCTTAGGCATTCGGTGGACGGGATTCTCACCCGTCTTTCGCTACTCATACCGGCATTCTCACTTCTAAGCACTCCACCAGTCCTTCCGGTCTGACTTCACTGTCCTTAGAACGCTCCCCTACCACTGATACCATTGGTATCAATCCGCAGCTTCGGTGGTGTATTTAGCCCCGGTACATTTTCGGCGCAGAGTCACTCGACTAGTGAGCTATTACGCACTCTTTAAATGGTGGCTGCTTCTAAGCCAACATCCTAGTTGTCTAAGCAACTCCACATCCTTTTCCACTTAATACACACTTTGGGACCTTAGCTGGCGGTCTGGGCTGTTTCCCTTTTGACTACGGATCTTATCACTCGCAGTCTGACTCCTAAGGATAAGTCATTGGCATTCGGAGTTTGACTGAATTCGGTAATCCGATGAGGACCCCTAGTCCAATCAGTGCTCTACCTCCAAGACTCTTACACTTAAGGCTAGCCCTAAAGCTATTTCGGGGAGAACCAGCTATCTCCAGGTTCGATTGGAATTTCTCCGCTACCCACACCTCATCCCCGCACTTTTCAACGTGCGTGGGTTCGGGCCTCCATTCAGTGTTACCTGAACTTCACCCTGGACATGGGTAGATCACCTGGTTTCGGGTCTACGACCACGTACTAAACGCCCTATTCAGACTCGCTTTCGCTGCGGCTCCGCCTCTTCAGCTTAACCTCGCACGGGATCGTAACTCGCCGGTTCATTCTACAAAAGGCACGCCATCACCCGTTAACGGGCTCTGACTATTTGTAGGCACACGGTTTCAGGATCTCTTTCACTCCCCTTCCGGGGTGCTTTTCACCTTTCCCTCACGGTACTGGTTCACTATCGATCACTAGGGAGTATTTAGCCTTGGGAGATGGTCCTCCCAGATTCCGACGGAATTTCACGTGTTCCGCCGTACTCAGGATACATTCAAGAGAGAACGAAGTTTCGACTACGGGGTTGTTACCCTCTACGACGGACCTTTCCAGGTCGCTTCGTCTACCTCGTTCCTTTGTAACTCCGTATAGAATGTCCTACAACCCCAAGAGGCAAGCCTCTTGGTTTGGGCTATGTTCCGTTTCGCTCGCCGCTACTCAGGAAATCGCATTTGCTTTCTCTTCCTCCAGGTACTTAGATGTTTCAGTTCCCTGGGTCTGTCTTCCTTACCCTATGTATTCAGGTAAGGATACCATACCATTACGTATGGTGGGTTTCCCCATTCGGAAATCTTCGGATCAAAGCTTACTTACAGCTCCCCGAAGCATATCGGCGTTAGTCCCGTCCTTCATCGACTCCTAGTGTCAAGGCATCCACCGTGCGCCCTTTCTAACTTAACCAAACTAAAAATTAAAAAATATGAGCTACACTGTTATCTAGTTTTCAAAGAACATAC
>NZ_JBVVXV010000040.1:0-3635 GCF_055902415.1 Bacillus sp. SSR7 | reverse complement strand
CTGATTTTACTTCTGGTTTCTCTTCTGATTTTACTTCTGGTTTCTCTTCTGATTTTACTTCTGGTTTCTCTTCTGATTTTACTTCTGGTTTCTCTTCTGATTTCTCTACTTTATTGATCACATTATATAAGAACTGCGAATATTGTTCGCGAGTTACAATTACTTTAGGTTCAAATATACCATTTCCTGTGCCTGCGCTTAATTTATTTTCTTGCAGTGCACTGATTGCTTTCGTTGCCCAATAATTTTTATCTACATCTTTAAAATTAGTTATTGAATTCGCTTTTAATTTAAATGCATTTGTAAGAACTACTGCCATTTGTTCACGAGTTAAGCTTTCATTTGGTCCAAATTTACCATTTCCATATCCAGTCATAACTCCTGCTTTTACCATTGCTAAAATGTCTTTTTCAAACATATTACCTTTTATATCTGTAAATGGATTTTTAAAACTTGAGTCTACATCCTGTGGTTTTAAATAATTGTATAACATTCTCGCTACCTGACCACGTGTGACTTTATCTCCAAATCCAAAAGTATCATTTCCATAGCCATATACAATTTTTCTACTCGCTAAATCATTAATTGCTTGTTCAGACCAATGATTGACTGGAACATCATTAAATATTTTCTTCTCAGCCTGTACACTATTCAAAGTCGTTAATGTGGCTGTAGTAATGACAGCACCTGCTAAAATAATTTGTTTAAAATTCATAATTAAATCTCCTTTATTTTTATGAAATGATTCTATATATATCGGTTCATCATAAGAAATCCAAGATACAAACGAGGAGAATACTGAATATACCATAACTTTAATTTATTTTAATATTACGTTTAATATAAAATTATTCTTTATATTAATTTCAAGTTCTCCAACTATCCATACGAAATTATGACTAATAAGACTGTATCCTATACATATAAAGCTAATAGTTACACGTGTTTTTGTTTTAAAATAGATACACATCTTTTTTAGTTAAAAGTATTAGTATACACAGTACTTACAGATGAATCGCTGTTGCGTAATTAGTATAGTTACTTATATATACGAGTGTCAATTAAAGAAATCTTACATTATTGTAAGGTAACCATATTAATAATGTAGTGATTAATTATTCACCTTGTATAATAATTAATCACTACATTATATAGAATAGTTGAGAAAAATGTTTCTAATTCCATGAAGTAAAGGAGTTTTTTTAGATTAAATAATATCAACGAAAGAATTTTTTATATCTTCATAAACAAATTTCACAAAATTCAGTGCATGAATGAAACAAAAGATTATGTTTTAAAGTAATTAATTCAAAAAAGCCTTGTAACATATTACAAGACTTTTAGAATTGGTATATACATTATAGATGGATACTTTTATTTTATTAAAATTAAGACCAAACCCATTGCTCTTTATTTGTATTCTGTTTAATTTTATCGTTAATTTTTTGTATATGGTCATACGTTGTTTTATCCATTCCATGGAAATTAGATCCATCATGAAAATCTACTCGAACCATATCACCTATATTAAATTGTTGTCCCTGCGTTAACTCTACATAAACAAGATCATTTTCCCCATTTTTAGAAGGGTATGTGACAGCTACATAATCGGTATAATCTTTGTCTATTTTTGTGATTTCTCCGATTACAAAATTAGGTTGACCATCTACTTTTTCATACATTCCTGGTTTCAATGTTGTACCTTCTTTTTCTAAAGACTCAGTACTAGTACTATAACCATTAATTTGCGTTTTAACTTTTTCTACTTTTGCATTTACAGCTATAGGTGGTATGGATCTTGCCCAGAAATCACTTTCTACTTTCACTAAGTCATTAACCTTAAAGTTATGAGTATTTTTTAGAGGGACACGAAGATCTGCTGGATTTCCGTTATTATCTATATATGTAACTAATAATTCATTAGAAGAAACTTTACTTACATGCCCAACTGTATATTCCTCATAGTTTCCAGGAGCTAATTCAAAATGCTCCACAGTATTAGCTGTTAAACTTGTAGTAAATGCGTTTTGAAGTAATGGACCATTACTATTCACTTTTACATATTCACCTGGTTTTGCATTTGCTTGAAAATCAGTATAAATAGTTACACTTTCATTTAATTCTTTACTTTCAATGATAAAATACTTTGACTGTACTTCTATTACTTTCCCCTCAACTGTAGTGTTGAACTCTTGCACAGCTGCACTTGCTGTTATTGAATCTAATCCTGGTATGTTGCTTCCTGTAAATGCTGCAAATCCTAATGCACCAGCTAAAATGACTTTCTTCATATGCTAAAACATCTCCAATCATATCTATTCACTAAATGATTTTAATTATCAATCATCATGTAATCATTATAGTTACACCTTTTAAAGAACGTCAATAAAAATATCCTTACACTTTTGTAAGTTAATAAGGTTAATAATATTGAAAAGAAATTTTTCATGAAGTAAATTTTTTATGTTTATTATTGAATAAAAATAAATTACTAGTAAATAATGCTAAATATCGCTCTTTTCTTTAATCTAGACAGCCCTCTCATTACATAGGATTAAAAACAAATTTATTCATCCTTTTAGTAATTATAATGAGTAATTATTCACCTTATATAATAATTACTTAGTATATTATTAACACGGTTATCTTACAAAAATGTAATTCTTTTTTAATTGACACTCGTACATACGAGTAACTATACTAGTTACACATGCTTGGTGAACATATCAAATAGTCCCTTACTACAAGTGTATGTCTGTGAATTCTTTTCGAAATAATATTTTGAATCAACCGTATATTATTTATCTGTAATATAGTGATGATACCAACCCAATCTATTAAACTAGGTCATATTACTTATGAGTTTAACTATAAATGATAGATTTACCAAGCTGTAATAATTTTTAGGAGTGTTACATTTTGAAATACAAATTAATTGCTACAGGAATTCTTGCTGGAAGTCTACTATCCTACTCATCTAGTGCATTTGCAAATACTCACAAATTCCCAGATGTCCCAAATTGGGCAAGCCCTTCTGTAAATTACCTGGTTGAAAAAGGTGCATTACATGGAAAACCTGATGGTACTTTTGCTCCAACTGAAACAATTGATCGAGGTTCAGCTGCCAAAATAATGGCCATTATGCTTGGATTAGAAATTAATAAAAATGCTAAACCATCTTTCCAAGATGCCCAAAACCATTGGGCAGCACCTTACATTGCAGCTGTTGAAAAAGCAGGTGTTATTAAAGGAGATGGAAATGGTAACTTCCTTCCAACAGGTTTGATTAATCGTGCATCGATGGCTTCAATGGTGGCAAACGCTTATAAATTAGAAAATAAAGTTGCTAAAGATAGCGCAACTACATTTGAGGATCTAAAAGGACATTGGGGAGAAAGATATGCAAATATTTTAATACAAACAGAAATTTCTAAGGGTACTGAAGATGGAAATAGCTGGTCTCCTAATAGAGCGATTACTCGTGCAGAGGCTGCACAATTCATTGCGAAATCTGATCAAATCCATCATCAAACAAACCAACAAGAAAATGCTGTAGTTGGTGTAATAAATGATGCAGACCCTTATTATGTGACTGTTGCATATAAAGATGCTAATGGAAATAGTCAAGAAGTTAC
>NZ_JBVVXV010000039.1:0-3754 GCF_055902415.1 Bacillus sp. SSR7 | reverse complement strand
TGCGGGGTTAGCCTAATCAATTAGAGTTCGATAGAACTCTTTACTTAGGAATCCCCCACTTCTAAACGAAGTGAAAGTGGGGGTAGTTCAAAGTAACCCTAAGTCTAATTTTTGTAATATTTTGTAATAAAAAACTCTTTTTTTCGTTTTCGGGTAATTCTAAATTTTTAGGTTGATAGCGATGTGCAGATAGATAAATTATGAAAAATTATTAGGACAGAATAATTTATACTAAAATAAAAAAAGTATCTTTTTAGTGAAATGCACCTCCAATTGTTAGACATAGTCTAACAATTGGAGGTGCATTTTTTATGGCTAAATTTTCTTCAAAAGAAAAAATTCAAGCTATTTATCATGAACATGATGGGTGTTATGGGTATCGTCGTATTCGTGATGAACTGATGAATCGTGGACACAAAATAAATCATAAAAAAGTGTATCGCCTTATGAAAGAATTAGGGTTAAAATGCCTTGTTCGTATGAAAAAATATCGTTCTTACAAAGGGACAGTTGGGCAAATTGCGCCCAACATTTTAAATCGCAATTTCCAAGCGAAAAAACCAAATGAGAAGTGGGTTACAGATATTACGGAGTTTAAGTTATTTGGGGAGAAGCTATACCTATCACCGATGTTGGATTTATTTAATGGTGAAATTATCACGTATACAATTGGTTCAAGACCGACCTATTCCCTTGTTTCAACAATGTTAGACCAAGCCTTTGAACACGTAACAGATCAAGACAAACTCCTCATTCATTCTGATCAAGAGTGGCACTATCAAATGAACCAATACCGTCATTCTCTTAAGCAATATGGCATAACACAAAGTATGTCTCGTAAAGGAAACTGTTATGACAATGCCGTTATTGAAAATTTTTTCGGTATCATGAAATCGGAATTTCTGTATCGAAAAGAATTTGAAAGTATAACACATTTCAAACAAGAATTAGCAAAATATATAGACTACTATAATCATAAAAGAATTAAGGCATCCTCTAGGGTATGAGCCCGGTACAATACCGGCCTCATACCCTAGAGGATGCCTAATGAAGCGACCTGTCTAACTTTCGGGGGTCACTTCAGAAATAGATACTTTTTTTATTAGGTAGTTAATGGAATGAAATCGGATTAATAATCATTTCCATATTAATCACAAATATCCTAGTTGCAGATTAATAGTATCGGTACATCTAAATTTAAAGGGGGAAATGAATTTCTTCTTCGTTTTTTATATTATTTATTTTGAAACTCAGATTAAATATTTTTTATTTTCCTGAAGTTTAGTTCTCTTTTACTCCTCACAAAAGCAATAAAGTCAATTAATTCTTCAGTGGATAATACTTCTCCGTCTATTAAAAGTGTTTGGTCTGGATCTTTCAGTAGTTTTGTGATTTCAATTAAATCTTTGATTTGTTGTGAATTTTCCGTTCTTCTTAAAATATAATCTACGGAAGTATCAAATAAATCTGCTATTTTGGATAAAGATTGTAATGAAGGCAATCTATAACCATTTTCATACCCTGCATAGGTGCTTTTTGCAATCCCAAGTCGATCTGCTGTATCTTGTAAGGACCATTTTCGTTCTTTTCTTAATTCAGATAAGCGTTCTAGCATTCGTCTCATACCTCATCTATTTTATTGAATCAATTATAACATAGAAAAATAGTCAAGAAAAGAAAGAGTGTACGCGTTTTGAATACAAAACCTTGATTATTCTAAATTAAGTTCTATAATGATAAATATAAATACGCATTACGCGAACGATATGTAGGTTCTAATTTTATGGAGGTTTTGTGTGTGAAGAAAATTTTATTACTTGCCACAGGAGGAACTATTGCATCTGTGGAGGGAAACGAAGGACTTGTTCCAGGATTGTCAGCAGAGGAATTGTTGCATTATTTCTCAAGGTCATCTCAAAACTTAGAGATAGATTGTAAAATTCTAATGAATATTGATAGTACAAATATGCAGCCTGAGCATTGGATAGAAATGGCTAATGCTATTTTTAGTCATTATGATGATTACGATGGGTTTGTGATTACACATGGAACCGATACGTTAGCATATACCTCTTCTGCACTTTCTTATATGCTTCAAGGTTTAAGAAAACCAGTTGTTTTAACAGGTTCACAAGTACCTATCAGTTTCAAAAAAACAGACGCAAAGAAAAACGTGACTGATGCTCTTAGATTTGCCTGTGAGGATGTTGGCGGTGTGTTTATTGTCTTTGATAGTAGGGTGATCATTGGGACAAGAGCTGTTAAAATGCGAACAAAAAGTTATGATGCATTTGAAAGTGTGAATTACCCATATGTTGCTGAAGTAAATGAAAATGAAGTGAAATATCATTGGAAGCCAACTTTCCCTCATAATGAACTCTCAGTAAATACTAATTTATGTACAGATGTTTTTCTTATGAAATTGTACCCTGGTACAAAACCGGAGATATTTGATTGTCTAAAAGATGTGTATAAAGGAATCATTATTGAAAGTTTTGGTAACGGTGGATTACCTTTTGAGGGAAGAAACTTGCTTTCGAAAATTCAAGAGTTGACTGAAATGGGCATTGCTGTAGTAATTACTACTCAATGCCTAGAAGAAGGAGAAGACATACTTCTCTATGAAGTAGGACGAAAAGTAGTACAGCATCCAGTGATATTATCAGGAGACATGAATACGGAAGCCATTATAGCAAAATTGATGTGGACACTTGGAAGGACTAATAAATTAGAAGAAATTAAAGAAATATTTGAAACGCCTTTAGCATATGACCTAACACTTAAATCCGATAAGGATTGGTAATGACTTCATCTGTTTTTTACATTTAATATAGGAGAGAAATTAATATGTCAATTACAAACAAAAACATACGAGTTGAGCAGGATTTTTTGGGATTAAAGGAAGTACCTATTGAGGCTTATTACGGTATTCAAACATTACGTGCTGTTGAAAACTTTCCAATCACAGGATATAGAGTAAATAAGGAATTAATTAAAGCGTTCGCAATTGTAAAAAAAGCTGCAGCGCTTGCGAATACAGATGTAGGAAGATTGGAATTGAACAAGGGCGGCGCGATCGCAGAAGCTGCTCAAGAAATTCTCGATGGAAAATGGCATGATCATTTCATCGTAGATCCAATCCAAGGCGGAGCAGGCACTTCAATGAACATGAATGCAAATGAAGTCATTGCCAATCGTGCTCTTGAATTATTAGGAATGGAAAAGGGAGACTATCATTATATTAGTCCAAATAGTCATGTGAACATGGCGCAATCAACAAACGATGCATTCCCAACGGCGATTCATATCGCTACATTAAACGCATTAGAAGGTTTATTACAAACGATGGGTTATATGCACGATGTATTTGAATTAAAAGCAGAACAGTTCGATCATGTGATTAAAATGGGTCGTACACATTTACAAGACGCTGTGCCAATTCGCCTTGGACAAGAATTTAAAGCATACTCTCGCGTACTTGAACGTGATATGAAACGAATTCAGCAGTCACGTCAACACTTATATGAAGTGAACATGGGAGCAACTGCAGTTGGTACAGGTTTAAATGCAGATTCAGAATATATTGAAGCAGTTGTAAAACATTTAGCTGTAATTAGTGAACTACCACTTGTTGGTGCAGAAGACTTAGTAGATGCAACGCAAAATACGGATGCATACACTGAAGTATCAGCAGCATTGAAAGTATGTATGATGAATATGTCTAAAATTGCGAATGACCTTCGCTTAATGGCAT
>NZ_JBVVXV010000038.1:0-3792 GCF_055902415.1 Bacillus sp. SSR7 | reverse complement strand
AGTAGGACGTCGCCAAGCAACTGTAAGACGAGTCAGAATGACTCGTCTTTTTTGTGTTTAATGAAGTAATCTTGTAATTAATGTCGCCTCTATAAGTACGTTTATCTAACAAGAAACACCTTGAATTAATTATGATTTCACATTTAAATAATGTACCTTCAGAAAAATGTGGCCAAGTTGGTTAAACTGTCTATTTGTTAACAAGAATATATACAGGATAATGCCCTCTGTAGCCTGTTCACCCCTTCTTTTATTTCTTCAGTTGTTAAATGTCCGTACCCTATAATAATTTGATTATGATGTTTTCCTTTTTTAATGGCGTGGTCTTCCACGGGATATACTTTTACTCCGAGTTGTTGAATTTCCTCAAGTAATTCTTTTGTGAATTGAACTTGATTGAATTCAACAATCAAGTGTAATCCTGTAGAATGGCCGAAAATATTGATCTTATTTGAGAATGCTAATTTTAATTGCTGGATAAGGAAGTTTCTTCGATTTTTATAGAGTTTTTTCATCTTCATAATATGCCGTTCTAAATGATCTTCGGTAATAAATTTAGCAAGAACAAGCTGATTTAAAGAAGGTGTATGTAGATCTGAAAACCATTTTACTTTGCGACATTTTTCAATAAGGTGTGAGGGAAGAACTAAGTATCCCATCCTAAGGGCCGGTGATAAAATTTTACTAAATGAACCTATATATATAACACGCTCGGGATCCAATCCCTGTAATGAACTTACGGGTGAGCCTTCATATCGAAATTCACTGTCATAATCATCTTCAATGAGGTAGCAATTTGTTTTTCTTGAGTAGTTAATCAATTGAACCCGTCGTTGAATCGGTAATGTTCCGCCTAAAGGAAACTGATGAGAAGGAGTAATAAAGATAAATTTTGGATTTTTATTTACAGGTAGCAAAGATGTATCCATCCCATTATCATCAACTGGTATAGGATAAAGGAAGGCTCCTGAATTTTTAAAAATTGTTTGAATGTCATTGGTAATAGGATCTTCTATTATTACTTCATCACCCGTTGATAAAAGTAATTTAGAAACAAGTGTTAAAGCTTGAGTTGCACCAGAAGTAATCACTAATTGTTCTGGATGACAAAAAACTCCTCTTGTTTTTAATAAATAGCGTGATAAAGCCGTTCTTAATTCGGGACGCCCTTCGGGAATATCGTATCCAAACGTAGAAGGAGGTGCTTCGTGCCATATTGTGTGAGACAAATTTGCCCATCTCTTGCGTGGAAATAAGTCTAATGCTGGTATCCCTGAACGAAAATTAATGATGTTACTGTCTTTATTTATTTCTTCGCACCAAGATAAAGAATCAATTAGAGTTGATTTTTTACGTTGTTCTAAATAAGTTCCCTCGGCAATGAATGTTCCTGCTCCCTGTCGAGCGACCAAAAAACCTTCGGAAAATAATTGATCATAAGCTTCTAAAATTACATTCCTAGATACGTTTAACTCAGAAGATAATTCCCGTGTTGATGGTAACTTTTCTCCGGACTGTAGGTCTCCATTTAATATTCGCTCACGTATTTGGTAATAAACCTGTCGAATTAAACTAATATCTAACGATCGATCAATAGGTATCCAAAGCATATAAAGACTCCCTTCATCAAAATTGGTACCATAAAAATTTGGCTAAAATGGTACTAATACGAACCATTTTAGCATGCTATAGTTGGATCAAATAGTTCTAAGGGAGATGAAAATGTGATGACGAAAGAATTTCAAGTAGCTCAGGCATTTAAATCGATTGCACGAAATGAACATATAAAATCCTATGTACAACAATCCAGGGAACTCTATGTGTTATTGTTGCAAGCTGCGAAACGCTTTGTCACCGGAGAAACGAGGCATGAGGGGATTGTGACGGCAAAAGAACTAATTACAAAAGGGTATCATACTTCACTGGAGTATATAGGGGAAAATAAGCTAGATATAAAGGAGTGTTATAAAGCAAAAAATGAGTTTTTGAATCTTATTGGGGACGTGGGTGCTCTTTCTATAAAACAAACAGTATCACTTGATTTATCGCATATTGGATTATCTATAGATCCAGAAATATCTTATATTCATTTAATGGAGTTGGCAGAGAAGGCAAATGTACAAGGAACTACCCTTATGATAAGTATGGAAGAATCATCTAAGGCAGAGGATATTCTTTCTATCTATAAAAAAACAACAGAGCAATATCCTAATGTAGGGATAACAATTCAGGCACATTTATATCGCTCGAACAATGATATTCAAGAACTCCTACATTATCCAGGGAGAATACGAGTTGTAAAAGGTGCCTATCAAGAAGTTCCGGATATTGCTATGCCTAGGTCAACCGATTTAAATCAGCAGTATCTTCAAATTGTAGAACAACTAATTGAAAACAATCACCCTCTATCTATAGCTACACATGATGAAATTCTTATTAAAGAGATGGAACAACGTCGATATTTTAGTCAATCTAATGTAGAGATAGAAATGTTATATGGAATTCGTCCGGATATGTTAAGTGATTTGAAAAACAAAGGATATAACGCTAGAGTATATTTGACTTATGGGAAAGAGTGGTATTTGTATTTGTGTCACCGGATAGCTGAACATCCAGAAAATCTATATCATGCTGTGACAGATATGATACATTCATCTTCAGAGCAGCGGAGTCGGGAATATTGAATATAACTTTTATCTTAAATGTAAAAGTTATTTTGGCTATGGTTATTGCGAGGGAGTTTAGTTATAGTAAGGAAGTTAAATAATTGTGACTGTGTCCCAAAAGTAAGAGTTAGATTTTTCCTAGATTAGAAATTCTGGCTCGTTTATATAGGAATTTTAAGCTTGTAGTTAGAAATAAGTGAATTTGTAATTCTATATGTATTTCAAAATGAAGGATATATAAATAAGAACAATAAAATTACATGTTATAGGTATAGAATAAACATACTTAAATGTTATAAAAAGTGATATAAACAAAAAGAACACTCGTTCCTTTCCGGTGTGTTGAGTATACTAGATCGATTGATGTTCGTATTTTTAATCCTGTATATATGCTGAAAAAGAAATGCTATTAATCGGTTCGGACCTTGAATGTAGTTTGTATGCATATCTTAAGTTTCTGCTAAGAGGATATAACAGCTATTACCACTAGGCTGTATGGAAATGGATGAGGCCTAAAGATGAAAGAGATATAAGATGGATATTTCAGTGACGCAGGATAGTTAGTAAGTATATTTGTATATATTTATGAGTAAACAGATAAGTAAGGATTACCTCATATAAGGGGAACTCTATAACTAGAATAGTATACAAGTTTATTATGAACTTCTGTATCGTTGTTTATTATAAGAATACGTATATCTTTAATCCTTTCTAATGGGGTGCGTGATAAACAAGGAGGTATTTGGGGAATAACTTTTTAATTACACATTAGTCTTTATTAATATTGTTTGTTTCACTGAGTAAAACCTTTCATATAAATTAAGTCTATAGGGTTAATTTAACTTGTATATATTTTGGAAGAGGGGATTAAAGAGAAGTAGAAGTTACTTTTCTAGAAATATAATTTTATAGATTCTTCTCTAGGCTAGAGAGTGTCAAAATATTAACTTGAATATATTTATAAAAAGGTGTTGACGATTGCTACTTAGAGGTGTAATATAGAACAAGTCGCCGATGACAATAACGTCGAAAGCGACAAACGAAATAAAAAACTTAGTTGACATTGAAAGTTGAAAATGTTAACATAAGGAAGTCGCAAATGAGCGGCTAAGTAGTTCTTTGAAAA
>NZ_JBVVXV010000037.1:0-6110 GCF_055902415.1 Bacillus sp. SSR7 | reverse complement strand
ATCCCTTGTTCGAAGCCAATTCATCTCCTACCTACTCACTGGGCTGTGACCCTTCACGCTCCTTGAGGAAGGAGTCTTCTTGGCTAAAATGATAAAAAATGTAGAATAAATTTATAAATCTGCTTGATAAACCATATATCGACCACTAGCAAGGGTAACGAATACTTGATTCTCTTTAATTTTTACTACAGTGCCGTTAGAAGTATAATTATTTAATTTTGTTTTTGCTTTAACAGAAATTTTATTATTTCCATCAATCTGAACCAAAAGCATCTGACCAGTGGAACTAATTACTATTGCATGTTTATCCTTGAGGGCCACTACTTTATTCCATTTATAATTTTTACTTTCTTGATCAGTCAGTTCTGAACTCTCAATCTTTTTCCCTTCTTTATTAAAGAGGGCGAATTTTGCACCTTCTCCAACAGCTATTATAGTACCATCAGAAAGTCTGTCAATTGACGTAATATCATGTTTTGTTGATCCCCAATCTCCAAAGTTAATGACGTTTCCATTTCCTAGTGACATGATTTGATATTTCCCTTTATCACCTACCATCAAGATCTGGTCTTCACATAACTGAATTGAATCATTAATATTCCAATCATTTGGCCATTTTCCTGTTCGTGTTACGCCATAAGAATCACCATCAAGGATAGCATAATAACCTTTATCGTAAACTAATAAAAGCCTTCCATCCGATAGTTGCTTAACAAATCTCGGATTACGTTTGTCCGATAGTTGCCCCTGTTCAACTAAACCTCCAGATGAATCTACAACTTTCCATTTTCCTGATGTACCCGCAATAAAAAAGTTACCATCAGATGTTTTTACAATGCCTTTTGTAGGAAAAGAAGGTTTGTTCTTTTCATGTGAAACCATTAATCCACCAGATTCAGTGCTTAATACAGCTAAATCAGTAGAATTACCAACAAAAATAGTATCCCCATCGATACCTACAGCTTCCTGAATAGTGCCAATTCCATCCCATTTATTACTCACAACACCATACAAATTTGCTGCACTAGCATTTGTAGGTAGTACAAGTAAAGCGCTTGCAAGTAATAATGTAGATAACTTCTTAAGTTTAATCATTTTTCCACCCCTATCCATAATATTTAATAAACTGCATATAACAATATTAACACAATAGGTAATAAAAGGTAAATCCTACAATATATTTATCAATAATATACAGAATAATCAATCACATTATTCAATATGTATATACGATTATAAAGGTTGCCCTTTAAATGTTAGTAGATATAAAATTTAGCGAGTAAAAATTATGAAGAAAGGTTAAATAGAAGGTACATCACATGTCCATTAAGCTAAGATAAGGTACTGCATGACCTTCCGATCTTATTGGCTTCATGCTTGATATTTTGTTTATTTGTTGTTAAAAATACGTATTCCAAATAAACCTTAATAAGATGTGTTTTTAAGGTTATACAGAAAAGTTTTATCTATTATTTTTCTAACACTGGTTATTTTTGTATTTCAACAATAAAGATAAAAGCCCTCTTTTAATTAGGAGGGCTCTTATCTTTCATATAAGTGAATCCGATTTTATGATTTTTAAAATGAATGTCGTCTGTTATACCCCTGTTCAAAGCATGCTCTGACTTTATCCCTTTCGGCAAGAAAACTCAGTCTGATTTGTGTTACGAGTGAAACCCAACAATTCGAGTGAAGATGAATTGCCGAAAAAGATAAACAATTTCGTCCGTCATAACGTCACAACACCCTTAGTAAGAGTATTCCATGATGGTTAAGAAATTCCTGCAAAGAAAAAAACTAGCTAAGGCTTTTCATTCTATGTTGAAATTCACCTATTCAATGAGCCTATTCTTGCACAAACACGTAGCAAAAAAGAACTGTTCGGAACAATCCGCTCATTCTTAGCGAAAAAGTACCAGGAATTAAATGAGTGATTGGGTATTGAAGAATGTAAATCAGACCGTATTTGGTACTATGGAACATTATCACTTATATTTTTTCTAAATTAATATGTTCATAATCTATGATATTGTAGAAAAGAGGACGCTTAAAACGTCCTCTTTTTTAGTAATTAAATATGCTCTCCATGATCCATGAACACTTGAATTGGTTCGTTTTTTGCTACGTCTTTTACATTAGTAAAACCAAAGGTAAAAACAGCAGATAACATCATCATTAATAAGATTACTTTTTTCATTTTAGCGCCCTTCTTTCTATGTTCTTTTTGTCTGCATCTAAAGCGATGTGCAAATACTTGCTAGCTTTCTCATGATTTTCTGAACCATAGAATACATTACCTAAAAGAGAAGCATATTCTTTTACCCAATCATATAATTCTTCTTTTTCGAAATAAGAAATACCTTCTATAACCACATTTTCTAATTCTTCTTGTAGTGCATAGTTATGTAATGCTCTTAAAATTTGAAAATGATGTCGATAACATAAGTCACTAATCTTATAGCCATTCTCAATATATTCGTTAGCAATATCATTGTAACCTAACTTAAAATGTTCTCTTGCTAAAAGGAACATCGTTTTAGCGTTGTTTTCTAGTGAATCCTGTAAATGCTTAATTGCTAGCTCTGACATGTTTTGACTTGCATATAAAAGCCCTAAATTATGCTTTACGCGTTTGATAAGACTTTCATCATTAGATTTTTGGAAAGTTCCTAGTGCTGAAAGTAAATATTCCTCTGCACTTTCGAAATCATTTAAGCGAATGTGTGCCATTCCTAAAGTATTTAAACATGCTGCAGTTTTTAATTCATACCCTGTCCTAATTGAAAATACTTCATTCGCCTTCTTAGCAAATTGAACTGCAAAGATTGGTTTCAATATGTGATAGTAATGAACTGCAAGCCAATAATTAAATTCGGCTTTTTCAATTTCATCATGCATGTACTCTAAAAACGTTTCAGCTTTTTCAAATTGCATTCTTGCTTCACTATGGTTTGCTGTATTAATAGCGTAAATTGCTTTAAATAAATGATAATAGTACTCTAAAAATGTTTCTGTAGACTCTGGTAAAGGCTCGATTTTATCCAGAATATCTTTTGAACTGTCCATATCACGAATTAGCAGGTTATACCGTGCATTTAATAAAGCGTAGTAGACCAATATCGTTTGGTCTTCCTTAATATTATTGATTTTATTTGCAATATCTTCTTTTAATTTCTTAGACTGCAATACACGCTGTGAAATCATAGCTTGATACCAGTCATTTAATAATTTTGTGATTTCTTCTTTAGAAATAATGTCAACACTCATCTACTGCTACCCCCTTTATTAAAGGTTACCACAATATAATTGTTTGTATAAATAAGTTTTTGAATATTCTAACTTGAAAAACTTATTTTTGAATATTCATGTTAATGGGTGGTTGTTGTGTTTTTCGGATATTTTTAAACAGCCTAAACTCGTTAGAATAAATTTGTTATCCCAACCTAACAAATTTAAAGATACCGAAATGCCTTTATGTATAAGGTGTATTTGAGTAGGAGCGCAGAAGTCTGCATCCCAACTTCAGCGTACAACTTTAACTATCCATAATACTCATACTTCGTTTCTTTATTTTGGTCAGTACGTCCTAACAATTAGGGTGCACTTCAGAACCGAATAGTTAGCTTTTTTTATTTGTAACCATTTCAAACAATATTTCGTATGATGAACTAGTCCTTTCTTATAACTTGAGCTCGTCACTTTCGTTATAACAATGGGATTAAATCCTATAAACTTTCTCAGGAATCATTCATATTTTATTTCTGAAAAAGTTGCTCTGTTTTATAAAAAGGTGGTTGCGGATACAACCGCCTTTTTATTTATAACAAAATAAATTTTTTTGGCTTTCTACTCAATTATCTCAAATTCGGATGTTTGACAAAACTTTTCGTGATAGCATCAATTTGAACATCATATTCCCCATACCCATCTCGACTTATAGAATGAATTGTTTCAACTTCATCATCCCGATGCCTTCTTTTGGCTCAACCGAATAACCCCTTTCTTGCAGACCTTTAGCAACCTCCTGCATATCTTTCCATGCTTCTGTACCTGGCCCAACTTTAATAGTCACTGTATTCATTTTCATTCTCCTTTTCTATTCAAATTGCATTTTTGTTCTGTTTTTTATTTGAAGCATATAAACAAAATGGTGGTAAGTAATTATTTTGATTATTACTATACCTCTATTGGGCTTTCGGTTATCTGTACATTTGATTAGTCACTCTGGGAAAGAGCGCTGTTCGAAGGCGCTTTTTCTTATGACCTTCTTTTCAACAAAATTTTGATGAATAAATTTTTATATTATGGGATGACTATGAAATCCCTGTATTAAGTACAAATCTTGATAAAGTCTTTCAATCACTAGTTGACGTTGATGCAGTCAGTTTTTATTACTGGCTATTAGATAAAGAATATAGATTCGTAATTGAAATAAAAGATGAAGAAATGATTAGAATTGGGTTTCGCTAATACACTAATCATCTTTCTCAATGTATAAAATAAATTAACATGGTAAAATTATATTTGCGAGATACATATTATTAAAATTAAAGTGGTTCAAGTCGGAGGAAGGCACCTTTGGGTGTCTTTTCTTTATGATGAATGATCCCACATTAAGAAAAATCTCTAAAATATTAGGAATTTTTAGTAAAATAATTAATATTGCCTGCCTTCATAATGTCCATATTTACCGCCATCTGGTGCCTCTCCAACTATACCTTTAAAATACCACTTAATTCTTCTATTTATATCCTCAAAATTGTTGGCAAAATAGCCATCTCAACTACGAAATTCATAAGTTTTATATACGTCTCTGTCACTATCATATGTGAACCAGAAGTCATATTCAGAATTATAATAATATGTTGTGTTTCCTAATTCTGCGATTGATGGTGCCATTTTTTAGTGTTATCTATATCTTCTGTACTCGCTGAAGCTGCCCCGATTCTTCCTATTCATGTAAGACCAGTTGCTAATACTCCAACTACTAATTTCTTAAACATAATAAGTCCCCCTTGATATTTCTTATAACTTGTACCTTAAATGTATCACCTTTGTAATCCCTGTAAATATTTTGAATTTAAAGAAACGTTCATTTAATTATTGTTAATATTTACAATATAATTCATCAAATAGAAAATAGAGGTATGTGCTTGGGTATGTAAGATTGCATGCTCATTCAGAAAAAGAATGTGATAAACTCTAACTACCTGTTCTATTTTTTCAGTTATCTTAGAAACCTTACTTCTTATTTACCCAATTGGGAGGCGCCTTATGGCGTCTTTTTTTATTATAATAAGCCCCCACACTTGAGGGCTTATCGATTGAAAGGTAGGAATGTTGGAATTCCTTAAATTAAGAACACAGCGGGATTACTCCTAAGCCTATTAATAAAGCTGCAGCAAACGTTGGAATTGGCACAGGAATCTCGATACCCTCTACAACTAAGAAGTATTGTCCACTTACTAATTTGAAACAAACTAATTCCGTGGTTGTTCCTCCCTCCTGGTAAGATTAATACATTATATTAAATTATCGATATAGTTAAATAGTTTTTTTAAAATATATAATTTAGTAATATTCCGCTAAAGCACCCTATATTGTCTTCCCCTTATTTTCAAAAGGACCTGCTCAATTTATTCGTAATTACATAAGGTAAAGTGAACCCATTAAAATCCATGAAATGAACTCTAGTTTTACCCTCTGATCTAAAGGAGGTACTATTATTATGGGATATGGTGGTAGTTGCGGCGAAGGCTGTGGTTTTGTTGGTGGATTCGCTTTACTCGTTGTACTCTTTATACTACTAATCATAATCGGATGCAGTTGCTTCTGCTAAAAACTATGGGGAAAGACACTCTTATTTTGGTGTCTTTTCTTTTTTCTCAATATAAGAACTTTAATAATATGCTATGATTTAAATGCAAATTCCCTTTTATACAATAAGATAGTAGTAACCAACAACCCGCTATCACGAAAATACAGCGGGTTTTTCTTTTATTTTTACATTTGTTATAATTTCTTTAAAGGTATTTCAATGTTTTTGTACGTATATATTGAACTACCCCCACTTTCACTTCGTTTAGAAGTGGGGGATTCCTAAGTAAAGA
>NZ_JBVVXV010000036.1:0-8382 GCF_055902415.1 Bacillus sp. SSR7 | reverse complement strand
AGTAGGACGTCGCCAAGCAACTGTAAGACGAGTCAGAATGACTCGTCTTTTTTGTATGCTTTCATGCCTCTGTTAATTGCTTGTTTAACTCCTTCTAAATAGGCAAAGCCATGCCTTTTATCTGGTTCTAAGTAAGTACCTTCTGCCCATTCATTCCACGCATTAATAAATAAAAACTCGCTGTTGTAAAGAGAATAGGTGCGCTGGATTTGCTTACTTAAATATATCGTGAACTTCTCAGGAGTAGAGCCTACGAAAATGCTGCTATTTAAGTCTTTGCGGCGTGCTGTGTTATCCCAGTCAACAAAGGCACCGGGAAATGTTTTTTTCTCTGAAGGAGATCGCTTTAATATATACATCCACACTTTATCATAATCCCAAGCGTTTATTTGTTTACCAGATTCATATATTATCTTATTTATGTCCGAAGAACTATCATGAGCAATTGTATAAAAAGGCTCGAATTGAATGCTAGCATCAAATCTATTTATATTAGGAAGTGGAAAGCTGTTTAATGTTTCTGCGAAGTATATACCTTTCAAACCATTTTCTTGTGCGAGTGTATTCCAGTAGTTAAGCATTTGCTCACAATTAGGTATATGCCCAGGACGATAAATAATGAATAGTGGTTTATCATCTATACGGATATACCTCTCATCTTGGAAAGCTTGTAATAAATAATCAAAGTGTTCTTTCCAATCTAATAATTCTCCGTAATTTTGAGGCATTAATATGTGACTATCAAGACCATCCCAAGTTTTTGTCCACGGTTCATTTGCCCAAGATAGGCAAAATGGAAAATCTGGTTCGCCCATCTGAAGTACTTCATTAAATGGTCTCTCCAATAGCCTCTTCCCTTTAAACCAGTAATGGTAATAACAAAAACCATATATGCCGTGTGCTTTAGCAATTTCTGCTTGCCACTTTCTTACGGATGGGGTGGTTAAGTCGTAATAAAAATCTTGATAAGGTTCTCTAGGTTGATAGTGTCCTGAAAATAAAGGTCGTGCACTTTTAGTATTTGTCCATTCAGTAAAACCTTTTCCCCACCATCGGTCATTTTCTTTTATTTGATGAAACTGTGGTAAGTAAAAAGCAATTATTTTCAAGATATATCCCCCTTATGTGCTTCGTAGTTCAAGTGGTGGGAAGTTATATTTTTGATTTTTCGAATCCAGTTAAAGTATGAGAACCGTTATTTACTTACTCTGTTTATGCCTCATAATGAATCCTTTTGTCCAGTTTGCTTGATATGGAAATCTTTAATGTTTTAATATATACGGCTGAGAAATAAAATAATCTTCATTATACAATGAGCGAAAAGAGTTAATCTTTTTGGAGAACAAATAGAGCTTGGGGTAATCGGTTTGCATCATCAAAGAAGTCCCGTAGCTTTAAATACTTCTCATAGTGATTTTTAATATAAGTTCTAGGTATAACGGTTTCTCCGTAGAAGCTACTATTTCTAACGTCTCCGGCTCCTGTAGGACTGTGGACAAAATTGCCGCTTTCATAATCCGAGATGGCCCGATTTATATCTGGAAAAGCTTGAGATAAAGTTTTATGCCAACCCGTTTGAATAAATTCAGGGTGTTCCTGGAATTGTTGACAGTAATCGAGAAAATAGCGTGCTTGTGTTGTAGCGATGAAGATTCCACCTGGACGAAGAATTCTTGAAAATTCCTTTATCCAATGTTCTGCAGTTTCTTCGGATAAATGTGAGAATACAGAATAAGCGAATATGATGTCCAATGAATTGTCACTAATAAATTCTACAGGAGGTTGTGGATTGGCGGTTTTATATATTCCTCTTCCTAACGTTTCATTGCAAATGTTAATCATTGCTGGATCTACATCAATCCCAAGTAAATTTTCATCGCGAACATCTTTGAAAAAAAAGCGTATAATTCTTCCCCACCCGCAACCAAAGTCTAAAATTTTACGTTCTTTATTCAAGGGAACACCTAAATTTTGGGCATATGTTTTTACATGGCTATAAAACAAATATGCTTCATAAAGAGCATGTTCATAGGAAGCACCTACAAACTGTTGTTGAATTTCTTCAGGAGGGAACATAGGTACTGGGGTGCCATTTATCTTTGTTTGTGAACAACTTTGTATAAATAGATTTAGAAGTTCAACATCAGAAAGTGGACTAACAAGGTTATCAAAATCACTTCCTAACTTAAAGTTATTCATTTGTTAACCTCCAAATTATATTCGTGTTTTTTACTAATAAAAACATGTAGAAATTCAGCATCTAATCCTAGTGATCTATCCTTTTGTAAATAAACAATTGTATACATGTTTGCATGGGTATAAATATATTCAATCATATCTTGGCCCCAATCAAATGTTACTAAAGCCCCATTCTCATCAATAGGATTTCCGTGATAAATTGGCTCTTCAATATACTCAATTCCATTCTTATTGATTCTTGCCCTTTGCAAAGTTTTTGGGAGTGTGTGGTACCAAGGGACAGTAAACACATGAGCGCCGCCATGCTTTAATACACGTTCTATTTCTTTAAAGGCTTTGTTTGGCTCCATTACATGTTCAAAGACATCTTGCGTAATGAACAAATCAAAAGATTCATTTTGGAAAGTCATGTCTTCTAAGTTCTCACATCTAATTCCTTGAAAGTATTGACCAAGAGGGTAGTTTTTAAAGTATTGAGAATATGTATAGTTTTTACAGTTTTTTATTAGTAGCTGAGTCGTAATCCCTCCAGGAGAGGATTCGTGAATATGATAGGAACCCCATTTGGGGAAAAATGTATTTAAAACATGAATTAAAGCTCGTTGCCTTGGTATAGAGTGGCATGTAGAACATAAGTAGTGATCTCTAAGCCAATCATTATGCTCTATAAATATAGCTTCTTTCTCGCAAATAACACAGTATCCAGTATTGTGCTTTAAATTACCTTCCACATGACATCACTCCTGTGTGAAAAATCCATATGACATACGCCAACAATTAGCGAAATCAAAGAGGGCGGGTGAAAAGTAGGGAACCCACATTAATTAAAGTTTCACTTTATGCTATGCGATACATTCACTTTTATTCATTGGAGAATGATGTATCGACTTAAAATACTCCTTTTATGTAAGGATACATTTCAAAGTCCTGTGCATATATTTCTGTAACTAACTCCATTGTTTCTTTATCATAAAAACTTTCATATGTTGGAAAGCGAGGGAAGGCTGCATCTGTAATGCTGAGTTCCGCATAGTTTCCTGTATAAATCATCTTATGAGCGCGATGATGATCTGAGCTTGTAAGTAGCGCTAAATGGGATTTAAGTAAACCGTACGTGTGTTCTAACTTGGTGATTTGTGTATTAAAATCTTCTAAAGGAATATAGTGTTGGATAAAATTTTCTTCACCCGGAACGTATTGCTGACTAAAATGTATGTCCATTGCTAGGGAATTGGGACCTAATGCTCGAACGTAATATAAAAATTGTTTAAATGATATTCCTCGGTTACTATATTTGTCATTATATAAATACTGGCGGATACTTTCCCATTGAGGAATTGCATATGGATTGTCAGCAAGTAATAAAAATGAGCTGACGGCCCTTGTATAGGGATTTCGTACAAGTTTACAAACAGCTTTTTCTGCTGTTAGAAGCCCATTTTGTAACTCTGGTATGTAGTTGGTGTTGTTTTTATACACCCAGAATTCATAGTAATGAATAAAGTCATGGTATTCTTTTGCTTCAGTAAATAATCCAATTTGAAAAAAGAACCAATTAGCTAATGTAGTACATCCACTTCTGTGGCTCCAGAATAGTATAAGCGGAAAGTCTTTATGGAAATGTGGAATTCGGTCTTTATGTAGAATTACATGATTTAACAGCTCTTGATTTACATTCTTCATAAATTTAATGCTCCTTTTTGAAAGTTTTATTTATGGAGAAGGTTTTTAATATAGAATAAACGAGTGAGAATATGGGAAGAGAGGTTTTTACTAATCTAATATATTCATGGAAATGAGTAAATATTATGAGTGTTTTTTCGATCATCTTAGATAAGAAAGCGATTCTAAACAGAAAATAAAGATAATGAAAATGTATAAGAGGCATACAATTATAAGAGAAGGAATAATAAAAGTGTCCAAGTTCATTTATTTGTATTTCTAGGTGTGATAAGCAAAAATCTTATTACTAGAGAGGATATTATGGGGAAGAATAATTATTTAATAGTAGGTGGAAATAGTTTCATTGGTATTAACCTCGCATTAGGTTTATTGAAACAAGGTCAAAATGTAAAAGTATTTTCCAGGCATATAAATAATTTCCCTCAAAATATTATAAGTGAGGTTGAATTTATTAAAGGTGATTTAGCCAATGTTGAAGATATATATAAAGCTTTAGTGAATGTGGATATTATTATTTATTTAGCTGCAACGTCTAATGTAGCAACTTCAATTGAAGATGTTTTCGGAGATATAAATAGTAGCCTTTTTTTTCTTAATTTCATGGAAAGTGTTAAAAATTTTCCAGTTAAAAAAATTTTATTAGCATCTTCTGGAGGCACGGTTTATGGTGAACCAGAATATTTACCTATTGATGAGAAGCATCCATTAAAACCACTTTCTCCTTATGGAATAACAAAGGTGTCGCTTGAAAATTATTTGTACTTTTATAAGAAAAAGTATGGAATGGATTATGTTGTATGTAGATATTCTAATCCGTATGGAAAATATCAGAACCCGTTAAAGAAAGTTGGAGCAATAAATTGTTTTTTATATCAGCATCTCAGCAATGAAAAGATTAATATATATGGGAATCCACAAGAGATTATTCGAGATTATATTTATATCGATGATTTAGTAGAAGTTACTATACAACTATCGCAATTAAATCACTTGAAATCTTGTGTATATAATATAGGGAGCGGTAAGGGGCTCTCTTTAAAACGAATTATAGTAGAATTAGAGAAATTAACGGAAAGAAAAGTGGACTTTATCTGCTATAAACAAAAGCAAGAAAATGTTCAAAAAATCATTTTAAATATAGATAGAGTAAGACGAGAATGTAATTGGGAACCGAAAATAGATTTCAAAAGTGGAATTAGATTAAATAAGCTATGGATTGAAGAGTTCTTATATAGTAAAAAATAATAAATCATGCCCTACTTCTGTATAAGTAGAGCATGGTTTATTATTTTATTTCTTTTTTTATTACCCAAAGGTCTTGGTGTTCCCACCAAAAACCTTCAGTGTATTTTTTGATGATAGGATTATAAGGTAATAATTTAATTTTGTCACATACGTAAGAGGGACTAACGATCGTTTGCCCATATTGATGCACATCTAAATCCAGTTGTTCACTAGAGGGGAGAAACCAATAACCTTGTTTATTTAAATCTGGGAAGCCGAAGTACTTTTTACTTTGATATCCATGAGTTGTGAAAATGAATAATCCGCCAGGGGAAACAGCATTATACAATGTTTGAAGCCAACGAAACCAAGTTGTATCAGGCATATGAGAAAAAAAGGATAGGCCAAAAACGATATCATACGTAGACGATAATTTTATTTGTTCAGGTTCAGGATGAGATAAGATAGATGATGTATGTAATGTGCGTTCAAGAAAAGTAATAGCCTCTTCATGTATATCACAGGCAGTTATACGTAAGTTCGTTTGTAGGTTTAATAAATGACGTGTTACGCAACCATATCCGGATGCGAATTCTAATAATTTAATTGGAGTGTCTACAGGAGGATAAAAGGAAGTCATTAAATCTAAGAGTGTTTCTGCTGATTTTCTTCCATCTTTAAAATAATAATCTATTGCTTCTTTTTTAGATGGAAAGACTGGATTCGTGACAAGGAATTGAAAGATATGATCCTCTGGATGGATACTTGCATTTACATTGTAGTTTTGTGCAATTTGAGAAATCAAATCTTTATTTGCATCTATAAATTCTTTCAAAGAGTAACCCTCCCTTAAATAATAGTAATATCTATAAGAGATACGGATGGTAAAGAAAATATATAATCAAACCTTCAAATATGCTTTAAGGTACTTTCTATATGCGTACATTTTCTTTTTTGAAATGTCGTCGATAGCAAAGGTATCTTTAATGAAATTCTGCATTTGTACAACTTCACTGTAATGAGAATATGAATCTTCTGTTCTTGTTACGCTATTTGTATGTTGTCTATGATAGTTTAGAGGTTTTGGATTAAAATAAATGTTCCCCTCTTTAAGGAGAGAAACATAGAAAAACCAATCGCCAGCTACTTTAAACTTTTCCAATTGTTTTGCTGTTGTTTTTATATCTATGTTTTTAAAAACTACACTTGAGACATTAGGTATGGTGTTTTTGATAAGTAACGTATCTTGTATTTCATCTATCCCTTTTCGGACATAAGAACGCTGCCATTTTTCCTTATCAATATCGTTTGTGTAATCCAAATAATGATTGGCCAAGATATTTCCTTGTTCATCTATTTGCTTTGATTGTGTGTAACTTAAGGAAACATCACTATCTATATGAAACCCTTGTATTACTTCTTCTAAAAATGTCTGATCACATAAGTCATCGGCCTCAGCAATCCAAATATAATCACCGGTTGCTGCAGAGACACCTTTTATCCATTGATTAAATACAGAACCAGAGTTTTTATCGTTAATAATTTGCTGAACTTTCAGGTGGTGTTTATTTTTGTTTGAGAGCAGCTTTTCAAATGTAGATACGCTATTGTCAGTAGAGGCATCGTCTAGGAAAATTAGTTCGTAAAGGGGATAGGTTTGATTTAATATTGATGTAACTCGTTCGGGTAAGTATTTTTCGTAATTATAGTTCGGTATAATGACGCTTATTTTTTTATAATTATGCTCAAGCAAGTTTAATAATTGATAAACGTAATGAAGAAAGTTGAAATCTTTTTCAATAAGTTCTTGGCCAAAGGTCCCTTTTTGTAATCGTAAATCTTCATCCCCAATAAATTCATATATTTTTTCCAGCATCATCGGTAAGTTTAAATAGTCCACTAATGCACCGGTTTGTTCCGTAACAACATCTCCAAAACCTCCAGCGTTTTTAAACCCTATAACAGGGACTTTTGTATCTAATGCTTCTAAAACTACGTTTGGGAAAGGGTCTTCTCTTGAAGTTAATAAATATAAATCAGCACCGGCGTTATATAAACCGATATCTGGAGTGGGATCCACTAATGTGAAATGTGCTGTATATCTTGGGGATATTGTATTTAAAAAATGAACATCTGTTTTCCCAACCCAGATAAAATGAATATTCGTATGCACCTTTCTTACTGAGTAAGCAATAAGTGAGAATAAATCTATTCCTTTTCGATGATCAGCGAAACCTACCCCCAAAATGATTTTGCTATCTAGAGGCAGGTCGTGTTTTTTTCGTAATTCGTTTCTCGCTTTTGCAATATTGTTCTTATAAGGATTGTGGTTAAACAAACCTTGAGGGAGGATGTGGCATTTTTGATGATCTAATTGGGTGATTGTACGGAATTTTTCATACACGTATTGTGAAGGGAAGACAATTTTATGAGCAGATTGGGCAATGTTTCTTGCTTTTCCCTCAGCAGAGTACTGTTGTATTAAATGCGGCAATTCATGTATTAATGAAATAACTTTAATATTATGTTTAGCTAGTAATGCAACTATATCACCACTTATGACCGTACTACATATGGCGATGGTATAGTCTTTTAATAATAACTTCTTTATTAATAATTCGACTTTTTCTTCCGTTGGGTAGTTTTCCTCTAGGCAATAAACAGGGCCATACTTTTGAAAATCTTGGATTAAAATGCCCGTTCCAATAGAAATAATTGCGACGGAGTAATGAAAATTTTCTTTAAGAGCTTTAATAGTATGTAAAGAAAGCAGCTGTGCTCCGTGGAAATGGGCATCATGGGATACATAAATGATTTTCTTATTAACATGCATTTCATAACGCCTCCTAAGTTAATTAGATTTTTAATAAATGTATGGTGTATTTATAATTCCTAGAGAGAAGTGGTATGAGGACTTGTGAATGTAATCGAAATAAAAAAGCTACTTTTAATATATATTTGTTTGGCTTGATATTCATTCTTTAGAAAGTAGAAACTGTTGATTATAAAAGTGACTGCACTAGTTTATTAATCTTTAGGGAAGGAGCATAAAAAAACTTTATAATTTATAAAATAAAAAGGATGAAAAGTATTGACGATTAGAGTATAGAGGTGTAACATAGAACAAGTCGCCGATGACAATAACGTCGAAAGCGACAAACGAAATAAAAAACTTAGTTGACATTGAAAGTTGAAAATGTTAACATAAAGAAGTCGCAAATGAGCGACCAAGTAGTTCTTTGAAAACTGAACGAAACAAACAACGTGAAACGTCAA
>NZ_JBVVXV010000035.1:0-8788 GCF_055902415.1 Bacillus sp. SSR7 | reverse complement strand
AGACAAAGCCAGAAACAAAACCAGAAACAAAACCAGAAACAAAACCAGAGACAAAACCAGAGACAAAGCCAGAAACAAAACCAGAGACAAAACCAGAGACAAAACCAGAAACAAAACCAGAAACAAAGCCAGAGACAAAACCAGGAGTAACGCCAATAGGTATTCCCAATGCGTTAGTGACAGATGATTTTTTCTTTGATAGATATTCTATTGAAATTTCACCTGTAAGAGAGCAATCTATTTCTAAACAAGGTCAAAATCTTGTTACTGAAGTAAATAAGAAATATAATGCGAATTTAAGATATAGATACGTAGCATCAGAAATTGATCTATATACTCCTAATTTGCCAAGAATGATTGATTCTCATGGTTCATTTTCGTTTGTTGGGAAGGATGCAGATAATTTCTATTTCGTGTTTGTCGTTGACAAGTCAACTGTTGAGCTAGCGGAAAACTGGATGCATATGATAAATCCGAACTTCAATCTTGATAAAGAGATTGATAGACTAGTAAATCCAAGTCCAGAATTAAAAAAAGAAATTGATAGTTTTGTAAAAAACAATAAAGATTATATCAATCGTTTTGAAAAAGATAATCATAGCGTAGAAATAGGTATAAGTCCCCTACATTCAATAAGCCCTGGAGAGTCTGTAGTTACTCTAAATCCAGATTACTCTATATTACACGTTTCTGTAAAAACAAAATAATATTTAAGTAATGTATCGATTTTCGTACAAGGAAGTATGGACAATATTAGAGGTTAAAGATTTTTCGAAAAAGACCGACTGTTATTGAAGTGCACCCCAATTGTTATAAACATAATTAACAATTGGAGGTGCATTTTTATATTCGATTTAACTGTATAGATTTTTTAAATAATAGATACTATTTCATTTCTTTTGCTTTAACGATGGAGCATTCTCTTTTTCTCGTCAGCGTTTGAAGCAATAATTAAAATGTCTTAATTCCTTTAGCAAGGCTTGTAAAATTCCAACAGTTCAACTGGAATATTATTTTTGTATGCTATACATGCTTTTGTATCACCAGGCTGAATGGTCTTTTTGTCAATTAACAAAAGCGCAGCAAACGTATTTGCTTCTATCTCTAATTTATCAACGGAAAAGAATGTATTTTTACGTAGAAAGGGTGTATTTGCATGAGTATGTAGGACCGCATGTCCTAATTCATGAGCACAAACAGTTCTCTGCATAGATGGAGATAAATTAGTATTAATAACAATGAAACGATTTCTTTTTTCATATTTATAAAAACCATTTATTTCTTCATGTAAATCCCATGTTAGTACATGTATTTTTAAGTAATCAGCAAGCTCATAGGGGTTTGTCGTGTTGTATTTGGTGCTAAGTTGTTGGACTAGATCTCTAATGACGAATTTCAATGTATTCCCTCCTAAGCTTGCATCAGTTATCGTCTGGATTACGATATTTCTTAGGCACGTATTTTTTATTGATTACTTTCGTTTGTTTGACAATGTAATCCATTGCATCTAATAGTGATTCTACAGCTTCTTGACTCATAGGTTCACCAGAGAACATTAACCCATCTTCTCCTTGCAGGTCCTTTTTTATTTCTTCCATTCTTTTTGCTATGTCTTTCTCATCTTTTGGTGTTAATTGCTTCTTAGCTTCGTCCGTAACAGCTCGTCCTAGTAAATAGTCAGCTGAAACTGAAAAGCAATCCGCTAATTTAGTTAGAACATCATGTGGAGGGAATCTTTCTTCTGATTCGTAGTAGCCTATCATTCTTTGGGATACTCCAATTTTTTCAGCCAATTGTTTTTGTGTTAAATTTTCTTTTTTTCGTAAGGATTTTATTCTAACTCCTATCACATTGTTCACCTCTCTAATTGAACTAATTGTTCTCTTTGGATTTATTTTAGCACAAAAAGTTCCTTTTTGCATTGACAATGAACAATTAGTTCTTTAATCTATATTTAGAACTAATTGTTCTTACGGAGGTGGATTAATGGGTAACAAAATGTATGAACCGGAAAAGAAGTTATATAAAGAACTTGCTGGTTATTGTGGGGTTACGGAACGATATATTCGAATGATTGATCAAAAAGAAAGAATCCCTTCAATGAGAATTGCTAAAAAGATTGCACAGTTTTTTGATATGAGTGTAGACGATATTTTTTTTAATAATAAATCGAACTTTAAGTTCTTTTTAACCTCGTGTTGGTGTGAAAAGGGTGGAAAATAAATTTCGTAATGAGAAAGTGAATAGTAGTGAGTACCGAACTTTGAAAGTAGATATTTGTTCTTAATAATAATGGAGAGGTAGATATTATGGGAATTCTTCGAGTTAAAAAGGATCATAATTATTCCGTCATCAATAATACAGGGTTAAAAGATAAAAGGCTTTCTTGGAAGGCGAAGGGGATATTAGCATACATACTTACACTTCCAGATGATTGGGTGTTTTATAGAGAGGAATTATCTCAACATGCAAAAGATGGTATTAATAGCTTAAGAGCTGGAATGAAGGAATTAAAAGAGTATGGATACATTAAAAGATTTCCGATTAGAGATGAAAAAAATAAAATTGTAAGATGGGAGACAATTATTTACGAAATCCCAGTGGTTGATTTTCCACCAGTGGAAAACCTACCTGCTGAAAATCCTGTTAATGGGAATCTACTGGTGGAAAATCGCAAGCTACTAAATACTGATTTAAAAAGTACTAAAAAACTAAACACTGATACACAAAATAAGGATCATCATCATGATAATCAGGAAAAATCACTCTCACAAAGATTGATAAATGAAGATTTCAAAATAAGTTATAAATTTTTGCTGAAGAATGGAATATTGTTAAGTGAAATAGCTATTGCAGAGCTGGGTGAATTTTGCGAAGCATTAGGTAGTGAACTAATTTTGGAAGCAGTAAAGAGATCAATTGATGAGAATATACCAAAGTGGAGGTATGTACGTGGAATTCTTAAAAATTGGGAAAGTCAAAAAGTAAAAACAATTAATGATGTAGTTGTGTTAGATGCACAGTTTGATCTTTGTAAGAATAAGGAGCGATCTAGGTCAGGGTATACCAAACGAAAAGAACTGGTACCAGAATGGCTACGTGAAAAAGAAGAAGTTCCAGAAGAGCAGCCTATACAAAATAATGAGTTAACTATTGAAGAAGAGCGTGAGAGATTAAAAGCTTTATTAAGAAAATATAAATCATAATTAATATTCGTGAATTCGATTAAAAGGATAATAAAGGTTACTTTACCTTTGGTGATATTAATAAGAAACAGAATTTAATTAAAGAAAAGTAGGGGGATTATTAGATGCTTGACTGGATGAAAGATTATCAGAAACTAGAAGAAGAAATTACGTATATAGAATTTAACTTAGACAAATCAAAAGCAGAGTTAAAGCGCTGGACTAGTGGTGACTTGCAACATGTACGATTAACTACTGAATCAGAAGGTGCTAAGGTAGAAGGTCGTGTTGAAGCTATTGAATATGAATTAGGACATAAGATGAATGAAATGTTCGATTTAAAGATTTTAATTAATAAGTTTACTGGATTAGATCATCAAATACTTAAAATGAAGTATGTTGATGGAATGACTTTAGAACAAATAGCGTTTGAGTTGCATTATAGTACAGGGTATATCCGACGAAAACATGCTGAAATAAGAAAGATTGTCAAATTTTTAGATGGGTATTAATGTTACCTTTTTGTAGGCTACATGCGGTGTACAGAAAGTATTGAAAAAGTGATTTATAGTAGTAATATAAGATTTCGACGAAAGAGCAACTATTTTATGGTTGCTCTTTTTGTTGTGAAAGAAGGTGAGCAACATGAAGTAATTTTATAGATTTATGGGTATTTGGCTGATAGTCATATTTAGTGAAGTAATAGTATTTTAGACAAAAATAATAGGGAAATAAGGAGATGTTTAGTAATGAGTATATTAGCTGCTTCAGTTAAAACAAAGAATTTGCCACAACAAGTGTTACGTTGGCAATCAATGGTAGAAAGTGAATGTTCTGCACAAGGAGTACCTGAGTTAATTCCTTACGTACTTGGAATCATTATGGTGGAAAGTGACGGGAATTCTGAAAAAACACCTGATATTATGCAATCAAGTGAATCACAAGGGTGGCCAATGAATACAATTAAAAATCCTAAAGATTCAATTTATTATGGAGTGAAGCATCTAAAAGGAGCTTTTGATGATGCGAAAAAAAATGGTATTACAGATTTAAGTGCCATTGTTCAATCATATAATTTTGGACGAGCTTACCTTCGCTGGTTAGCTTCAAACAAGAAACAACATTCATTACCGGTGGCGGATCTGTATTCTAAAACGGTTGTTGCACCATCACTTGGAAATACAACAGGTGCCATGGTTCGATATAGTAATCCAATTGCTGTGGCATACAATGGTGGCTACCGATATAAAAACGGAGGGAATTTCTTCTACGCTGAAATTGTTAAGCAATATGTTGATTTTGATGGGGGAACTAATCCTTCTGAAAATAAAGAACCATCAGAGTGGGCGAGAAGTGCATGGAAGTGGGGATTAGAAAAAGGAATTGTAGATGGGAATTCACATCCACATGGAACGGTAGTAGAAGAAATCTTGGTACACATGTTACAACGTGTATACAACAACAAAGTATTTTTAGGTACTGGAAGTGCAGTATCCTTCGCTATTGATACAAGTTACCGGAATGGAGAACCGTCAGAATGGGCGAGAGACGCATGGAAGTGGGGTCTAGAAAAAGGGATTGTAGATGGAAATTCACATCCACATGGAGAAGTGACAGAAGAAATTCTGGTACACATGTTGCAACGTGTATACAACAACAAAGTATTCTCAGGTACTGGAAGCTCAGGAGCATTTGCCACTAATGTAAGTTATCAAAATGGAGAGCCATCAGAATGGGCGAGAGATGCATGGAAATGGGGATTAGAAAAAGGAATTATAGATGGGAATTCACATCCACATGGAAAAGTAACAGAGGAAATTTTAGTACACATACTACAACGATGTACAAATAATGGGGTATTTAAGTAATTATAAGACTTTCATATTATAAAGATTCTTGTCAAATAAAAAAGTAAACGAAGGTACTCATTTAAGTACCTTGATTATACTGTGCAAAAAAGAAAGGAAGATTAGTATGGCAAAGTTTATTTATCCAACAGATACAACGAGAGTAACAAGTGGTTTTAGAGGCAGCAGACCAAATCACCATGGGATAGACCTTGCTGAAGCAGGGTATCATCCGATTTATGCAGCGACTAATGGAAAAGTTAGTCGCTCGTATTTTTCATCTAGTTACGGTGAATGTATTATGATCGTGCATACTATTGATGGAGTTACATGGGAGACTGTATACGCTCATATGCGTAGTGGTTCTCGAACGGTGAACGTAGGAGATTATGTTACCCAAGGACAAACTATTGGAGTTATGGGGAACACTGGGGATTCTAGTGGCCAACACTTACATTTTGAACTGCATAAAGGCGGCTGGAATATTAATAAGAGTAATGCTGTGAACCCATTAGACCATTTAGGAAAAGGACCCGATCCCTCTGAAAATAAAGAGCCATCAGATTGGGCAAAAGATGCATGGAAATGGGGATTAGAAAAAGGAATTGTAGATGGAAATTCACATCCACATGGAACAGTTTTAGAAGAAATTTTAGTACACATGTTACAGCGTGTATACAATAACAAAGTATTCTTAGGTACTGGAAGCGTAGTATCTGTTTCTATTGATACAAGTTATCGAAATGGGCAACCATCGGAATGGGCGAGAGATGCATGGAAATGGGGACTAGAAAAAGGGATTGTGGATGGAAATTCTCATCCACATGGAGAAGTGACGGAAGAAATTTTGGTACACATGCTGCAACGTATATACAATAACAAGGTATTCTCAGATTCTAGAAGTACAGTATCAATCGCATCTAATGTGAGCTACCAAAATGGAGAGCCATCAGATTGGGCAAGAGATGCATGGAAATGGGGATTAGAAAGAGGAATTATTGATGGGAATTCACATCCACATGGAAAAGTGACAGAAGAAATTTTAGTGCACATTCTACAACGATGTGCGAATAATGGAGTATTTAATTAAATAAAAAGCCTGATTCTTATTCTACTAATCCCTGTCTAATAGACAGGGATTAAAATTTATAATTAGAAGATTTAAATTCACAAATCGTTTGTTTTTAGTGTAGCTGAACTAAGTGTATACAATCTACGTTGTGTTTTAGAAATAGTATATGTTTACTAGAAACATATTTTTGATATTAGGTTACGACGTAAGTGATCCGAATTGGTAGTTTTTCTGTTAAATACTGCACTCATTAAATATCTGAATATTCTTTCTGGTCGGAGAGTAAATATTACTCCTTTCATTAAATTAAGATATTATTTTTCAAACTACATAGCAAAATTTACGTACTAAATGAGATTGTTAGAAAATCAATAAACAAAATTAAAACGGGAGAGGAAGATATGACAAATACACATCCAGAGGAAAATCAATTTCAGAACCAAATTCTAAATCAAATCATGCCAAGTGATGACAATAAATTTATGGAAATTGATGACGTTGTGGATAATTTAGTGAATGCTGGGATTATTACCGCTAGCAATTTTAACGTCAACGTGGAGCTGTTTAGAGGAAGTCCAATTACTGTTTCCATTGTAAAACGGGAAACCCAGCAACAGAGGTTCCTACAAAAGTAGTTAACGAGGATATTATTGAGGGACATATTGAGGTGGACGTTAAACCAGAAGGGATTAAATAATGAGATGCAAAGCCAAATGTATGTATATTAAGATTTTTAATTTTTAATTAAATACGAAGTAGGAGAGAGGTGGAAATAATGGATGGTTTGCAAGAAATGAAAGGTGATGTTCAGGAAATAAGGCAAGATATTAAAGATATACGATTAGAGATTAGAGGTTTAGAAATGAGGACAGCAGGTAATGAAAAAGACATTATTAATATTAATAAGCAATTAGATAAGATTAGTGCAAATACAACATGGATATTACGCCTTATTATTGGTGGAATAATTGGAGCAGCTCTGACCTTCCTCGTGAAAGGTGGCGGTATGTAATGATTGAAATTACGGCAATGATTGGGGTTGTTATAGGGTTATCGCAAATTGCTAAAACAAATGGATTGCAAACAAAATATATCCCAATATTTAATTTGACGCTTGGCATTATACTGGGTGTTTTATTTTTGTCTCAAGATTTCAAAATGAATATATTTCAAGGAATGATTATCGGATTGTCAGCAAGTGGATTGTTTGACCATACGAAAATTATAAAAAAGGATGACAATAGGAAATGAAAAAGAAATACAAATACAAATACATTCTATCCATATTTGTTGCTATGATTTTAGTAATATCAATTGGAACAAACACATTTGCTGATAGAATGCTACTTATTCCAGATGTACCTAACCAGCCTTATCGTTACGGTGTTGATGCTTATGAAGGTGTTGTGGCACATTCTACAGCCACCCCTGAGGCACCAGCAATTAATATTCAAAAATATGAGTCTCGTACATGGCGTTCAGCATTTGTTCACTATGCAGTTGATTGGGATGAAAAGATTCAAATTGCATCAACAAAATATCGAGCATGGGGCGCAGGTCCGGCAGCAAATGTAAGATTTGTTCATGTTGAATTGTGTGAAACAAGTAATTCATTGAAATTCAAACGTTCTTATGAACGGTATGTAGAGTTAATCGGAGCAATCTTGCGGGAACGAAATATTCATCCTTCTAAAGGACTATGGACACATAGGGATGTTACTTATAAATTAGGTGGGACAGATCATGAAGATCCCCTGGATTATCTTCGTAGTCATGGTGTATCTGAGGCTCAATTTCGAGTGGATGTACTAAATTCCTATAACAGAGATTCAGTTAAGGTTGATGTTAAACCACAAAAGTCAAATGAATTATCTAGCACAGTGGAGGCAAATGGTGTTGTATATATTGAGGGATACAATGTAAACCTTCGTTCTGGACCATCAACATGGAATAGTGTCATTCGCAAACTACAAAAAGGAGAAGCGTATAAAGTAGGTAGGAAAGTAGGAAGCTGGCTAGACCTTGGAGGTAATGAATGGATTTATTATGATTCCTCATACATTCGTTACAATGGGACAGAAGCCTTTACTGTAGTTGGTAAAAGGGTTATTTCTAAAGTGGCCAATTTACGCTTTTATGAATCTCCATCTTGGCAGGATAAGGATGTTGCTGGTCTTGTAGATGCAGCATTAGGATTTACGATAGATGCGAAAGTAAATGTCAATGGATTGTCACAATATAAAGTACACAATAGCAAAGGAAAAACATACTATGTAACAGCAAATGAAGCCTATGTGTATGTGAGGTGAAAAAGGACCGTTTCCTGTAGTGGAGATGGTTCTTTTTATTTTTGTTTAGTTAATATTCACTAATTCATTAAACTTAAAATTAGTACTCAAATCGAATTCAGTTGTACAATATACAAAATGTATTAACAATAAACCTTGCAAACTCTGAACTTAAAATTTTATCATTTTAGCCAAGAAGACTCCTTCCTCAAGGAACGCGAAGTGAGTAGGTGGGAGATGAATTGGCTTCGAACAAGAGATGGCAGGAAGCCATCTTAATTGTTCGACATACATAAAGTGTTACTTCACTATCCATCGAATGTACGTTTGGTGTATAATATTCATATACCGAAATGGAGGTGAATCAAATGATAATTAATAAAGCCTTTAAGTTTC
>NZ_JBVVXV010000034.1:0-12199 GCF_055902415.1 Bacillus sp. SSR7 | reverse complement strand
ATACGAAGTTTGTTGGATTATATGAGTCGTAATTCAACAAAGATACAGGTATTTTAGCAGAATTTGTTTCAAACAAAAGAAAAGACACCCTAAGGTGCCTTCTTGCGATTTGAACCATCGTAATATGGTATTGGATGCCAATCCAATTATTATTTTACCACGTTAAGTAATTTTGGTTGTTGAGAAATATAATTCAAATCTATATTTTGTTTATTTTTGCTTCGTTAGATTTTTGGTAGTGGATTGTTCAATCTGGTCAGATTTACTTTTAATTTCAGGGGTTATTGCTATCTTGCTACCCGGGTGCACACAATAACAGTATTACTTGCACCAGAATCAACAAAATTAATAAAATGTGAAAAAAGTTAAAAACTAAAACGTATGCTATTATTATATTGAGAATTATAAATTAAAAGTGGCTTCTGGAAGGTAATAGTTATAATTGAAAACAATAAAGGGCAAGTTATTTTTTAGCATTGATATTATAGGTTGTATTCTTTGCATTATAATTCTTGTTAGTTTTAGAACATGGATACACCCTTTATTATTCCTTATCTTCGGACTAATTTTTCTTATTAATATAGTAAATACTCTTAAGGGAAATGGGCCTAATTCAAATTAAAATGAATTTGGATTCACCATATCAAAAAAAGAAATTGTACGTTTAGACATAAATGAACCAGTTCCCTGTACGTTAAGGAACTGGATACTTCTTTATTACTTTTTGATATATTTTTTGTCTCTTAATGGTCTTAGATTATTATAATTTGTTTTTTGGTTTAAACTACACAAATAATCCAAGAAACCAAAATGATTTTAATTTTTACATTCATCTGATTGAAAGATGAATGTTTTTTTGTACATATAAAAAAATAAAAATTTTTGTCACAAAAATCGCTATTCCGGGTTCTTTATAATACAGGCATCAAATGAGAGTGAGGTTTTAACCAACATGTTTAAGATAAAAAGGGAAGAAAGGCCTGTTTCAGATGTGACATTTGAAGATTTATTTAAACAAAACTATGTGTACGTTGTGAAACAGATTGTTTGGATTGTCAAAAACCAGACGATTGCTGAAGAATTGGCACAAGAAGTATTTTTACAGTTATACCGCAACAATTGGAAGGGGATTGAGAACTTATCTGGATGGCTAATAAAATCTTCTACTTTTGTAGCTTATAAGTATTTAAGATCCGAAAAACGGCATCAGGCGAGAGTAGATAAAACCATACAATATCATGAAGTACAGCACATTTCATCCCTAGATGATGATTGGATTAGAAAAGAAGAAATTACACAAGTACAAATGGCGCTAAGTGAAATGAATGAGAAAGATCGAACCATTTTATTAATGAAATTTTCTGGTTTTCAATATAAAGAAATTGGAGAGGTTCTACAAATCGACATATCATCTATTGGAACATTATTAGTACGAGCCAAGCAAAAGTTTCGTAAAATCTATCAACAATTAGAGGAGGCGTAATAAATGAATTGTTATGATATGGGATTTATTCAAGCATATATAGATGGTGAATTATCTGATGGGACAAGAAAAGAATTCACAAAACACATAGATACTTGTAACGCATGCCAAGATTTATTACTCGAAATCACCAAATTAAATCAATGGGAAAATGTCAAGTTAGAGGAAGCAACAGTACATTCATCAAAAGAAATTGAGATTGATGTTGACCAAGCGTGGAAAGTATTTGAAAGTCACACAAAATTAGAAAATGTTTCTTATATCAATGAAAAAACTGAACCGAAGAAGGGATTGTTTACAAATATGAATAAAAAATCAAAACGTTTCATGTATACTGCAGTAGCGGTAGCAGGGCTCTTTGCAACAGCTATGATTCCACAAGTTCGAGTGGCAGCTACAGATGTTGCCTCTTATTTTTCCAATGCAATTTCAAATGATACAATTATTGATGAAGGAAGAGACGTTACAAAAGGACAATTTATTCCTCTTGATGAAAAGATTACAGATCAAGGTGTTACAGTACATCTGAAAGAATTATATGTAGCGGATGCACGTATATCCGTTCATTACAAAATTGAAAAAGAAAATGGAAATGTAGTACCGTTTGAATTTGATACAACAGGGTTACAACTTGAAGATGACGGCAAAGTAAATGGTCAACAAGAAAATAACCCAGAGTATAAGAAAAATGGGTACTTCGGACAATTAGCATTTATTCAAGGAGGAAGTGATGGACCATTCGAACTAAAAGCATCAGGTGCAGAATTAAAGGAAATTGGTATTCGTTTTAAGGATAGACCAGAAGGTGTAATCACATTTATCGAAGGTCCTAAAGGAAAAGGTTCTTTCAAACAACCGCTCACGTTAGATGTAAACATAAACAGAATTGGAAAAGTATCTGGATCTTGGAAAGCACAACTTCAAATTGACCCTACCAAATTAAAAAAATAAAGCAAGTTCAAATGAAAAAAAGAATAGAACGATGTGTTTCCAATACCATGCTTATATTCTTACTTGTGTTACTTACATTTATTTCATACATGATTTCTACTCTATCTTTGTTAATTTCATAATCATAAGAAGGTAGTAAATTAAGTAGCCGGTTCCGTAACGTACAGGGAACCGGCTGAAATGCGTCCAAATGGTGTCAAAACGTACAATTTGCTTAAAATGATATGGTGCCCCCATACCCATCAACTTAAGAATCTTTACTACCCCCAAGTGTAAAAAAACGTTATTCTTTCTAAAAAGCTAAATAGAAAGGATGACGTTTTTTTTATGAATCTTTCGATTAAAGATGAATTACAACTATTTTCTGAAGAATTAAAGCAATATATTACACCTGTATTTTTAGCAGAACTTGCAAGAGAAATCGGATTTATAAAGCGAAAACGTAAGTTTTCTGCCTTAGACTTAGCTACGATTTGTATTTGGATCAGTCAACGAGTAGCAAATGCTCCCTTAGTACAATTATGTAGTAAACGTCATGCAGCCACTTATACCTTACTCAGCCTTGATGGCTTAAATAAACGCTTAAATACAAAGGCGGTTTTATTTTTACAACATATTTTTCTTTATTGTTACAACAAAAACGCTGTGAACAAACACAGACTTTAGCATTTAAAATACATAAATATGTTTATGTATTTTAATAAATTGGAATACCATCTAAAAATATCTAAATTTTTAAAAACTTTAGATAAATTTTTTAAAAAACTTTAGATAAACTTTAAAAAAAACTTTAGATAAATTTTATATTTTCTTTGTATAATTTATGCATGAATATGAAAACTCTCTTTAAAAGATACACAACTTTTTTTGTAGTATCAAGGGTTGAAATGACCTTTATTAACAGCAAAAACTACAATATACAAGGAGAACATTTTATGAGTAAGAGAATAAACGAATTAGACTCAATACGAGGACTAGCGGCTATTACAGTTGTATTTGGACATTTTTGTTTAATGCTACCATCGTTGCCTAATTCTATTAAATTTTCCCCGCTTAGGTTTTTATGGGCTGGTGGGGAAGCTGTAATCGTTTTTTATGTACTCAGTGGTTTTGTGCTATCTATGGCACTCTATCATTCAAAAACAAATTATTGGGGATATTTAATTAAGCGATTTGTACGAATCTATATCCCTTATTATTTCTGGATATTCATCACCTTTGCTTTATTTATTTTGTTTTCACCATATGAAGTTACGGGACTACGAGATTGGTTCTATGATAAGTGGCAAGGGCCAATAACAAACTTAGATATTATGAATCACTTTGTACTTCTGAATAACTTTTTTACGGATAATTATAATCCGGTTATCTGGTCATTAGCTCAAGAAATGCGTATATCTATTGTGTTTCCGTTGTTATTCCTTCTGTTTTATAAACAGAGTTGGAAGAAAACGATACTGTTTGCTATGAGCTTTTCTTTAATTGGTATTTTCCTTAATATGTTGCATATTGGGAAAGCTGAGGGGTTTTATAATGGTTATGCCGATACACTGCATTTCACATCTATGTTTATGGTAGGAATGCTACTTTTTAAACATCAGGAAGAACTTACTCAATTATATAGAAGTATGAAAAACTTAAACAGAAAACTTCTTATCGCATTAGGGGTCTTTCTATATCTATATTCCATTATGATTTATGGGCTTTCTAGTAATGATACTACTTTCTTATTAAAAGATTGGGGTGTCGTAATTGGTGTTAGTATAATAATCATTATGGCAATGAATAACCTAAAGGTAAAAGCTATTTTAAATAAGGGTGTATTTGTTCATTTAGGGGAAATTTCATATAGTATCTATTTATGTCATTTTCCAATCACTATGGTACTCTTTAAACTTTTGTATGCAAAGATACCCACCCTTTTCCTTCTTATCTTATGTATTACAACGACAATACTTTGTTCTATATTATCGTATCATTTAATTGAAAAGAAATGTATCAATTGGGCAAAACAAAGAACAACAAAGTTCAAAAAAAGTGTGACATTTGTAGGGGTACGGAAACGATTCAAAGAATAACCCCCTTTGAAAAATCCTCCAATTCAGGCGGTTGTTTTTCTTTAAATTTCTATATTAAACTTTGCACCTAAAAGAAATAATTTTGAGTCCGAAAAGGTACGAATTTTTAATACGAGGAGGAGTATATGAAGGATACGATTAAAACACGATTTATTATATTATTCTATATTAGTATTTTAGGTTTAGGAACCATGCTTGGAATATTTTATGTTAAGCATAAAACCAATATTCAAAGAAATAAAGTGATTGCTGCCGAAAAACGTTTATTGCAATATGAGCCCACCTTGAAAAGAGAATTAGAAAAATATAATTTAGGAGAGAAAACAGCAGTTTTATTAGGAATTATGTACCAGGAGAGTAGAGGTGAGGGTAACGATCCTATGCAGTCTTCTGAATCACTTGGATTAACGCCAAATGAAATTCAAGAGACAAGCTCGAGCATTAAACAAGGGGTAAAACACTTTGCTCAAATGTACAAGTATGGAACGGAAAAAGATGTTAGCATGGATACAATTATTCAAAGCTATAATATGGGACCAGGGTATATTGATTTTATTGCGAGTCAAGAAATTAAACAACACTCGGAGGATTCGGCCAAAAAGTTTTCTAAGATGAAAGTTGATCAAAATCCAGCGATGTACACTTGTGGTGGAAATAAAAATAATTTTAGGTATCCATATTGTTATGGTGATTTCACATATGCAACAAAGGTGAATGAAAAAGCAAAACTTATTGAAGAACTTCTCCGAAAAAATTCGGAATATAATTCAGAAAATTTTTAATGTAAGAACTTTAAGATTCATGTGAGAGATTTATTAAATCAGGTCATAGTGATACCCGTATTCTAAAAATAGTCTGACTACATGTCTGGTTCAGATAAGTTTGGAGTGACTCATGCAAAGTAGGCAGGATTTAAAAAGCACTCCACCAAGTCACGAAAATTTAGGTTTTACCGTAGGTACCATTTTACGTTCAACAAAATAATAGTAGGTTGATAATGTATCCATTTAAATAAACTTTCCTTATCCACACTAATCATACACCTTTTTAAAGTAGTCTAATCAGTATGGATAATTTTGAGAATGTTCAATCTATCCTTATTATTGTAAAATTATATTAATAAATGTTAATGTACACATAAAAAACAGGATAGTTCCTATAAAAAGTGAATACAACAATGTCTAGGGGGGGTAATGGTGGAAAAAATAGTTTTTTTAAAAAAATTAGATAAGAAACTAATATTCATTTTATTCATATTATGTGTCACCAGTATTGTTGCAATATACAGTAGTCAGCAAACCGGGCAATATGGTAACCAAAATTTTGCTATGAAACAAATGGTAAATTACGCCATAGGTTTTGTTCTATTATTAATTGTTGCCAATATCGATTTAGATCAATTACAAAAATTAGCTTGGCCGATTTATATTGTGGGGTTCATCTCAATTATCATTTTAAAGGTATTACCAGTGTCAAGTTTTACACCTGAAATATTAGGGGCAAAAAGATGGTTTAGATTTCCAATTATTGGTGCTATTCAACCAGCTGAATTTTTTAAGCTTGCCTTAATTCTTCTGGCCGCAAGTTTAGTCGTAAAACATAATGCACAGTATATGGCACGGACATTTCAAACTGATTTACTTTTAATTGGTAAAATATGTTTGATAACTATTCCACCTGCGTTACTTGTATATAGTCAACCCGATACGGGAATGGTGTTCCTATATATAGCAGCCATTGCATGTATTATATTTATGTCAGGAATCCAAAAAAAGTTAATCGTACTATGTGCAGGAATTCCGATGACTGTATTGTCTGCTTTAATATTTATATACGTAAAATATCCAGATATTTTCTTCAATAAGTTAGTTACTTTATTAAAGCCCCACCAACAATCGCGAATTTTAGGCTGGTTAGATCCATTTCAGCATACAGATCAGGGATATCAAACTCAACAATCAATTTTAGCTGTTGGTAGTGGGGGGATAGAAGGAAAAGGCCTCGGTTCTGGAAATGTTTATATTCCAGAAAAACATACTGATTTCATTTTTGCCACAATTGCCGAAGAAGGCGGTTTTATAGTTGCCACTTTTATAATATGTATATTCTTCTTAATGCTTTCCCGAATACTTATAATTGGTAATTCCGCAGATAATTTATTCGGCACCTTACTATGTGCAGGAATTGTAGGCGTTCTAATGTTACAATTTTTTCAAAATATCGGTATGATTGTGGGATTAATGCCTGTCAAAGGTATTGCACTTCCATTTTTATCATATGGCGGAAGCTCTTTATTTTCGAACATGCTAATGATGGGGCTTATTCTATCCACACGAAAAACATACAAAGAATATATGTTTTCAGTGAACCAGAACTAAATATCAAATAAAAAGTGCTTATACCTTAAACTATTCGTAGAATAACACGAGATGAATAAAAAGGTTACAGAGCTATAATCAAGTATTGTTAATAGACAGAGGTAGGAGAAAAATAAATCTACAAATTATGGTCAGGAGAGGTTTTGCTCTTTGTAAGGATGAAAGGAGAAAAGAACAACAAAGTTTCAAAAAAAAGTGTAATACATGGCGGAATCTTATTTCTTTAGTAAATATAAGAATCCCAATTTGTTAGAAAAGCAATACCAGGATATGCAAGGTTTATCAATGGATTAGGCGGAATTTTTAAAGTAGGTGTAAAATGAATTTTATTAATGAACTAGAAAAGAAATTTACAAAACGACAAGTTATATTATTTATATCAATAATAGGATATTATTCTCTTTTAATAATGGCTACCACATTTGGTCGTTCAGCTGGGAATATCTTTGTAAGAACAATTGATTTCGATGTACTAAGCCAGTATCAACAAGCATGGAATCAATTTTCATTTAATTCTTTTTTTCATATCCTTGTTAATATAGGTATGCTGTTGCCGTTAGGGATTTTATTACCTTTATTTAGTGAAGTTTTTTTAAAAGCAAAATGGATATTAATCAGTTCAATTACAACATCTTTATTTATTGAAACTCTTCAATTTATAACACTTCGTGGAAGTGCGGAACTAGACGATTTACTTCATAATACTATAGGAATGATGCTTGGGTATTGTATATTAAATATAATTCTTATTTTTATTAAAAAAAAGGAATCACACACACAAATAGTCAAATATTTAATCTTACCTACTGCAGTAAGCTTCGTCGCACTTGGAATAATTATTTCGTATCAAATGAAGGAATTTGGTAATATGCCATTTGATCCTTACAGAAAAACAGATATGTCTCATGTCACTATAAAAACATCACTAGAGTTAAGTAATGAAGGTAAAAAAATGCCTGTTTACGATTCTAAAGGTGAAATAGTGCGAGACGTCGAAATTATTTCTCCAAAAGAAGCATTTCAAAAGCTGAAACAAGGAGACATTTATCCTATGGGAACTTTCGAAGCGGGTGAAGAATTTGAAGGTGAGACATTAGTCATTACAGAGTATAATTTGGAGCACGTCACTGATACAAAAGGTTTTTCTCAACCGGTATATATTTTTCGCGTACAGTTAAAAAATCATGACATAGTTATTACGGTTCCACCTATTTCCGCGAGAAAATAATGTAAATTTTCTTATTTTATATATGATCAATAGGGTGGTTCTGTTGCAAAGTTTGAAAAAAACATAAACAGGTTGATAAATGTGAACTGCACCTCCGATTGTTAGACTGTGTCTAACAATCGGAGGTGCAGTTTTTTTATGACTAAATTTATCATTTTAGCCAAGAAGACTCCTTCCTCAAGGAGCGTGAAGGGTCACAGCCCAGTGAGTAGGTGGGAGATGAATTGGCTTCGAACAAGGGATGGCAGGAAGCCATCTTAATTGTTCGATATACAGAAAGTGTTACTTCACTATCCGCCGAATATATGTTCGGTATATAATAGTCATATACCGAAATGGAGGTGAATCAAATGATAATTAATAAAGCCTTTAAGTTTCGTATCTATCCAAATCAAGCACAAGCAATTCTAATTAATAAAACGATAGGTTGTTCTCGCTTTGTATTCAATCATTTCCTATCCCTATGGGATCACGCATATAAAGAAACTGGAAAAGGTTTAACATATGGTACATGCTCTGCCAAACTTCCTGCCATGAAGAAAGAGTTTGTTTGGCTCAAAGAAGTGGATAGTATTGCGATTCAGTCGTCTGTTCGCAACCTTGCGGATGCGTATACACGCTTTTTCAAAAAACAAAACAGCGCACCGCGCTTTAAATCTAAGAAAAATAACGTACAATCTTACACCACAAAACAAACAAATGAAAACATTTCTGTTGTAGGAAACAAGATAAAGTTGCCGAAACTAGGTCTTGTTCGATTTGCCAAAAGTCGTGAAATAACGGGACGTATTGTAAATGCGACAGTTAGACGGAACCCTTCTGGTAGATATTTTGTGTCACTATTAGTTGAAACAGAAGTACAAGAACTTCCGAAAACACATTCTTACATTGGGATAGATGTAGGACTAAAAGATTTCGCCATTTTGTCAGATGGAACACCCTATGAAAATCCGAAGTTTTTCCGATCATTAGAAGATAAGTTGGTGAAAGCACAGCGTGTTCTTTCTAGAAGAATGAAAGGATCATCTCGTTGGAATAAACAACGAGTAAAAGTAGCTAGAATTCATGAATACATATCAAATGCTAGAAAAGACTACTTAGACAAAATCTCAACTGAAATCATCAAAAGCCACGATGTTATCGGTATAGAGGATTTGCAAGTATCGAACATGTTAAAAAATCGTAAGTTGGCAAAAGCAATTAGTGAAGTATCTTGGTCACAGTTTCGAACCATGTTGGAATATAAAGCAAAATGGTATGGCAAACAAGTCATTGTCGTATCGAAAACATTTGCTTCTAGCCAATTATGTTCTTGTTGTGGATATCAAAATAAAGACGTTAAAAATCTAAACCTACGTAAATGGGACTGTCCTTCTTGTCGTACACACCATGATAGGGATATTAACGCAAGTATCAATATAAAGAATGAAGCAATAAGGCTTCTAACCGCAGGGACTGCGGGGTTAGCCTAATCAATTAGAGTTCGATAGAACTCTTTACTTAGGAATCCCTCACTTCTAAACGAAGTGAAAGTGGGGGTAGTTCAAACTATTAGTAAATCTTGCAAAAGGAGGAGTACTTCATGGATATCAGACTTATACGAAATGCAACGCTAGTTTTACATTATGGTGATAAGAAGTTTCTAATTGATCCTTTTTTAGCTGAAAAAGGATCAATTCCACCGTTTCCTAATACACCAAATCAACATATGCTAAATCCTCTGGTTAGCTTACCAACTTCTATAGAAGAAATCATTCAGGTTGATGCTGTTATCATTACACACTTACATCCTGATCATTTTGACCAGATTGCAAAAGAGGTTCTATCTAAAGATATAAAAATCTATGCACAAAATGAAAAAGACGTGGAAGCGATTAAAAAAGAAGGTTTTCAGAATGTTGAAGCATTAACTAATGCTATTACTATGGGGAGCATTACCCTAACTAAAACCGATGGAAAACACGGTACGGGAGACATAGGACATCTTATGGGGGAAGTTTCAGGTGTTGTCTTTAAGCACCCAAATGAAAAAACACTCTATATAGCAGGAGATACAATATGGTGTACCGATGTTCAAAAGGTGCTTAAAACGCATAATCCGGAAGTAATTGTTGTAAATGGAGGAGGGGCACAATTTCTTCAAGGAAATCCTGTAATTATGACTAAAGAAGATATTTATCAAACATACATGGAAGCTCAAAATTCAACTATTATCGTTGTTCATATGGAAGCTGTCAACCATTGCTTACTGACTAGAAAAGAATTAAAAAATTTCATCAATGAAAAAGGACTTTCCGACAATATTTTAGTACCATCTGATGGTGAAATATCTCACTTTCTAATATAAATACTTATGCGCTTTTTGATTATAAGTGTTGGTTTTCATGGTAGAGGCCCACCAGACCTGCCTATTAAGTTAAGAAATTATAACACTCCCAGAACGATAATTTTATGCGTGTTGTTCGTATTTATTGTTTTGGGATAAATCTGTTCTGGTTAGCTTGATAGCGATGGAGTACAGCTAGCAATCTAGGTTTAAAATAACATTATGCTGTTTTTGAACTACTCACCACTTAACGTCCTTACGGACTGTTTGAAGTGGGAGATTCCTGCGAACACCGATGTATCCAACAGTTATCTTAGCAGGCTCTACCCGTAGTCCCTACGGTGAAAACATAAGTATCTTGTACGTTGACTCACCACGCTACCGACTTTAGCTTGGTTTTCGCAACTTCAGCAAACGTGGGGCGAAAGAACGTTGAAGATTTTACGGTTGCAACGTTTTTCTGCAACCAACCTCATATCTTCAGTTTTCAAAGAGCAATCTGTACAAGTATATGGTAGCAAACATGTTGGCTTATGCCAACCGACATTCATCTCTCACCTAAAATTGGTGTTTTACACCTTCACATTTTTGAGGAAGGAGTCTTCTGTCGGAAAACGATAAAAAAGCTGTAGAAATAGTGTGTCAAACCATACCACTATTTAAAGAGAATGTATATATGGCGGACCTTTTAAAATAGATGTAATTACGTGAAAATTATAGTAAGAAGGGCAAGGGGATGTTTAATGATTTTAAGTTTGTGGCAAATCATTCAATTTATATCCAATTTCATAATTATTTGAAAAAACGATTATGAAATGCTAACTATTGGAGCATCTATTGAAAAGAGGAATAATTTATGGAAATAGTAAATGATAGAGCCATGTTACGATTAATGCATCTAAATGATATCGAAAGCTTATTTAACATTGTGGAAGGGAATAAAGAAATATGGACGTATTTAATAGCTAAAATGGATAGCTATCAAGATATGGAGCAGTATGTTCAAGTAGCAATAAAAGGTTTTGAAGGGGAAACGGATTTACCATTTGTTGTTGTAGATCAAAAAACGAATGAAATTGTAGGTAGTACACGTTTGTACAGTATTTCAAATGATAACAAAACGGTTGAACTTGGGCAAACGTGGTATCATCCAAGTGTACATCGTACAAGTATAAATACTGAGTGTAAGTATATGTTATTGCAATACGCTTTTGAAGAGTTACACATGCTACGTGTGCAAATAAAAACGGAATTACGGAATGAAAAAGCACAGCGCGCAATTGAAAGGCTTGGTGCTGTAAAAGAAGGTGTATTGCGAAACGAGAGACAATTGCCAAATGGTTATGTACGGGATGCAGTTGTATATAGTATTATTGCAAGCGAATGGCCGGTTATAAAAGAACAACTATTACAAAAATTAGCTGTATATAAATAAAGAGAATATATATATAACGCTTCTATATTATTAATGTTTTTATCTATATTTGTGAAAAATGATAGGGAGGTATCATCTAATCTATATTGGATGATACTTTTTTGTTTTTTGAACAAAAAGGATATTGAAAGGGTCCTGATATGAATATCAAACCCTTTTCAATATGTATAATTATTTTACTGCCTCTTTTAATTCTTTTCCAGCCTTAAAAGCAGGTGCTTTTGAAGCCGCGATTTGCATTTCTTCACCTGTTTGTGGGTTACGTCCTGTACGTGCAGATCTTTCACGTACTTCAAATGTACCAAAGCCAAGAATCTGTA
>NZ_JBVVXV010000033.1:0-12349 GCF_055902415.1 Bacillus sp. SSR7 | reverse complement strand
ATCCATGCCTTCGATTTCTTTTGTTTTTAGAATCCTTATATGTTTTCTTGGCGCCGCCATAGGGATGCCTCCTGTCTTTGCTATATTTTTGTATTCATTTATTTGGGAAGACATAGCGAAGCTATGTATCTTTGTTATGAATTGTGTGTAAATGTAGACATGTGGACATTTACACATTTACACATGATTTGTTTGTATGAAATTAAACATTAGTTTATTTAATTTCATTCAAAAAAGCGGAAGCTGAATTTGAATGAACCAATCTTATAGCGAAAGCTATAGATTGGAGAATACAAAATGTGATGTGCAGCATCACATTTTGATCAAACAAATAAAAATGCCGGAGGGCAATTTTATTTGTCTTTTTCTAAGAAGCGTTAGCTGATTTAGAAAAAGAATCTGGACAGATGCGAAGCGTTCTGGCCAGGAAGTCCCGCAGGGCAAAATACGCCTGAAGACCATTCACTCGGCTTGCCGAGCTTGTTTTTGGTTCAAGCGCAGCGAGAATCAAAAATGAATGCGTCTGACCGCAGGCATGGAAAAGCGTCAGCTTTTATCATGCCAAGGCAGGCGTATTTTGCCCTGCTTGAGTCTTGCAGGACGCAGGACGGCGGGACGATCCGTGGAATTCTCTTGAACTTCCCGGTTTAAAGCCGTCAAGGCGATAAACCGGGCTCCCCAGAGGGGAGAATATGTACTTGATTCTATGTGATACCACATAGAATCTGATTTAACTATATTATACAATATATTAATTTAGATATGAGAGATTTTGTAATAGGAATACATGGGGGAATAACTAGAGAAGGGTCGATCACTGAGTCCGTAACGTTTATGCCGCGAAAGTCACTTGACCATGAGGGGCACCCTCATGCAAACTCACCAGAGGTGGCCCCAGAAGGGCGGTTTTTGCCCGCTGGGGTTATCTTTGGGAGTTTGAGGGTGTAGAGGCTCGTGGTCAAGTGAACCGTGGAATAAAAAGTGTAGGACGGGACCCCAGAAAAGGGCAAAAACCAAAGGGGTTATTAGAATTTTAAATTAAAGATCTAGCAAAAAGAGATATTTCTTTTTAGTAATGAATAAAAAGTCCTCCAGTTAAACAAATTGGAGGACTTTTCGTGTTTACATAAAATTTGTTATTGGAAGTAAGTTGTAAAAGGTTGGCACAATTATATCCAATCTTTTCTTATGAATTCTTAATTATGTAACAGTTGATGTTATTTTAATGGTTTTATAGCATCAACTATAAGAGAAACAAAACCGAGCTGTCCATCCTTATTTCTATGGTCAAAACGTTTAGATCTGTAAATAAACCCTTGTTTTTCATCCCACTCATGAAAATGAAAATCTCCATTTTCATCACAATATTCTAGAAGCTTTACCTCAAAACCAGCTTCTTTAAACATGGAAGTTATAGTTTTAAAGTTATGTACAATTTTATGGCTTGCTGCTGGATGATCTTTAGGACCTGGTCCACCCACTTGTACTCCATTTTGATAATCTTCATCTGGGAAAAAACTATCGGGAACGGCACAACGGATGTAACCACCAGGTTTTAGAAAATCAAAGCATATTTTTGCAGCTTCTTTCCCTTCTTCATAGGTTAAGTGCTCCCATACATGTTCAGCTAAAATAGCTGTTACAGTGTTAGGTAAAAATTTTTTCTCCCAATCATCCCGTTTTAACAAGTTTAGTTCTGTCTCTTCTGTTTGTATCCATTTGGGATTGTTATTGTATCCTCCAACACCAACAACCACTCTTATTTCTTCTTTTAAAAGCACAAGGTCATCTCCTTTACAGTATGTATAATCAAATATTTCACTTTGTATTATACCGTTTTATCTCAAAATTAAGAAATGTATATCATATTCACCTTCGGTTAACATAACGTCTCATTATCGGTAGCAAGATTTTTATAGAATCCTTGTATTGGCGGGGATTCTTCTTTTTTTGTCTGATTATCTCGTATACAGGATTTTATACATCATTAATGTAGCGGGGATTCTAGGGATCCGCGCTCTTCTTTTTTTGTATAAAATCTTGTATATAGAAAAAAGATTTTGATGTTATTATCGAGAAGTAATACATATCGGTGGTAAAATCGGAATGTATTTCGGAAATTAAATCGTTTTTAAAATCGGTTTTCATATCGGTTGTAAGTACATTCCGATTTTGAATGGAATGTTGGTTTAATCTTGTTTTTTGAGTAAAAAACGTATTTCGTTTTTTGGGGAGGAATAAAAATTGGAACTAAAATCGGAAATGCACACACCGAAAATTGTTGCGGATCTTTTAGGAATCACACCCGATTTGTTAAAGGTATGGTCAAATGAATTTAATATACAAACGGAGCGAAGTCAGGGAGGACATCGTAGATACTCGAAGGAAAATATAGAAGAATTAAAAGCAATAAAAGAAAAAATACAGGCCCAAAAATGGTCTTACGATCAAGTTCGGTCATGGCGAAACGGAGAACTTGATTCGTTTGTTTCAAAAGAAGAAAAATCAGAATTAGAAAAGAAACTGAATGAAGTATTAGAAAATCAACAGTTACAAAATCAATTTAATCAAGCACTCGTTCAGAAACTACAAGAAATTACGAATGAATTGGTTACGACAAAAAAACATTTAGAGAATACGGAGAAAAAGTTAACTGAAGTAGAAGGGAAAAACAGTGAATTAGAAGTTTTTATAGAGAAGAAGCTAGAGAAACGAGATCAGTTATTGCTTGAAAACATTAGAGATATGCAGGTACAAAATCAGAAACAAAAACGGAAAGGTTTTTTCGGTTTGTTTAAAAAGTAAATTTGGCTGGTATTTTATGTAGGGTTCTAATGTCGGAAAAAGAAGAATAGAAATATAGCATACATACAATAAGGGAATGCAGTATAGATCAGTCTACAAGCATTCCCTTGCTATTAGTATGTTATTTTTTTAGAATTTGCTAGTATTGTATCTTAATTAACGAGCGTATGTAATAAAATTATACATATGATAAAAGAGAAAAGGAATCCATTTAAAAAAGATTGATTAAAATGGATTCCTAGTTTATAAAAAATATATAATTATTTATTTGATGGAGTAATATATCATAAATTCAGCTCAAATTAATTACTCTAGAAAATAAATTTTGTAATTCTGTATCATGAGTTACTACAATAATTGTTTTACCTTCACTATGTAATTTTTTTAATAACATAACAACATGATCTCGATTTTCTTTATCAAGAGCACCTGTAGGTTCATCAGCTAAAATAACATCACATTTTTTTAATATAACCCTTGCAATTGCAAGACGTTGCTGTTCACCACCACTTAACGTATATACTTTTGTTTTTAAAGAACAGGATAAACCCACTTCATCAAGAGCTTTTTTCATTAGTTCTTGTTTTTTTTGTTTTTTTAACTTTTGAAAATGAAGAGCGACTTCTAAATTTGAACCTACAGTTTCATTGTCCATTAAAGCATAATTTTGAAAAATATAACCAAATGTATTTCTAAATAACATTTTTTTATTTCTATATGGATTATTATTTCCTTGTACTATAACTTTTCCGTTATCTGTTTTTTCAAGTAAACCAATAATATTAAGCAAAGTTGATTTACCTGTGCCACTATTACCAATAATTCCTATGAATTCATTGTTAAAAACTTTAAGATTAAAATCTTTTAGTATAAATCGATCACCATATAATTTATTTACCTTATCAAGTTCAATTTCTACTTCTTTATTTTCATTCATGTCATCATCCCTCTTTTATAATCCTTAACATTTTTTTCCCTTCGTTTTGCTTTAAAACTAGATAGGTAATAATATTTTCTAACACAAATAAAATAAAAGTAAAAAAACCAAATAAATAGTTCTCTATTATTAAAGAACAAATAATAATCAATAACCAAATAGCATTTGTAAAAATCAAATATAATTTGTGCTTATCAAAATAAGAATATCCGTTAATTGTTTGAACTGTATGTTTAAATTTATATTGTTCTAAATAATTCATTGTTGTAAAAAAGCTTACTAATAAATAAACAACCAAAATAATTAGAAGAGCAAATATATATTTATACATAACTTTTAAATTTTCTTGAATATAGGTATCCGTAAGATCGTAAGCATTATAAAGCACAGGATAAAAATTTTGTAAACCTAATTCATTAACTATATTTTTAATACTATTATAAGGTACCTTTTTATCCGTCAATTTTATAAAATAACCATCACTTCCAACAGCAGTATCATACCATGCTCCTTCATTCCCATTTTTATTTGTTAAAACAATCCCGATACCATCATAAATACGATTATTTGTATCTTTTGCATTTTCCGTAGAAAAAGTAAAATAATATTGATTATTTTTTACCCAAACAATATGTATTTGCTTATTTTCTTTTAGTGTTTGTTTCTCTCCTATTGCTTTTAAAAAACTATTTTTCACTTCATATTTTTGAAAATAATATGTATCATCTAAATACTGTTTTAACTCTTTTTCTTTACTTTTATATTTTTCAGGAACTAAAACTGTTAATTCTTCACTATTCTCATCAATTTCAACTAATTTATTATCAATTGTTTTTATTCCATTTAATTTTAAATAATTATTGTTTATCATAATTGTGTTTTCACTATATATTGAGGATCCGGCAACAGAGACTCCATGTTGTTTTGCTTTGTAATCATCAGAGACCTTTATTAAAATAGCCCCTCTATCATTTGTATATTTAAATAGTTTGTATTGTTTATCAAACAGTTCTAGAACAGCTCGTGGATTATTTCCATTTGGACCAAGAGCTCTAGTAGGCATTATTCCATATTCTTTTATTTTTTCCCATTGGTTCATGTTCACCTGAGAATATCTATACAAATCAGATAAAGAAATACAAGAAACAAAAAGTAAATACAAAATAATTATCGAGAAAATCGTTTTTGTGAAAAAATTTATAAATTGTATCTGTTTTAATGGTTTCATATTTTTTATACTTGAAGAAATAGATATTTTCTTTACCCTTATAAAAGGATAAGACATAACAAAACACAAAATTATTCCAGCTATTAACTGATACTGAAAATATGTAATTATTACTTTTAACCAATATGAAGTAAATATCAAATCTCCTGCTTTTATTGTTACCATTACAACAGTAGAAGAAAAAACAGCAAGGAAATACAAAATGAATACCTCATAAAAATATTTTTTCCAAATATCAAAAGCTCCATATCCATTTAATAATCGAATCGCGGAATTTTTATATTCTAAAAAATAATAATATATAGTTGTTAATACTGATAAAACAAATAATATAATGATAGGAACTATTTTTAACCAAAATAAACCAATAGGTGATTGAACTTGGTAATCAGTATATTCTATCGTTATCCCTAATTTTCTTTCTATAATATCTATAAATGGTTCTATATGATTTTTATTTTTTAAAGATACAATATACTTTCCTGATGATGGTTTATTATCTTTGAACAATTCTTTTAATGGTTTAATAGTAAAATTCACTTCTTTTTTATAAGAGAATAATTTTCCTGTTGTTAACTTATTCTCTGAAGTAGAAAGATTAAAATCATCAATTTTAGTATCCTTAGGAAAATATCCATTTAATAAAATAAAATTTGAAAAATAAGAATTTACATTATGTGTTAAATAAACATATTCTACTGAAGATTCATCAGAATAAAAAGGTTTGTATATATTAGCATTGTAACGATTAGATGCATCATACAATATTGATAAAAACTTTTCCTCTTCGATATCTAAAACTTTTGGGTTCATAGTGAATACAAAACTAGTCTCTTTTCCTGCTTGCTTCATTAATTTCTCCTGATCAGTAGAAATTAAATCAACAAATACAAAAAAAGAGAGTAAAGAAATCACTATATACAAACTAAATAGGATTTTTTTCATATACTCTCTCTTTCTTTCAAATAATATTATTTTTATTGCATAATATCATAATAAGATCTATACGTATTTAAAGTCCAAAAATAATCTGTAATAGAATTGGCAGGAACACCTCTACTCTTCCATTCAGTTTTCCAATAGTCATCGTTTGCCATAGCTGTTGATCTATGTACCCAGTCTTTTGTATTAAAATCAGAAAACTGAGCTTGTTTTAGTTGCCAATTTAATTTTTGACCGTATGTCCAAACACCACCAGCCACATTTTGTTGCATATTATATTGTGGTTTATCCTCTTTAGTAATAGGTTTCAAATTATCCGAAGCACTAGTATATCCATATTCACTTGAAATAACTTTTGCTTCAGATGACTGAACTGGTAATTCATTTTCTGCTGCAAAACTACTTACAGGTACAGCTAGAACAGCTGTACATAAACTTAATGATAAAATCCCTTTTTTAAGCATTAATATTCCTCCCAATATTTGTAATTTACTACCATTAAAGAATATCAAATATTTGGAAAACATGTAATATATAAATATTTTTATCAATAAAATACAGAATATTCAAAAATTAAAATCAATATAGAAACTAATTAAGTAAAGCTATTATAAGGGAATCCTTGTAGACTGATCTATACTGCATTACCCTATTCTTTATATGCTATATTTCTATTTTAATGTTTTATTTAAATTTTTACTGATCAAATAAATGATTTTAGAATGCTGGTGGTATCTAAATTATTAGCAAACTATGTTTTTTAGATTTTGAAATTATCGAGTATAGTATCCTTTTCTTCTTTATTAATTCCGATATATTTTAGTGTAATTTGTGGTGTGCTATGATTGAGTATTTCTTGCAGCATGGCAACATCTTTTGTTTGTTTATAGAACCAATAGCCAAAGGTTTTGCGCATGGTGTGAGTCCCAATGGATTCTATACCGGCAAAATCTCCGGCTTTTTGCAATTGTCGATAAGCCTGGATCTTACTAATGGGTTTGTCTCCTTTTCGAGAAGGAAATAACCAGGTATTATTTAGAGTTTGAGCATAAGAGTATACCTCATTAAAAATGGAAGTAAGGTTAATCATGCGTTCTTTCTTTGTTTTTCCTTCTTTGATTTTGAATTCCTTTCGTTTCTTTCGTTTTAACTTTATTATAGTTTGTGTTTCAAGTTGGAGTAGATCACTTACACGTAGTCCTGTATGAATTCCAATTAAAAATAGTATATAGTCTCGTTCGGAACAGTGGCGTTTTAGGGACCATTTCATGTCTTCAATCTGTTCTTTGCTACGGATAGGTTGGACATCAATGAGATGTGGTTTTTTGTTCATGGTTTTTGACCTCTTTGTTTATAGTGTTTCGAATGTATACTTTTGTTGTGTATTTTGAGAATATCAGAGGAATTGGTGTAGAGTCAATATTTAAGGGGGAATGAATGTAAACTAATATTTAAAAGTTTACATTCAAATTTAAAACATTTTTTTCTTTTTATATCATTTGTAAAATTTAGTAATAAATTATATTCTTTTATTAATATTAAATGTTTTTAGGAGTGTTGATATGGCAAGTAAAGTAGTTTTAGATGCATTAATTCCTAGGGAAGATTTTGATGTTCAAGATGAGAATATTTTTTCTGGGGCAATTGGAAGATCAAAAACAACGCTATCTATTCCTGATTTAGAATATGATTCTTTCTTTTTTTCAGCCATTCGTAAACCAGATTTTCAAAGAGAAACTAATGAGTGGGAGGCAGAAAAAATATATGAATTTATTAAAAGTTTTATTGAAGGAGAACTTATTCCGGCAATAATTCTTTGGAGAAGTGTAGGGAATTATATATTTATTATTGATGGTTCTCATAGATTAAGTGCATTAGCCTGTTGGATAAATGATGATTATGGTGATGGTGAAATTTCTAAAAGGCATTTTGATGGTTTTATACCAGAAGAGCAATTGAAAATCGCTAGAGAAACTCGTGAAATTATTAACGAAAGAATTGGTCCTTTTAAAGAATATAAATTAGCAAGTAGGGAACCTGAAAAGGTTCGTAAATATGTTGCTGAAAAAGCTAAAAGTCTAGGAGCATTAGCACTTCAAGTTCAATGGGTTGAGGGGAATTCAAAGAAAGCTGAGGAATCATTTTTTAAGATTAACCAACAAGGAGCTCCTATTAATTCAACAGAATTAAAGTTGATTAAGTCTCGAAATAAAGCAAATGGTTTGGCGGCTAGGGCTATTATGAGAAGTGGTAAGGGACATAAGTATTGGTCCGCGTTTAATCAGGAAAACAGAGAGAAAATTGAAAAACTAGCTGAGGAAATTAATGAATTACTGTTTAAACCAGATTATAGAGTTCCTATTAAAACATTGGATTTACCGATAGGTGGTAAACAATTTTCAACTCAGGGTTTATCTTTGGTATATGAAACTATAAATATATGCAATTCTTCAAGCAACGCTAATAAAGGTTCAAAGGAATTAAATGATGATTTAAGTGGTGATATGACTATAAAACATTTAAAGAACTGTAAAAATATTTTACAACGAATTAATAGTATGCATCCAGGTTCTTTAGGACTTCATCCAATTGTGTATTTTTATTCTTTAAGAGGAAGACATAAAATAGCTTCATACTATGCAATACTCTCTTTTATAATTTATTTAGAAAAGGCAAATCGATTTAATGATTTTATAAAGGTAAGAAAAGATTTTGAAAAAGTATTGATTGAGTATGAATTCCTTGTCCAACAAATTGTAAGGAAATATAGACAATCTAGTAATGGATTTGAACATATAAAAGATTATTATGTCGCAATAATGGATAATTTATTGAAAGGATTGGATATTGAGGAAACGGTAGAAAAAATATCTAATAGCAATGAATATTCTTATTTGAGTAAAGCTATAAAAACTGAAGAAGAAGCAAAGAAGAAAAAATTTACTCGTGAGAGAAAATCTTTAGCTTTTATTGTTGAGTCTTTAAAAAATGTTAATTGCTGTGCTATTTGTGGTGGATTGCTTCATTCAAATTCTATTACAATAGATCATATAGTGAGGAAAGAAGATGGTGGGCTTGGTTATGTAGATAATGCACAATTAGCACATCCATATTGTAATTCTACGTATAAAAATTAAATAGTTTAAAAAATAAAAAAAGCCTCTATGTTATAATTGAAAGTGACCAAACTTATCAATTAGTGATGGAGGCTTTTTGTGTACATATTCAACTATAATTTCTATATGAATCATAACATAAAATGTTCTTCTTCTCTAGTTGAAAATCTTAGAAAAGAGGAGAAACATTATGTCAAAAATCAGCAATTTAGAACAGGCTGAAAAAAATGCAAGATTGAGAGATATCGAGAATTCGAAGATTTTGTCAGAAGAAGAGATGTACATAGCGAATGAGCTTCAAGCAAAAGCTAGTTCAAGGGGAATGAAATTAGTTCCTGAACGTAAAATAAAGAATAAAGCAAAGTTTGTTCAAATTATTCAACAAAATATCCAATATTTATTTGAAATTGATTATTTAACAAATGCTGAAAAAGTATTTTTATTAGATATTTCAATGTGTGTAGGATTTTTGAGTAATTGTTTAGTTAGTGATATTAATTCAAAAGAACAGATTCCATTAACTCAGCGAGAATTGGCTAAAAAAATTGGAAGACATGAAACTAAAGTTAGTCCATTAGTTAGAAAGTTAATTGATAAAGGTATTATAGCTCGTTCAGAGAGTGGTGTTGATGATAATAATGTTAGAGCGTATGCATTATTTATAAATCCTCACATCATGTTTTCAGGGAATAGAGATGAAGTGAATCCGACACTTAAAGCTATGTTTAGAAAGGTTCCAAAACAACTTAAAAATTTACCTATTAAATTATTTTAAGTCTACTTTTAAAGTAGACTTTTTTTATTAAATTCGTACTTACCAAAAACGGTAAGTTTACTTACCAAAAACGGTAAGTACGAAAAATCCTGAAACCCTTGGTATCACTGGGTATTTTCAACTTTAGTATGCTTGTCCCTTCTCACTCTATATAGAAATAGCTAAAAGTTCCGCAAGGAACAGGTAGTATTTTTGAGAAAATCACTCAAAAATCTCCACCTTTGCTAGAAAAAAGTCGCCTCGTTAATCCTCGGCTAAAGTCGAAGACTTTTCTTTTTTCTAACATCCTTGCGGAACTTTTTTTGGCTCGTTTGCTTTCATCGCCAAGCCGATAAACTCAAAAGTGGGATTTAGGCATATCGGCTTGAACTACTCATTATACGAGCCAAACCGCTTGATCTAACGTTCCCTAATTAATTATTACTCTATTTTTAGATACGCAATAAGTGGGGTCTCCCCACACCCCCGCCAGCCTCTATCTCAAAAGTAGGGGGAAGACAAAAACGTTTATTAATTTATTAAGTAGATTGTTTATAGTTGATCTTTTTAATAGCGGATTATATATTAAAAATAACTTATTTTTCAATTTATACGTCCTTATTTCTTATGTTAGTGCAAGTAAATAATTGAAAGGAGAGTGAGATTATGAAAAAAATTATATCTGTTTTAGCATTAGTTGGTTTAGTCATTGGTTTGTTAGCTGATGGTATTGCTATTGTGTCTTTTATTGCTAAATTTATTTAATTTTGGACAAGCCTTATTTATTGTAAGGCTTATTTATATACCATTTTAGACAGAAAAATCCTTATTTTTTTCATAAAGACTTAGTTTAAGAGAGGTTTTTCTCTTTCAGATTCGTAAGAAGCGTTGAAATTTAAACGTCTAAATAGATTTGTATTTCGGATTTTAATATTTTTTGAATCAATCATAGATTGCCACGGTTGTAAGTTCTTTTTATTTTCTCTGATTTTAGTGATTCTACTTATAACATTGTTTAATTCACGTTTATGATCTTGGTTCATCACAATAAAAGTAAAACTTGTTATGACTGTTGGAAAGCAAATCTTTAATAAAAATTCAATATGATAAATATCAGAGATTAGGTTATTAATGGTGATATACGATGTTCCTGGTATTGGGATAATATTTGCTACGATTCGTAAGGATTTTTTTTGATCATTAATAAGTAATTTAAGAGAACAACGTGTAGTAAGGATTTTAAAAAGTTCATCTATAAACGTAATGAGTACGTGAAGTTGAGTTTCAGGTGTCTCCTCATTGATTAACCACAATCCTCTATTTTCTTGTTTTGTCTTTATCAAAAAGTCTGTTACAAATTCTATATCAAGATTTTTAGGTATTTTATTGTTTGGAAAGTATTCTCCAAAGTAACGTGTATCTTTTTCTTGTATTGGTTGAATTGGGAAAAAGGGTTCTGTATGTAACAGATAATAATGCTCGTGAGAGCAAAGTAATGCGATTAATAATATTGGGTCTGTATATTGTTTATTTAATTCTAGATAATCTTCCATACGAGTAAAATGGCGGAAGAGTACATTTTCTCCTGGTGCAATTGGCAGCACCTTTTTTTCTTGGCCAAAATAATAGTAAGCTCGATAAGATAAATAAATATATTCCGCACCATAAAAGGATTTAGAACCAATTAACAGTTTATCTTCTAACTCTTTTAATTTTGCGTAACCAAGTGTTCTAGACTTATTCTTTTTTCCTTTTTGGTAGCCAAATAGGTCTAAGAATTGTGATTTTAACATGTAGGGTTGATGATGAAGCATAAATGTAAATAGATTATGATAATGCTTCATGATGAATAAATGTAATTCATCACTTAATTTTCTCTTATGTGGATCTTCCTGAATGTCATGTAAGTTTAAGATATAGGGTGCATTTATATTATTCATAATTTCATGTACTGTATAAAAAGTAGGTGGAACGATAAATGTTGGTTGTATTGCCATGTTTTCTCCTCCTATAGTTGTTCATATCCGGATAAAAATGTTTTCGCAAATTCTTGTTTTTGTTGAATATCAATCTCTTTATAGTTACGTGTTGTTACTTCTATGGCAATGTAACCGTCATGTACTTCACTATAAACGGCTCCATCGGGCGTTGGTTGGAATTTTCCTTGCGGATGGGACTCTACTATTCTTTTTTTGAAATCGTCGTATCTGGGGTCTTTCTGGGCCTCTGAATGTAATTGTTTTTCTGTTTTCCATGTTTCCCTTATTTCTTTCGGTAAAGAAATATATTTTTCAGAGAGACGGATATCATGTTTAGCGTTATTTATACCAGTTTTATATTGATATTCTTTTCCCTCTTTCTTAAACTTTTCTATTCCCTTTTCTCCTAAAACAATTTTTCCTGTGCGTTCTTCTAAATAGCCGCTATGACAAAGTTTTTTCAGACGATCTCCTTTAATGTTATATTCTCTTTCCATTTGTTCTCTGGTAGCTGTTCCAGTTTTCCAAAGCATATCCATGCCTTCGATTTCTTTTGTTTTTAGAATCCTTATATGTTTTCTTGGCGCC
>NZ_JBVVXV010000032.1:0-14480 GCF_055902415.1 Bacillus sp. SSR7 | reverse complement strand
CGGAAACGACAACCAAGGCGGAAACGACAACCAAGGCGGAAACGACAACCAAGGCAGAAACAATAACCAAGGTGGAAACAACAACCAAGGCGGAAACAATAATCAAGACAATAACACAACCATTGATCCAAACGCTCTTAAAGACGGTGAATATAGTATCGGTTTTAAAGTGTTAAAAGATCAAACAGAAGAAATTTCAATGATGAACACGTATACGAAGAGTCCAGGTATCTTGAAAGTAAAAGATGGTAAGAAATATGTATCCTTTACATTAACAAATAGCTCATGGATTACAAAATTTGAGTTTGAAAAGAATGGTGCGTTCATCGATGCGAAAGTATTAGGTGCAAATAAAGAGCAAGATACAAGAGTAGTAGAAGTGGAAGTAGATGATTTATCGAAAAAGTTAAATGCAAAAGTGAAAGTGGATATTGATGCGATGAATTATCATCATTTTTACGATATTCAATTTGTATTTGATAAAAATAGTATTCAAGCTTTAGGTAACCAGGGTGGAGACAATAACCAAGGTGATAACAGGAATCAAGGTGGAAACGACAATCAAGATGGAAGTAACAACCAAGATGATAACAATAATCAAGGTGGAAGCAATAACCAAGATGGAACGAATAATCTAAATGAAAATCCAACAGTTGATCCGAAAAATTTAAAAGACGGTCAGTACGATATTGCTTTTAAAGTGTTAAAAGATAAGACTGAAGAAATTTCAATGATGAATCAATATGTTGTAAGTCCAGCAAGGTTAACGGTGAAAGATGGTAAGAAGTATATTGCAATGACACTAAAAAATAGTGAATGGATTACAAAATTCCAAACGGAAAAGAATGGTGGATTTGCAGATGCAAAAGTAGTAAGTGAAGATAAGGCCACAAATACAAGAGTCGTAGAATTTGAAGCTAATGATTTATTTGCAAAATTAAATGCAAAGGTAAAAGTAGATATCGATTCAATGAACTACCATCACTTCTACGACGTACAAATTCAATTTGATACGACGAAGATTGGTGCTGTAGGAACGGTAAAAGAAGAGCCGAAGAATGAACCGAAAAATCCGGTAATTACGCCGAAAGTAGATAATGTAAAAACAATTGCTACGCCTGATTTTAACCGAAATGCAGATGGTAAGAAGAAAAATGAAGCTACAAATAATGATGTGAAAAAAGAAAAAAACTCAAAAACGGCAGATACAGCACAACTAGGTTTATACATGGTGCTACTGCTTGGGTCACTTGCTTTACTAGTTCGTAAATATAGAGCTGGTAGATTGTAATTGTTGGAGTCTTGATACGTTTTCGGGCGCATCAAGACTTGTTTCATATTGTTTGGAAAGGAGTGGTGATTGAGAGTGAAGAAAATCGCAAGTGTGCTAATGGCTATCATTCTGTTAATGAGTATAGCTGGGTGCTCATCACCAAAAAAAGAAACACCGAAGCAGGTAAAGAGTGAGAGTAAAGAGCGAATTGTTGCAACGACAGTTGCTGTTACTGAAATTATGGATGCGTTAGAAGTAGATTTAGTTGGTGTGCCAACGAGTACGAAAGATTTACCAAAGAGATATAAAGGTTTAGCTGAAGTCGGGAATCCGATGAGTCCTGATATGGAAAAGGTAAAATCATTAAAGCCGTCAGAAGTGTTATCTGTGACAACACTTGAATATGAATTAAAGCCGGTTTTTGATGGCGTGGGCATGAAAGCAAACTTTTTAGATTTAACGAGTTTGAAAAATATGCAAAGTTCTATTAGCGATTTAGGTAAGAAATATGGGCGTGAAAAACAGGCCGAAGCAGTAGTAACTAAATTAGATAAAAAGGTTGCTAGCCTTCAAAAGGAAGTAAAAGGAAAGAAAGAACCGACAGTGCTTATTTTATTAGGTGTGCCGGGAAGTTATTTAGTAGCAACAGAGCATTCTTATATTGGAGATTTAGTGAAACAACTAGGTGGTAAAAATATTGTGCAAGGTGAACAAGTAGAATATTTAGCTTCTAATACAGAGTATTTAAAGAAAGCTGATCCAGATATTATTTTACGAGCAGCTCATGGTATGCCTGATGAAGTTGTAAAAATGTTTGATAAAGAATTTAAAACAAATGATATTTGGAAACATTTTGCGGCAGTTAAAAATAACCGTGTTTACGATTTAGAAGAGCGTTTATTTGGAACGACAGGCAATTTAGCAGCAATTGAAGCGTTAGATGAATTGAAAAAAATGATGTATCCGTGATGCATTTTAATATAAAGGAAGAGTGGAATGAATAAAAAAACTTGGAGTTTCCTCATTGTTACTGCATTGCTTATTGTTATGACATCATTGTCAGCAATGAAAGGGAGTTTAGAAGTAGGTATTGTTGAACTTGTACAAGGGATATTTACAGGTGGAAATGAAGATGTTGAAGTCATTAAAGATTTACGTTTCCCGCGTATTATTATTGCGTTGTTCACTGGAGCGGCTCTCGCTGTTTCAGGTGTACTTTTTCAAGCTGTTATGAAAAATCCACTCGCCGATGCTGGGGTAATCGGTATATCTTCAGGAGCTAGTTTTATGACACTCGTTATTATTACATTGTTCCCGCAATTCTTTTTCTGGACACCCGTATTCGCCTTTTTAGGTGGTGCGTTTGCATGTTATCTCGTTTATGCCTTTTCATGGAAGTCAGGGTTAAGTCCACTTCGCATTATTTTAGTTGGTATAGCTATTAATGCGATGTTCACTGGATTAAATGAATCGTTCATTACGATTTGCGGATATTTCATAAAGAGTATTAAGCAAACGACGACTTCTAATATAACGATGAAGACGTGGGGCGATGTAGAAATAATGGTTACGTATGGAACAATTGGTCTTATTCTTGCTCTGTTCGTAGGAGCTAGGTGTAACTTATTATCACTACAAGATAAGACTGCGAAAAACTTAGGCTTGCACGTGACGAGAGTTCGTCTTATTATCTCTGCTATTGCAGTACTTTTAGCGGCCGTATCAACAGCGATTGCAGGTGTTATTGCTTTCGTAGGATTACTTGTTCCGCATATTTCAAGACAACTAGTTGGTTCAGACCATAAAGTGTTGATTCCATTTTCTGCACTTGCAGGAGCGTTATTAATTTTGACGGCGGATACGATTGGAAGGTTAATTGTGCCACCTAATGAAATTCCAGCAGCAACCATTATGGCGGTCATTGGTGGGCCATTCTTAATATTCTTGCTTAGAAAGAGTGATAAAGTTCATGGAAATTAAAAATGTAACCTTTTCATACGATAATATAACAAATCGTTTAAAGTCTGTTAGTAGTGAAATAGAAATTGGGAAAATTACAACAATCATTGGTCCGAATGGTTGCGGGAAATCAACATTACTTGGTGTTATGTCTAGAAATCATGCTCCTAATAGTGGGGAAGTAATACTTGATGGAAAAGCGATTAGTGAGTATAAACCGAAAGAGTTTGCTAGAAAGTTAGCTGTTGTCCATCAACAAAATGAGGCACCAGCAGATATTACAGTGGAAAAACTAATAAGCTTTGGACGTATGCCATATAAAAATGTTTTTTCTTCGCAAACTGATGAAGATAGAGAAGCAATTGAGCGTGCACTAACATGTACGAATTTGCAAAGTAAGCGTGAAAAGCCAATTCATGCTTTATCGGGCGGAGAGAGACAGCGAGTTTGGATCGCGATGACATTAGCTCAAAGTACACCAATGCTTTTCTTAGATGAACCGACAACATATTTAGATATTTATTATCAGCTAGAAATATTAGAGTTAGTGAAAGAGTTAAATGAAGTGTATGGATTAACGATTGTGATGGTACTACATGATATTAATCAAGCCATTCGTTATAGTGATCATATTATCGTTATGAAAGATGGGGAAATTGTTACGAAAGGTAATCCTAATGAGGTAATAACAGAAGAAATGGTTAAAGCAATATATGGTGTAGATGTCGTTGTAAAACAAGACGAAGATACAGGGTTATACATGGTACCAATGGGAATTTAAAGGCTGGGCATAATCCGTTTTGAGGTGATAATTTGAATAGTAAGAAAGAACGGAAAAAGAATTCTTTTTTTCAACGAATACTTACAATTGTATTTTTAGGAATCTTTTTCTATTCATTGTATGAATTGGGTGGGATTTTCATGGATTATTATGAAAATCGTAAAGTAATGGCTGAAGCGCAACATATTTATAAGAGAAGTCCAATGGAAGAAAAATCAGAAGATGGGGAAGTACGTAAACAGTTTCAAGCTCTCCAAAAAATTAATCCAGAAATAGTGGGATGGATTACGATGGATGATACACAAATCAATTATCCAATCGTTCAAGCGAAGGATAATGATTACTATTTATTTCGTAATTACAAAGGCGAGGATATGAGAGCGGGAAGTATTTTTATGGATTATCGTAATGATGTGAAATCTCAAAACCGAAATACTATTTTATATGGTCATCGTATGAAGGACGGTTCTATGTTTGGAAGTTTAAAAAAGATGTTGGATGAAGATTTCTTCATGTCCCATCGTAAATTGTATTACGATACATTATTTGAAGGATACGACGTTGAAGTTTTTTCAGTATATACGACAACGACGGACTTTTATTACATTGAAACGGATTTTGAAAGCGATGCAGCGTATACAGCGTTCTTAAAGCAAATTCAACATAAGTCCCTTTACAAAACGGATACGAAATTGACGGCTAATGATGAAATTATAACACTTTCTACATGTGACTATGCACTTGATCCAGAAGCAGGAAGATTAGTCGTACATGCGAAACTAGTAAAAAGACAGTAAAAAAAGTATAGAATATAAGAAGTGGTTACGTTTCTCATATTCTATACTTTAAAAAAGAAATATGTTTACTGTGCTGCAGCCATCGGCATACGTACAACTTTTACATCATAGTAAGAGATTTTATTGTCGAGAATATAATCGGGCATTCCACCTTGATGTGAGTGAGCATCTTTAAATGCTGAGCTCTTCGTCCAACCTTGGAAATCTTCTTTTGCATTCCAGCGTGTGCTAATGGTTACCTCGTCATAATCAACTGTATTTTGCGTTAGAAGAACTTCTAATCCTAAAAATCCTGGCATTGTTTCGACTTGACCTACTTTATTAAAACGATCAATTAATTTATGTCCATTTCCCTTTTTAATTTTAGCTGTATTTGTAACAATAATCATATTTATTCCTCCTATAAGTTGTAGCCTTTATTTTCGAGAACTCATATACATTAAATGATAATGAAAATCATTATCATTGTCAATGGTAAATATGAAATATATAAGTATTTTTTCTATTATGTTGGACAGTAAGATTTCCATTTCAAAATGTAGTAAATAGGTGGCGGTTAAGCGAGAGAATGAGTGAGTTGTACTAGCAAAGCAATAATATGGTATAGTGAAACGAGGCTGTTTTTTCAGCCTCGTTTTTCAAATGCTTCCTATAGAGAAAGCATGCAAATGGAAAGGAAGTTTTTATATGCGATCAGAAGTAACTGTAAAAATAAAACCGAAATTTATAAAAGAAATTAAAAGTGGATACCCGCTTATTTTAAAAGATGCGATTCAAAATTTAAATGATGTTCAGGAAGAAGGAACAATCATCAAAGTGGTAGATGAGAAAAACCACTTTGTCGGAAAAGGTTATTATGGAAAACAAAATAAAGGATACGGCTGGATTTTAACGAGAAAAGAGAGTGAACAAATTAATCAATCTTTCTTTGAAAGTAAAATTAAATCTGCCTTACATAAACGAAAGCAATTTTACAAATCAAGTGATACGACAGCATTCCGCGCCCTAAACGGTGAAGGTGATGGGCTTGGAGGCTTAATCATCGATTATTATGACGGCTATTATGTAGTGAGCTGGTATAGTGAAGGGATTTATACTTTCAGAGATGAGATTATAGCAGCTCTTCAAAAAGTAGCAAACTTTAAAGGTATTTATGAGAAGAAGCGTTTTGATACGAAAGGGAAATACATTGAAGGCGATGATTTCGTAGCAGGAGAGCGCGGTGAGTTCCCGCTTATCGTAAAAGAGAATGGTGTGAACTTCGCTGTTTATTTAAATGACGGAGCGATGGTTGGGGTATTTTTAGATCAGCGTAACGTGCGAAAACAAATTCGTGATAAATATGCAAAGGGAAGAACAGTGTTAAATATGTTCTCTTATACAGGTGCCTTTTCTGTATTTGCAGCGCTTGGTGGAGCGAGCAAAACGACGAGTGTCGACCTTGCAAATCGTAGCTTAAGTAAAACGATTGAGCAGTTTAGTGTAAATGAAATTGATTATGAAGCGCAAGATATTATTGTAGAAGATGTATTTCTGTACTTCAAATATGCAGCGAAGAAAAAGATGAAATTTGATATGGTTGTATTAGATCCTCCAAGCTTTGCGCGTTCAAAAAAATATACATTTAGTGCAGCGAAAGATTATAAAAACTTATTAAAAGAAACAATTGCCATTACAGAAAATAACGGAATTATCGTTGCTTCTACAAATTGTAGCGCATTCGATATGAAAAAGTTTAAAGGCTTTATCGATACAGCATTTAAAGAAATGAATGGCAAATATAAAATATTAGAAGAACATTCTTTACCAGAAGATTTCCGTACCATTGATCAATTTAAAGAAGGAGACTATTTAAAAGTAGTTTTCATTGAGAAAATTAAAGGGTAATAAAAAAAGGAGCTCGAGTTTAGTTGAGCTCCTTTTTTTATTGAACGATATTTTGTACTCTGCCGACTTGCCCGTCTTGTAAGCGCACTTTAATGCCATGCGGATGAGAAGGGGAGTTTGTTAAAATATCTTTTACAATGCCACGTGTTAATTTGCCTGTGCGTTGATCTTGTTTTAATACAATATCAACTTCAAGGCCGGGTACGATATTAGAACGTTTTTGTCCGTTCATTTATACACCTGTACGTCTACGTTGGTTGTTTGTTTTCTTCGTTTGTTGGTTTTGTAGTTTTTTTGTTTCTTGGCTTTGGTTTTTTGTATTTTGACCATTACCGTTACCTTGCTTTTTCTTTGCAAGTTGTTCACGCATTAAATCAGCTAAGCTTACTTTTTTGTTTTCTGACATGATAAGTCTCCTTTATATAAAGTTAATTATGAACTATCGTAGTAAATTTCATCATATCATTGTTATGGAAGGAAGGGAAGTTGGTTTGAAAATTCATATAATTGTTTCCAGTCTGTAGTAGTTACGATACAATTAAAATGTTAATGTTTGTAAAAAAGGGGATGGACATATGTCACATCATATTTTATTAGTGGAAGATGATATTTCAATTCAAGAGATGGTGGAAAAGTATTTAATAAAAGAGGGCTTTCAAGTTACAATCGCGTCTGATGGAGAGGAAGGCGTGAGCACATATTTAAAAGGTTCATTTGATTTGATCATCCTCGACATTATGATGCCGAAGTTAGACGGATTAGAAGTTGTGCGCATTATTCGCGAGAAGAGTGCAGTACCGATTTTAATGATGTCGGCAAAAGATACAGATGTTGATAAAGCTGTTGGATTAGGACTAGGAGCAGATGATTACATTTGTAAGCCGTTTTCTATGATTGAATTAGCTGCCCGTGTAAAAGCAGGTATTCGGCGGTCTACGAAATATTCAGCTACAGAAACAACAGAAAAGGTGATTCAAATTGGTGATTTAACAATCGATCCAATTAATTTTACTGTGGAAAAAAACGGGAAGCCTCTCAAGCTTACTTTAAAAGAATTTGAGATTTTAAAACTGTTTGTAAAGAATCAAAATCGTGTATTTACAAAAGCACAAATATATACGCTAGTTTGGAACGAAGAGTATTACGGTGACGATAACGTTATTAATGTCCATATGAGAAGATTGCGTGAGAAAATCGAAAGTGATCCATCTAATCCAGAATACATTAAAACGTTATGGGGTATCGGTTATAAGCTGGAAGTGATGTAATATGGTCAATTTGTTAATAGGTATTATTTTTATATTGTTATGTGTCATTTATATACAATATAAAATGAGGAAAAATAGTAGCAAAAATTTGCGATACACATATGAAAAATTAGAAAGTATTGTTAATGAAAAAACAGGCGAGAAGTTACTCGTTATGACAGATGATCTAGAATTGCAAAAGTTGTTAGTGGCAATTAATCAATTGTTAGATGCGAAACAGAAAACGAATGCAGATCATGCGAAAGTAGAAATTTCGATGAGAAAAATGCTTTCAAATATTTCACATGACTTGAAAACACCATTAACAGTTATTCTTGGATATACAGAAATGTTAAATAAGGATAAAACGATAAATAAAGAAGAACAACAAATCTTACTTGAAAAGGTGCATGTGAAAACACTAGAAGTAATGGAATTGATTCATAAGTTTTTTGATTTAGCAAAACTAGAATCTGGTGACAAGGCAATCGAGATGACAAAAGTAAATATGAATGAAGTTTGCCGTGAGAAAATTTTATCTTTTTATGATTTAGTGACGACGAAAGGTTTTCATGTTCATATTAATATACCAGAAAAAAATATATATGCACTTGGAAATGTAGAAGTATTAGGTAGAGTATTGAATAATTTAATATCAAATGCAATTACATATGGAGATGATGGAAAGACGCTCGGTATGACGTTAAGAGATGATGAAACGAATGTGTATATAGACGTATGGGATACAGGAAAAGGAATTGATGAATCTCATATTGATAAAGTGTTTGAGCGTATGTACACACTTGAAGATTCCAGAAATAGATTGTACCAAGGAAGCGGTCTAGGTTTAACGATTACGAAAAGGCTTGTAGAAGCGATGGACGGAGAAATACATCTTTTTAGTAAGCCGTATGAAAAAACAATTTTTACAATTGTATTAACAAAGATGCAGTTTTAGCTTGTAGAGAAGTAGATTCTACAAGCTTTTTTTCAGCGTAAGGAATTTGTAAGGAACGGGTAAGAAAAAAGAGATTTCTGTTGTCTATTATAGAAGTATAAAGTAGTGCGAAAGGAGAAAACGACATGACATATATATTAAAAACGAATCAGTTAACGAAAGTGTTTAAAGGGAAAGAAGTTATTTCTAGCGTTAACATGCATGTGAAAAAAGGAGAGATATACGGTTTCTTAGGACCAAACGGTGCTGGTAAAACAACGATTATGAAAATGATTACAAATTTAATAAAACCGACGAGCGGTGATATTGAAATTTTCGGTGAGAAGTTAACGGATACATCTTATGAAGTATTAAAGCGCATGGGGACAATTATCGAATATCCAATCTTTTATGATAAATTAACGGCGAAAGAAAATTTAGAATTACATTGTGAATATATGGGCTATTACGATAAAAACGCAATTGACCATGCTTTACATTTAGTGAAGCTGCAAGGGATAGATAATAAAAAAGTAAAAGATTTTTCATTAGGTATGAAGCAACGACTTGGTATTGCAAGGGCGATCATGACAAAGCCAGAACTACTTATTTTAGATGAGCCAATTAACGGTTTAGATCCAATTGGTATTAAAGAATTAAGAGACTTATTTAAAATGCTTTGCAAAGAATATGGCATTACATTATTAGTTTCTAGTCATATTTTAGGTGAGATGGAACTAATGGCGGATACAATTGGTGTAATTCAAAATGGAAAACTAATAAAAGAAGTTTCAATGAAGAGTATCAATGGAAAACAAACAGAGTACATTGAAATTACTGTTCCTGATGTGAAGCGTGCAGCTTATATTTTAGAAGATAAACTCGGCATAAAAAATTATAAAATAATGAGCGGAAATATGATTCGTGTGTATGATACAGCAGTGTCTCAGCAAGCCATTTCAAAAGCGCTTATTATGAACGATGTGGAAATTGAAAGTATGAATAAGAAACATAGTTCCTTAGAGGAATATTTCTTAAATGTAATGGATGGAGAAGGCATTCATGCTTAATGGATTGTTAGTGAATCTAGTAAGTGGATTGATCGTAATGTTCATAAGTGCGATTTTATATTATAGAAAACCTGATCGGAAATGGTTGTTAATTTTACTAGTGATTGGAATGTTAAGCGTAGTTACGGCTGGAATTAGAATGTTAGCAGTGTAGAGAAAGTTATATAAAGAATGGAGGCGTGGTTTATATGTTTAAATTAATGAAGCTCGAATGGAAGAAACATCAATTATCTAGTTACTTTAAAAGTGTAGCAATTTGTATTATAGCAATTTTCGCTGTAGTGAGCCTTATGGCATGGGGAATGAAAGCCGAGGAAGACATGCTATTCTCTGACTTCACACAGAACATGGCTTTAGCAAATATTTTTATTAGAATAACATTCATTATTTTTAGTTCGGTCATTTTATCACGTTTAGTAATTGATGAGTATAAGAATAAAACGATGCAACTATCATTTATGTATCCGCTGCAAAGGAAAATGTTAATGAGTGCGAAATTAACAATTGTTTTTTGTTTTTGTTTTGTGAGCACGATTATCGCTACTTTCATTATTAGTTTGCTCGTATATTTTGTGAGTCCAATGATGGGACTGATTGAAACACCTGCTACGATAGGCGAAATAATAGCTACCGTTCCAACTACTGTTATAAGTGCATTTATGATATCTGGTATAAGCTTAATTCCTTTATTTTTTGGAATGAGAAAGAAATCGACACCGACAACGATAACTTCGGCAGTAATAATTGGTATGCTGATTAGTGGTAACGTTGGTGCTGGAAACGGTCAAGTAAGTATGTTTGATTTTATAGCTATTCCAATCGTGCTCTGTTTATTAGGAATTTTCATTAGTTATCTATCATTTCGTAAAATCGACAAGATCGATGTGGCGTGAAGCGAGCCTAAAACAAAAATGAACTGGGGTATAAATGGTGAAAAAAATAATAGTAATTGCAATATTATTCATTACAATTGCTAGTGCGGTTTTGGGTTTTAAGGTATTTCAGGGGAAAGATTTTAAGAAAGAAAAGTCTTTTGAGATAAATCATATAAAAGAAATAGAAGTAGACAATGAAAACTGGGATATTGAATTTAAAAGTACAGACGCTAATAAAATAGTAATTTCCGCTCAAGGTGAACAAGTAGATAAAGAGATAGATCCCGTCAAAATAGAAAATGACGAAAATAAAATTGTGATTAAGCAAAAACAAAAGGCGACCAGATTTTTTAATGGTTTCACGTTTAGGAAGAAAAATAGTATATGTATAGCTATTCCGAAGAAAGAAATAGATAAAATTGTATTAAATAATAAATCAGGAGATGTGAAAATAAGCGATATAGTAGTAAAAAATATCGTGACGAAAGGCAAATCAGGAGATGAAATGATTACAGGACTATCGGCAGAGAAGGGTGAATTCACATCCGAAAGTGGAGATTTAATGTTAAAAGATAGCTCATTACAAGAAGTAAATATAACGTCTACTACTGGCGATAATTATGTGAAAAATGTAAAAAACGAAAATATGATTATCACTTCAACGTCTGGGGAAGTCCTACTAAAAGATATGACAGAAGGAAAATCATTATTTATAGAAACAAAGTCAGGAGATATTGGCGTAAGATATAAAGGTGTTCCAGCTTCATTGAAACTTACGGCTAAAAGTAATTCGTCTGACGTAATGATAGATTTAAAAGGACTTAAGAAAGATAAAAATACAGAAAAGATAAAAGCAGGAACCATCGGTGATGCAAAAAACAAAGTGGAGATTTTAAGTAAAACAGGGGTAATTTATATCGATTAAAATTTAAATGAAAGGAGGACTAGTATGCTACGTCTTATGAAGCTAGAAATGAAGAAGTTTAAGCTTGGATGGTATGTAAGGGGAGCGAGTATTGCAAATATCGCTATACTGGTATTACTGATCTTTACGAGCATCGTTTCTCAAATAGAAGGCGATCCAGAAATAAGAGATCCACAGATGGTTTTGTTAATGGCTAGTACATTAGTAAGAGCAACATTTATTATTTTTGGTAGTGTGTTAATCGCAAGGTTAATAATTGGTGAATATAAAAACAAAACAATACTACTTATGTTTTCTTATCCTATTAATCGGAAGAAAATGATGATTAGTAAGTTGGTTATTACAGCAACATTAACATTTATAACAGTTATTGTATCTAACATTTTAGTAGTAGGAATTTTCTTTGGGATAGATAGTTATTTTTCAATTCTTCCTAATTCATTCACAGTAGATCAATTGGTGCAAGAAGGAATAAAACTGGTTCCTTTAGCCATTGCAACTGCGGGAATAAGTTTAATCCCGCTATATTTCGGAATGCGTAAACGTTCAGTGCCAACTACAATTGTTTCATCCCTTATCGTTGTATCAATTGCAATGAATAGCAACCCGGCGTTTTCTACGGCAACTTTTCTTCCCCTTCAACTAGCACTCGCAGCAATTGGAGTGGTGATTGCATATTACGGCATTAAAAATATAGAGAGGGAAGATGTAACAGTCTGAAAAAAATAAATAAAAAAAGAATTGGCGTTACACCAACTCTTTTTTGTATATGTATGCTTCGTTACTACTCTTTAAATTTGGAGTGTTTACTTAAATACGCTTGTACTCCTGGAGAAATATTAAAGTTATTAGGACTTTTATATTCGATAGTAAACTCTCCGTCTTTATTTGTTTCAAAGGCGATTGCATAGCTATTCATTTTAGCGTCGTAAGAAGTGTTTTTGACTTCTGCATCTAGATTAAAATGTTTTGTAATATACTCTTTTGATTCCGTAATTGCTGCTTGTTTTCCCCAAGGGGTACCATAATAGGTGAAATAAAGAGATACACTAATAACTCCAATAATAGAAGTTAATAAAATAGTTCCCAGAGCTATTTTTTTATTCTTTGTATTCAATTTGGTTACTCCTCTTCATAGTATCTATTCATTTTAACCTATCTTTTCCATAAAACAACCATTTAGAAAAAATAGTTTCACATGAAACAAGTTACAGAAAAAGACAAGATGTGTAAACACCTTGTCTTTTTCTGTAGTTACATTTTAGGTGCTTCCATTCCAGCTGCAGCCCATTCTTCTTTTGCAGGACCATATACGCCAGGAACTGTTAAGCCAGCCTGGCGCATTAAAACTGTCATTTGTCCGCGATGGTGATTTTGATGATTGATAAGTGTCATTAAAAATATAGAATTTGGCATAGGGCGGCCAAAGAAGTCGTTAATAGTAGCTAAGTCTTTATCGGTCCATTCATTTTGAAGTGTTTCAACAAAAGCCGCGTTTACTTTACGGTATTCATCTGCAATTGTTTTTGCAGAGGTTGGAACAGGATAATCTTTCGTTTCTCCTTCAAACTTTAGCCCTGTGCCAGATAGTATAACAGGAATTGCCGTCACGATATGCCAAGCGACTCTTCCTAACGTCCAGTGCCCAGGTGCGATTTCTTGTGACAAAGATTCATCTGTTAGTACATCGAGCATTTTTTGAGTAGACTCAGTCTCGTATGTCCATGATTGCAAGAAGCCTTCAATAGTTTGGTACATTGTTATCCCTCCTAGTTATGTTCATAGATTACATTCGTGAAAAAAAGATAGTTTCCTTTTGGCCTATAAGAACGAATAAAAAAGAAGACTTCTAACAAGGAGGGCACTGAAAAACGCCACTTCATAAGAAAAAGGATCCGATAACCTACTATATTACAGTTGAGGGATCCTTTTTCATTTCAATATATTGATAAAATACGTGTTATTTTTCAAAGTAACCACTTTTTCAGTGGCCTCCTAACAAGAAGCCTCTTTTTTTATTGACTTTCTTCCCACTCTTCCTCATCAACTATAAGAAATAAGGTGCTCCAAGTACGAGAACATCAAGCTGTTTTATTAAGAAAAAGAATTTCGTTTGAGTAAGAAGGCAAAAGTACAAGCAAAAGGGGTAAGAATCGCATGTAATAATTATTAGAATGTACGGAGTAAAGTTATTCTGGGTTATTTGATAGGTGTTTTTTATTTGTTGCTTATACTTAAAAGATTGAATTTGAAGGAAGGGATCAACATGTCTTCATGGCACAATAATATAAATGGGTATTGTGAGTGTAATAATCAAAATGGTGTACATGTTGATTCGTGTTGTTTTAGTTGCGATGGGACAGTACCTAAGCTAGGCCCAACCGGTCCGACGGGAGCAACAGGAGCAACAGGAGCAACAGGAGCAACAGGAGCAACAGGTCCAACTGGGGCGACAGGAATAACAGGAGCAACAGGCCCAACCGGAGTGACAGGAATAACGGGATCAACGGGAGCAACAGGTCCAACGGGAGCGACAGGAATAACAGGAGCAACAGGTCCAACCGGGGCGACAGGAATAACGGGATCAACGGGTCCAACGGGAGCGACAGGAATAACAGGAGCAACAGGTCCAACCGGGGCGACAGGAATAACGGGATCAACGGGTCCAACGGGAGCGACAGGAATAACGGGATCAACGGGTCCAACGGGAGCGACAGGAATAACGGGAT
>NZ_JBVVXV010000031.1:0-14778 GCF_055902415.1 Bacillus sp. SSR7 | reverse complement strand
AATTGACGTTTCACGTTGTTTGTTTCGTTTAGTTTTCAAAGTTCAACATCGCGTTGCAGCGACTTTTATAATTTAACATTTTGCGTTAAACCTGTCAACAACTTTTTTCTTTCGTTCCTGACGACGCTTATTAATTTACCATATTAACCATTAACAAGTCAACACTTTTAAAAAAAATGCCAAAATAAATTTATCTTGGCATGATATAAAGCTTAATAACCACTAATGCAGCAACACCGGGTAAACCTAATAAACTTGTAATCGTTGCGGTCCCCAAGTTAATTGGAATATGAAAATCAAAATACGTTCCTACAACATTTACGATAAAAAGTAATGCTACTCCTAAAGTAACATGAAAGAGCGCTTTTCCTATAAAACGTAACGGCTTAGAAGAAACACCAAAAACAAGGAAAATAAAAATTAACGTAAGAATACCAACAATAATAATTGTAGAATTCATTTTTTCCTCCTTATGAATGACCTATACACATTTATTTGTATGGGACAAGACGATAAAAAAGAACGTTTATTATATAACTCCAGTCGTTTCATCTTATTTACCTTGATTCGGCTACACATTCTTCACAAACAAACATTAATCGATCTTTCCAAACGAAGTGACTACTACATATTTAACGAATAAAATAAAAAGGCTCTGCTTTTTCAGCAGAACCTTTTACCATTGTTCCATCTTCACAGGACGACGTTTTGCTTCTTTTAGCAAGAAGAAATATTTCGCCTCTGCTATTTTCAAAGAACAAAGTACATCTTGAGATGGTTCAACACTTTGTTCAACCATTCTCTTTTGACGTAACCATTCATTCTTCACTTTTTCTAATAGTACAATTAGCTTATCATCATACTCTTTACGCAATTTACCCTTTTTTTGAAAGAACATTTTTGTTTCTCCTCTTATACTTCTCTACGACCTTCTAACGCTTTCGACAGTGTCACTTCATCTGCATATTCTAAATCTCCACCAACTGGCAGACCGTGTGCAATACGAGTTACTTTAATACCTGTCGGCTTTAAGAGGCGGGATATATACATCGCTGTAGCTTCCCCTTCAATATTAGGATTTGTTGCTAATATTACTTCTTGTACTGTTTCATCGTGTAGTCGCTTTAGAAGTTGCGGGATATTAATGTCTTCTGGTCCAATTCCCTCCATTGGAGAGATAGCACCACGTAACACATGATATACACCTTGATACTCTTTCATCTTTTCCATCGCGATTACATCTTTCGGTTCTTGCACGACACAAACAACTGATTGATCTCGATGTGAATCGTTACAAATATAACAAGGGTCACGGTCAGTAATATGCCCACATACAGAACAATATGCTAAGTCTCGCTTCGCATTTACAAGTGCTTTTGCAAAACCTAACACATCATCTTCTTTCATATCTAATACGAAAAACGCCAATCGAACCGCTGTTTTCGGTCCGATTCCTGGCAATTTCATAAAACTATCAATTAGTTTTGATATTGGTTCTGGATAATGCATATATCAATATCCTCCTAGAACATTCCACCCGGTAAGTTTAAGCCTTTTGTAAATTTACCCATTGTAGAGTTTGAAAGTTCATCAGCTTTTTTAAGTGCATCGTTTGTTGCAGCTAACACTAAGTCTTGTAACATTTCGATATCTTCTGGATCTACAACTTCTTCTTTCATTTTTACTTCAAGAATTTGCTTATGACCATTTGCAATAACTGTGATCATACCGCCGCCAGCTGTACCTTCAACTGTTTTTTCGCCAAGTTCTTCTTGCGCCTTTGCCATTTCCTTTTGCATCTTTTGCATTTGTTTCATCATGTTATTCATATTTCCCATTCCGCCACGCATCATAATTAATTCCTCCTAATTATTATTACTCTTTTATTTCAATGAGTTCTTGCCCTACTAATTTTACAGCCTCTTCTATAAGAGGATCTTCTTTTTTCTCTGGGCTTTCTTCAGAACTTCCACCTTCACGCTGTAAAAAATCTTCACGGATTTTACCCCACTCACTTTTTGGAATGGCAATCATATTTAATCTTTTACTTAGCAATTCAAATAAAGTTTGTTCCACTGTATCCATAGCCTCTCGATTTTCGCTTGCCATTTTACAGTGAATCTCATATTGGAACGCTAAAACGTAAGTATCATCTGAAGCCGCTACCGGTTCGCTATTTTCTAATAAAACAGCAAACGCTACTTTGTTGTATGCTTTGAGTCTTCCTAACAACTCACCCCATACAGCTTTTAATTGTTCTAAATCTTGACGCTTTGCTTGCTTTAATACTTCATTTACGCGTCCGACAGGTATCTTCATACTTCCTGTCCGTACTGGCTTTGGTGCTGCACGTGTCTCTCTGACTTCCTGCTGCACACCGGCCGGCACACCATTCTTTTTAACTTCTTCTAACTCTTTCTCCAATTGCTGCATCCTGTTCATAATTGCTTGTAAACGATCTGCACCATTTGCTTGCATCATAAACTGTTGACACAGTTGTACCATAACAACTTCTAAGAAAATTCGCGGATGATTTGTCCACTTCATTTCCTGTTGTGCTTTACTAAGAGTATGAATGATCTCATAGATTACTTCCGGTTGCATTTCTTCACTTAACGTCCGGAATTGCTCATCTACCATTACTCGTTCCAACATATGTTCCAATTGTGGTGAAGTTTGATATAAAAGCATATCACGATAATAGTAAATGAAATCTTCCATAAAGCGAACTGGATCTTTCCCTTTACCCATCATCTCATCTATGATACGTAATGCTCTTGATACATCATTTTCACGTATACATTCTACTAAGTTGCCTAAGTATTGCTGAGAAACAGACCCTGTTACAGCTAATACATCTTCTGTCGTAACGGTCTCATCACTATAAGATATTGCCTGATCAATAAGACTAAGCGCATCACGCATACCACCTTCAGCGGCACGTGCAACAATTTGTAACGCCTCATCTTCTACTTGCGTACCTTCATTGTTCACAACTGTCGATAATCTCTCAACAATATCATTTACTGATATCTTTCTGAATTCGAAACGTTGGCAACGCGAAATAATTGTAGGCGGTATCTTATGTGGTTCTGTTGTCGCCAAAATAAAGATAACATGTCCGGGCGGTTCTTCTAACGTTTTTAAAAGCGCATTGAAGGCACCCATGGAAAGCATGTGAACTTCATCAATGATGTATACTTTATATTCTACAGCACTTGGAGCATATTTTACTTTATCTCTAATATCTCGAATTTCATCTACACCGTTATTTGAAGCCGCATCGATTTCTAATACATCTGAAATAGATCCTTGTGTAATCCCCAAACAAGAAGGACATTCATTACAAGGTTCAGCTACCGGAGCATGTTCACAGTTAATTGCTTTTGCAAACACTTTTGCAATTGTCGTTTTTCCTGTTCCCCTCGGCCCAGAAAATAAATAAGCATGTGAAACTTTCTCTTGAAGAAGGGCATTTTGCAACGTTTTTGTCACGTGCTTTTGACCGACTACATCTTCAAACTTTTGCGGTCTCCATGTTCGGTATAACGCTTGGTATGACACGAAAATACGGCCTCCCTCAAAGGTTATTATCTCATTTATTATAACCCATTCTGTTTATAGATTCCAAAAGTTATTTTCTATACAAAAAACCCACCTTAGTATTAAGGTGAGTTTTGTATACATATATAACTGCCGTGCACCTTCTGTCGATTACGTACCATAAGCGTTACTTAAGCAGTTAGCTCGGTTCAGGCACTCCTGCGGCACACGAGAAGACCCGCTTATTGCTGCTTCCTTCCGGACCTGACAAGGTTCACGGGGTCCCGTTGCGCAGGACCCAAACGTCAACACCACTTACTTAAGGCAGACCTTACAGCAACATAACCTCGAGAAGGGATTCGGCCTCGCTAGAGCGGATTGCGAGTATAGGGCACCGCTACCTCCCCGCTTAGCACGGCAAAGTTAAAACCAATATTCGGTTGCCTTCATTAAAGGCACTATCAGTATAACTTGTTTTTTTATAAAATGCAAATACGTTAATTCTCTTTACTTTTCTCTAATTTCTTAATCGCTTTTCTTTTTTTACGAAGCGCTCTAAAAAAGTTCGTTAACAGCGTACCGCACTCTTCTTCTAATACACCAGCTACTACTTCACATTGATGATTAAAGCGTTCATCCGTTAACAGATTCATCAATGTCCCTGCGCATCCACCTTTCGGATCACTCGCACCATATACAACTCGCTTTACTCGTGATAAAACAATTCCACCCGCACACATCGGACAAGGCTCTAATGTTACATATAACGTCGCATCTTCTAAACGCCATGTCCCTAATTTTTTGCACGCCTCATCAATAGCTAACAACTCAGCGTGAGCTATTGATCTTTGCTCAGTCTCCCTTAAATTATGAGCAACACTAATTACTTCACCATCCAATACTATAACTGCACCAATCGGTACTTCTTGTATTGCCTCTGCTTTTTTAGCCTCTTCTATTGCTAACTGCATAAAATAAATATCTTGATCACGTTCCATAACATAGTCCTTTCATTACAAATAAAGTACACTTATTTCCATTTACTACACATGGGATAACTTTTACAAATTCAATCCACCCTAAGAAAAAAGAGAGGGGATTACATATGAAGAATACTGCCTTACTCATTATCGATATGATTAATGACTTTCAATTTTCACATGGGCCTATCCTAGCCGAAAAATGCGAAATTATAACCAACCCTATTTTACAATTAAAGAAAATAATGAAATCCTTCGGTTGCCCCATCATTTATATTAATGACCATTATCAACTTTGGAGATCTGATATTGACCAATTGATTACTCATTGTACCAATGAGTATAGTGAAAATATCATTCATAAGATCGCTCCAAATGCTGATGATTACATTTTTATTAAACCACATTACTCTGCTTTTTATGAAACACCTTTAAATTCTTTATTAGGCTATTTAAAAATAGAAAATCTAATATTAACAGGTGTCGCCGGGAATATATGTATCCTCTTTACAGCTAACGATGCTCATATGAGGAATTATACATTGTATGTACCACAGGACTGTATTGCATCTAATGATGATCAGGATAACCTGCATGCTTTAAAAATAATGGAAACCACATTAAAAGCAAATATAGTACCGTCGTCTCAAATAAAATTTAATTAATACATATATCTATTTTCCAACTTTTTATATCAAATTAACCCGCTCGCTTCCCTCTTGTGCTACAATAATTCTGTTTTGTGTTTTTAGTAGTCACGGTAAATCACTGATTGAAAGGAGGAAACAGCGTGACCGGAGTACCATTTATCACGGTTGAAGGACCAATTGGTGTTGGAAAAACTTCACTTGCGAAGGAAATTTCAACTCACATGCAACTCCACTTACTGAAAGAGATTGTTGATGAAAACCCCTTTTTAGGAAAGTTCTATGAAGACATCGACGAATGGAGTTTTCAAACAGAGATGTTCTTTCTTTGTAATAGATACAAACAATTAGAAGATATTAACATAAAGTATTTGAATCAAAGGAAGCCAGTAGTAGCGGATTATCATATATTCAAAAATGTAATTTTCGCATCCCGTACATTAAAAGATTCTCAATATGACAAGTACATGCAAATCTATCGTATCCTTACACAAGATATGCCAGTTCCAAACGTTATCGTTTATTTAACAGCTAGCCTAGAAACATTACAAAAGCGAATCGCAATGCGCGGAAGAGAATTCGAAAAAAATATGGATCCAAATTACTTACTACAGCTCACAAAAGATTACGAAACAGCAATGGATGCTTTTAAAAAGGACCATCCAGATATCCCAGTATTGAAATTTAACGGAGACGATATGGATTTTGTAAAAAATCCTGATGATTTAAACGTCATCCTATCTACCCTTCAAAATACTCTCTTAAAGGAGTCGAAATAATAATGAATTTAAGGCAAAAATATGATATCCCAAATGACGCAGTAATCACTATCGCTGGAACAGTAGGTGTCGGTAAATCCACTATGACAACTGCACTAGCTAACGCTTTAGGGTATCGCACGTCATTTGAAAAGGTAGATTCTAACCCATATTTGGACAAGTTCTATGCTGATTTCACACGCTGGAGCTTTCACTTACAAGTGTACTTTTTAGCAGAACGATTTAAAGAACAAAAAAGAATTTTTGAATACGGCGGCGGTTTTGTTCAAGATCGCTCTATCTATGAAGACACTGGCATTTTTGCAAAAATGCATCACGAAAAAGGTACAATGACAGAAACTGATTATGAAACATACAAAGGTTTATTTGACGCTATGGTCATGACTCCTTACTTCCCTCATCCAGATTTATTAATTTACTTAGAAGGTTCTTTCGATGATATCGTTGATCGTATCCAAGAACGTGGACGTCCGATGGAACAGCAAACACCAATTGAGTATTGGAAAGAGATGCATGGGCGTTATGAAAACTGGATTAATAACTTTAATTCATGCCCTGTTTTACGATTAAACATTAATGAATACGATATTTTAAAAGATGGCGATTCCATTGAACCAATCATTAAAAAAATCGGCCATTTTTTAAAACAAACACGTAAACTTGTAAAATAAAAAACCCGTGCATACGCACGGGTTTTTCTATTAAATTACTTCTTCTTTGTTGGAGCAATAATTTCACTCTCAGGTTTTCCAGCGTTAATACGCTGACGAACAGTACTTGTACTAATATCGTACGCCTCAGCAATCTCTTTAACAGTCATTTCTTTCCCGTTAATTACTGCTGTTAATACTTTACCTGTACGTTTTGGAGCTGCTTCTTTCTTTACAGCTTCTTTTTTAACTTTTTTTGGTACCTCTACTTTTGTTGCAGTTTGCTTTACATCACAAGTGCAACCACAAAGTTTACGGAATGTATCATCGCTAATAATGCGTGATACATTTGCACCACTGTTTAAAATTCTATTGTTCTTACAGACAGGACATTGTACATAATATAAAGTTTTTCCATCTAAAGGAAACGTTTGTATAATAAGATCCATGTTGACTCCTTTCATATCTATGAAGATAATCATCGGAATATGAGTGTGTAATAAGGACAAAATCGCCTTACACCATACTTTATGATTGGTTTTAAAATAAAAACTCGTTACGTGTGGTAACGAGTTCTCCAATCTCCACTTATATGCGCTGTTGTCAATTATATCTGGAGGAGGTAGAGGGATTCGAACCCCCGCGCGACTCTCGCCGCCTGTCGGTTTTCAAGACCGATCCCTTCAGCCAGACTTGGGTATACCTCCATATTGACATCAAATATAATATCAAAAGAAAAACAGTTAGTCAACCCTACTAAAATAAATTATGAGGAAAGGAAAAATTTACTTTTCCTCTCCTATATTATAGTACTGACAACGCTCATAATTACCAATCACTCATACCGATGAATGTTTATAAATTTACTTAATAACTGTTTTTCCTCCCATATAAGGGCGAAGAACTTCTGGAATTATAATTGTACCATCTTCTTGTTGGTAGTTCTCTAAAATAGCTGCCACCGTACGTCCAATTGCAAGACCAGATCCATTTAATGTATGAACATGTTCTGGTTTGCCGTTTGGCTCACGACGGAAACGGATATTTGCACGTCTCGCTTGGAAAGCCTCGAAATTACTACAAGAAGAGATTTCACGATATGTGCCATAGCTTGGAATCCATACTTCAATATCGTATTTCTTCGCTGCCGTAAATCCTAAATCGCCTGTGCACATGCTCATAACGCGATATGGCAACTCTAATAATTGTAACACGCGTTCTGCATCATTTGTTAGTTTTTCTAACTCTTCATAAGAATCTTCTGGTTTTACGAACTTCACAAGCTCTACTTTATTGAACTGATGCTGACGAATTAAACCACGTGTATCACGGCCAGCTGAACCTGCTTCAGAACGGAAACAAGAGCTAAATGCAGCATATCTTATAGGCAATTGTTCTTTATTTAAGATCTCATCACGGTGCATATTTGTTACAGGTACTTCAGCTGTTGGAATTAAGAAGTAGTCTTCACTTTCAATACGGAATGCATCTTCTTCAAACTTCGGAAGTTGTCCTGTCCCTGTCATGCTTGCACGGTTTACCATATACGGAGGTAATACTTCTTCATATCCATGCTCATCAGTATGAAGATCCAGCATAAAGCTAATTAAAGCACGCTCTAATCTTGCGCCAGCACCTTTGTAGAATACGAAGCGGCTTCCTGTTACTTTTCCAGCACGTTCAAAATCTAGAATTCCTAAATCTGTAGCAAGATCCCAATGTGGTTTTGGTTCAAAAGCAAATTCCTTCACTTCTCCCCAAGTGCGAGCTACTACATTATCATCCTCTGTTTCACCAACTGGCGCAGATTCGTGAGGAATATTTGGAATAGATAGCATCAATCTTTCTAGATCTTCTTCAACTGTACGAAGTTCATTATCAAGATCTTTTACTTTTTCTCCAACTTCACGCATTTCTAAAATTAGAGCTTCTGCATCTTTCTTTTCGCGCTTCAATACAGAGATCTGTTGAGATACTTCGTTACGTTTACTTTTTAGTTCCTCCGTTTGAACAAGTAGTTCTCTTCTTCTCGTATCCAATTCTTCAAAGCGACCAAAATCAGTTAAATCTTCGCCTCTATGCTGTAACTTAGCTTTTACTTCTTCAAAATTTGTACGTAAAAATTTAATATCAAGCATTATATACTCCTCCTTTTATTTTATAAAACACAAAAAACTCCCGTCCCTATATAAAGGGACGGGAGTTAACCCGCGTTGCCACCCTAGTTGAAAGCATTACCGCCTTCCTCTCAAGTAGAAATAACGGCTCTTCACCGGGAATGTTTACTAATCATAAAGATATTCCACATTCCATTCCAGGATGGATTCACAAACTGTTTCTATCGATTTCCACCAACCATCGACTCTCTATAAGAAACGACATTTGTTACTACTTCCTATCAACACGCTTATTTTATAAAATTGTTACCATCAATTTACTATAATCTTATACAAGTTGCAAGTTACTTATACAACTTTTTTCATTTTCGCTTCTTTTACCATTTCTACAAAGTATGCTGTTACACGATGATCATCCGTTAATTCCGGATGGAAAGAAGCAGCTAAAAACGGCCCTTGCCTTACCGCTACCATTCGATCACCATGTATAGAAAGTACCTCAACATCATCCGCTACATTTACAACATACGGAGCACGAATAAATACGCCAACAAAATCTTCTCCCACACCTTTAATAGAAAGTGCAGCTTCAAAGCTATCTTTTTGACGTCCAAACGCATTGCGTTCAACTGTAATATCCATAGCACCAATATGTGCTTCGTCATAGCCAATAAGTGTTTTTGCAAGAAGAATCATTCCTGCACATGTACCAAACATTGGTTTACCAGACTTCGCGAATGTACGAAGTGGTTCCATGAAAGCATACTTATCAATAAGACGGCGCATAGTTGTACTTTCACCGCCTGGTAAAATAAGACCATCAATCTCTTCAAGTTGTTCTATACGCTTTACAACAACAGCTTCTGCACCACTTGCTTCAACTGATTTTACATGTTCACGAACTGCACCTTGAAGACCTAGTACACCGATTTTCACCATTTTAAAGTTCTCCTTCAATTACCATCCACGCTCTTGCATGCGTTGCTCTGGTAGTAACGTTGAAATTTCAATACCTTTCATCGCATTACCTAATCCCTTAGAAAGGCTTGCAATTAACTCGTAATCCTCATAATGAGTTGTCGCTTCAACGATTGCACGTGCAAATTTCGCTGGATTCTCTGATTTAAAGATACCAGATCCAACAAATACACCATCCGCACCAAGTTGCATCATTAATGCTGCATCTGCTGGTGTTGCTACACCACCTGCTGCAAAGTTTACAACCGGCAAACGACCAAGGCGTTTAATTTCAAGTAGTACTTCATAAGGAGCACCAGTATTTTTTGCATATGTCATTAACTCATCTTCACGTAGACTTGCAACTTGACGGATTTCTGCATTGACTTGACGCATATGACGCACTGCCTCTACAATGTTTCCTGTTCCTGGTTCACCTTTTGTACGAAGCATAGATGCACCTTCTGCAATACGACGTGCAGCTTCTCCGATATCACGGCAACCACATACAAATGGAACTGTGTAATCACGTTTATTTAAATGGTATACTTCATCGGCAGGAGTTAATACTTCACTCTCATCGATATAGTCTACCCCTAATGATTCTAATACACGTGCTTCTACAAGGTGACCGATACGGCATTTTGCCATAACCGGAATTGACACAGCACCCATAACTTCTTCAACGATTGTTGGGTCTGCCATACGAGAAACGCCACCTGCTGCACGAATATCTGCTGGTACACGCTCTAATGCCATAACGGCAACTGCGCCTGCCTCTTCTGCAATTTTTGCTTGTTCAGCGTTAATTACGTCCATAATAACGCCGCCTTTTTGCATTTCTGCCATTCCACGTTTTACACGTTCTGTCCCTGTTACATTTGTCATGTTACAAAAACCCCCCTAGGTGAATTGCTTTTCCCCGTTAAAGGCGAAAATTAAGAATACTCTTACATTCTACCACTAACTATCAGATGCTTGTCTACTACTTTTTCATAAAGTCGGTATGAAAAATAGGAATAAGAAAAAGCCCCTACAATGAGGAGCTTTTAAAACCAACCTTTTACTGTATCAACAGCACTATTCCATATACCACTAAAGAAAGAACCAATTCCGCGCATAGCACGAGTAAACCAGTTTGCTTCTTCTACTTCAGCTGTTGTTACAAGATCCACTTGCAACGACTTACCAGTTAAAAATCCAGGATCGTTTGTATCTTTTGGCGTAATGACCATTTGACCAAGCGCAGCTCCTTTTTTAATAGGTGCTTCTTGTCCCTTACTTGATTCTTTTAATTCTGTTTTATAAACATCTTTACTTCCTTTTGGTACTGGAAGTGAAATGGCTTGTTTCGTTTGAACTGCTACATCTTTATCTTTCGCATTTTCTACTCGTACTGTTTCTTGTCCTTTTACTGAAGAACCTTTTTTATACATTTGTTTCATTTCAAAGTTAGCAAATCCATAATCATATAGCTTCTTTGTTTCATCAAAACGTGCTGTATGAGAACTTGTTTTAATCACTACAGAAATAAAACGCATACCGTTTCTTTCAACCGTACCAGTGAAGCAATCTCCCGCTTCTGGAGTTGAGCCTGTTTTTAGGCCATCTACGCCATCATATTCTTTAACTAAGCCCTTTAACATCCAGTTCCAGTTCGACATTGCAAACTTCTCTTTTTCTGGACGGAATTCTTTTTTCGGGATTTTTGCTGTATCTAACACTTTTGGATAATCTTTAATTAAATGTTGTGCTAAAGTTGCAACATCCTTTGCAGACATTTTATTTTCTTCATCCGCTGTTGTTCCTTCTGGATGCATTCCCTTTAAATCTTTATTCGTTAAACCTGTAGAATTGACAAATTTATAATTTTTCAACCCTAGTTCTTTCGATTTATCATTCATCATTTTTACGAAATCTACTTCTTTACCTGCAATTGCTTCTGCTAATGCAATCGTTGCACCATTTGCAGAGAAGATTGCCATTGCCTCGTATAACTCTTTTACTGTGTAAGAGCCGCCATTTTCTAATGCTACATTTGACAATGAAGCATCCTGTGAAACTTTATACGCATATTCAGAAACCTTAATTTTCTGATCCCACTTAAGCTTTCCTTTATCCACTGCTTCGTGAACTAAATACTCACTCATCATCTTCGTCATACTAGCAATGGATAATAATTCATCTGCATTCTTTTGATATACAATTTTTCCAGAATTCGCTTCAACTAAAATTGCCGCACCTGCTTCAATATTTAAAGCGGCTCCTGTTTCAGCTGATGCATTGCTATATGGTAACAACATACTACAAGCTAGTGTAAGCATTGTTACTAGTGCAATGAATCTTTTGCAAAACATACCTTTCACTTTTGCTACCCCCAATATCTATGTACTCACATAACCGTTATTCTAACATAATCAAAAAAAAATAGACAGAGATATAAAATCTCCGTCTATTTATATATGAGACATTATAATGAGTAGTTTGGAGCCTCTTTTGTAATTTGTACGTGATGAGGATGACTTTCAAGTAAACCAGCACCTGACATACGAACAAATTGTGCATTCTCACGTAAAAATTCTAAATCTTGTGCTCCGCAATATCCCATACCCGCACGTAATCCACCAACTAATTGATGAACCGTATCTGCTAAAGGCCCTTTATATGGTACTCGTCCTTCAATACCTTCTGGAACAAGTTTTTTATTTCCTTCTTGGAAATAACGATCTTTACTTCCTTTTTCCATAGCTCCGACAGAACCCATACCACGATATACTTTAAATTGGCGACCTTGATAAATTTCAGTTTCACCAGGACTTTCAGCAACACCAGCAAACATACTACCTAGCATAACAACATGTGCTCCTGCTGCTAAAGCTTTAACCATATCACCAGAGTATTTAATACCACCGTCAGCGATAACTGGGATACCGTGTTTACGAGCTTCTGTTGCACAATCATAAACCGCTGTTAATTGTGGTACACCAACCCCAGCTACAACACGTGTTGTACAGATAGAGCCTGGTCCAATACCAACTTTAACTACGTTTGCACCTGCTTCAATTAATGCTCTTGTTGCTTCAGCAGTAGCAACATTTCCAGCGATAATATTTAATGATGGATACTTTGCACGAACTTCTTTTACTTTATCAATAACGCCTTGAGAATGTCCATGAGCTGTATCAAGTACGATTGCATCTACGCTAGCTTTTACTAATGCGTCAATACGAGTCATAGCATCAGCCGTTACACCAACTGCTGCTCCAACTAATAAGCGCCCTTGCTTATCCTTCGCAGAATTTGGGAATTCAATTACTTTTTCAATATCTTTTATTGTAATAAGCCCTTGTAATACACCGTTGTTATCAACAAGAGGGAGTTTTTCAATTTTATACTTTTGTAGGATCTTTTCAGCCTCATCTAGCGTTGTACCAACTGGAGCTGTAATTAGCTGTTCTTTTGTCATTACGTCGGAAATTTTGATTGAATAGTCTTGGATAAAACGCATATCACGGTTTGTAATAATACCAACTAATTTTCGCTCGTCTAAATTATTTACAACCGGTACACCTGAGATACGATATTTCCCCATAAGGTGCTCTGCATCATACACTTGATGTTCTGGAGTTAAAAAGAAAGGATCTGAAATAACACCACTTTCAGAACGTTTTACTTTATCAACCTGCTCGGCTTGTTGTTCAATAGACATATTTTTATGAATAATTCCTAAACCGCCTTGACGAGCCATTGCAATAGCCATATCCGCTTCTGTTACTGTATCCATTCCTGCACTAATTAACGGGATGTTTAACTGTAAGCTTTCAGATAAAACTGTTTTAACACTTACTTCTCTTGGTAGTACATCTGACTTTGCTGGCACAAGTAATACGTCATCAAAAGTCAAACCTTCTTTAACAAATTTAGATTCCCACATAATTGTTCCCCCCATGATACCAGAAATTATTATTAGTAGCTTATCAATTGGTTAAAATACTGTCAAGGACGTATATATATGTTAGAATTTTTAGACAATAAAAGGAGCGTAATATATGCATCAAACACATTGTACTTGGCAGCAACTAAGTTTCTTCTTTTCATCTCAAAATGTACAACGTTATCTTGCCCGTTGTTATGAAAAATCCTCCATACAAAATGCTGAAAAAAAAAGTTTCGAAAATTGTTATCCTTTTATTTATTACTTAGAACATGGGAAAAATTATTACGAATTATATAAGGTAGCTCCCTTTTCGATTCAGCCAATGTTATTGTTTTATGGAATGAGCCAACTTTTTAAAGCATGCTTATTAACTATTGATCCAAACTATCCTGAATCCACTACTGTTTTAGCTCATGGCGTTACGACTCGTAAGCGAAAAAAACAGGGATATCAATTTTTAGAAGATGAGGTAAAAGTACAAAAAAATGGACTATTTACTCATGTTGCAGAACAGCTGTTTCACATAAAACACTTAGAATCAGAGAAGTTTAACATGTTGGATTTAATGGGAAATATTCCTGAATTACAAAACTTATTTCGCTATAGTCAGCGAGGTTCCACTTTGTATAAAATTGATTCAACAAATGCAAATGAACTTTCCTTTTCAGTCAACATACTAGATCGACTTCATATGACTTCAGAAAGATTTTCACGTTATATTGAATCAATTTGTAAGCACTTATCCGTGCAACATGTCACCGGGAAAACGAGCGCATCCAATTTACTTTTTACAGCTCCTATCCAATCGTGGAATCCTATATATAGTACGCCTTTATACTACGAATATCTCGCTGATACTTATTACTTACCACTTACAACTGACCCTAGAAATCCTACACCCGTATTACCTGAACTTCTTGTTCATTATTTATTGCTCTACAATTTAAGTATGATTTCTAGATACGAAACAGATTGGTGGTATGATTTACTTGGAAGCTATGGCTCTGAAGATTACCCATTTATTTATCAATTTCTTACTATTTCTGCTCAAAAAATCCCTTACTACATTTCGAATTTTTTACTAGCAGAACCGAACCTATTTCATGGGAAATAAAAAAAAACACAAGTCAAAAGACTTGTGTTTTTAGTTGCTTGGCGACGTCCTACT
>NZ_JBVVXV010000030.1:0-15702 GCF_055902415.1 Bacillus sp. SSR7 | reverse complement strand
CTAGCGCCGATGGTAGTTGGGACCTTGTCCCTGTGAGAGTAGGACGTCGCCAAGCTATTTATATCATCGCGGGGTGGAGCAGCACGGTAGCTCGTCGGGCTCATAACCCGAAGGTCGCAGGTTCAAATCCTGTCCCCGCAACCAAATGGTCCCGTGGTGTAGTGGTTAACATGCCTGCCTGTCACGCAGGAGATCGCCGGTTCGACCCCGGTCGGGACCGCCATTTTATATAAAGAAAAGAACGAAACATGTTGTTTCGTATTTTTTTATTTGTTTTAACAAAAAACTAATAAAGACAGTCAAACTATCCTTAGGAAAACTCCTAAGGACTTTTTTATATATTCAAAACCTGTATAATAAAGAGCAGAGAACATTGTGAGTAAAGTAGGTGAAGTCTGTGAGTAAATATGAAATAACAACAAAATCATCTGAGGAAACACAAAGATTATCAGAAAAACTTGGTGAACTTGCTCAGGCACAAGATGTAATTATTTTAGAAGGAGATCTTGGAGCTGGTAAGACGACTTTTACAAAAGGACTAGCAAAAGGTCTTGGAGTGAAAAGAGTTGTAAATAGCCCTACCTTTAATATTATTAAAGAATATAAAGGGAGATTACCGCTATATCATATGGACGTGTATCGCTTAGCAGAAAGTGAAGAAGACTTAGGTTTTGATGAGTATTTCTACGGTGAAGGAATTACGGTAGTAGAATGGGCTCATTTAATAGAAGCATATTTACCAAATGAGAAGCTACAAATTAGTTTATTCCATGCTGGAGATGACACAAGAAACATTGTACTCGAGCCGATTGGAGATCGCTATATTAGATTATGTGAGGAGCTATTACAAGATGAAAGTACTAGCAATTGATACTTCAAATTACGTAATGGGTGTATCCCTTATTGAAGAAGGAAACGTAATTGGGGAAATCATTACAAATTTAACAAAAAATCATTCTGTGCGTCTTATGCCAGCTGTAGAACAACTGTTAAAAGAATGTGGTGTAAAACCGAAAGAATTAACTAAAATAGTTGTAGCTGCTGGACCAGGATCATATACAGGTGTTCGTATAGGCGTGACAGCTGCCAAAACATTAGCTTGGTCACTTCAAATACCAATTGTAGGTGTATCAAGTTTAGAAGTAGTGGCTGCAAACGGAGCTAATTTTGATGGGTTAATCTGTCCTTTATTCGATGGAAGACGTGGACAAATTTATACGGGCTTATATACATATGAAGGAGAGGGTTTAACTTCTATAGAAGAAGACCGAATCATCCTTATTGTAGACTGGTTGCAAATGTTAAAGGATAAAGGAAAGCCTGTTTTATTTATTGGTAACGATGTGAAACTACACAAAGAAACAATTATTGAACATTTAGGCGATCAAGCTGTATTTGCTCCTTTCACTAAAAATAACCCAAGACCAAGTGAGCTAGCGTTCTTAGGATTACAAAAAGAAGAACAAGATGTACATTCATTTGTTCCTAGTTACCTTCGTTTAGCGGAAGCTGAAACAAAGTGGTTAGAAAGTCAAAACAAGTAGGAGCTTGCAGAGGATGGATATGATATTTAGAAAGATGGAACTCGATGATATCGCTCAAATTGTAGCAATTGAAGAAGCATCTTTTTCAACTCCTTGGACTGCAGATGCCTTTTACCGCGAGTTAACGATGAATGAACATGCACATTATGTTGTGCTAGAAAAAGATGGCCGTGTAATTGGATATTGTGGATTGTGGATAATTATTGATGAATCACATATAACAAATATAGCTATTTTGCCAGAATATAGAGGTCAAAAGCTAGGAGATGCTTTATTGAAAGAAGTTATTTCTGAAGCGAAAGCTCTAGGGGTAAAAACGATGACACTTGAAGTACGTGTATCAAATGAAGTAGCAAAGCAGTTGTACAGAAAATACGGATTTCAAAATGGTGGAATTCGTAAACGATACTATGCAGACAATCAGGAAGATGGTCTCGTAATGTGGGTGAATATATAATGGAAAAAAATACGATTATACTTGGTATTGAAACAAGTTGTGATGAAACAGCAGTAGCGGTTGTTAAAAATGGAACGGAAATTATTGCAAATGTCGTTGCATCACAAATTGAAAGTCATAAACGTTTTGGTGGAGTTGTACCAGAGATTGCATCCCGTCATCATGTAGAAGAAATTACAGTTGTGTTAGAAGAAGCTTTAAAAGAAGCGAATATTACATTTGATGATATTGATGCAATTGCTGTAACAGAAGGTCCTGGTTTAGTAGGAGCGCTTTTAATAGGGGTAAATGCAGCGAAAGCAGTGGCTTTTGCACATGATATCCCTCTAGTGGGTGTTCATCATATCGCTGGCCACATTTATGCGAATCGTTTAGTAAAAGAAGTTCAATTCCCATTGCTATCACTTGTGGTATCTGGTGGACATACAGAGCTTGTTTATATGAAAGAACATGGTTCATTTGAAGTAATTGGTGAAACGCGAGATGATGCAGCAGGAGAGGCATATGATAAAGTAGCTCGTACGTTATCTATGCCATATCCAGGTGGTCCCCATATTGATCGTCTTGCACATGAAGGGAAACCAACAATCGATTTACCTCGTGCATGGCTGGAACCTGATTCATATGATTTCAGTTTTAGCGGATTAAAATCAGCAGTTATCAACACTGTGCATAACGCAAAACAACGTGGGATAGAAATTGCACCGGAAGATTTAGCAGCAAGTTTCCAAGAGAGTGTAATTGATGTGTTAGTAACGAAAGCATCTCGTGCAGCAGATGCTTATAACGTAAAGCAAGTGCTTCTTGCTGGTGGAGTAGCTGCGAATAAAGGACTTCGTGCACGTTTAGAAGCAGAATTTGCACAAAAAGAAAATGTAGAGCTAATTATTCCTCCTCTATCTTTATGCACAGATAATGCAGCAATGATTGCAGCGGCAGGTACAATTGCATATGAACAAGGAAAACGTGCTACATTAGCTTTAAATGCTAATCCGGGATTAGATATCGAAGCATAGTTATACACAAAATTAACCACAGCTTGTGGATAAAACCCATATTATCTGTTGATAATATGGGTTTTATTGTGTATATAAAATGTTGATAACTTTTTTGTTGGTTGTGGATAATGTGGAAAAGTTATTTAGATGTTTATTTTATAAAGGTGGATATGTGTATAAACTTGTGGATAAAATAGATGAAGTCTGACCTTTGAATCTATCCTTTTTCGGGAAATAAAAACGAAGAAGGTATCTCTAAAAAACATTTTGAAATATGCCCTTATTATAAGGGGGGGCTAATATTGTCAAACCTTGTCGGTAAATCGATATCTCGTGTCGAATCGTTTATACAATAGAGGTTGACCATGGCTAGAAGATAAAAAGGATGTCCCATCGTCAAAAATCCCGACTGATGAGACATCCTTCTTATTCATACTCTTATAAATGCAATTCTTCCCATTCTGCCATACAAGCATCAAGTTGTTCTTGTAGTGTTTGCTTTTTCGTTGTAATTTCACTAGCCTTTTCATAATCTGCATATATTTCTGGTAAGCAAAGTTGATCTTCTAACGTAGCAATTTCTTCTTCGAATTCTACGATATTTTGTTCTAGTTCCTCGATTTTTCGAGTGCGTTGACGCTCCAACTTTTTGCGCTCTTTTTCTTCGAGATAATTTAATTTTTCTGGAGCTACGGTTTTTTGAACAGGTGCCTGATTTTCTTGCTGTTCTTGTTGTTCAAATTCAGCACGTTCAATCATCTCATTTTTCTTTTCAACGTAGTAATCATAGTCCCCTAAATATTCCTGTGCACCTTCTGTTGATAACTCAACAACGGTCGTCGTTACACGATTAATAAAGTAGCGGTCATGAGATACAAAGAGAAGAGTACCAGGATAATCAATCAAAGCATTCTCCAAAATCTCTTTACTATTTAAATCAAGATGGTTTGTAGGCTCATCGAGAATTAATAAATTCGATTTTTGCATCATAAGTTTTGCGAGAGCTAATCGAGCTTTTTGTCCACCACTAAGAGATGATACTGGTTTTAGTACATCATCTCCTGTGAATAAGAAGTTACCTAGTATCGTGCGAATTTCTTTTTCGGGTTGCAGTGGATATTCATCCCATAACTCATTTAAAACGCGCTTAGAAGATGTTAAATTGGCTTGTTCTTGATCATAGTAACCAACAGATACATTGGATCCGAAAGAAACATCACCATGTAATAGTGGTAGCTTATTCACAATTGATTTTAATAATGTGGATTTCCCAATTCCATTTGGACCAACTAAAGCAACGCTATCTCCGCGAGTTAAGCGCATTGTTACATGTTCAATAATTGGATCCTTATCATAGCCGATAGTTGCATCCTTTACTTGTAACACATCATTTCCACTTTGTTTTTCAATATCGAAGTGGAAGGAAGCTGACTTAGAGTCACCTAATGGTCTTGTTAATAGTTCCATACGATCTAATTGTTTACGACGGCTTTGCGCACGTTTTGTCGTAGATGCACGAGCTATATTTTTTTGAACGAAGTCCTCTAGCTTAGCGATTTCATCTTGTTGTTTTTCATAACGTTTCATTTCTTGCTCGTATAGTGCTGATTTTAAGTCTAAATATTTACTGTAGTTACCAACAAATCGTCTACTTTCTTTATTCGAAATTTCATATACTTGTGTAACAAGTTTATCTAAGAAATAACGGTCATGGGAAACGATTAGTATTGCGCCAGGATAACCTTGTAAATATTGTTCAAGCCATGTTAATGTTTCGATGTCTAAATGGTTTGTAGGCTCGTCCAAAATAAGTAGGTCTGGTTTCGTTAATAATAATTTACCGAGAGCTAATCGTGTTTTTTGTCCACCGCTTAATGTAGAAATCGTCGTCTGGTGCGTTTCAACTGGGAAGCCAAGACCACTTAAAATCGAACGGATATCTGCTTCGTACTGATAGCCACCTTGATCTTTATAATCTAATTGTAATTGGTCATAATCAGCTAATAATCTTTCATATGTAGCCTCGTTTGAAAAGTTTTCTTCTTTTCCCATCTCTTGCTCTAGCCTTCGAAGTTTTGTCTCCATTTGCTGCAAGTGTGTAAAGACGGTTAACATTTCATCCCAAATTGTTAAAGACGTTTCTAAACCGGTATTTTGAGCTAGATATCCAATTGAGACATCTTTCGGTTTTATAATTTCGCCACTATCATGAGATAGCTCACCCGCTATTATTTTTAATAATGTAGATTTTCCGGCTCCATTTCGTCCGACTAATGCGATACGATCTTTCGTTTGAACTTCTAATTTTATGTTTGCAAGAATCGTTTCTGCACCGTATAATTTCGAAAGCGCGTTTACTTGTAATAAAATCAATGTTTTCACCTCAAATAATTTCTTAACTTTGCCATGTTTATATTTCTCAATCATACTAAAAATAGTGTATAGTTTAAAATACAGAGAGAATACTTCTTCTTTCTATTATACAAGGAATTTAATAAGTGCTAAACTTCTGTATTTGATTAAAGCATATGAATAAAGATAGGAAGAGAGGAGAGGTTATATGGAGCAGCAGAAAATTCCACAAGCCACTGCTAAGAGATTGCCTCTATACTATCGATTTATCCAAAACTTATCTTTGTCTGGTAAGCAACGTGTTTCATCAGCCGAATTAAGTGAAGCGGTAAAGGTTGATTCCGCAACAATTCGAAGAGATTTCTCATACTTTGGAGCATTAGGGAAAAAAGGATATGGATATAACGTAAATTATTTATTATCATTTTTCCGTGAAACACTCGACCAAGATGATATAACACGTGTAGCGCTTATTGGAGTAGGTAATTTAGGGACCGCTTTCTTACATTATAATTTCACGAAAAACAATAATACAAAAATTGAAATGGCGTTTGATGTTAGTGAAGAGAAAGTTGGAACAGAAATCGGAGGCATTCCTGTATATCACTTAGATGAATTAGAAGAACGTTTATCAACTGATATACAAGTGGCAATATTAACAGTACCCGCTACAGTAGCACAATCTGTAGCCGATAGATTGGCAGAAACAAACGTGCATGGTATTTTGAATTTTACACCAGCACGCTTAAATGTGTCAGACAATATAAGAATTCATCATATTGATTTAGCAGTAGAGTTACAAACGTTAGTTTACTTTTTGAAGAATTATCCACAATAAAACGCAGAGGAAGCGACCTCTGCGTTTTATTATTGTTTTTTCTTTGTGAATTTAACTAAGATAAGGCGAAGTGCCAAATTAAAATCAATCGTTGCCATAACTGCAAATAGTATTGTCCACATATTCCAAATTGTATCTGTTACGTTCGTAATGGCGAAGCGTGTAAAGATACATCCTAGAAGGAAATACAATGCAGCCATGAACAATGGTGAGTTTCTCATACTAAAAATCCTCCGATAAAGCCTTGCATTTTTTCAGCTTCTTTAATCATTTCTTGAATTTGTTCGCTACTCACTAAAACTTGAGCAATTGCAACTAATGTATTCATTGCAACATGAGCTGCGATAGGGACAATAATACGCTTTGTTTTTACATATAAGAAAGCGAATACGAGCCCCATAGCAGTGTATACCAATAAGTGAGTGAAATCAAAATGAATTGCTGCGAATACGAGAGAACTAATGATAGCAGCAATAAAGAAGTTAAACTTCTTATAAAGTGTACCAAATAAAATTTTTCTAAATACGATTTCTTCCAAAATAGGTCCTATTATAGAGATGACGATAAGGAACCAAGGTGTCGTTCTTGCGATATCCATAAGTCTCGCTGTATTTTCAGATCCAGGTTTAATACCTAATACATACATTTCAATCATACCAGCAATACTTTGCGAGAAAAATGCTAAGAAGAACCCGATAAAAATCCAACCAATCGTAGCTGGAACAGTAGAACGCTTTGTATCTAAATGTCTGTCGCGAATATCTGTTCTAAGTAACCAAAGTACGATACATAATGCAATAAAGAAGCTAATGATTGCCCAATGACCAGTTATGAGTTGTAATTTCTCTTCTCTAGTAAATCCCCTGTTATCATAAAGTCCAGTTTTCAGGAGAAGTGGTAATCCAGCAATTGATGATAACTGCATTAAAATGTATGTAACGATAACCCACCAATATTGTTTTTTCAAATGGTTTAACCATCCTTTCTAACTCTAGTGTATGAGATAAGGTAGGATAACATGTAAAGATGCTACCTACGATATAAACTTTACTTACATTATGTTTTTTTTGTAAATCCTTAATTGAAATTATAATAGAAGACAGGAGAAAGTTGTGTGTGTAGCGAAAACAACTTAGGGTGTCCTTTCATATTGTAACATACGAGTAGTGGAAACAACGATTCATATAGTAAAGGTAGAAGAAGAGGAACTCTATATAGAAAAGTTTATAGCTTAATTTGCGAAAAAATTATGATTTTTTTACTTGCAAAAGAAATTGAGATTATTTATTATTATAAGTGTGTTAGCACTCGAGTGACTTGAGTGCTAATAAATAAAATTTACATAACAAAATGAGGAGGTTATTGTTCATGCTAAAGCCATTAGGTGATCGCGTTGTAATTGAGCTTGTTCAAGCGGAAGAAAAAACAGCAAGTGGTATTGTATTACCAGACACAGCAAAAGAAAAACCACAAGAGGGTAAAGTTATTGCAGTAGGTACTGGTCGAGTGCTTGAAAATGGTGAGCGTGTTGCTTTAGAGGTAGCAGCAGGTGATCTTATCATCTTCTCAAAATATGCAGGTACTGAAGTGAAATATGAAGGTACAGACTACTTGATTTTACGTGAAAGTGACATTTTAGCAGTTATCGGTTAATTATATAAATCTTAAAAAATCCAAGGGGGTCAATTATTATGGCAAAAGATATTAAATTTAGTGAAGAAGCACGTCGTTCGATGCTTCGCGGTGTCGACACTCTTGCAAACGCAGTAAAAGTAACGCTTGGACCAAAAGGTCGTAACGTTGTTCTTGAGAAAAAATTCGGTTCACCACTTATTACAAATGACGGTGTAACAATCGCAAAAGAAATTGAATTAGAAGATGCATTCGAAAACATGGGTGCGAAATTAGTAGCAGAAGTTGCTAGCAAAACAAATGATGTAGCTGGTGACGGAACAACAACTGCAACTGTATTAGCGCAAGCTATGATTCGTGAAGGTCTTAAAAACGTAACAGCTGGTGCGAACCCAATGGGTCTTCGTAAAGGTATCGAAAAAGCTGTAGTTGCTGCAGTAGAAGAATTAAAAACGATTTCTAAACCAATCGAAGGTAAATCTTCTATCGCACAAGTAGCTGCTATTTCTGCTGCTGATGAAGAAGTAGGTCAATTAATCGCTGAAGCAATGGAGCGCGTTGGTAACGACGGCGTTATTACTTTAGAAGAATCTAAAGGTTTCACAACAGAATTAGACGTAGTAGAAGGTATGCAATTTGATCGTGGATATGCATCTCCTTACATGATTACTGATTCTGACAAAATGGAAGCAGTTCTTGATAACCCATACATCTTAATCACTGACAAAAAGATTTCTAACATTCAAGAAATCTTACCAGTATTAGAGCAAGTGGTACAACAAGGTAAACCACTTCTTATCATTGCTGAAGATGTAGAAGGCGAAGCATTAGCTACATTAGTAGTGAACAAACTTCGTGGTACATTCAATGTAGTAGCTGTTAAAGCTCCTGGATTTGGTGACCGTCGTAAAGCAATGCTAGAAGATATCGCAATCTTAACTGGTGGCGAAGTAATCACTGAAGAATTAGGCCGTGACTTAAAATCTGCTACAGTTGAATCTTTAGGACGCGCTGGTAAAGTTGTTGTAACGAAAGAAAACACAACTGTAGTTGAAGGTGTAGGAAGCACACAACAAATCGAAGCTCGCATCGGTCAAATCCGTGCGCAATTAGAAGAAACAACTTCTGAATTCGATCGTGAAAAATTACAAGAGCGTCTTGCAAAACTTGCAGGTGGCGTAGCAGTAATTAAAGTAGGTGCAGCAACTGAAACTGAGTTAAAAGAGCGCAAACTTCGCATTGAAGATGCACTTAACTCAACTCGTGCAGCAGTAGAAGAAGGTATCGTTGCAGGTGGTGGTACTTCACTTATGAACGTATACACAAAAGTAGCTTCTATCGTAGCTGAAGGCGACGAAGCAACAGGTATTAACATCGTACTTCGCGCACTAGAAGAGCCAGTTCGTCAAATCGCAATCAACGCTGGTCTAGAAGGATCTGTAGTTGTAGAGCGTCTAAAAGGCGAAAAAGTAGGCGTTGGTTTCAACGCAGCTACTGGCGAGTGGGTTAACATGCTTGAAACTGGTATCGTAGATCCAGCTAAAGTAACTCGCTCTGCACTTCAAAACGCAGCATCTGTTGCAGCTATGTTCTTAACAACTGAAGCTGTAGTAGCTGACAAACCAGAACCAAATGCACCAGCAATGCCTGACATGGGCGGCATGGGCATGGGCGGTATGGGCGGAATGATGTAATTCCGTTTGGCCTAAAAAACATCCATTTCTATATAGAAATGGATGTTTTTTTATGTTTTTTAGAAAAGGAAATGAATTTCTGTAGAATTTTGTCGCTTTCTCTCTTGACCATATTGATACTTCATTGTTAGAATCTAGGAAGATAATATAAAACGATCCTTCATATATCCTCAAAGATAAGGTTTGAGAGTCTCTACCGGGTTACCGTAAACAACCTGACTATGAAGGCAGTGTGTCTTATATTTATAAAGAGCGGAGACTATCTTTCTTTATAAAGCCAGACCCCTGCCTTTTCTTTGTTATGAGACTAGAGGCGGAGGACTGGCTTTTTTTATTATATTGGTAATGCTTTTCGCCAAATTGGTGAAAATATTTATATACGAGAACTAACGTTGGGGTGATTATTTTGAAGAAGCAGCATGATACAATTATCGTTTTAGATTTTGGGAGTCAATACAATCAGTTAATAGCACGTCGAATTCGTGAGTTCGGTGTATACAGTGAACTTCATCCACATACAATTACTGCAGAAGAAATTAAAGCAATGAATCCAAAAGGGATTATCTTCTCTGGTGGACCAAATAGTGTATATGGTGAAGGTGCATTACATTGTGATGAAAAAATCTTTGACCTAGGATTACCGATCTTCGGTATTTGTTACGGTATGCAACTTATGACGCAACAATTCGGTGGTACAGTAGAGCGTGCAAACCACCGTGAGTACGGAAAAGCTGTTCTGAAAGTAGAGAACGAGTCAAAATTATATGCGAACCTTCCAGAAGAGCAAGTTGTATGGATGAGTCATGGCGACTTAGTAACTGGTTTACCTGAAGGATTCGTAGTAGACGCGACAAGTGAGTCTTGCCCAATTGCTGGTATGAGCAATGAAGCGAAAAACTTATACGGTGTACAATTCCACCCAGAAGTACGTCACTCTGAGCACGGTAACGATCTAATTAAAAACTTCGTATTCGGCGTATGTGGCTGTTCTGAAGGATGGAACATGGAGAACTTTATTGAAGTAGAACTAGAGAAAATCCGTGAAACTGTTGGAGACAAAAAAGTACTATGTGCGCTTAGCGGTGGTGTAGATTCTTCTGTTGTAGCAGTATTAATTCATAAAGCAATCGGCGATCAGTTAACATGTATTTTCGTTGACCATGGTTTACTTCGTAAAGGCGAAGCAGAAGGTGTTATGAAAACATTTAGCGAAGGCTTCCATATGAACGTTATTAAAGTGGATGCAAAAGAACGCTTCATGAACAAGTTAAAAGGTGTAGAAGATCCAGAACAAAAACGTAAAATTATCGGTAACGAATTCATTTACGTATTTGATGATGAAGCTTCTAAATTAGAAGGAATGGACTTCTTAGCACAAGGTACACTGTACACAGATATCGTTGAAAGTGGTACAGCAACTGCACAAACAATTAAATCTCACCATAACGTTGGTGGACTTCCGGAAGACATGCAGTTCAAATTAATTGAGCCTTTAAACACGTTATTTAAAGATGAAGTACGTGTATTAGGATCTGAACTAGGAATTCCTGATGAGATCGTATGGCGTCAACCATTCCCAGGTCCTGGTCTTGGTATTCGTGTACTAGGTGAAATCACAGAAGAGAAATTAGAAATCGTTCGTGAATCTGATGCGATTTTACGTGAAGAAATTATTAAAGCAGGCTTAGACCGCGAAATCTGGCAATACTTCACTGCGCTTCCTGGTATGCGTAGCGTAGGTGTTATGGGTGACGAGCGTACTTACGATTACACAGTGGGTATCCGTGCAGTAACATCTATCGACGGTATGACAGCTGACTGGGCACGTATCCCTTGGGACGTATTAGAGAAAATCTCTGTACGTATCGTAAACGAAGTAAAACACGTTAACCGTATCGTGTATGATGTAACGAGTAAGCCACCAGCAACTATTGAGTGGGAATAGTATTATAATAAAAGATCCATCTATTGCTCATGCAATAGATGGATCTTTTTTATTTTGAGTTTAATACGAACGAAAATATAAAAGTTAATAAAAATGTTCGTATTTAAATTGACAAAAATACTTTCAAGAGTTAATATGAGTATGTAATTCAAACGAAAAGTGAATATTATGCCGTCGTATAATATCGGGGATATGGCCCGAAAGTTTCTACCTAGCTACCGTAAATGGCTTGACTACGAGGCGTTTTTATAAAGGTGAGCGGAATCTTGTCTTTATTTATAGAACGCTTCCATGTATATGCAATGGAAGCCTTTTTTATTTTTAATAGATAAAAGAGGGCTAGGGGATTACGGCGAGTAATCATATAACGGGGGAAACGTAAGATGAAACGCTATTTTCAGTTTGATGAACTCGGCACGAATTATAAAACAGAGTTCATAGCAGGTTTAACGACATTTCTATCTATGGCTTACGTACTATTTGTCAATCCTGCTACGCTGTCACTTGGAAATGTTAAAGGTTTACCGGCAGGTACAGGGATGGATCCAGGTGCAGTATTCGTTGCTACAGCATTAGCAGCAGCGATTGGTTCGTTAATTATGGGTATTTTCGCGAAGTATCCAATTGCTTTAGCACCAGGTATGGGAATTAACGCGTTCTTTGCTTATACAGCAGTGTTAACGATGGGTATTCCATGGCAAACGGCAATTGCTGGAACGTTAATGTCAGGTATTATCTTTATTATTCTTACTGCTTCAGGTATTCGTGAAAAAATCATTAATGCAATTCCATCAGAGTTAAAGTTTGCAGTAGCGGCAGGTATCGGATTATTCATTGCTTTCCTTGGATTTCAAAATGCCGGAATTATCGTGAAAAATGATGCTGTTCTTGTTGGGTTGGGGGATTTAACAAAGGGCACAACGTTACTAGCAATCTTCGGGGTTGTTACGACAATTATCTTTATGATTAAGAAAGTAAATGGTGCAGTTTTCTACGGTATGATTCTTACAGCAATCTTAGGAGTAGCTACAGGATTAATTGATACTCCGAAAGCTGTAGTGGGAGCAATACCGAGTCTAGAACCAACGTTCGGTGTGGCGTTAACGCACTTCGGAGATATTTTCACTGTTCAAATGGTGATTGTTATTATAACGTTCTTCTTTATCGATTTCTTTGATACAGCAGGTACACTTGTAGCGGTTGCGAATCAAGCTGGATTAATGAAGAACAATAAATTACCACGTGCAGGAAAAGCATTATTTGCAGATGCGATTGCAACTGTAATTGGTGCGATCTTAGGTACATCAACAACAACGTCGTACATTGAATCTTCTGCAGGGGTAGCAGCGGGTGGACGTTCTGGATTTACAGCAGTTGTAACAGCAGGATTCTTTTTACTGGCACTATTCTTCTCGCCATTACTAAGTGTTGTAACACCAGCTGTAACGGCACCAGCATTAATTATTGTAGGAATCTTGATGGTTTCTTCCTTAGGGGAAATTGATTGGAAGAAATTCGAGATTGCAGTACCAGCATTCTTTACAATTATCTCTATGCCACTTACGTATAGTATCGCAACAGGAATTGCGATTGGTTTTATCTTCTATCCAATTACAATGGTAGTAAGCGGTCGTCGTAAAGAGATTCATCCAATTATGTATGTTATGGGAGTTTTATTCGTACTATATTTCATCTACGTTCGTAAATAAAAGGGGTTTTTGAAAGGTCTAGACTTAAGGGGAGTCTAGACCTTTTTTGCGTCTTCAGAAAATCTTAAGGATTTCCGAGCGTTTTTCTTCAGAAGTTTTCCTATAATAGAAGTTAGGGATTAAAAAATGATGGGGGAGATATTGTGGCAAACGAAACAATACTTGTCGTAGATGATGAAAAAGAAATCAGAAATCTTATTACAATCTATTTAAAGAATGAAGGATATAAAGTATTGCAAGCAGGGGACGGAGAAGAAGGATTACGTTTACTAGAAGAAAATGAAGTACATCTAGTCGTATTAGATATTATGATGCCGAAAGTAGACGGTATCCATATGTGTATGAAAGTAAGGGAAGAAAAGGAAATGCCAATTATTATGCTTTCCGCGAAAACGCAAGATATGGATAAGATTTTAGGGTTAACAACAGGTGCGGATGATTACGTGACGAAACCATTTAATCCGTTAGAGTTAATCGCAAGAATTAAATCTCAGTTACGTCGTTATATGAAAATGAATGGTTTCGCTATACAAAACGAGGACGAGCTAGAAATTGGAGAGATGAAAATAAACATCTCAACCCATAAAGTTATTGTAGAGGGAGAAGAAGTGAAGTTGACCCCGAGGGAATTTTCAATTCTAGAATTACTAGCCCGTAATCCAGGTATGGTCTTTAGTGCAGAGCAGATTTATGAAAAGGTTTGGAACGAAAGGTCTTTCCAGTCGGATAACACGGTAATGGTTCATATTCGAAAAGTACGTGAAAAGATTGAGGAGAATCCAAGGAAGCCTAGATATATAAAAACAGTATGGGGAGTGGGGTATAAGATTGAAAAAGATATTTAATCCGTTTACTTATATAAGGAAAATAAGACAATTAATTGAGAAATTAGTAAAGAGCGTACGAAAGAGTATCAGAATTCAACTGATTACTACTTTCGCTGCTTGTGCGTTATTAGGAGTTTTTTTTGCAAAGGGAGCTGCACCGTTTTTTGAGAATGCAAATCGTCAAGCGACTGTTGATTATCGGTCTGGTATGCAACAAATTAATTACCAAGCTCAAAGAGCAGCAAATAGTTCGGTTCATGAAAATAAATTAGAAGCTATATCCAATATGATTGAAACGGAGAATCAAAATTTAGAGCGAGGAAATAGAGCTTTAAAAATATTGGTTACTGATGAGAGTGGTAAAGTTTTATATAAAACGAAGCAGGCACAAGAAGAGCAAATCGATTTGCATAATACAATTCGTAATGCGGCATCATTTGCGATCAACTATTCAAATGGTCAAGATATATTTGAAAATACGAGAAAAGAATTTATAGCTTTTTCACCTATTACAATAGAAGATAAGAATTTATACATGTTCGTTAGTGGAATTCCGGATGGTGTAGTAATGTATGATACGCAAGAAGGACCATTCCCATTTTTAATTGGTGTACTCGTGTTCATCTTCTCTTTCTTCTATATAACAAAGAGAAAGATGAAACAAATTGAAGCGATGGCAGAAGGTGTAAAGGAAATAGAAAAAGGCAACTTGGCGTACCGTATTGAGAAGAAAGGTGAAGATGAGATTGCGTCTTTAACCGAGAATATTAATAATATGGCGGAAGAGCTTATGAATAATATAGAAAAGGAACGTAAATTAGAGAAGCAAAAGAACGAGCTTATTACGAATGTATCTCACGATTTACGTACACCACTGACTTCTATTATGGGTTACTTACGATTGCTTCGAGATTCTAAATATGAAAATAAAGAACAACATGATGAGTATACGAGAATTGCTTTTGCGAAGTCGGAGCAGTTAAAGAATTTAATAGAAGATTTATTTGAGTATACGAAGTTAACGAATGAACAAGTTATATTAGAAAAACAAGAAGTATGTATAAATGAGTTATTAGAGCAATTAATAGAAGAGTTAGTACCACATGCGGAGGAGCATGGACTTACGTTTGTTAAGAAGTTTCCTGAGGAACGTGCCTATGCAGCGATTGATTCGGAAAAGATGGTTCGTGTATTTGATAATTTATTAATGAACGCGATTAAGTATAGTAAAGATGATGGGCAGATAAAAGTTTCCCTTCAAAGGCAGCGCCGGGATATACAAATTGTAATTGCGAATCATAGTGAAGAGTTTACGAGAGAAGAGTTAGCGAGTTTGTTTGAACGCTTTTATAAGAAAGATCAATCTAGAAGTAGAGTAACAGAAGGATCGGGTCTTGGATTAGCGATTGCAAAAAGTATTGTTGAATTACAAGGTGGTAGTATTCGGGCTGAATATGAGGATGGTATTATTCAGTTTATCGTCTCGTTACCAATTATAGAAAAATAATAAATGAATAGAATGATATATGATAAAAGGGCTTATTTTAAAAGGAATAAGCCTTTTTATATTTTTTTAGAAAAACATGTTGACGGTTAGAGATTAGAGGTGTAATATAGAACAAGTCGCCGATGACAATAACGTCGAAAGCAGCAAACGAAATGAAAAACTTAGTTGACATTGAAAGATGAAAATGTTAACATAAGGA
>NZ_JBVVXV010000029.1:0-16704 GCF_055902415.1 Bacillus sp. SSR7 | reverse complement strand
GTTTACTTTCTTCTTCCAGCTTCTCTACTTCTGCCTCTGGTTTACTTTCTTCTTTTTCTGGCAACTCAATTTTTTCTACAATATTTTGAATCACTTCTCCGCTGAACCATATGCCAAGTTCATAATAATCCCATGCATCAAAATGAAACTCATATCTTTTTTCTCCAGAAGTACTCCATACAATCGTACCATCTTCATCATTAAATATTCCGCCTTCGCTCTTCAGTGCAATATCCTCGAGAGGATTGTCTTCCACATCAGAAACAGCAATTTTTATCGCTTGATTTACTTGAGCATCTTCTAGCACAATTCTTTGTCTTCTAATATCAATTGTAATAAACTGTGATAATTGAATAATTGGTTTTATATCACGAATTTCATTTCCTGCTAGCTTTAATTTATATAACTCTTTGATGGAACTAAAAATCGTTATATCCTTAATTACGTTGTCTGATAAATCTAAAAACCTTAATTCTTTAGCTTTAGTTAACGGAGTTACATCTACTATTTTATTCCCTTGAATCTCCAGTTCGAATAACTTAGGGATATTAGTAATTTCATCTAAATTACTAATATCATTATTATTCACTATTAATAAATCTAAGTTCTTCAGTTGCTGAATTCCTTGCAGAGATTCATTATTAATTTTATTAGCTGAAACATTTAACTTTTTCAGTGAATTTAATGTAAATAATGGTTTTATATTTTGGATATTATTATTGCTTATATTTAATTCCTCAATCTTTCCTAACTTAGCTAATGGCTCTAAATTTTCTATTTTATTATTTGCTAAATTAACGGACTTCAAGCTTTTTAATTCCGAGATAAAATCTATATTTTTCAACTCAAACTTTTCTAATGTCAAATCTTCTAAATTTGTCATATACTCTAATCCAGATAAATCTGTTATTCCATTATTCTGCCCATCAGTTACCTTTAATGTTTTAACCTTCAATAAATCTTCTTTCGTAATAGGTGTATTCAAATCCGTTCTACCTAAACTATCTTTATTAATATGCTCTCTTAGTTTTTTATCCGGAATAACACTTAAATCTGCTTGTGTTGGAACTATTGTTTGAATAATAGTTCCATTAAAACGTAATTTATGCTCTGAAGAACCTGTTTCTAAATTGAACTCGTATACCTTCTCTCCAGGGCTATTCCATTTTACAAAACCATTATCATATGTTCCTCCTTCACTTACCCATTTAATATTTTGAAGAGGTTCCCCATTCAAGTTGTATACAGGAATCTTAATATTCTCATTTACTACTCCTTTATCTAAGAAGATTTTTTGTCTATGGACTTTAACTACAAAACGCTTTGCAAACTCTTGAATAGGTCTTATATCAGAAATTTCATTTGTATTTAAATTAAGTTCGTATAAATTAGTTAGTTCACTAAGTGGTGATACATCAGAAATATAATTTTCCTCTAAATCAAGTGATTGTAAGTTTTTCATTTTAGCTAGTGGTGTAATATCTTTAATTTCTGCGTCTCTCACATTAAGCTGAGTAAGACTCTCCATTTTACTAATAGATTCGAGAGTATTAATATTATTATTTCCAATCCATAATTCCTTTACTTTATTTAACTGTTCAATTCCTGTTACATCACTAATATTATTATTAGCTAAATACAACTTACCTAGAGACGGCATTGTAAATAGCGGCTTAATATTTTCAATTTTATTACCGACTAAATCTAATACTCTAACTTTTTTCAAATTACTTAATGGCTTCAAATCGATAATTTTATTATCCCTTAAAGAAAGAGTTTGAATTTTATTCAGCCCAGTAATTGGCGATAAATCACTTACTTCAGATTCATGCAATATGAAGCTAGTCAAATTTACCATATGCTCTAAACCGGCTAAATCACCAATCTCTTTCCCTCTATATACCTTTATTTCTTTAATTTGTAATGCATCAACTTTCGTTATTGGTGCATTTATATCCTTTCGACCTAAAACATTTTTATTAATGTATTGTTGTAACTTTTCATCCACTACTATATTTTTTGCTTCTTCTTTTTGCTCTTCTTTATTTTCCTTTTGTTCTTCTGGAACATTATTTTCTAAATTTAATGTGTTTACTTCAAACTGTACTTGATACTTATTGTCATAAGCCATTGTCGGAATATAAATATGCATTTGCATATTATACCTTTTTCCTAATTCCCCTACTTCAAACTGAATTACTTTCGTCCCATTTTTCTTTTTATCTTCTGATATTACTTTCACATCATGAAACACACCTGGAGTATGAATATCCTCTGTTTTCAAGTATTGAAAGAAATCACTATCACTTAACGTTGCTGTTACAATTCTCTTTTCATTCTCAATTGTTAATTTCGGATCCTTTATATAAACAGCTGCCATAGACTCTTCATTCGTTTTATCTTTATACGCTTTAATAACAGCGTCATATGTACCATCTTCTAAACCTTGTCCAGTTTTATTCGCCTCAATTGCTACTGCCGCTAAAGCAGGTGTTGAATAAACAGCAAATGGAAGTGATAACGCCGCCGCTATAATCATTGCATTTATACGTTTTCTTTTATTTCTTTTCAACTTTATATCTCCTCCGAAATATATAATTCGAAATGTAATCATTTCTCGAATAAATGATAATGATTTTCATTATCATTGTCAACTGAGAAAATAAAAAGTTTACAAAAAAAGAACCTCTTTAAAAGAGGTTATGCCATTTTCTCACCTGATTCTTCTCTAAAAAAGCTTTTCATCGCATGAAATACGTCTGCTTTTTGCTTTAAAATATAATATCTGAAATTCTCATCTTTAATATTTTTATAGGCTGACATAAGTGTACTATGGCGGTTGTACTGATTCACCTCCCCATATCCAAACATGTTACATTTCTTCATTAATTCTTCCACAAGCTTTACACATCTAGCATTATCTGATGTTAAATTATCACCGTCTGAAAAATGGAATGGATAAATATTATAGCGGTCTGGTGAATATTTATTATCGATTAGCTCAAGTGCTTTTTTGTATACAGAAGAACAAATTGTTCCGCCACTTTCTCCTTTTGAGAAAAACTCTTCCTCTGGAACTACTTTTGCCTCCGTATGATGGGCAATAAATTCAATATCTACTGTTTCATACTTTGTGCGTAGAAATCTCGTCATCCAGAAAAAGAAGCTACGCGCCATATATTTCTCCCATATTCCCATCGATCCACTCGTATCCATCATCGCTAATACAACAGCTTTTGAATCTGGCTTTAATACTTCATTCCAAGTGCGGAATTTTAAGTCTTCTTGGTGAATCGGATGGAAAGATGCTTTACCACGCATCGCATTTCGTTTATATGCGGATATCATCGTTCTTTTCTTATCGATGTTGCCCCATAATCCTGTTTTTCTAATATCATTAAATTCAACATGTTCAATCCGGTTTTCATCCATTTCTTTTCTCTTTAAATTAGGTAATTCTAATTCTTTGAAAAATGCTTGCTCTAATTCTAAAATAGAGACTTCAGCTTCATAATAATCTTCTCCAGCCGCATCCCCTGCTCCTTGCCCTTTTCCTGGTCCTTTTTGCTTTTGACCACCTGATCCATCTCTCGCAACGACATCACCAACTTTGCTGTCACCATTTCCTTGCCCAACGTGTTTGTTTTTATCATAATTGTACCTAATCTTATATTCATCTAAAGAACGAATCGGTATTTTTACAACATCCTTACCATTAGACATAACAATGCTTTCTTCTGTTACAAGATCGGGTAAATTATTCTTAATTGCCTCTTGTACTTTCTCTTGATGGCGTTGTTGGTCGTCATATCCTTTGCGATGGAGGGACCAGTTTTCCTGTGAGATCGTATAATTTGGTTGGTTTTCTTCACCCATTTCTTTCCCTCCTTACTGTAATTGTCTTCCTATATGAACAGCAAGCTAGAAAGTTTGTTTTATACTGTGCAAGCTAGAATGAAAGGTAACTGCCCATCAAAAATCATCCCATAAACATATATAACGTTTTTCATATAATACTCCGAGCATCCTAAACAAAATTTTGCCACTCACATACTAGAAAGAAACATTCAGCCGTTGATAAGAAAGAAACACAATGCATAGTTGCACACATTTACACTTTGCAACATATTGTATTGTGTTGGCTTTTTTCGTATGAATGGTTGGTTACTCTATCATATGCATATTGTAAAAATAATTGACAATAAATTCATGAAATTGCATCTTAATTTATTACATTTGGACAAGGTATGACACTTTACACATATGAACGGATAATAAAACGCTGTCCCGCAAAATACAAGAGACAGCGTTTTATTATCAAACTATCGGTTTAGCAGGCTACCTACATAGCGTAATAATTCATTTGCTGAAGAAGAATTATAGCCATGCTCATCAATTAAGCGTGCAACAACATCATTGATTTTCTTAAGCTGATTTTCATCCGGTGTTTTCGTTGATGTTGTAATTTTCACTATATCTTTTAAATCAGCAAATAGCTTCTTCTGAATCGCTTCACGAAGACGTTCGTGCGAATTATAATCGAAGCGTTTTCCTTTACGTGCATAAGCAGAGATGCGAATTAATATTTCTTCTCGGAATGCTTTTTTAGCATTTTCTGAGATTCCAATTTGCTCCTCAATCGAGCGCATTAATTTTTCATCTGGGCTCATTTCTTCCCCTGTTAACGGATCACGTAATTTTGACTTATTGCAGTAGGCCTCAACGTTATCTAAGTAATTATCCATAAGTGTCTTCGCTGATTCTTCATATGAATACACGAATGCTTTTTGTACTTCTTTCTTCGCAATCTCATCATATTCTTTTCTCGCTAATGAGATGAAATTCATATAACGCTCTCGGTCTTCATTACTGATCGATGGATGCTGATCTAATCCATCTTTTAAAGAGCGAAGTACATCTAATGCATTAATAGATGGTACCTCTTTTCGAATAATTGTAGAAGAAATTCGATTAATAACGTAACGAGGGTCAATACCTTTCATACCTTCATCTTGATATTCGCGTTGCAGCTCCTCTACGTCAATCGCATTATAACCTTCTACTGTTTCTCCATCATACAAACGCATCTTTTTAATTAAATCAATATCTGGACGCTTCGGATCTTTTAAACGAGTTAAAATCGTAAACATTGCTGCAACTCGAAGTGTGTGTGGTGCAATGTGAACATTGGACACATCACTTTCACGAATCATTTTTTCATAAATATGTTCTTCTTCACTAACCCTTAAATTATATGGAACCGGCATTACGATAATACGTGAATGTAATGCTTCATTTTTCTTATTTGCTATGAAAGAGCGATACTCCGTTTCATTCGTATGCGCTACAATTAATTCATCTGCTGAAATAAGCGCAAATCTTCCCGCTTTGAAATTCCCTTCTTGCGTAAGCGATAATAAATGCCATAAGAACTTCTCGTCGCATTTTAACATCTCTTGGAACTCCATCATTCCACGGTTTGCCTTATTTAATTCTCCATCGAAGCGATACGCTCGTGGATCTGATTCTGAACCATATTCTGCGATTGTGGAAAAGTCCAGGCTGCCTGTTAAATCGGCAATATCTTGTGATTTAGGATCAGACGGGCTAAATGTACCAATCCCTGTACGGCGATCTTCCGAGAAGAAAATACGCTCTACAACTACATCCTCAATTCTTGAACCATATTCTTGTTCTAGACGCATAACGTTGAGTGGTGATAAATTCCCTTCAATTCTAACTCCATACTCATCAAAGAAATCCTCACGTAAATGGTGCGGAATTAAATGAAGTGGATCCTCGTGCATTGGGCATCCTTTAATGGCAAAAATTGCTCCTCGATCTGTTCTTGAATATGTTTCTAATCCTCGTTTCAACATCGTAACTAATGTTGATTTCCCTCCGCTAACAGGACCCATTAATAATAAAATACGTTTTCTAACATCTAATCGTTTTGCAGACGGATGAAAATACTCCTCTACAAGACGTTCTAAAGCATCCTCTAACCCAAATAGCTGATTACTAAAGAAGTTATACTTTCTTCTACCATCTACTTCTTCAATTCCAGCATCTTTTATCATATTGTAAATGCGAGAGTGTGCTGTTTGAGCCACCCATGGTCTTTCCTTCACAAGCTCCAAATACTCCGCAAACGTACCTTCCCATTGTAAGCGTTCTTCTGCTTCTCGATGCTGTTCAATTTTTTTTAGAATATCCATTATAGCTCCTCCCCCATCTCCTTGTTCAATCGGATTATTATAAAAGGTATGCTAGGATGTCCTCAAACATTCTTTAAATCAAAATGAAATATACAGTAGTGCTATAAAATTCTCTCCAAAATTCAAAGAAAATTCTGTATAATATAGGTATTAAAGTTTTTACACCGCTATTCATTTTAAATAAATTCTTTTCTTCCAAGAACCTTACATACACTTCAGATTCGTAAACTGAAAAAATAGGAGGAATATTAGTATGAAATTATTATTAATTTTAGGTGTATCACTCACATTCCTTACAGCTATTTTTACATCTGGTTACAATGATAAACCTGGTACACAAAAAAAGTGATGTGCTTCTTAGCACATCACTTTTTTTTATCGATTATTTATAATACACATTTTCTACATCATATTTTGATAAAGGTCGGCTATAATAATAGCCTTGTACAAACTTCACATTCTTTTCCTTCAAAAATTGTATTTGTTCCGCTTTTTCTACTCCTTCTGCAATTACATTCAATCCCAAAGTATGGGCTAAATGAATAATCGCAGCCGTAATATTCGTATCACGTTCATCTACGTATATACCTTCCATAAAAGAACGATCAATTTTCAAAGTATCAATTGGATACGTTTTTAAATAACTTAAAGATGAATATCCTGTACCAAAATCATCTAAATGAATCTTTAAATTTTGTTCTTTTAATTGTAGCAATACTCTTTTCGATATATCTTTATGTATAAGTGCTCCTTCTGTAACCTCTATCGCTAATAAATGGGCTGGTACATTGTACTTATGTAAAGCTCGTGTAATCATCTCTATTAATGTAATAGAGCGAAAATGCCTGGCTGAAATATTAACTGCAATCGGGACAACTTCATATCCTTTATTTAACCATTCGCGTATTTGCCGACACACTTCATTTACTACCCATTCATCAAGCTTAATAATAAATCCTGTTCTTTCTGCTAGCGGAATAAAGTGATTGGGAGGGACAAATCCTAATTCTTTATTCTCCCACCTTATTAAAGCCTCCATACTAGCTATTTTTTTCGTTTCAATATTAATTTGCGGCTGATAATGTAAGTAGAATTCATTTTTTTCTATAGCACGATGTAATTGGTTTTCTATTATAAATCTTTGTTCACGCTCACAATCTAATCCACTGCAATAAAAATGATAATGCCCTTTTCCTTTTTCTTTTGCTTTTTCCAAAGCGGCATCAACTCTTTGGAATAATATTTTTTCATCTTCTCCATCTGTTGGAGCCATTACAATTCCGATTGACGCACTTAAATACACGTCCTCTTCTTCGATTACAAAATGTTCACTAATCTTTTTTTGTATGCTTTTTGCAACTCCCTCTACACGTTCTTTCGTTATATTTTCTATTAACATAACAAATTGATCATCGTGTTCTCTAAATAAGTGCATACCGTATATTTGGAGACTGCTTAAACATTCTGTAACTTTTTGTAATACTTTATCTCCTTCTTTATGACCAAAAGTATCATTAATAAGGTGAAATTCATCTAAATCTATAAAGATAAACGCAAAATCTATCTTCTCATTTAAAAAATCATTTAACTTATTTGCACATGAAATTCTATTCATTAATCCTGTTAACTGGTCATAATAAGCTAAATATTCCGTTCTCATCTCGTTTAATACATGCCTTGTAACATCCCTCGTAACAATATAAACCCCAACAATTTCACCGTTCACAATAATCGGAATAGTTCTCAGGGAAATATAGAGCTCGTACCCTTCTTTATGAACATATTTCTTTGAAACAATTTGCTTTGCTTTTCCTTGCATGGATCCTTTAAATATAATTTGAAAATCTTTTTCATATTCTTTATTAATAAATTCAAAGATAAATTTATTATTTAATTCTTCATATCGATATCCAAATATTTCATACGTTGCTGGATTCGCGTATGTAATTCTACCTATAGAATCTATAGATATAATGGAGTCATTATTATATTCTAGTAATGACTTAAATAACATTTGTTTTTCCTCTATTTCAATCTTCTCCTCAATTTGAGCTGTAATATCCCTCGTAATACAAATAATAAACTGACATACTCCTTCTTCATCAAATACAGGATTAAGTGAAGATTCATAATGTAAATTACCAGTTGGTAAACTAACTACATCACAAAAGGTATGTGCTTTTGCTTCGCTCGCTACTTTTGCATATTGCACTTGCAATATTTCCGCCGTATCTTTCGGCAATACTTCAGAAAACGTTTTTCCATAACATTCTTCGCTTAGCTTTGCATAATCCATACCTATCTTATTTACATAAATATATGTAAAGCTTTCATCATCCATAACTTTCACAATAAATACTAAATCTTGAATAGCATGTAATAATCCTCTTCTTATTAAATCCATATCTATCATACTTAAAAAGGTATTTTGATTACGATATTGTTCCTTCATATTTATCTCAACCTGTCTGATCTATTTTTATTCATATATCACCATTCTATATGACTATGTACCCTTTTTTAAATGTATGATTCCATATTTATTTTTATTTTTAGAAAAAAAGCCGCCATATGGCGACTTTTAATAAACAATTTCTAAATCTAATCCTGGATAATTTTGTTGACGGAACGCTTCATAAATTAAAATAGCTGCTGTATTTGATAAATTTAATGAACGCACTTTATCAGTCATTGGAATACGTAAACAATGATCGAAATTTTCTTCGATTACATTAGCTGGTAAGCCGTTCGTTTCTCTTCCAAATACAAAGTAGTAATCCTTCTCACGTTTACTATAATCAAACGATGTATGAGCTTTCTCGCCATACTTTGTTAAATAGAAGAACTCACCGTCTTTATTTTTCTCATAAAACTCTTCAATTGAATCATAATACGTAATTTTCACGTGCTGCCAATAATCTAATCCTGCACGCTTTAACATTTTATCATCCGTTGAAAATCCAAGCGGTCTAATCAAATGTAATTCTGTTCCAGTTGCTGCACAAGTACGAGCAATATTTCCTGTATTTGCTGGAATTTCTGGTTGATATAAAACAACATGTACTCCCACGCGATATTCACCTCTGTTTTTTGTCTACTACGTATTATACCACTTGAGCGAAAAATCTCTACCCATTAATAATATGAAAGAATTTATATTTCATTTGTGGTGTATATTTACTAGAATCTTCATAGTTCCAATAACGCCGACGGCTATTCGCTGAATGTGCATTTACAAGCGGCATACCATCTGCGTCTTTTGCTACTACAATCGTCGTATGATTCCACCTACCATCATCCTCGAAATCATAAGCGATGACATCACCAAGAATAAGGTTCTCTGGCCTTTCTACAGCTTCAGCTCGAAGTCCTGATGTAGCACCTGACAAATACCAATAAAAAGAGTGTGCAACAGCCCAGCTCCAACTCCACTGATTCTCCCTTTGCCACCATCCTTTGCGAATATTAGGATATCCATTCATTGGTACTTCTCCAGTATGAAGACATTGAGAAATAAAATTCGTACAATTATCAGGGAAATTACGATATGCAGGGTTTCGATCATCCCACCAACGCTCTGCATATTTAACTGCCTCTAAACGGTTGTACTGATAAGAACCGTACTTCTCTTTTGTAACTTCCCTTTCTAATGGCTCACTCATTCTAACTACTTCTGGCACTTCAATAGCATAATCACCTATTATCCGGCTATTATTTAAACAAACTCTTCGTTTTAATTGTTCCTCTTCAATATAAAATAATTCTTTATGCTTAATTAAATATTTAAAATGTATTTGATAATCAATTTCTTGATGATTGCTATTATTTAATTGCCTCATAAAAGAAACGTCCGCAGTTGCTTTCACTATCTCTGCATTACGCTTTTGGAATAATTGTTTCTTTCTCTTTGCTATTTGTAATAAATCTTCAGCAATACCATCTACATTTGTTCGTTTCTCTGTTATATATGCTAAAAAGTGTTGGACTTGCTTTTCAATATTTATTTTTACAACCATTTCGTCTCCCTCCCATATTACAATATGAAAAAGGGAGATATTATCTACTCTTTTTTCTGCGCTAACAATTCAAGTCCGCGATTCATTTCATGAAGAACCTCTTCGTCTTTCTCACGTTGCATCGCTTTTTCAATAGCTTCGCCCACGCCGTCTCCACCAATTTTCCCAAGCGCCCACGCTGCTGTTCCGCGAAGTACTGGTCTTGGATCATCTTTCATAACACCAATTAAATCAGGAATTGCTGATGCCTCTTTAAAATGCGCAAGTGCCAAAATTGCATTTCGTTGCAACGGTTTTTTACCTCTCCATGAACCAGACATAATTCCATATTTCTCTTTAAAATCACGATTGCTAATTGTTAAAAGTGGTGTTAATAACGGCTTAACTAACTCAGGATCTGGTTCCATCTCAGGATGATTATGAAAATCCATTCCTTTATTTTTCGGACAAACAGTTTGACATGTATCACATCCATAAATACGATTTCCTATTTTGTCGCGATACTCTTCCGGTAGGAATCCTTTCGTCTGTGTTAAAAATGCTATACACTTCTTCGAATCTAATTGTCCTCCTTGTATTAAAGCACCTGTAGGACAAATATCAATACACTTTGTACAGCTCCCGCATTGATCTTCTATCGGCTGATCTGGTGGGAAGGGAACGTTTGTAATCATTTCTCCTAAATATACATACGAACCAAATTCAGGTGTAATAATAGAGCAGTTCTTACCGCTCCATCCAATACCAGCACGCTCTGAAACAGCTCGATCACTTAATTCACCCGTATCAACCATTGACTTAACTTCTATATCGGGAAGTTTTTCGATTAAATATGCTTCTAATTTTTGCAAACGATCTCGTAAAACTAGATGATAATCTTGTCCCCAAGAGGCCCGACAAAAAATCCCACGGCGTTCTCCGCGCTTACTTAATGGTGCATTTTTTAATTTTGAAGGATACGCTAATGCAATCGCAATAATTGATTTTGCACCAGGTAATAAAAGCTGTGGGTTCGTTCTCTTTTCTATATCAGGCTCTTCAAATCCAGATTGATAATTTAATTGTTGCTGCTGGATTAAGCGCTGCTTTAATTCCTCAAATGGTGACGCACTAGCAAAGCCTATTTTATCTATACCAATTGTTTTACTATACGCAATTACATCTTGCTTTAATTGTTCAAAATCCATTCCTAATCGCCTCCTCAGATGAATCCATCCCTTATGTAACGATCGATTGGTTAGCAATTCACTTTTGGAATATTATTCTTTACTTCTATTTTCGCATAAAATGATGTTTTCCAAACATTAAAAAACGCAATGCCTCGTTTATCTCGGAAACGAAACACTGCGTTGATCACAATTTATAGAAAAACATTTAATAAAATTTGGAGCGGGTGAAGAGAATCGAACTCTCGACCAGAGCTTGGAAGGCTCTTGTTTTACCACTAAACTACACCCGCAAATATGAAATACATATAAGATATTAGAATAACTTATGTAAAGTAGTATAGCATGTAAAAAAAGCGGAAGCAAGAATTTTATCGAAAAAAGTCGAAAAAGTGATGAGAGTCCTCATCACTTTTTCAATTCTTTATCAATTGCCTTCTTCATACTATCGAAATCAGGGTTTGCAAGATTTCCGTTTACATATACTGAAGGAGCACCTTGAACTTTTAATTTTTGAGCACGATCTGAATCTTTACGTACTTTTTCTTTTATTTCTTTACTGTGTAAATCCTTCTTAAATTGTGCTACATCAACTTTTGGAAGCTTCTCCTTCACAATGTTAAGAAGTAATTCTTCTGTAATCCATTCTTCCGTGTCTTTCTTTTGACTTTGATAAATCTCATCATAGAAAGTCCAGAATGAATCTTTATCTTGTTTATAAATTGCTTCACCAGCTGCTGCACCTAAATCAGAGTCTTTTCCGATAAATGGGAAATTAATAAAGTATAACTGCACTTTACCTTTGTCGATATACTCTTCTTTTAATCGTGGCAATACTGTTACATCCCAAGTACGACAAGCAGGACATTTGAAGTCTCCAAATTCAACTACCTTAACCGGAGCATCATCTTTCCCTAAAGATTGTTGTGTGGAATAAGCAAACATCTCATTCCCTTTATCTTTTTTGTCATTTATGATGCTATACGCAATCGTTCCGATCACAATCAATACTGCAATGGAAAAAACTATACCGAGAGCCATGAGTTTGTTCGATGATTTCATATACATTCCTCTTTAATTTCATATTCTGTATACAGCATTGTACACAATACACATAATATCAACACTTATATACGTCACGCAATGAACACGCTCACATAAATTACAAAAACACAATAATTGTGACGATATTGTGTCACAATTTGTCACAATTTATTCAAAAAAAAGAAGCTCCTATGTAGGAACTTCCTTTAGCTTACTGCTTTTTCACGCGCATTATTTAACATCGACTGCTCTGTTTTTATATCATGACGAATGACTAATTTCTCACTAACTGCTTGCACATACTCATCATGATTGATATAGCCTTCTTTCTCCATCAATCTCAAAACGACATTTCGTCTCTCTACGGCCTTATCATAATTTTGTGCAGGTGAGTAATAAGCAGGTGCCTTTACTACAGCAGCCATCATTGCACTTTCAGCCAACGTTAATTGGCTTACCTTTTTACCGAAGTATAGGTTTGCTGCTTTTTCAATTCCCCATGCTCCTTCTCCGTAATAAATATTACTTACATATAATTTTAAAATTTCATCCTTTGTAAATGTACGTTCAATTTTTTTCGTATAAAAAATTTCTTTCCACTTACGAGAAAATGTACGTTCATTCGTTAAAAAAGCATTTTTTGATAACTGTTGTGTAATTGTGCTACCACCTTGCACAACACCACCAGCTTTTATATTCTCAACAGACGCCCTAATAATCGCTATATAATCTAAACCGTTATGATGATAAAACCTTTTATCTTCTGTCGCAATAAATGCATGTGTTAATGATTCTGGCACCTCTAACTTAGCCGGTACATGTAATTTACTAATATCACTTTGCTCGATCATTACATTTCCAATGAATAATAACGTAAAACTTAACAATAATAATAAAATAATGGCTTTATAAAAAAACTTAGTCATTGGATTTAATGCAACTTTTTGATGATAGTTCACCCTAGATAATACTCGTTCTTTCATCTTAAACACCTCTTTTCCACACAGCATATAACTCTTACTTTAAGAATACCTTGTTGTAAAAAAATATCCCATCGATTTCTCTTACACGTACCTTACATCATTGTAAGGTATAAAGTGAAACTTTAATCAGTAGGGTTTTTGTTCATCCCCCACTGAATATCAGCCCTCACTAATCGAGCTGCCAGGCAAATAGCGGGGTAAAAAAGTATTGTATCATAGTCTTTTTTTATCTACTATTCATCTGAAATATTGAATATAGATTATGCTAAACCAATAATAGAGTATACCTTAAGCCTATACTTCCCTATTAAAACATCCTATTTTCATTATATCATCTACAAATATATATACTTGTAAGTATCTAGTAATCTAAATGTATACAATATATCATACATTATATAGAACGAACGTTCCCAAAATCAATACTAGCACTATTATTATTTTGACCTTTTTCTTAAACAGTATACAAAAAAGAGTAGTGATTTGATTGTATCTCAAACCAGCTACTCTTTTCTTTACAATCTACCTATTAAATTATATGGCTGCACTTCCCACGTTTCGTACGGAATACAATGTGTTGCGCTCATCGCATCAATCGTTCTGGATTTCATATGAGGACGCGTTATATACTCATCTATGTTCTCTTCATTTAAAGCAACAAATTTAGCCTCTTGTATTTCTTCATGTTGAATTTTTATTTCACCGCTTACATATGCTACTTTAAAAACGACAGCTAAAATGTTCATGGAAGCATTATAATAAACTCCTGTAATACCGGTAGGCTTCACCGTTAATCCTGTTTCCTCTTTTATTTCCCTACAAACAGCTTGATCGAGTGCTTCCCCTTCTTCTACCTGTCCTCCTGGTAACTCCCACGTATCAGCTCGCCAGTGTACCTTTGCTAATAACACTTCATCTTTTTCATTTGTTAAATAGCCTGCTACAGCAACTATATGTTTTGGTGTTTTATGTTCCATGTTAAGCCTCCTAGCAATAATGAATATTTCATAAATCCCTATAAGCATATTCCCTGTTTACAATAAAATACCTTTATTAAAAAAGCCCCTATTCGTTAAACGAACAGGGGCTTTTATCGTATTATTCTCCTAAGTCTACGTTGTGATAAACTTGTTGTACATCTTCTAAATCTTCTAATGCATCAACCATTTTTTCAAATTGTGCTTGTGCATCTTCAGGAAGTGTTACATCGTTTTGTGCAAGCATTGTTAATTCGGCAACTGTAAATTCTTCAACACCCGCATCTTTAAGAGCAGATTGTACTGCGTGGAATTGATCTGGTTCAGCATACACGATAACAGCATCTTCTTCTTCAAGAATGTCACGTGCATCCACATCTGCTTCCATTAAAATCTCAAGAACTTCATCTGATGTTTTCCCTTCAAGACCGATAACAGCTGTTGCATCAAACATGTAAGCTACAGAACCGTTTACACCCATGTTACCACTGTTTTTGCTAAATGCAGCTCGTACATCTGCAGCAGTACGGTTTACGTTGTTTGTAAGTGTATCTACAATTACCATAGCTCCATTTGGTCCGAATCCTTCATAACGAAGCTCGTCATAATTTTCTTCTGAACCACCTTTTGCTTTTTCAACTGCACGATCAATAATTGTTCTTGGTACGTTATATGTTTTCGCACGTTCTAATACAACTCTAAGCGCTTGGTTTGATTCTGGATCTGGCTCGCCTTGTTTTGCCGCCACATAAATTTCACGTCCAAATTTCGCGTATATGCGGCTTGTATTTGCATCTTTTGATGCTTTTTTATCTTTAATATTATTCCATTTACGACCCATACTTTCCACTCTCTTTCCCGTTTTAAATCTACATAAAAATATTAATATGAAATATAATGTGTGTTCAACACATTTTTAAAAGAAATATAAAAAGTTCATTTTTGATTCATATTACAGACATAATATAAATCACTATCATTTTGTTCTTTCGACAAGTTATATTATACATGAATTCCTACATTTATCACGAATTTTAGAATCACATAACATAATTTAGCAAAAAACCTTAACATTTCTGTTAGTTTTTTTACATCGCCGATACCAATTTCCATAATATTCCCTTCATTACTTTCTATTGCTTTATAATTAAAATAGGAGAAAAGCTAAATCCAACTATCTATCAAGTGAGATTCATGAAATTAGATGAACCAATTCAATTTGAGTCGTTTCCTGAATTAAAGGAATTAGGGGACTGGTTGAGTACTTCAACGCACATGTGGGCGTGCCACTCAACTATGTACAAGTACAACAGAGAAGAGTTTGAAAAGAAGTTTTTAGAAATTACAAACTTAACCGTTGATAATGTACTAATATCTACTGGTGGTGTCGGATTTAACTTCATGTCATCAGGTTGGAGAAATTCTCTATAAAGGGATAAAAACGAATGTTAGTTTTTATCCTGTTAGTGTTTCACAGTTTACTCCAACTGTATAGTATGTGCTTTGATCGAGCGAAATCACAAAAAAACTCTACACAATTAGTGTAGAGTTTTTTATTACGCCGTTCGTGATACCGATGGTCGGGGTCGAACCGACACTCCCGAAGGAACACGATTTTGAGTCGTGCGCGTCTGCCAATTCCGCCACATCGGCACAAAAGAAAAGGCGGCAACCGGATTTGAACCGGTGATAAAGGTTTTGCAGACCTCTGCCTTACCACTTGGCTATGCCGCCATATAAAATTTTACTGGAGCGGAAGACGGGATTCGAACCCGCGACCCCAACCTTGGCAAGGTTGTATTCTACCACTGAACTACTTCCGCAAAAATGGCTGGGCTAGCTGGATTCGAACCAGCGCATGACGGAGTCAAAGTCCGTTGCCTTACCGCTTGGCTATAGCCCATCGAATTCTTACTTAATTATATGTAAGTATCCATTAGATTATTTATAATTTTTAAAATAAAAATGGGGCGACTGATGGGAATCGAACCCACGAATGCCGGAGCCACAATCCGGTGCGTTAACCACTTCGCCACAACCGCCATGTTGTGTAAATATATTTGGCAGGGGCAGTAGGAATCGAACCCACACTGGAGGTTTTGGAGACCTCAGTTCTACCTTTAAACTATGCCCCTATGTAAATGGTGGAGGGGGGCAGATTCGAACTGCCGAACCCGAAGGAGCGGATTTACAGTCCGCCGCGTTTAGCCACTTCGCTACCCCTCCGAAACTTACATGGTGCCGGCTAGAGGACTTGAACCCCCAACCTACTGATTACAAGTCAGTTGCTCTACCAATTG
>NZ_JBVVXV010000028.1:0-17470 GCF_055902415.1 Bacillus sp. SSR7 | reverse complement strand
CTCTTTACTTAGGAATCCCTCACTTCTAAACGAAGTGAAAGTGGGGGTAGTTCAATAATTCACCTTTAGCATTAATACACTAACTTGTTCAAAGATTAAACTGATTGTTTGAATTTTATGATAAAAAAGATTTGCGAAAATGGGATATAGAACACATTTTTTTGAGGATGGTGAAACGGTAAGGATTAAAGAAACAGTTAAAGTTGTTACAGTTGATCATTGGTGGTATGCAATTGGGGGATTTAAAAACGATGGAGTACTGTATAATATCGTGGAGCATCCTAGCGCATGATATGCGGAATATAATTTGGAAAATTCAATAAAATAGTGATTTGAATAAAAGAAACCCCGTTTTTCTACGGGGCTTCTAAGGGTAAGTGTCAAGCAATGACGTACTCGACTAATTAACCATATCATGAATTTTTTGGTAAAAATAGTGGAAAATGTGTCCAAATTAATGGGAGCATTATTTTAAACAAAAACGTTATTTTGTAGAAAAAATTTAAAAGAACCCACATTGGAGGGGGTGGGTCCTTTTATAAAAACTAAGCATAATAGGGATTTTCTATATATTACCAAAAATGAAGTTGGTATTCTACACGATAGTTGTTGAGAAAAGTTTTTCGCACAAAAAAGAACACTATACACAAGTGCTTTTAAAAAGGAAACCCTATTAGTGAAAGAAAACTATGTTAATAATATATATGCTCGTTTAATTAAATGGTGACAAGTTAAAAAATCATTTTGCACAACAAAGCAGCTAGCCTATGTAGCTAACTGCTCAGTTGTACAATTTTAGAAGTTGCACTGGATACAGATATATGTTGTAACAAAAAGTTACAACTATAGTTTAAACAACTATCGAAATATTATGCAGGAAAGAAAACTAAATTAAAAATTCATTCAGCACAACAATGCAATTAGCTAACTGCTTGTTGTACAAAAAATTTATGCTTATACGTAAAAAAGGCAGGTAATTGACTAAGTTATCTGCCATGCACCAAACGAAACGGAGTAAAGAGCTCCGATTTGAAAGAGAGTGGCTCTGGGAAGCTGACTTGCAGATAGTATGTGTAAAGTAAAAAAGATTATTCGTAAATGAGAATGAAAAATTATTTTATAAGGACGGGCATTCTTTTAGTTTCAAGTCTTTCAAAGTCTACAGGACAATATGCAAACGTTATGATAGGTTCTAAAGTTTCATTTGTTAAAAAAGTGTGGTTAATTACTTGGCCGGAAGAAGAATAGAATGTAATTTTGGTTTTTGAAATAGGAGGAAGGGTTATAACTAGCGGTTGACTTGACATATTTATCAACTCCTAAATTATTTGATGCTTTAAGAATTTAAAATGTATTCAATAAATATGTATGAACTCATTTTATAAAGTTAGTACTTTGTGAATTGAGAAATTCAAAAAAAATAGTTAATTTAATAAAAAAAGCAGTCAGCTTGCGCTAGGCTGCTTTGCTCCTTAATGGAGTTCTCGTGATGTAATTTAGATGAAAATACTACTTACTAGGAATAAAGCTCCTAGCAAAATTAGAGAATCAACTAAAATCAAGAACTGGTTTTTTTGTGGTTTTCGAAATTCTTTTATCAAGCTTAAAACTGCAATCATTATGAAACATATATATAACAAAATCATAATTGTTTCTGTCATAACTAACACTCCTAATATATTGATAATTTAATTATATAACGAAAAGTATATCTATGTAAGTTTTTAACAAAATCATTATTTGAATAAAGAAGGGTACCGTTAGAGCGTATGGCGCTCTTTGACCAAGAACTATATTGCATATTTGTTATAGCCCGTATAAGTATATGGAAATTGAAAATAAGGCGTGAATTAAATTTTAATAAAATTGTTATTTGGTTACAGCGTATATAAACAAGGAAGAGCCTGATATGGCTCTCAGGCTCTTCCCTCAATAGCAAAGAGTAAGTCTTTTAAGTACTCCTTGTTCATATAGTAAAAGATTGTTAACGAAAATCCAAGGCTCTTTATATTGAGAAATAAAGAAGAATTATTATAAAGAATCTCATCTTTTTTCGTAAATAAAAGAGCAGCAAGCAAAAGCTAACTGCTCAATACAAGGAGATACAAAGAAAACTACTTCGAATGAGTTATGGCATACAGCCTATATACAGTATTGACGGGAAATTTATTTTAAATCCAATTTACTTAAAGTAAATATCCCTATAGATATAATGGCTGCGCCTACTGCAGAACCTATCCAGTCTCTCAAGCTTAATGTATTTAAAGGTGTATCTGTTAGATCCATAATTAAAAAGATAGCAAAAATTAATATACCGAATGCTAAGCTTCCCCAAAATGTTTGTAACGATTTAATAATCTTCTTTCGGAATTTGTTCATTAAAATCATCCTTACTAATACTTTTTATTTTTATAAATAAATTATTGCATGTGTAAAAATTGAAAGTACGAAATATGCACTATTGCATATTGGAACTCAAAAAAATGATCCATTCATAAGTAAATAGATTGAACGGAGGGGAACCGTATCGTATAAATCAAAAGGAAATTAGTATTATGTATGATTATATCTTTACTTATGTTGGAAAGCTTAAAAAGAAGTGGGAAAGTGAGAAGAAATGGAAAGGACCAACTGATATGAGAGAAATAAAAAAATACTAGGATTTTTCCTAGCATTCAATGTAATTAGTTTTTACTATGATTTGAATATGAAGAGAATGAGTATAAAAAGATATGTATTTAATAGAAAAACAGCAGGATAACACCCCTTTTAATTAAATGGGGTGTGGAAAATTATAAAATATGTTAACAAAATAAAAGTTAGGGTAATTTTAAATCCATCCTTTTTTAAGTCAGAAGTTAAGAATTGTTGATTTGTATGAAAGTTTTTCATTAATTCTACAAAGAAAAACATAGAAATAAAGATTTGTACCAATATTAAGATGGGAGACATAGTTGATAGTATGGAGGATAGATCATTAAGTGGTGTAACTTGCTTATTCTCTATTGAGCTTGCGAGCAAGTTTCCCAACTCAATTTGTAATGAGATCTCGGCTATATTATAAGTTAAAAATATTGTCGCAATACAAAAAAGAATTTGTATGGGTGTACTAATAAATTTAAAAGGCCTTTGTAACAATGAATACTTAATAATAAAAAGTATGGCATACAAAATGATGAATGCATAAATAAACAAACCAAACGTTTGCACTCCATTAGATATAACTCGTGCAATAATAGAAAGCATAGTTTCTCTTTCGTTAAAAGAGATTAATGGAGAGTTTTGAATAATAGACAAATTATTATATAGAGAATGAGCTATAAATGCACAAAAAAATAAAGCAATTAAAGAAGGAATGAAATTTAGTACTTGCTTAATTTTTTTGTCGGTAGATGAAATCTTATAGTCTATTATTTCAAAAGTGTCTTCTGAATCTCGATGTGTGGCCTTTTGTTTAGCGTGCTTATAAGATTTATATGTAAAATATACGCCGATTCCTGTAATAACTTGACTAAAAACAAACTGAAATAATTCTAATGACATGCAATTGCTCCTTTCTATAAAATCATAGGGGAATTATAACATATTTTTACATAAATTGAGGGGTGACGTCATAAAAAATGAGGAATGAAAGTATTCATAATTATAGACCGCAATGATGTGTTGCTTGTAGTTGGTGTAGATGAAAATGTAGTAAAAGAATATCATTTTCATAATTATGGGATAGATAGTGATGAAGAGGATTCAGAACTAGAAGAGTTCAGTAAGGGAGGTTTTTTCTTGCAAGAGAATAAATTGGGTTAAGAGTATACGATTAATTTTGAAAGAATTAAAGAATTTAATAAGTTTTCATGCAGTATTGAATCTAATTTTGAATGGAAATTTCCTTTTTTCATAAATAAAAGAAGCAGCTAGCAAAGCTAACTGCTCAGTTTTTTGAAAAATAAGAATTAGAATTTGTTTTATTAATGTTTTACATCAATCAACGAAATTGCTTTATAGAGGTTAATAAAGTTTTATGAATACGCAATAATGTTTGAACATCATCTTCTTGAAGCTGCTGTAATGCTAGGGACATCGCTTTGTAGGAAGTAGAGTTTTCAATAGATTTTTTCGATGTCTCTTGTCCTTTGGGTGTTACTTTTAATTTTATTTCTCTACGATCTTCATCTGATTGTTTTCGTTCGATGAACTCTAGATTAACTAAATCATCTACATTTACACTCACTGTACTTTTAGGAATTGAAAGACGTTCTGAAATATCTTTAAGAGTGATATTAGGAATTGCATAAATTGTATTTAAAATACCCATTTGTTGTACTGTTAATCCTAAACTCGAGGCGTTTTGATGTGTGAACTTTATAATTTCTTTGTTAATTGTTACAAATGACTGGACAACTTCTCCCACTTGTTTGAAACTAGGATCTTTTAAGTTCATTATATTCAGTTCCTTTCTTTCTTTTTTAGTTTAGACTAACACAAAATAGTTCATTGTTGAACTATCTATCTTTAAACTAATTCAGAAAAGAAAACAATATATATATTATTAATAGCAAACTTAATAAAAATTTCATTTTGTATAAAAAAGGAATGGATATGTGTTCTTATTGGGAAGACGCAGTTACAGATTTCTTTAAGAAGCAAGAGCAGGAACGAAATAAAAGAGCAGCTAGCAAAAGCTAGCTGCTCGGCTGGTTCTCAAAAAAGGAGAAAGGAGAAAGGTTAGAGACTGTAGTAAATGAGTTATGGCCATCGCCTAAGCGATATTTTTGAAGAAATATTAAGTGATATTTTAGCTAATCTAAAAAGAGCACCTTTAAAAAGTGCTCTTTAAGGGAAAAGTTAGATATTAAAAAGAAAATTAGGGTTTTATGCTTCGAGATAATATATGATCATTTCATCAAAATGTGACGATGAATCACAAAAGAACAGTTAACAAATGTTAACTGCTCGTTCTAAAGTTGACAATCTAGATGCATAAATGTAGTATGGCCAAGAATAGAGATAGCCATTCAAGTAAGTAAATTGAACGGTGGGAAATCGTTTCGTATGAATTAATTGCCAATTTTGAAGACATCGATGGAATGGGAATGCAGGGGGTGCTTTTTTTCTTTGTAATATAGCAATTACACATTAAACGTGAATCTGAACAAAATGGGCATTTGAATAGATAATTTTCCTTAAAATAACCTTAATTAAAACATTAATTTTCTAGATACCCTAAATCAAGTTTATTTACCGTTACGTTCATAGGAATCCTGAGTGGTTCAATGGAAATGGTGATGTGAATGAATACAATAATAAGCAGTCAAGGCCAGACGCAGATGAGGCATCGAATGAAAATGTGTTCAAAAATGAATATCCAAAGCAATATAAAGATTTTGAAGGGGGGAACAAGTGAAAGTAGCGGATCAGCTGTTTTTTTATTTAATAAAAATCATTTTAAACATTTCTTATAGCATCGAATACTTATGTAAATATGGAAAACAGATTTAATTCTTGGAATGAGGGTATCGATGTGGATATAACACATATTATGGCGAGAATAGTGGTGAATGGGAAAGATCTTCCGTTTACTTCAGTTAGAACCTCTGCGTGGATTAATGGACCTGCAAATGATTTAATTGTTACGACAAAGCAAAGAGTAAATGAGCTTTATCGGTTTATGTGGTCACGGGTGCTAGTTATGCTAACAATGTATTTCCTTCAGGGTGCTGATGTGGTGAGATTTGCTAGGGTTGCTGGAGTTGATGAAAGTGTAACGGGAGAATATATATATCATTTTATTTGGTGATAAGACAAACTTTAAGTAGCCTAACAGCTGCTTTTTTATTTTGAATAGAAAAAAGGAACCTGTAATGGCTCCTTTTCATCATGCTATCTTGTACTTATTAATTTTTCGCTTAACATCCATAAAAGCTAGTAGTGCTGCAATAGCGCAAACACCTTTAAACCAAAGAAATTCAGAAGAAACTAGTCCGCCAAAGAAAGCAATCGAGTGTACAAAACAAGTAATACCAAATAACCAAAGCATGAATTGTAATTCCTTTGAGGAATACTTATAGTTTTTAAATCTTTCCCACATATGTATCAACTTCTATTGTTATGAAGTTCTGTAGTTTTTCTTTTTAAAATCGCGCATGTTGAGGATAAAGAATAAAAGGAAGATAAAAGCTGCGATACCATTAATCCAGTAGTATGTGCCCCCTGTTGTGAAGCCGTTATAGAAGGAATAGACATTCCAAATTGTAAGAAGTATTGAACAAACAGTAGAGATTATTAATGAGCTAAAACTTCTCATGATTTTCACCTCGATTCAAAATGTTAGAACTTATTTATAATTCTACATTTAGATAAATAGATTTTCAAGAAGAATGAAAAAGAACCCGATGAAGTTAGGGTCCTTTCGTAAGTGATGATGTATTCTCGGCTTGGGAACTGAGAAAATACAAAAATATAATACATTGAGATTTAGAGAATTGCAACATTAAATTAGGGATTACCGCAAGGGGTGAATATGGTTAGGCAACGAAGCTTAAATTGTAAAGTGAATAATTTGTTACTATATTTAAATGTTTACAAAAAATAACCATTTTCTTCAGATTTTAAGAAGGTTTTACAAAAAAATACATAGAAGTATAATATATGATAATGAAATGAGTCGAATTTTCATCATGACTGATATCCATAATATGTTCATTTCAATTTACATGAATTACATAAAGAGGAGAGCGATTATGAAAATGAAAATTAGTACGGCAGTCGTAGGTTTATCTGTTTTAGGATTTGGAATTTTTGGTTTTACTCATGGAAATGGTGGAGGGGTTGTTCAAGCGGCTTCAGTAGGAGATGGTGGAGGAGCGCCTGCATATGCACATGGACATACAGGGGGAGCACCGTTCTATACTCATGGTCATACGGGAGCACCAGTTTATGGATATGGATACTATCCAGCACCTTCTTTTAATGTAGGAGACACTCCGGCGCCTAAGTTAGAAGCTCATGGAGATTATGGAGGAGCACCAGCTTATACTCATGGGCATTTCCCTGCACCGAAGTTAGAATCGGATGGACATACAGGAGGGGCACCTGCTTACAATAAGGGAGATACACCTGCACCCAAGTTAGAATCACATGGAGATCATGGAGGAGCACCAGCTAATACAGAGCCTGGTGGGGGAATTTAACTAATACTAATATAAAAGTTGTAAGTTTATATATAAGAAAAAAGACTTTGTAGTTTACAAGGTCTTTTTTCTTTGTAAAAAAGTTATTCAAAGAGGAAAATAACCGAATTTCTTCCTAGTTGTATAGAAAGCGGTGGGTAATATGAAGTGAAGCAAAAAAACGAGTTAGCTCAAGAAGATTACACGCAAGGTATGAAGTACACGGAACTGGCTGAGAAATACGAAGTATTAATATACTGTTAAGTCTTGGAGAAAAAGGCATGATTGGAATTGAAAAGGGGTGCACCCAGATGTCTAAAGATGAAAGAACGAATCGTTTGGAATTAACATTGCAAACTGATCAATCTATTCTAGGCTTTGTTACAGGGAGGGTACGATGGGAAGAAGAAAGTTCTTAAAATTAAAAAAATCCCAAAAGATAAGGCTGAAAAAATTAAAAAAGGTGATAAGATACCTTTTATGCAATGTTCACATTTGTAGATAGCGGTGAAGACCAAAATGTATTTCAAGGAGATGAATTAAAATTAAATTGGACTTTTAATTCCATGCAAGCAAGCGGTGAAGAAAAGTAAGTGTAATAAATTGTATACTATATGTTTGAGACGTATAGTATACGAATGATGAGACTTTTTTATCCAAAAAGAAAAGACACCCTAAGGTGCCATCCTCTCACTTGAACCATCTTAATTCTAATATGGTTCAAGTGAGAGGAAGTATACAGTATTAATAGGGATGCAGATTTCAAAATAAAAAATACGTTAAGTAAACTTTCATTCGAAAATTCACATTAAGCAATAATGTTTAAAAATTAAGTTTATAAAAAATAATAAGATGTTTATAGATGTAAAGCCTATGGGAACTTTTCCTGTGGGCTTTTTAAGTAGTTTTTACGAAATTATGAGTGTTTTTTATTTTGTATTTCAATAAGTTGATCTGGTAGCGTTTTTGTATAATATTCTTTTTCTGTTAGTTCAAATATAAATAATGCTTTTTTCCAGTTATAAACAACATCTGCTACATTATGTTGTTTAATCTTTAATAAATACTGACCTTTTAAATAGAATAGTTCACCTAATAGGTATAAAGTATTTAGATTAATTGCTAATTTGATGCCCTTATCAAGGTATTTTATTGCCTCTTCATGTTGATATGTGAAGTCTAAACATTTTGCTAAATTTAACATGATTTTTAATTTAATTTCTTTATCTCTAGGAAAATCTAACTTATTAAAATTAGTTAAACATCTTTTTAATATAGTAATACTTTTTTCATATTCTTTATTTTCCGCATAAAATATAGCCATTGTTTGCATAATATCTATTTCTCTTTCTGATAAAAAATCAGAATTAGTTAAAGTCAGTTTTAATGCATTATTTAAAAAATCTAAAGCAGTTTTTATTGATTTATCCACCATAAATATAGCAATTGCTTCATGCCATATTAGAAATTGTTTCTCTTCGTTTGTTTGAAAATTATTTAAGTTTTTCTCTTTCTTTACTATTTCATAAAGTTCTTTATATTGTTTTTGCTTTAAGCAATCTTTTATGACGTATTTTACATTTTCTACATATTTTAATCTTTTGTTTTGAGTTAGTGCAAATATATTATTCGGATCAATGCCAAGTCTTTCTGATAATTGATATAACAATATGCTAGATGGATAAATCACACCTTTTTCGATCTTGCTAATTTGACTTTGTGAACATATTCCATGACATAATTCGGATTGTGATATATTTTTTTTAATTCTAAGTTCTTTAATAGTAATACCCAAATCATTAAATTCCATTTTTCCACCTACTATTTAGCACAGTATTAGTATAAGAGTTTTCTCTAACTTTTAATGTAATGTAAAATTAATATAGTTGCAATTATTATTTGTTTTAAAGGACTTACCGTTTCCATAGGATGGTGAGGCTTTTATTATGTACAAAAAAAGACACCCTAAGGTGCCTTCCTCCGACTTGAACCACGTTCATTTAGTATAAACTTATCCGTATTATCCCTTTGTTATACGTGTAAATCTATGTTTAAAAAGTATAGTATACAATTAAAAGAACTTTTTAAAATTTGAGAAGTTTATCGTGAATGGTAAAGCTCTTCATAAATATATGGGTGAGAAAACTGATGATGATTTCCCTTTTAAAATACATCGTAAAATATATTTTACGATGTATTTTGTTGTATGTTGGAGAGTGGAGAGTATAGTATAGGAATATTAAATAATTGTTCAGCTTTTGTGGTGCCTTGAGCCAATTTAGCACCTTACGCTAGCTTTGCTACTTTCCTGGCCCCTTTAGCCTCCAGAAGACCTAATCCAGTTATGTATTGGAGAAACGGTGAAGAAATAGAATCTTTAGTTGATAGTAAATTTTTATCTTAATGTGGAAGAAAAACAGTTTTGGAAGGTTCTCAATTATATACCATATTCATTGGCAAGAGAGAGAAAGGAAGTAAAGAATCATGAATGAAAAGGGGGGATATACTATATTACGACAAATGAAGCCTTTGTATATGTGAAGTAGAAAAAGTAAAAAATCACCTGTAAAGGGCGGTTGAAAATGGGTCTCACTATTTATTTTTTAAAGCTCTTTTTAAGAGTTCAACTATTTGTACTAGCTATTCTATAGGAGTGAGGTTTAAAGCAGGAAAATAAATTTCGGTATTATATGTAATGAATTCTTCTTTTTCATGAACAGATAAACTATCTTTGTAGGGTAGCTGTAATAATAGAACTACTATTTTATAGGAATACATTTCCGAATGATCTATTACCATCAATTTAATATTTTCTAAGTTTCCCAAAAACTGAAGTAATTACTAAAGTCTTTATAAGGAAATAGAAAGCTTTTTAATTCTTGACTAATATCTTCTAGATTCCCATATATATTATCTGCGGCTAAATTTATTTCCTCATTAAAATTATATAGCTGTTCATCTACATAACTGAATCCATCACAGCAATTATTATGTATCAAATTAGATATAAATGGTTTTATTTTCAATACATTTTCTGCATTTAGAATAAATTTATCCCATAACAGTCCCAGTATTATTTTTACGGGTAATTTTTTATCATACGTTCCTTTTACATTTTTTAATTTAGGTACGATGTCAACCAACTTATCATTACTAGATAGAGAAACTTCTATAATTTCAATAGAAGGGCTATCTAATGCTTCAATTGTATGATCAGCCCAATCAATTATTTCAGTTTTTGAAAATAAACCAATTTGTAACCCTATACTCAGAACCTCAGCTATTATTTTTATATTAGCCATATATATAACTCCTCAGATTTTTTGATAATTATACATCGCAGTAACCTATATTTCAAAAGGTTGTTGCTAGTATGCAGTAACTACAGGGATTTTTTAACTTAGGGTTCCTCCACATTGTTGTTAACAAGCCAAAAGATAAAATCCCTCCTAAAACGAAAAAAGATGAACAAAATAATAAAAAAGATTCATTTCTATTTCTTTTTTAGTTTCTATTCTTTAGTAAAAGAACTTAGTAGATGAAAAGGGTAGATTGCACAATTATTTGGGAGATAAGTACAAGTAACTTTGAAAAATATTAAGTTCCCCATTTTAATGGCGCCCCTTTTTCTATAACGGTAAGTTCAAATTATGTTTCTATTAAATAAAAAATACATCCTTATAGGGATGTATTTTTTATTTAATAATAATGTTATAAATTATTCTACATGAACCGATATACTTTTAGATAATACTTGCATTGAGAAAGGAACTCTAGCTTCAAAAGCTATAGTATTTGTTGAATTTGGTGTGTTTGAGAAGATGTACGAATCTTTGATACGTAATCTAAATGTTTTTTCAGATCCGAATGGACCAGTATAAGAACTAACTTCGTCTAAAGAACTTCCTGCATATCTAATACCATTAACAGTTAAAGCTTCTGAATATGAATCCGGCGTACCTACTTCACTAACTTTCACATAAAGGTAATCGCCTTTAAGAACAGGAATAGATAAGTAAGAACTTGCACTATACATTTTGTTATTATCGCCTACAGCACTAATGCTAACACTTCGTAATGGAGAAGAATCCGCCTTTGAAATAGTTGGTAAAAATGCTAGTGTAAGTGCAAAACACATAGCTAACATGCCCATAAATTTTTTCATATTAACAACTCCTTAGGTATTTATTTAACATCCTGTATTTTACAGGTTAAAAATGTAAATTTCAATATCGTTATATAAAGAATAATTATGTAATTATGCATATTTAATATATAGTACACCAAAACTCGGATACATAAATCCCTTGCTGTTACATCGGGGATACGAAAATAACTAAAAGAAAAAGGCGTCTACAGAAAAAATTTCTATTCTTAAATTTGTAGGATAGTTTTAAATACAAAAATAAAGAGATTGGTAATATATATCCGTCTTAATGTAAAATATATATTGCATTTATGTAGTTAATAATTTAATATATGGAATATAAGATTTATAGTATGAAGTTATCATTTACTAATGAGACATATTTAAAGTCTATAAGTAAAGAGAAAAATATAAGAGTTAAAAAAGTCTAATTCAACTGGAGTTTACCGATATTGTAAACGCTACGCGAAAAACCAGTAGTCATATTGAAAGTAATAAGTTTAACCCTTCTTTAAAATTTTGTATTCGTATAGCTAAAACACTAGATATGAGTTTAGGTTAAAAGCCAAGTAGTCTCCCACCTACTCACTTCGCGTTCCTTGAGGAAGGAGTCTACTTGGCTAAAATGTTAAATTATTTTAGGAGGAACTCTTAAATGGAAAAACTAAAAAAATGGTTTTCACTCAGTACACATTCAGATGAAAGAATTCAACAAATAGAAATGAAAATTTGGGCGCAATCTGGAATTATTGTCCTACTTTTAGCTTTTATAGATGTTGTAATAAGGGGAGCATATCTACACCGCCCATTCCTAGAATGGATTGCTTCATTAGCCATTATAATTTGTTATATGATATTCTTTTTTATTAAATCTATTCTGACTGGCGTTTATGAAACAGATATTAATAATAAAGAACAATTAAATGAAAAATTAAAAGAAAAAATGAGTAATACCTTTATTTTTTGTTTTGTCGCAATAGGTGCTACTACATACAAATATTACTTCCCTGAAGATTTCGGCGGATGGTTAGCAGCAATAGCAAAATTCATTATACTTTTCGTTTTCCTATTTGGTATTCAATATCTTATTACAGTAATAGCTTGGAAGAGATCAAATAAAATTTAATACATATAGACAAAAAAGCTTATCCTATAGTACTTAATGATAAGCTTTTTTATTATTTTTTTCATTATTTTTCTGCTATTGTGTACTTGCTTCTCTTAGGTTGATAGTGATGTGGCCCTCCCAAATTGTGCTCTTAAAAACAGTAAATCTAATATCTAGTATTATATCTGTATTCACAATTTAATTGATAAATAAAACACATAATATTCAGATGATAAAATTGTAAATATCTTGAAACCGCGGTTTTAAAGGTAATAATCGTTGAATTTCATTATTTTTCCGCTTTCTGTAGGGTATATATTTTTATAGATTTATGTATTAAGATAGAGTTGTGCTAGAAAATAACGGTAAAAAAGCATAAATAAGGAAAATGGATGGGGTTAAAAATGAAGACTATGTTAAGGAATATTGTATCAATGGCTCTCGTGTTAGCTTTGTTTACAACTTCTTTCGCTGGAATCTCCAAAGCTCAAGAGATCAATAGTGAAGAAGAAAAAATAGTACAAGAAGTAGCTGCACAATTGAAATTTGTTGTTGAAGAAGCTTCAGTTAGAGATAAACATGGAAGAGTAGTAGATATTGATATCGATATGATAGAAAACAAATATGGTAAAACTGAAGAATTAGAACAATTGAGACAAGAAATCCAACGTGTAAATACACCACCTGGCTATGAAAATCCATTCAAACAAGAAACAGAAGCTGTAGATAACTGTATAGAAAGAAAACTTATTGCAAATTATGTAGAATTTCTATCAGTAGGTTTTTTAGGTTCTATTATTGCTAATATTACTAACAAAGAATATGAATTAGCAGCTAGAAAAATGATTAGATTAGGCGTCAAAGGTAATTTAGTTAGTTTAGCTGGTCAACTTGCTTGGTATCTAGGTACATGTATATATGAAGAAGAAGGACGGACCGGAAAAACTTGGTGATTGATAAAAAACAACCTCTTATCTTCTAGAGGTTGTTTTTTTTGAAGAAAATAACCACATCATAATTTCAAAAAACGCTACTATAAATAGTGTTTTTATAAGGTTTTCAAACCAATTGAAATGATTATGATTAGCATAGTTAAAAGCTATCAATACAATATACAGTAGGACTATAAAAATTAACGGTCTCTTATTAGTGAAACTCAAATTATTCACCCCTTAAATACATACTTAAGAAAGTTACCTTAATACTATGTTAACTCAAAGTGCAATCATTTTCGATGATTTTCTATATTTATCCACATTTGTAACAGCGACCCTTTTTAAAAAACGCGTTCTCATAATAAATTCTCTTTGAAAAAACGTCGAAATTTGTCATCAGAATGCCCCCTATATATGAGAGGGCGAAACCAGTTCCTGCTGATGAGAGATTGAGTGAACGTATAACGTTGTTCTTCCTTATTCGCAGGATGTTTTAATTAGCGTGCAAATAAGAGGTAACGAGCCTTATTCTGTATGTATTTCTTGATTTCATTCGTAATTGAAATAGTCTTCAAAACTTCATTAATTTAAAGGGTCTAAGCGGAGGAAAGCTTCTGTTCTCCTTTAATGTAAAAAGACATGAAAGTAGCAACTAATTTTATAGTATAAAATGCTGAATTATTAACGGATACAGTTCATTTAGTACCCATTTTCTTGTCCTCATATCAAGACAAGAAAATGGGTACTTTTTTAAACTAAGACACCAAAGTGGATACTTTTTAAAAATAGCAATACAGGTAACTAAATTTGTTATAATAAATATTACATTTGAATATTCGGAGGAATTGAATTTTGAATAAGAAATTATTAGTAGCTTTAACATGTAGTACTTTATTTATGGGGATGACAGCGTGTGAATCTAATGATACTGCTAGCAAAGCGGAAAAATTAAAGCAAGAGAACACACAAAAAACAAATGATAAACAGAAAAAAGATACAAAAGAAGATGTACCAGTAAAAGAAATAAATACAACTATTAATGCAGGTCCATATAAATATAGTCCTAATGGTACAAATAATGAGCATTTCATAATTTATGATAATGCGAAATTCGAAGATAACTTTGATGGGCTTAAAGTTAATATGAACCAACTATCTTTAACTAATAAAGAAAGGACTTCAAATGGAAAAGACGTGGGTTCCCTCCGAATTGCATTTACAATTGAAAATACAACAAATTCTACTTTCTCTTTTAGCTTTAATAGGATGCGTGCTACTACTGATCAGGGCGAACTATTTGAACCATCTACATTTATTAAACAAAATTTTATAAATCCTACTAAAAAAATAGATGATACACAGGATAATAAAATTGTATTTAATGATTACGGAACAAAAGATTTAGAATCTATACAATGGGTTGATTTCACTTTTGAAATAAATAAACAAAGTCCTGAAATAACAATTGCGAAGACACAAAAATATAAAATTCGATTCAATATAGATCAACATTATGGAGGAACTACAACTAAACAAGAACAGCCTCAAACTTCTTCAAATACGGATGATGTTACATACAAAAATGAAATTAAGCCTAAAATTGATTCCATGATAAAAGAGTATAATGATATATGGAATCAAGAAGTAAAATCAGTTTTCAACAAAGAGTGGGAAACTCCAGCAACTATAAACCAAAATACTTTACAAGAACAGATGGAGCTTGTATCTACTAAATACAGAGAATTGTCAAATGAGAATATCAACTTTAATGCATCCGATAAAATAAATGATTCTGTTTTAAAAGAAAAAATAAATAAATTTAGAGAAGAGTTTGGTGCTGCGGCAAATTATAGAGGAAATGCAGCAAATGCTATATTGGAAGGAATACGAGGTTTAGCTCCAATGGAAGACAGAATGAAAGAAGCAAGAAAATCCATTAAAATTTCTGAACAAAAGTTTAATAACGCTTCAACTCATTTAACTGAATTTGAAACAAAACTAAATAGTAAATAGTATAAAAGAGAGCCATGCTCTCTTTTTTAGTTCTCAGAAAAACCTAATTAAATGTGAAGTTCAACTAAAATTTAATTCTACATAAGTAACAAAAGACAATCATGAAGGTTCTACTTTCTTGTCTAAAAAGTATCCATTTTCATGTCCTTGTACATTTAAGTTGATACCTGTGCCTACTAATAGGGTGTCAATTTAAAGGGGTACGGAAATATCCCGATATAAAATTTGGAAATTACTGGGGGAACTTTTACTTCTCTCATAGCCACTGACGTTAGGCTCGTAGTCATATTTTAAAAATGTAAGGGTGCAGTAGCTATGAGAGAAATAGAAATTCTAAATATATATTAGAATTTATTTTCTTGCATTGAGAAAATGAGTTCCTAATATTCACAATAATTAAACAAAATTTTCTAGATATTATAAATATTTACAATAATGTAATTTTTGTTACAATTAATGTGTGAGTTATAAAACTATTAAAGGGGGAATTTTTATGTTCAAGAAATTAGTAGTGGGAGCATTAGCAACTGGTTTTGTATTAACAGGGGGTATGGGAGCCTCAGCTGCAACATCTACAGTTGATCATACTAATAAAAAACTTGATTCACCACAGTTTTCATCTTATGACATGTATGAATATCATACTAGTTGTCCTAGGCTTACTAGTAATGCTCCCTATAGAATGTCAATGATAAATGAAAATGGGATTTTCGCTAACTCTTTTACTGATCGAGAAACAGGAATCACTTGGTACTTTAAAGGAACTGGGGCTCATAAGTCCATTGGATGCTACGAGGGAAAAACGAAATAATCAAAGATACCCCTATAAAGGAAGTACACCAAGAAAGGTATTAATTAAAGAATAGCATCCGTAATGGGTGCTTTTTCTTTGTTATATAGAAATTACACAATAATGAACAAATTTAACACCTAAAAAGAAATTGGGTATAAGCACATTATTCTTAGAGATACATATTATATATCATGAAAAACTTCTTTGTTTTTCAAATAACGGACAGAATGATGTGAACGAAACTCGCAGCAATAGTACATAAAAAGTTCGCCTTAATTGGTGAACTTTTTATATAGATACAATCAAGTGAAAATTATAGTAAGAAGGGCGAGAAAATGTTTAATGATTTTAAGTTTGTAGCAAATCATTCAATTTATATCCAATTTCATAATTATTTGAAAAAACGATTATGAAATGCTAACTATTGGAGCATCTATTGAAAAGAGGAATAATTTATGGAAATAGTAAATGATAGAGCCATGTTACGATTAATGCATCTAAATGATATCGAAAGCTTATTTAACATTGTGGAAGGGAATAAAGAAATATGGACGTATTTAATAGCTAAAATGGATAGCTATCAAGATATGGAGCAGTATGTTCAAGTAGCAATAAAAGGTTTTGAAGGGGAAACGGATTTACCATTTGTTGTTGTAGATCAAAAAACGAATGAAATTGTAGGTAGTACACGTTTGTACAGTATTTCAAATGATAACAAAACGGTTGAACTTGGGCAAACGTGGTATCATCCAAGTGTACATCGTACAAGTATAAATACTGAGTGTAAGTATATGTTATTGCAATACGCTTTTGAAGAGTTACACATGCTACGTGTGCAAATAAAAACGGAATTACGGAATGAAAAAGCACAGCGCGCAATTGAAAGGCTTGGTGCTGTAAAAGAAGGTGTATTGCGAAACGAGAGACAATTGCCAAGTGGTTATGTACGTGATGCAGTTGTATATAGTATTATTGCAAGCGAATGGCCGGTTATAAAAGAACAATTATTAAAAAAACTAGCTGTATATAAATAAATACTACGTTTATAAATAAGGAGGTATCATCTAATATATGTTGGATGATACTTTTTTGATTTATGAACAAAAAGGATATTAAAAAGGTCTTGATATGAATATCAAGACCTTTTTAATATGCATAATTATTTCACTGCCTCTTTTAATTCTTTTCCAGCCTTAAAAGCAGGTGCTTTTGAAGCTGCGATTTGCATTTCTTCACCTGTTTGTGGGTTACGCCCTGTACGTGCAGATCTTTCACGTACTTCAAATGTACCAAAGCCAAGAATCTGTA
>NZ_JBVVXV010000027.1:0-18414 GCF_055902415.1 Bacillus sp. SSR7 | reverse complement strand
ACAAACTCTTTCTTCATGGCAGGAAGTTTGGCAGAGCATGTACCATATGTTAAACTTTTTCCAGTTTCTTTATATGCGTGATACCTACAGTACCATACGGCCGTGTTCTAGCTTGAGAATCAAAATATGAATAAAACATTATTATTCAACCCACTTCCATATAAGTTATTACACAATATGTTATGATTCTTAGTTTCATTGAGTGTTAAAAACCCCCCTTAACTTTTTTCCTACTTAAACCAAAAAAAGACAAACCTCCGCTAAGGCTATGCGGAGGTTTGTCCTTTTGAAAGTTAGATTTATAGGTATTTTATTTTAAAAATATTATTTCTTCTTATTTAAATACTATATTTGGAAATTTATTTAATCACCTTCTTACTTTACATGATATTTGTTTCACTACTCAGAGTATACCGAGTGTACTCTTGTACATAATAAGGTTATTAAACGTTAAATTGAGGAGGGTTTGTATGCAACATCATAAAAAGGTTATAGAAAAATCTGGTTCTGTTATGAAACCAGATTTTGCTGAAACTGATGCACAAAAAGTGAAACAAGAAATTCAAAATGATGTAAGAGCGGGGCAAGGAGCAATGACTTCCCGAGAAGCAGGGGCAATGCGAGATTAAAAAAACACTCCTTATTGGTTTTTCTTCTCTAGAAATTTAACCAATAAGGAGTTATTCCAGAACTATTTTAGCTTTTACATTTATCATTTAGAAACATAATGCATTTCTTTTATAGATTATAGGTTAATTTCACATCAAATTTTTCTCGATTAAATCTCTTTTTTCAAACTAAGATTATTTTCTTTCAGATAATTTATTGCATCTTTGTTCACCGTTCGTAAATCTATACCTTGTTTTTCTGCTGCAAATGAACACCCACAATAACATTGACGGAACACGTCATATTCATTACACATTTCAATTGAACGTTGATACCCGTTACTTTTTTTGAAATCACTTGGTAAATAACGTGAATCATAATTTTGTTGCACACCGATTCCAAGTTCATTTATTAATTGACTATTTTTATTTTTAGAAAGAGTAATCGCACTACCGAAGTAATCAAATCCCCTTTCTTGTGCTACCTCAGCTGAACGATCCAATCTCATATCAAAACAAGCCGAACAACGAAGCCCACCTTCTGGCTCTTCTGCCAAACCTTCTTCTTTTACCATTTTGAAAAATACATTTGGCCGATATTCATCCTCAATAAACCCTACTGTATGCCCTGTACGATCATTAAACTTATCTACAAAAATCTTTTGTTCATTAGAGCGTCGCATGTATTCGCTTTTCGGATGGATATTTGAATTTGAGAAGAATATTGTAACATCTGCATGTTCTGCAAGAAATTCCAATGAAGAGGTACTACAAGGAGCACAACAAGAATGAAGTAACACTTTTGGTCTTTCATTTCTTACTTCCCAATCTTTTATCATTTTTCTTAATACTTTGTCATAATTTATTTTCTGATTCTTCATTTTTTGTATATAGGTTTCAACATCTAATACTTCTTTCACAACTAAACCTCCTATTTATTTTTATTTATTTTATCATTTATATCCATAAATACAAATATATTTATACTCATCTATTTATCAGTCTTAAAACGGTTCTCATGGCCTTTTAATGACGGTCCAAATAATGTACGTAGTCTATTACCTCTATGTCTAAGATATATTTTTAATCATTCTTTTTCATCACAAAATCTTTTGGGTTACCTTTTAACTGATAATACTTCACATTAAGACGAATAATTACTACGATGATTACCAAAAATCCTATTAAATATAACATTATTCCTTTCTCCTTTTCTTATTGCTTAGCGAACTTATTCTGTAAATACTTCACATGTTTCTTATTAATACCCTTATCGGTAATATTAGCTCGCAAAATATTTTGGTAGATATGCTTAACCTCCTCTTTTGTTAGTTTCAAATCAATATAGGATTCGATACATGTTTTCAGATCGTCATAATATAAAATATGTTTATCTTTCGAATGAACACTTACCCTTTTTAGACTGCATTTTGGATGAAATGTTACAATAGAGATACACGGCAGCTGTTTTTCCATCAACCACTCAATTGCCTTGATATGTTTATAGTTTTGTCGAAATGGGTTTTGAAAGGAGGATTTCTTTCTAAAAATCCCCTGTGTCCACCTTGCTGATTTATCACTTCCATAGATCCAGCCCTCATAGTTCTTCGTCTCTATAACAAATACCCCTGTTTCCGCAATAACAATATGGTCAATTTGCGCTGTATCACCATACTCCGTATGAACCGTCACATCATGTAACACAAAATAACTTGTGGGATCCAATTTGCCCAATATACGTTTCACTAGTTTTTCCCCGGCTTTCCCTTTCCATTTCGGTACATGTTTTTTTAAAACGATGTTCAAAGGAATCAGAATCACAATGAGAATTAATTCGAATATCAATACTTTCATAATAGAAGCCTCCTTTTCACACTCTTGCGTTTCTGCGCATCAAACGATATACATACGTTTCTAATCCTAAAATAAAATATGAGATACATAAGCCTTTTATCACCATCTCTACGAATCCTAATGCTAAAGAAGCAAGGAGCCCACCCTGAAACTGAAAGGGCTTGGTCACCCTTCTATTTACTGGCTTTTCAATGACACCAAAGTTAGCCCAGGTAGGTAAACGGTTTTCTACATTCTTTATTGTGCCCATTAATCCGTATTTTAGGGACAGAATGAAACAACCGATTAATAAATACACAATGGAAGAAAAATAGACAGATAGGCCCATAACAATAATTGTGAGCAACCAACCTATTAAAATAGAATTTCGCAAAACAATATATTCTCGATTTCTTTTCAAATCAAACAGTCCTTTCAAAATAATTAAGGTTATTTTTAACCGAAAAATATTTACCTTCAATTATAAGTATGATGCGATACGTCTCTATTAATTTACGCACTAGCCTAAAGAGGATTGTGATAGACATGTTAAAACTTAAAGTAGATAATACGATAATAGAACAAGAAACAGATTCAGCTTTTTCAAACCTTTTAACCTGCAAATATACAGCTGTTTATCGTTTTCCGACAGAAGACTGCTTCCTCAAAAATGTGAAGGTGTAAAACACCAATTTTAGGTGGGTGATGAATGTCGGTTGGCATCAGCCAACATGTTTGCTACCATATACTTGTACAGACTGCTCTTTGAAAACTGAAGATATGAGGTTGGTTGCAGAAAAACGTTGCACCGTAAAATCTTCAACGTTCTTTCGCCCCACGTTTGCTAAAGTTGCGAAAACCAAGCTAAAGTAGGAAGCGTGGTGAGTTAACGTACAAGATACTTATATTTTCACCGTAGGGACTACGGGCAGATCCTGCTAAGATAACTGTTGGATACATCGGTGTTCGCAGGAATCTCCCACTTTAAACAGTCCGTAAGGACGTTAAGTGGTGTGTAATTCAACTAAGTGGCATATTATCCCCTATATTGCTGGAAGTACTTGAAGAATACGAAAGAAGAAACTCGATGGATAGATAAAAGGTACTGAATGTAAATCCAGCACCTTTCTAATCTTTATATATAGTTTTTACATATTATCAAATAGCCATGGAGCGAGTACAGCTAACATACACAATAAACAAGAGCCCGTTATAACACGGTTGGACCAACGGTAATACTCAGGCTGTTTCGTACTCTCATGAATTCTTCTTAAACGAATACCCGTGGTTAACATAAATGGTGTGAAAATAAGTGCTGTTGCTTTAAACAGATCTAAAAAATCCGTAAAGATGTTCATAAACGAAAACACATCCGAACTGAATAAGAAGTACACACTTAGTCTTATAGATATCATACTAATAAATGAAAAAATCATACTTCCGGTTGCCCACTTCATCCATTGACCATTCTTTGTAATTAATGCCATAACCATGACAATAACGCCTAATATAAATAAAATAGAAAAGATATTTACCCCTACTTTAAAAGCCGGTGCATACATACCTTCAACTTTTTGTATGATTGATGAACCAAATGAATCATCTTTCTCAGTTGTTTTCTTTCGATTGTTTAATCCCTCTTTAAAGGATGACGAAACATCGTCCCCCTTCAATTTATTAAAATCTACTTTTACAGAAGCCTGAGCTGCTTGTAAGGGGATAAGAAGGAAAACCATTAAAACAAGCGTACATAAGACTCCTATCATCCCTTTTTCTTGTTTCATTACACATCACCCGCTAATTTTGGTTTAACGCTCTTTAATTTGATTTGATTTCCTTCTGCAACATAATAGAGGTCTGCTGCATAATAGATATTTGCTTTTGTATATGCCCCCATAATTGCATTTGCAATTTCTTCTTTTTCTACTGCCACATATGTTTCATTTTCATTGTAAAACTCAATTTCAATTCGATTAATATTATTATTTAATACTGTAATATGTAACTCTTTTAAGCTATCTAAGCGATTGCCTAATCCACACACTAACTTAAATACTTTATTTGCAATTGTTGGTGGTTTGACATACGTCGTATTAAAATGAATTGTTTCATCATCTATCACTCCATCCTCCTCAACTGCACATGTCATAATAAAAGAATGATTTTGTTTTTCTATTTCTTGTTGACTCAACTTCCGATTAATGACATATTTCAAGCTTATTGATAGGTTTTTTATATATTCATCCAGTTCGGTATTTGAAATTTTAACCTCTGAGAATTCCGGAAAAATCATGTAAGCATGTATATTAGAGCTACTTTTACTTACACGTAATACCTGGATTTGTTTCTTTTCATAGCGCACCGTTTGTTCTAATTTTTCTACTACGTTGTTGCTCATATGATCGATTGCCATATATTATCACTCCTATTTACTTTGATAAAATAATTCTTCATACATTTCTCATGATTTGATACTATCTATTTAAAGCATTGTAATATTACGAAGAGTTCTCAATTCTCCTGTTTTAAGACTGTTAATCACTTGAATCTCAAAACATTTTAATATCACAATGACGTACAGTGTTCCATTATAGTCGAATATCCTAATATGGTGAATCGTTCTATCTCACTCATTTGTACAAAAATAAAAAAATTTATCCTTGTACAAATGAGTGAGAAAATGCTGTTTTTCATGCTATTTAACTAAGAAAATACAACCAGGAAATACATTTAGATATTTCCTAGTTATCTACCACTCCATCTAACTAATGTATAGGAATACGATGAATCAATTTTTACTTCTAAATACAGCAGTTGATTTTCTGGTAATATTTCTCCCCCTGTATGAATCCAATAGCCCTTGTTATTAGATATGTTTATGACGCAGGTGAATTCTTGCTCTCGTTCTACCACTTGAGCCTCCCATATCACAACCTGAAATTCTTCCTCTTCTGACACTAAATTTTGAACAGATGTAGCATGTGCTGTTTCTTGTGGGATTTTCAGCTGTTCTAGTTCAGGAAATGTATCTTCATATCCTAATAATTCCTCTAGTGTATCCATATTACTGTAAAATGTTATATCCTTATCACTCAGAAATGAGGTATCATATACTGTTTCAGAAGCAGGAGTAAAGTGAAAGCTTTTAACATGCTCAACTACTTCATCATCAATTTCCTGTTGTAACTTGTTACTAAATTCTTCATCCAAATTCTTTTGAACAGTAATAGCAACTAAATCATATATACCTGCTACCTCTTTTTCTAAGGTGATTTCTTTTGTTAGGACAGTAATACGCTCTTGTTCCCTACCAATAGGTCTATTTTCTCTCGGGCACCAATAAACGGGACGTTCTACCGGTGTATTTTCTTTTTCTTCCCTCTTGGCTTCTTCTATCAGAAATTTTTTTCTTGAATTACAAACTACAAAAAATACATAACAAAATAGACCGATGAAAATGTTTGTAACCATGGTATTCCCCTCTCCATTATGCAAATAAATCGAATTCAAATTACGCATCGACTACTTTGCTTTTTCGTTCCCTTTCTTTTGAGAAGTGTCTACTTCAACACTCCATTTATCCTAGAATACAAAATCTTGTTTATGTACAAGCATACGCTTATCCGCATTCAGTGTTTCCCTACTGTTAATGTGGGTGGATAAAATCTCACCACTAAAACATTTCCTACACTCATAATAATTACCCCCCAGTTCTTTTTTGCAATAAAAAAGGAAGATCCAAGTATATACATCACTCAGTTCTTCCTTTTCCCCTCTGTAAACTACCTAGCTTTTATTAAAATGGCAGTTCTTCACCTGTAATTTTAGATAGCTCATCCCATCCAGCAAATATATCATCCGGCTCTTTGGATCACTGTCTTGTTTCCTGCTCTTTTGAATCATCTAATACTGTCAAATGTTATCTTGTTTCATTTTCATATTTCCTCTTTCTTGTAGTTTGTTAGGATTCATAACCTAGCCTGCGAACTTGAAAATAGTACAAAAAAAAGCTTCTTCAAGTCGATTAAAAATGTGCATAGCAAAATAAGCTATATATACACTAATCGGCTCAAAGAAGCCCTTTCAAAAATGAAACAAGACGTAACTTGCTTCTACAACTCAACCACAACACAAGAAGGTGTGGGAATAAACGGAATCAATCAAACTAGCAATACAACTATATATTATATAATAACGTTATATATTTCAAGAAGTTTTAATTAAAGTTAACACATTACCTAAAAGAATCCTTTTCCTTAAGCTTTTGAAGGACGATTGTCAAAAAATATTAGGGTATTACGTTAAAAACACAAAAGTTGTGTCATTTAACTCCAATTGTTAGTACACAATTGCGCCCTAATCTAGAATAATCCTTTACTAATCTTACCTCGTGACCCTCTTTTCATCTTTCCATTTTCCTTGTATTTTTCTCCTCAAAATTGAATACTAAACCATTAGGGTAATCATAACATAAGTCGAGACAACTACCACTGCACAAAGAATTGCTACGCTTCACAGTACAACTTACCAATCCTCGGTGAACTGTGAATGTCGACGGCGAAGGTCACACTTTTTGGATTGAACTCAGAACCTCTAAATAGTGATGATTGTACATAATACCTAAAATGTTACCAAAGGGATCGATTACGGAAGCAGTAATGAACCCCTCACCTCACTCTGTTGGTGCCTCGTACTCTTTTGCTCCCATAGACAACAGCTTTTTGAATGTGGCTGTTATATCATCAACATGCCAATACACTACAGCACCTGCTGGACCGGTCGCTGAACCATTAGGTGCGTAGCGGCTATCAATCAGGCCCAGTTCTTGCTGGTAATCGCCAAGGCGAAACTCGGCATATCCATATGCCAATTATCGCATCTATCAAGATTCATATTTTTTTCTACATCAGTATTATTTGCTCCATCAATTTTACCTCCTTCTAATGCAACTTGACTTATATCCTCACGTAAACGTGGAAATGAAATTGGGAACTCTTCTCCTAAAAAAATAGTATCAAAACCTTCATTTAAACCCATTATTAAAAAGCCTCCTTATCTGTAATTTTTATATGGGTAATTATTTCTTCCTGTTGCAAAAAGTCTAAAGAATAAATCTCTATGCAACACTATTAGCAGTAGACATGTTGATCCCCTCATCATTTTTCAGTTAAAATAATTTTCCCACTCTGTTTAGATTCTCCTAATATTTACGGTATTTATGCAGATTAATGTACAAACTATACTCTAGTGATTACGTCAAATATTATAAAATCTATAAGGGTAGTTCTTTCAATACTCACCAATAAGATATAATACGTGGAAGATAGATACTTAATTTACTTTCAAAAACCAAAACCCAGCTGCATATCTTTTGAAAATAAACTAAAGAAAAACGTTCTACTCCATATGGGTAGAACGTTTTCTCACTTTAATTCATATATTTTTTGGACTTATTTATTTTGTGTCGTATTTAAAAAATTAATAAATTCATCTTTATTTACAGGCTTACTGTAGTAATAACCTTGAATTAGATAACATGCACTTTGTTGTAACACTGTTAATTGCTCCTTCGTTTCTACCCCTTCTGCTATTACTTTCATATTTAAAGTATGGGCTAGCGAAATAATAATTTGTATAATTTCATCTCCATCATTTGAAGTTCCAATCCTATTCACAAATTCTCTTGGAATTTTCAAAGTATCAATTGGATACAAAGGTAAATACGCTAATGAAGAATATCCTGTACCAAAATCATCTATTGATAAATGTACACCATATGATTTTAATGCTTTTAGCTTTGATAAAGTTTCTTTTTCATCTACCATTGCTATACGCTCTGTTAATTCCAAATCAATCGAGTTAGCCGGGACCCCTACTTCTTCTATGGTAGATATGACTATTTGAACAAAATCTTTCTGTTCAAACTCTATAGCTGATAAATTTATCCCCATTTTTAGATTGATATAACCTGCAGAATGCCATTCTTCCAGTTGTGAACACGCTTGCTGTAGCGTCCATTTTCCAATTGAAATAATCTGTGATGTTTCTTCCGCGATAGGTATAAACTCAAAAGGTGAAATTAGTCCCAGTTCTGGATGTTGCCAACGTATCAATGCCTCTGCACCAATAACCTTTCCTTCCTTACTATCAACTTGTGGTTGGTACAATAAAAACAACTCATTATTTTCAATTGCATTCGGTAAATCTTGCTCTAATTGTAATCGTCTTGTTATTTTTTGAGATAATGTCTCGTCGTATATACAAACAGCATTGCTACCTTTTTCCTTTGCGCTATACATAGCAATATCAGCATGTTGTAAAAGCGTTGTGGCATTTGTTCCTCCAAATGGATACAACGCTATGCCTATACTAAGGGATAAATAAAAGCTGTGTTGATTTATTACAAATGGTTCTTCAGTTATGCGAAATAGTATTTCGCACAAATCTAATAGCTGTTGCTCTGTTTTGTTATGGACAATGATTGCAAACTCATCTCCCCCTATTCTTGCTAAAGGAATAGCCGGTGACAGACATGTCCTAAAACGTTTGGCAACTTCTTTTAAAACCTTGTCACCAATTGCATGACCCATTGTATCATTAATGGTCTTAAAGCGGTTTAAATCTATATATAGGAGTCCAAACTTATCCTGTGTTTTTTGTACACGCTCAATGGATTTGTCTAATTCTTGTTGGAAGAATATTCGATTCCCAATCTCCGTCACCGTATCATGAAATGCTAGATAGTTTATCTCATCCTGTTGTTGCTTCATCCTCGTTATGTCTTTTACCATTACATAACTCCCAAAAGTTTGTCCTTCTATCATAATAGGAACAATAGTGACATACCAAAAATGTATATCCTTCTCATTATTATTTTTCACACGTAACTGTAACGAAGACGAACTACATCGTTTCCCTATCTTTAGAGCTGCTTCCAATTCAGGTTTATCTTCATCTAAAAAAATAGAGAAGCACTCTTTTCCTATTAATGCAGCACTATCTTTCCCTAATAATATACTTCCTGACTGGTTTATATTTAAAACGATACCATTTGAATCAATTGTTAATATAGGGTCTGGATGATACTCATATAATGACTTAAACCTCTCTTGATTTTTCACCAAATCATTAGATTTTTTTATTAAATCTTCTGTCCTTTGAGATACTGTTTGCTCTAATTGATTATTAAACACTTTTAATGTTTCGGTTAAATCTTTGTTTTGCATTCGTACAATTGTATGACGAATCAGTACAAATACAAAGGCAATACAATTGCCCGTAATCAGTGTAGCTGAAGAAGTTTGCTCTTTTAAAGTAAAACCAATTAAGATTGCAACTGCAAGATAAGGAAATATGACAAGAAGTTTCTTTCCAAATGTCGGATTAATAATAAAATAATTTCTTCTAGAAGATGCACTCCTTGGGATAGTAGCGGCAATGGCAATAAATAATAGAAAAACTCTATATAAACACCTTAATAATATGAGTGAACGATTTGATAAATCATCTTGTAAATAGAAATATAAATAGTCCGTAATAGACAATCCAGTTAATACTAAGATGAAAATAAATAATTTACTTTTCGCATTAAAAATTGCTGGTCGAAAGATAAGGCTAATGCCTAGTAAAAGAAGCAATAGATCTATAATCGGGAAAATAAATGAAAGAAAAACATCTCCAATTGATAAGAATAAAATATTTGCAGAAGGTTTATTAAATAGGTACCACTCTAAGGTGAAAATAGCAGTAACAACAATACATAAATCACAAATCAAATACGCCTTTTCCCATTTGTTACATTCCATCATGATTTTATAAAAGAACGCAAAGAGAAAGAAGAATAAGAAAAACAACAAAAATACATCAGAGATATTAAAATTTTGTATTGGTAATTCTATATTAAGTACTTGAAAAGCAGATATAAAATTCCCTATCAAGAAACACCCTATTGCAATAGTAATACAAGCCCAAAACAATCCTAACTTAACTTTTCTGGATACTATAGAATAGAGTAATGAGATAAATACAGTAATTTCAACAACTAAGGATGATAGTCGTATATTAAAATCTGATACAAAATAATGATTCGGAAAAACAAATAAAAATATAAAACAAAAGCTTAAATAAGCCAATAGAGCTAATATTAATACATAAAATTGCACATATGAATGGTTACGCAATAGACTCACCTTCTTGATTTTTTCTAGGCTTTTATTAAAAATGACCTGATGCTGCACTGCTCGTATTCATTAAAATGAGCCTTACCTATCATTCCATATTATGACCTTTTTATTGGATTTCTTTCTACATACCACAGCCTGATTTGCTTTCTGCAGATATTTCCTCTTTTTTAACTAAGCATTCCAAAAAGAATACGATGGAAAATGTTATTTTTTTAGTATTTGCTCACCGTAAATTTGAATAATACAACTTAACTGTTCTTTGAATATGAGATAGAATCTAAACTTCCATTGCAACATAGTTATTCGCTTATTGTCACACTTAGAAAGAAGGAAAATATACTATCATAAACTTAGAATTTCGAATGAAATTACCAAACTAACTGTAATTATTATAGTTACAACTAAGAGGTAATGTCAATTTCAAATAACCCATCTTTTAATGGACAAAAGACGCTACATTTTGAACAAAATATGATGTTTATAAAAAAAGATGTATTGTTATATCTAATTAGCCAAACAATTATACATGATCTAGCATTAAGTGAAGATGATATTGCATCTCCACAAAAAGAATGTTACCCTAAAAATAGAATGATGAAAGGAATGATGGATGAATAATGATTAACTAATTTATATTTTAAGTTGAATTTTATAACTTCAAACTACAAAATATAGGGTTAGTCTATCCATTTTTATAATTCATTTCATACTTTATTTGTCATGATTCAAATGATTAATAAATACTTATTAAGTATAAAAGACAGACTAATCCTTCCGATTAAAAATTGGGGGATTTTTTTATTCCCTCTTATGTAAGTTGAAATTTATTAATCGCTAAATTTACTGAACAAATAAAGGAGCGAGAAAAATGGCTAATTCAGACACTATTGTTACACATGTAATGCTCTATATAAGTCGCTAATATCCATCAAACTTATATAGAGAAATTAAAAAATGGATGGATGTTCCGACTTTATATGAAACGTCTCGATATATAAAGGAGGAATTATTATGTCAATGATAAAAGTTCAAGACTTAACTTTTTCATACCCAGGTAGCTTTGATAATATTTTTGAAGATGTAAACTTTCAAATAGATACGGATTGGAAACTAGGATTTATCGGTAGAAACGGACGAGGTAAAACGACATTCCTTAATTTATTATTAGGGAATTATGAGTATAGTGGAAAAATCCTTGCTTCGGTAGAATTCAATTACTTCCCCTACCCTGTTGCAGATAAGAACAAATTTACTCATGAAATCCTTGAAGAAATTTGCCCCCAAGCAGAAGATTGGGAATTTCTACGTGAAATATCCTATTTAAATGTTGATGCCGAGGTCATGTACAGACCGTTTAAAACTTTATCAAATGGAGAACAAACAAAGGTGTTGCTTGCTGCACTGTTTTTAAATGAAGGTCAATTTCTATTAATTGATGAACCAACAAATCACCTAGACACTGATGCACGAAAAATAGTCTCTGATTATCTAAAGAAGAAAAAAGGGTTTATTTTAATTTCACATGACAGAATCTTTTTAGATGGATGCGTTGACCATATCTTATCTATAAATAGAGCAAATATTGAAGTTCAAAGCGGAAACTATTCTTCTTGGAAATTAAATTTTGATAGACAGCAAGAGCACGAACAGGCTACAAATGATCGTCTACAAAAAGACATAGGAAGATTAAAACAGTCTTCCAAGCGTTCAGCAAGTTGGTCTCATGATGTAGAAGCTTCAAAAAATGGAACAAGGAATTCAGGTTCTAAGTTGGATAAGGGATTTGTAGGACATAAAGCAGCCAAAATGATGAAAAGAGCAAAAAACCTCGAATCAAGGCAACAAAAAGCTATTGAAGAAAAATCAAAATTACTAAAAAATGTGGAGAAAACTGAGTCATTAAAATTAGAAGCATTGAAGTTTAAGTCAAATGAATTGGTTATTTTGGCTGACGTGTCTGTTAAGTACGATGACCAAGTGGTGAATGAGCCGATTAGCTTCATAGTTGAACAAGGTGACCGAATTGTACTTGATGGCAAGAATGGGAGCGGGAAAAGTAGTATCCTAAAACTAATTCTAGGGCAATCGATACAGTTTACAGGCTTAGTTACATTAGGTACAGGACTCACCATTTCCTATGTCCAACAAGATACTTCTCATTTGAAGGGATCACTATCAGACTATATTGAAGAGCAAAAAATTGATGAGACGTTATTTAAATCCATCTTACGAAAGATGGACTTTGACCGAATTCAATTTGAAAAAGATATATCTCATTATTCTGGTGGACAAAAGAAAAAACTGCTTATCGCTAAAAGTTTATGTGAAAAAGCTCATTTATATATTTGGGACGAACCGCTAAACTTTGTAGATATTTATTCACGTATGCAAATTGAAGAGCTGATTCAACAATTTAATCCTACAATGGTTATTGTTGAGCATGATAAGGCATTTCAACAAACCGTTGCAACTAAAACTATATCTATGTAACTTCACTCAAATCATTAATAAATCAAGCCATTAGTTTATAAAGTATTTGAATGAAATGTCGAAAAAAGCCTAATTTCTCTACAATACATAGAGAAATTAGGCTTTTTAATAGGAAAATTAGGATTCATAAACACTGAGCAATTCATATATTAGGCTTATCTGTTAAAGCAGAAATAATCCTGCTCACCAAATCTTCTGGCATCCATTCATAATTTGTATCATTCGTTTCATTTGGTCCTAAAGAATCAATGAACTTTTTAAACTTTGGAAATAAAACAATAGAAGTGATCCAATGTATCGTATGATTTATAGAAAAGAAATGAAATACTCCTTGTTTTTCCCCTTCCTGCAATATTTCTTTTAACTGTTCAAAACTACCTATAAAATACGGTTTAATCTTTTCTAATCTTGCACTTTCCTTAATAATCTCCTCATATGCCAATGTGCCAATTTCAGGATTTTCTTTTATATGTGTAGTAAAGACTGTTAAATATTCTCTTAGAGCATTAATAGGATTAAATTGATTCTTCTCAAGAAAATTAGGTAACTCATTAGCAAGGCCATATTTCTTAAATACCTCATAATACAGGTTTTCTTTCCCATTAAAATAGTATGAAGCCATAGCGACATTTACTTTCGCTTCTTTTGCAATTTCTTGTATGCTCGTACCTTCGTAGCCACGCTCTCCAAATTTTTTCTTAGCAGCCTTCAAAATATTTTCCATCGTCTGCTCTCGAGACTTCCCCATTTCACACACCTCAAATAATATATATTTCACTTCAAAAATCCAATAAGGAATTTGAATAGAGTATCTTTTTAATGAAATTTAATTATATATTTAAAGTAGTAACTTCACAACCGATGAGGTCTTCATTACTTTAAACAATTCGCCACACAACGTACGCCTCAAAAAGAGACAGCTCTTCAATCTCTCCTATCCTAATTAAACGCCATGCTTAAAAAATATCCCCCTGCGTGACATGAATAGCTTTCAAATATTTTACACTCTTTTCTACTTGAGTAAAAGAATGAACAAAAAATAATAAGGACCAGAGTTTATCTGGTCCTTTCATTACATTATACAGATTTAAAATAAACCTTTATACTCATATTTTGATGAAATAATTACCCATCAATTGTACCTTATTTACTGATTAGATTTGTTTAATCTCAATATAAGGTCCTTTGATGTTTAATTTGTTAATGTCATTTGAGATATTACCTACAGTTGTTTTTTCATTAAACGTGTAGACCTTTTCACCATTTACAAAGATACTCCAATTTTTATCTTCGTAACTGATACCATAACCAGCATTGCTAGATGTAGCCTTAAGCTGATTTCCATTCATTGAAAAAGATAATTTTCCTTTTCCTTTGTTAAGCTGGTTATTCACGTTGTTGATACCAATCATTTGTTCTTCAAGGGCTTTTTGGTTATCAAGAGTAACTTGATGGTTTTTCCAGTCTAATTTATAGTTGTTTGTAAAGAACTCATTATATGTATCCTTATTATTTGTTCCCCACCATTTTGAACTTACCCATTCAATATTGTACTGATCTGAAATTCTACGATTTGTTATTTTTAAATCTGATGTAGATTCTCCTTTATCAGCAGTAATAACCGCTACTACATTAGGAGAAAAACCATATCCTGTTAAAGCTGGTACTGTGTCTTTTGAAACAAAATTATTCGTTCCTTCATTATAACTACGTGATTTCATAAATAGTTGATTACCATAGAAAGTATTGAATGAATCACGATTATAAATTCCCCACTCTGGGAAATTAAACGATTGGAATCCTACTTTCCAATTTAATTTTTTATCTGTGTGAGTCTCTAATACCGTTTTATAGTCTACCTGATCATAAGATACACTTTCTTTCCAAGCAAAGCTACCTGTAATACTTGCATCGGCATTTGGCCCTTTATCATTTACCCCAACTTTAACACTTCCACCAAGTGTATACCCTACCTCAGAAGTAACCTTTGCTGAAGTCATTGTATTAACTGGGGCAGCTTTATGGAATTGAGCGCTATCACCACTAGTTATTTCTGCTTCCGTATGATACGCCGATGGCCATTTTAAACCTGCGTTATAGTATCCCCCATTAATTGTATATTTCGCATCTATATTACTACCATCAGTGGTAACAATTGCAATCTTTTTATCTGCGTAAGGATCCTCAATAAAAGAAACCTTTATTGAATTTTTGATATTCTGTTTCATGTCATAAGTAGTTTTAAAACTATTATAGACTTTTCCACCATTTTGCAGATTTTCTACAGTTCCTTTAGAATCTGCAAATGCAGATGTTGCTTGTAAACCAAGTGATCCAGACATAATAACGGACGCTACGGCAACACTTTTAGCTATTCCCTTTGCTTTTTTCATACAGACAGCCACTCCCTCTTAAACATTTAAAAGATATAAACGTATTATTTTTAGCTCTCAATACTAGAGATAGATTTATAACGTTACAATGTAGAAATTTATTAATCTTTATGCCAATAACTATCAACACTTGATTTGCTAATTTCCATCTCTTCTTTACTGATAACTATTATCAATATTATTAAAACACAGAATAACGATTTAAACAAGAATTTTAAATAAGAATTTAAAATTCTTGTTTAAAAAAACACAAAAAAATTATAGAATTCTTTATTTCGAGAATTACTATATTTTCATTTGCTTATTACAACCTATATTCAGATACATTATTTCCTTTCCATTCATAATAATCTAAAATCCCCTCATAAATGGCTTCTGCAGCAATCTGCCTTCCGTTTTCTGTAGATAACTTACTGTAATCGATACCATTATCTATAAAAGCAAGTTCCGTTAACACAGCTGGCATGTCATTTTCTCTTATAACATGAAGATCTCCATGTTTAACACCTCTATCACGTGTTTGAAGTGCGTCTACTAATCGTTCTTGAATTTTTTCAGCTAAAACACGACTTTCTTCCACATGAGGATTTGTTTTTTCAGATTTAGAAGATTTATAGTAGTATGTTTCTGTCCCTTTTGCATTACCGTTAAAAGCATTTGCATGAATGCTTATAAAGATATCACCCTGATTTTGCTTAGCAAATTTAACACGTTCCTGTAAAGAACTTTTTTGGTCATGTCCAGGTCTAGTATCAGATTCGCGAGTTAATAAGACTGTAAATGGTGTACGCTTTTCAAGTAATTGTTGTAGACGTAAAGAAGTGTCTAATACGATTTTACTTTCGGGCAATCCTTTTGTGGGCTTTCCAGGATCTGCGCCACCATGTCCAGGATCAATAATGATTGTTTTACTTTCTATAGGATTTTTCGGACCAGATTGTAGGGTATCTGTTTTGGCAGTAAGTTGTGCGGCCTCTGCACGTGTTATGAATCTATTTGGTTGCCAACCATTATCAGTACCAACGGAAATCTTTAAATCAATTAAAATATTGGCAAACTTTTCACCCCAATGTCCTTTTAAATCATGAAACTTACTTTGCACATTATTATTTGTTCTATCTTGTAGCTTATATGCATTTACTAACATTGCCGCCATAGCAGCACGGGTAACTTTTCCTGAGGGATTGAATATTCCATTTCCTTCACCGTTAACTATCCCTGCTTTTTCAGCAGCAGCAATATAAGGGGTTGCCCAATGATTTTGAGAATCTGTAAAAGAAGGTTTTGCATTTGTATCAACATGTATACCTAGAACTTTTGTCATAATCGTTGCAGCAGCAGCTCGATCTAATGTATCACTTGAACCAAAAGTGCCATCAGGATACCCACTTAATACTTTTTTATCAACTAAATAATTAACGGATTTGTCAGCCCATGCAGGAACATCTGGGAATTTGTGAGTATTTGCAAATGCACTAGATGAGTAGGATAGTAGACTTCCAGCAAGAATTCCTGTAGCAATTAATTTGTATTTCAAAATGTAACACTCCTAAAAATTATTACAAGTTGGTAAATGAATCATTTACAGTTAAGCTTATAAGAAATATGACTTAGTTTAAAAGATAAATTAAGTTGTTATTATCAATATATTACGTATAAGTAATTTTTGATTAAATTAAACTATTATCTCGAAAAGAATCCACAGACATACACTTATAGCTTGGGACTATTCGATATATTTGCCAATCATGCGTAACTAGTATAGTTACTTATACATATAAGTGTCAATTAAATAAATCTTACATTTCTGTAAGGTAACTATATTAATAATGTAGTGATTAATTATTAAACATGGTGAATAATTACTTATTTTAATAAATATAAGATTTAATATAAATGTTTCTAACCCTATGAAAGGAAAGGTTACTTTCGTCGTAGACCTGAGAAGCTCCCACTACAAGCTTCGCTAAGTGGGGAGTAGTTTTCTGAAGATTAAAGAGCTATTCTACCTACTTCTTTTAACTAAATTATATCCTTCTTCTTATTTAAATATATATGGAATTTATATACTTCATTTATTAACATATGTTATATCTCACTTTTTCATTGTATATCTACAGTACAAAAAATAGGACACACCTTACCTTTAGATAGATACTGGTGTGTCCTTTATATAATATATTTAATTAGTATTTTTATTTCACGCTAAACCTTTTATTAAAAAACAATAGCAATTACTTAGGTTCTACTTGTACACGCATGACTTTATCAGATTTTGAATTCATAATTCTAACCCTATAGTCCCCTTTTAAATAGTAGTTATTCATAGTATGTTTCTCTACTGCTTCTTGAATTTCTTGATCTAAATTTAAATCAGGAGCTAATAAGGTAACCCATTTTTTCGTTAGTTCCACAACGGCCTCATTATCATATAAGGATTTCACTTCAAAATCATTTTCAGCTGGTCCTTCAATAAGTAATTGCGCACCAATTGAATCTGTTGGAAGAGGCATACCTTCATCTACTAACTTAATGCTTAATCCGATATTACTAAATTTCAAATTAGTATTATATTTTGTATTAATATCATGAACTAAACTTTGTGCTTGATCTGAAATTGAAATTTGTGAAACTTGTAGCATGTTTAATGCAATTTGATTATAAGTAACATCATTTGTCACTAAAGATTTATCGAGGTATGCTGGTAAATTAATCTCTGGTTTTGTTCCCTTCTTCGCCCCAGTTGTTCTTTCTTTCATTGGTTCTTGCTTCATTTCTGGTTTTACTTCTGGTTTCTCTTCTGATTTTACTTCTGGTTTCTCTTCTGATTTTACTTCTGGTTTTACTTCTGGTTTTACTTCTGGTTTCTCTTCTGATTTTACTTCTGGTTTCTCTTCTGATTTTACT
>NZ_JBVVXV010000026.1:0-39376 GCF_055902415.1 Bacillus sp. SSR7 | reverse complement strand
TTGCTGTTGTCCTTGCTCTGATTTGTGTTGATTCGAGTGTTGATCCTGATCCGAGCTGTTTTGTTTAGAGTTTTGCTGTTGTCCTTGCTCTGATTTGTGTTGATTCGAGTGTTGATCCTGATCCGAGTCGTTTTGCTTAGAATGTTGCTGTTGCCCTTGCTCTGATTTGTGTTGATTCGAGTGTTGATCCTGATCTGAGTCGTTGTGTTTAGAATGTTGCTGTTGTCCTTGCTCTGATTTGTCTTGCTTCGAGTGTTGTTGATCCTGCTCTGATTTGTCTTGCTTCGAGTGTTGTTGATCCTGATCCGAGTCGTCTTGTTTAGAGTGTTGCTGTTGTCCTTGCTTGGATTTGTCTTGCTTCGAGTGTTGTTGATCCTGCTCTGATTTGTCTTGCTTCGAGTGTTGTTGATCCTGATCCGAGTCGTCTTGTTTAGAGTGTTGTTGTTGATTTTGCTCGGATTTGTCTTGCTTAGAATGTTGCTGTTGATCCTGATCCGAGTGGTTTTGCTGCTTATCGTGGGAAGATCCCTTGTGTTCCTCTTTTTTTTGCTCGCCATTGTTATCTTTATTATGCTTCATACCTCTAGTCAGTTTTTTGTTATCATCCTCTTGATTGTTAGCATGTTGCTCCGAGTTATCTGTTTCGTTTTTCTCTGTTGTATTTGATTTTTTTTTCTTACGTAGCCAATTCCAAATCATATGTATGCCCTCTTTGATTGTGTAATATAGTGCTATTTTGTGGTTAATTTTGTATATTATTCATTTATTTATGAAAAGAAGGAGGAGATTGGTTTGCATAGAAAAAATCCTTTAGTAAGCAGTACATACTATGATGAGAAGAGGGCGAGTCTGTGCAAATTGTAAAAAAGGAGAAATTTATTTTAAAGGAGTTTACATTTGAAAATGGTAGGACAATTCCTGTTCAAATGGGGTATGAGACGTATGGTACTTTAAATAGAGAAAGGTCAAATGCGATTTTGGTTTGTCATTATTTTAGTGCAACAAGTCATGCGGCAGGAAAATACATGGTGCATGATGAGGAGTCTGGTTGGTGGGATGGTTTAATTGGACCGGGAAAAGCAATTGATACAAATAAATACTTTGTTATATGTACTGATAACCTTTGTAATGTGCAGGTGAAGAACCCTTATGTCATTACAACGGGACCGAAATCGATTAATCTGAAAACTGGAGATGAATATGCGATGGACTTTCCGGTTTTTACATTTCTTGATGTAGCTCGTATGCAATATGAGTTAATAAAAGATATGGGAATCGCAAGGCTACATGCTGTAATGGGACCGTCAGCTGGCGGGATGATTGCGCAGCAATGGGCTGTTCATTATCCTCATATGGTAGAGCGGATGATTGGTGTTATTACGAACCCGCAAAATCCAATTATTACGTCGGTAAATGTAGCGCAAAACGCAATTGAAGCTATCCAGCTGGATCCGAGTTGGAAGGGCGGAAAATATGGAGAAGAGCAGCCAATGCAGGGGCTTCAGTTAGCAAATAGAATGATGTTTATGAACGCGTTTGATGAGCATTTTTATGAAACGACATTTCCTCGTAATAGTATAGAGAAAGAACCTTATGAAACATTTTCTACATTAACATCATTTGAGAAAGAAATTAACAAAATGACAAATAGAAGTATAGCTTTAGTAGATGCAAATTCATGGATGTACACTGCGAAAGCAGTTTTATTACATGATATTGCGCATGGATTTTCGTCTTTAGAAGAGGCACTATCTAATATAGAAGCAAATGTACTTATGATTCCGTGTAAACAAGATTTGCTTCAGTCGTCACGTTATAATTATAAAATGGTAGACATGTTGCAAAAACAAGGGAAGTATGCAGAAGTGTATGAGATAGAAAGTATAAATGGGCATATGGCGGGAGTGTTTGATATTCATTTGTTTGAAAAGAAAGTTTATGAATTTTTAAATCGGAAAGTGTCTAGTTTTGTGTAGAAAATAAATGATGTGAAAAAGGTGCAATGTATGTAGTAGGCACCTTTTATTACATGATTTGTAGGCGGAAAATATATGTGGCAATTGCTATACCGAAGAATGCGATACTAAGTAATAGAAATAAGAATGACATTTCTTGTGGTGATTTTATCTTTCTATTATTTTTCATACTAAGTGCAATAATTGCAGCGATTAAGAAAATGATGCCCATAATGAAAAGGAAAAGTGTCATTTTCATTGGCTCCTTTCATAAAACAAGTATATTGAGGATACAATGCAAGGGTTATGTTTGTAAAGAATAAGTTTTGCGAGAAAATTGAGAAATAAATTTTCCATTCTTTGCGTTCTTTCTTCCGCATGCTAAAATTGATGAGGAATGATTATTTAAAGAGGAAACTAAAGGTTTTATTGTATATAAGGAGGAACAACATATGACAGAAGTTAAAACAATTACTACAGAAGAAGTGCAAGAACGTTTAGAAAACGGAGAAACGTTATTTTTAGTAGACGTAAGGGAAGATGAAGAAGTAGCGGCAGGAAAAATTCCAGAAGCTGTACATATTAAAATGGGCGATATCCCAAATAAAGTAGATTTCTTTGATAAAGAGAATGAATATATCTTTATTTGTCGTTCGGGAATGCGCAGTGAAAATGTATGCCATTATTTAAATGAGCAAGGATTTAAAACGGTAAATATGGTTGGCGGTATGCTCCAATATGAAGGTGAAACAAAATAGTAAATAGTTAAAAACTTGAAACGAGTCTGTTTCAAGTTTTTTTCTTTTGCATACAGTGTACAAAAGGGGGGATAGGTAAATGGGGATTAATATGCGTAAAGTAAAAATTATTAACAATACAGGAGCCGTTAATGTCGGCGACTGTTATAATATCGCGCCTTTTGCTGTATCAAAAGCTTATGCTGGTGCTGGAGGGTCGAGTGCGGCTATTTTTTTAAATGGGAAAAGGCAGCCACCAGCGGTGATTCGAACATCAGTATTTCTTCCACCATTAGCAACGAGTACACGTACATTAGGTTAGTAAAGGAAAGGTAGCGTGTTAGTATGCCAGCACATATAAAAGAGTTTGTTATTGTGAATAACACTGGGAATATATTTACAGGTGATAATTTGAGTGATACGTCATTTACTGCTTCGAAATCGTATAGTGGTTCAATGGGATGCACTTGGATTGACGTTGTTACAGTAATAGGGACGGAGACGAAGCTTTGTTTACAGCCGGGTGATTCGGTGACGACAACATATACAAGAGGCACCCCTGCTGGTACTGTAACAGGAACAAATATGGGGCAAAGTGTAAATGCATCGGGTATAGCACAAGCTGTCCCTAATACAGATAATATGGATTCAGTTGCTGGACTCCCTTAAGGAATTAAGGGAGTTTTTATTATTTAAAATAAAAATAGTCTTTGAGATTATTTTTGTAAATACATATTAAGAAGAGGTTTGTAATGTAAAAAAGATGGTGTGTAGGTGGTGAAAGTATGAAAGAGCGCGATAAACAAAATTCATTAAACTCTAATTTCAGAATCTCACCAAATCTTATTGGACCTACCTTTCCTCCTGTTCCAACGGGATTTACTGGTATTGGGATTACTGGTCCAACCGGTCCACAAGGCCCGACAGGACCTCAAGGGCCAAGGGGATTACAAGGTCCAATGGGAGAGATGGGTCCGACAGGACCTCAAGGAGTACAAGGAATTCAAGGACCCGTTGGGTCAATAGGTGCAACGGGACCAGAAGGACAGCAGGGGTCACAAGGATTGAGAGGACCACAAGGAGAAACTGGAGCGACGGGACCGGGGGGGGTGCAAGGGTTACAAGGTCCGATTGGGCCAACGGGAGCGACTGGGGCACAAGGTATACAAGGGATACAGGGATTACAGGGACCAATTGGAGCGACGGGACCTGAGGGTCCACAAGGAATTCAAGGAGTCCAAGGGTTACCAGGAGCAACTGGTCCACAAGGAATACAAGGAGCGCAAGGGATACAAGGTCCACAAGGACCGAGTGGAAATACAGGGGCAACCGGAGCGACTGGTCAGGGGATAACAGGTCCGACTGGAGTAACAGGTCCGACAGGGATCACTGGCCCGTCAGGAGGACCTCCTGGTCCGACGGGGCCAACTGGTGCGACAGGTCCGGGCGGTGGACCGAGTGGAAGTACAGGAGCAACGGGAGCAACGGGAAATACTGGGGCTACAGGAAGTACAGGGGTAACAGGAGCGACGGGAAGTACAGGTCCGACTGGAAGCACGGGAGCACAGGGCTTGCAAGGAATACAAGGGATTCAAGGGCCAATTGGGCCAACAGGTCCAGAAGGTCCGCAGGGGATTCAAGGTATTCCTGGTCCGACGGGAGTAACTGGTGAACAAGGAATTCAAGGAGTTCAAGGTATTCAAGGGGTAACGGGAGCAACAGGAGATCAAGGTCCACAAGGTATACAGGGGGTTATAGGGCCACAAGGGGCAACAGGGGCCACAGGAGATCAAGGTCCACAAGGAATACAAGGAGTACCAGGGCCATCAGGAGCAACAGGCCCACAGGGAGTTCAAGGGATACAAGGTCCGATGGGTGATATAGGACCAACAGGTCCAGAAGGCCCAGAGGGACTTCAGGGCCCGCAAGGAATTCAAGGTGTGCCAGGGCCAGTTGGAGCAACGGGTCCAGAGGGTCCACAGGGGATACAAGGAATTCAAGGAGTGCAAGGAGCAACAGGCCCACAAGGTCCCCAAGGAATTCAGGGAATACAAGGTGTGCAAGGGATAACGGGAGCAACTGGAGTACAAGGAGCAACTGGAATTCAAGGGATACAAGGGGAAATAGGAGCAACAGGTCCAGAGGGTCCCCAAGGAGTGCAAGGTGCTCAAGGGGTGATTGGTCCAACCGGTCCGATGGGGCCACAAGGAGTGCAAGGAGTACAAGGAATTCAAGGAGCGACGGGCGCACAAGGAGTGCAAGGCCCCCAAGGAATTCAAGGGATCCAAGGTCCGACGGGAGCAACAGGAGATACGGGAGCAACTGGGGCGACAGGGGAAGGCACTACAGGCCCAACAGGAGTAACCGGTCCAACAGGGGTAACAGGCCCATCTGGAGGACCAGCAGGACCGACCGGCCCAACGGGGCCATCAGGTCCGGCGGGAGTAACAGGACCATCTGGTGGACCACCTGGCCCGACAGGAGCAACCGGGGCGACAGGAGCAACAGGAGATACTGGGGCGACAGGCTCAACTGGAGTGACAGGAGCGACGGGAGAAACGGGAGCAACAGGAGTGACGGGTTTACAGGGTCCGCAAGGAATCCAAGGGGTGCAAGGAGAGATAGGTCCAACGGGGCCACAAGGTGTTCAAGGTCCGCAAGGAATTCAAGGAGTAACGGGGGCCACTGGAGATCAAGGTCCGCAAGGGATTCAAGGCCTACAAGGCGACATAGGTCCAACCGGCCCACAAGGAATTCAAGGCCCACAAGGTTCTCAAGGCCTACAAGGAGCGACAGGGGGAACAGGAGCACAAGGCCCGCAGGGAATCCAAGGTCCGCAAGGTGACATAGGTCCGATTGGGCCACAAGGCCCAACTGGAATCCAAGGGATACAAGGAGAAATAGGCCCAACCGGTCCAGAAGGCCCAGAGGGACTGCAGGGTCCGCAAGGAATACAAGGTGTTCAAGGGCCAGTTGGAGCAACGGGTCCAGAGGGTCCTCAGGGGATACAAGGAATTCAAGGAGTGCAAGGAGCAACAGGCCCGCAAGGTCCACAAGGGATTCAGGGAATACAAGGTGTGCAAGGGATAACGGGAGCCACTGGAGCACAAGGAGCAACTGGAATTCAAGGGATACAAGGGGAAATAGGAGCAACGGGTCCAGAGGGGCCCCAAGGAGTGCAAGGAGTACAAGGAGCGATTGGTCCAACCGGTCCGATGGGGCCCCAAGGAGTGCAGGGAATTCAAGGGATTCAAGGAGCAACAGGTGCGCAAGGAGTGCAAGGCCCACAAGGAATTCAAGGGATACAAGGTCCGACGGGAGCAACAGGAGATACGGGGGCAACCGGAGCGACGGGAGAAGGAACTACCGGTCCAACAGGAGTAACCGGTCCAACAGGGGTGACTGGCCCGTCAGGAGGACCAGCAGGACCGACCGGCCCAACGGGGCCATCAGGTCCGGCGGGAGTGACAGGTCCATCAGGTGGACCACCTGGCCCGACAGGAGCAACAGGAGCAACAGGTGCGACAGGAGTAACAGGAGATACCGGGGCGACAGGCTCAACTGGAGTGACAGGAGCGACAGGAGCAACCGGAGTGACGGGTTTACAGGGTCCGCAAGGAATCCAAGGTGTTCAAGGCGACATAGGTCCAACCGGTCCACAGGGAATTCAAGGTCCCCAAGGAATCCAAGGAGTAACAGGGGCAACGGGGGCACAAGGTTCACAAGGAATTCAAGGCCCACAAGGCGACATAGGTCCAACCGGCCCCCAAGGAATTCAAGGTCCACAAGGTCCTCAAGGAATCCAAGGAGCGACAGGGGCAACAGGAGCACAAGGTCCACAGGGAATCCAAGGTCCGCAAGGTGACATAGGTCCGACCGGCCCACAAGGCCCCCAAGGAATTCAAGGGCCGCAAGGAATTCAAGGTCCAACGGGAGCAACCGGAGCAACTGGAGCGACAGGTCCCCAAGGAATTCAAGGTCCCCAAGGAATTCAAGGTCCGCAAGGAATTCAAGGTCCAACGGGAGCAACAGGAGCAACAGGAGCGACGGGTCCCCAAGGAATCCAAGGCCCACAAGGAATTCAGGGCCCGCAAGGAATTCAAGGTCCAACGGGAGCAACAGGAGCAACCGGAGCGACAGGTCCCCAAGGAATTCAAGGGCCGCAAGGAATTCAAGGCCCAACGGGGGCAACAGGAGCAACCGGTTCACAAGGTCCAACTGGAGATACAGGTCCAACCGGAGCTGGAGCCACTGGAGCGACCGGGGCGACTGGAGTTAGTACAACTGCAACATATGCATTTGCGAATAATACATCAGGAACCGCTATTTCCGTTTTATTAGGTGGTACGAACGTACCATTACCGAACAATCAAAATATTGGCCCAGGAATAACCGTTAGTGGTGGAAATACTGTATTTACAGTTGCGAATGCAGGAAACTATTATATAGCTTATACAATTAATTTAACGGCAGGATTAGTTGTAAGTTCTCGTATAACTGTAAATGGCAGTCCGCTTGCGGGAACGATAAACGCCCCGACAGTGGCTACTGGTTCCTTTAGTGCAACAATAATTGCTAACTTGCCTGCTGGAGCCGCTGTTAGCTTGCAATTATTTGGAGTAGTTGCAGTGGCTACATTATCTACGGCAACGCCAGGAGCTACTCTAACGATTATTAGATTGAGTTAATAAGAAGAAAACCTTGGGGCTTTTATGCTTCAAGGTTTTTTATCTCCTTGTTTGTATGTAGTCTCATTGATTAGGAAAGTTTTACTTTATTCACATGAGCAAAAACATCGCAGTTCGAAAATATATTATAATAGAATGAAAAGAAAGAAATTTGGCAGAAAGGGAGGGTGGCGATGCAGGAGATGGTTACAGATTTTTTTGGACGCCCACTTCAAGATTTGCGTATATCTGTCATTGATCGTTGCAATTTTAGATGTACATATTGTATGCCAGCGGAAGTGTTTGGGCCAGATTATGCTTTTTTGAAAGATGAGTTTTTACTGACGTTTGATGAAATTGAGCGTTTGGCAAAACTATTTGTTAGCATCGGTGTACGAAAAATTAGACTTACTGGTGGCGAGCCACTACTTCGTAAAGATTTACCAAAACTTATTGCACGTCTCGTGAAAATTGACGGGCTGTTAGATATAGGGTTAACGACCAATGCAATTCATTTAACAAAGCAAGCAAAAGTATTAAAAGAAGCTGGATTACATAGAGTAAATGTTAGTTTGGATGCAATAGATGATGATGTATTTAAGGCTATTAATGGCCGGAATATTAATACGAAACCGGTTATAAAGGGAATTATAGCTGCAAAAGAGGCCGGGCTTGATGTAAAGGTAAACATGGTTGTGAAAAAAGGAATGAATGATCATCAAGTACTTCCGATGGCTGCGTATTTTAAAGAGCAAGGAATCTCGCTTAGGTTTATTGAGTTTATGGATGTTGGTAGTACAAATGGATGGAACTTTGATCAAGTCGTTACGAAGCGAGAGTTAATTGAGATGATTCATCGCGTGTATCCGCTTGAGCCAGCTGAAGCGCATTATTTTGGTGAAGTTGCGAAGCGATATCGTTACGTCGGAACAAATATTGAAGTCGGTTTTATTACTTCTGTTTCTGAGTCCTTTTGTTCCTCTTGTACGAGAGCGAGAATTTCAGCAGATGGAAAGTTTTATACTTGCTTATTTGCGACAGAAGGACTCGATCTAAGGGAACTTCTTAGAGGGAATCTTTCAGATGAGGAGTTAGTAAGCGTTATACAAGATGTATGGATGAATAGAAAAGATAGGTATTCGGATGAACGGACAGAAGAAAGTGCAAAAAATCGTCCGAAAATTGAAATGTCTTATATAGGAGGATAAGAAAGGGGGCTATCGTATGCAGGAGCGATATTCAAGGCAAATATTATTTTCTGGTGTTGGAGAAGAAGGACAGAGAAAAATTAGAGAGAAGCATGTTCTTATTATTGGTGCGGGAGCTCTTGGTGCAGCAAATGCAGAAGTGATTGTTAGAGCAGGTGTTGGAAAAATAACAATTGCAGACCGTGATTATGTAGAGTGGAGTAATTTACAAAGGCAACAATTATATACAGAAGAAGATGCAACGCAGTATAAACCGAAGGCGGTAGCAGCCGCAGAGCATTTAAAAGCGATTAATTCTGAGGTGGAAATAAATCCGGTTGTGACGGATGTAACAGTGCAGGAAATGGAAGAGCTAGTGAATGGTGTAGATTTAATATTAGATGCGACAGATAATTTTGAAACGCGTCTTCTTATTAATGATATTTCACAAAAATATAATATTCCGTGGATATATGGTGGCTGTGTCGGAAGCTACGGAGTAACGTATACAATTTTACCAGGAAAAACACCGTGTTTCCGCTGTTTAATGGAGCATCCGGCGAGCGGAGCAACATGTGATACGGCTGGTATTATACAGCCGGCAGTACAATTAGTAGTTGCGCATCAAATAACGGAAGCGCTGAAAATATTAGTAGAAGACTATGGGGCGCTTCGCGAAACGATGTTATCGTTTGATCTTTGGAATAATCAACAGATGGCATTTAAAGTGAATAGACAGAAAAAAGAAACGTGTTTATCTTGCGGAAGATTACGTACATATCCGAGTTTAACATTTGAAGCACAAACGAAAACAGAAGTTTTGTGTGGACGAAATACAGTACAAATCCGTCCAGGTGTGCGGAATGAATTTAATTTAGAAGAAATTAAAAAGCGCTTACAAAGAAGTGTGGATGTAAAAGCGACTCCGTATTTAGTATCGTTTCTAGTAGAGGAATTTCGTTTTGTTTTATTTACAGATGGTAGAGCGTTTATTCATGGGACGAATGATATAAATGTAGCAAAACGTTTATATGCAAGATATATAGGTTGAACCTAAAGGGAAACCCTTTAGGTTCAATAGGGAGAAGATTAAGACTTTCTCGTATAACCTCCACTTTTTCCACCTGTTTTTTCAAGTAAGTACGTTTCGCCAATAATCATACCTTTATCAACAGCTTTACACATATCGTACACGGTAAGAGCGGTAGCGGAAGCAGCTGTTAAAGCTTCCATTTCAACACCGGTGCTACCTTCTGTTTTGACTTTTACTTCAATAAGTAATCGATATTGTTCTTCGGATTGTTTCCAATCGAAAGAAACGTCAACACCTTTTAATAATAAAGGATGGCACATTGGGATAATATCAGAAGTGCGTTTTGCAGCCATAATACCAGCGATTTGTGCAACTGCTAATACGTCACCTTTCCCGAGTTCATTATGAGAGATTTTATCGTAAATTTCTTTTGTAACGACAATGCTAGAGCACGCAATTGCTGTTCGAACGGTTGCTTTTTTGTCGCTTATATCAACCATTTTCGCGCGTCCTTGGTCATTAAAGTGTGTGAATGAAGACATGGAATTCCTCCTTGAAGTAATTTCTATTTAATATATAAAGTTTAATCGAGATAAAAAAAATTGCAAATATGGGGTGAGAAACGATGGTAGAAAAACGAATTCCGATTCAAGTTGCTGAGGCAGTAGAGAGAGTAATGGAATATGCGAAAATTGGTGAAGTAGAAGAGGTTTCTATTACGGAAAGTTACGGGAGAATTCTTGGGGAGGATGTTATCTCTGATCATGACGTTCCTCATTTTGATCGTTCTCCTTACGATGGTTTCGCAATTCGAGCGGAAGATACGAAAGAAGCGAATCAAGAGAATGCAATTCAGTTTGAAGTAATAGGAGAAATTGGGGCGGGGTCTGTTTTTCTAGATGCAGTAGGATCTTTTCAGGCGGTTCGTATTATGACAGGAGCAGCTATTCCAGCGGATTGTAATGCAGTCGTAATGCTAGAGCTGACGGAAGATTTTGAGAAGAACGGAAAAACATATATGAAGTTAAAGCGTCCGTTTCATAGTGGTGACAATGTGTCATTTAAAGGAGAAGATATAAAGCAAAATCAAGTTCTCGTTCAGAAAGGTGTTGCAATCAATCCAGGTGTTGCGGCCTTATTAGCGACGTTTGGATATAGTACTGTGAAAGTTGTAAAACAGCCTGTTGTTGGTATTGTGACGACAGGAAGTGAATTGTTAGAAGTACATGAGTCGTTACAGCCGGGGAAAATTAGAAATAGTAACTCTTATATGATTGCTGCTCAAATTATGAAAGCCGGAGGTAAAGTTCGGTATTATGGCCAACTTGCCGACGAGTTAGATGCATGTTTTACAGCTGTTCAATCAGCGATGGATGAAGTTGATATTTTAATTACGACAGGCGGTGTGTCGGTAGGAGATTATGACTACTTGCCAGCTATTTATGAAAGATTACAAGCGAATGTACTCTTTAATAAAATAGCGATGAGACCAGGAAGTGTAACGACCGTAGCTGAAGTTGATGGAAAGTTACTTTTCGGTTTATCAGGAAATCCGTCAGCTTGTTACGTAGGATTTGAGTTATTTGTGCATCCGGTTATAAAAACATATTTGTATGCGAAAGAACCTCACGTATATAGAGCAGATGCTATTTTACAAAAAGATTTTCCAAAGCCGAATCCGTTTACTCGTTTTGTAAGAGCAAAAGTGACAATCGTGGACGGGGCATTACAAGCGATGCCGGTCGGTTTAGATAAATCGAGTGCGGTATCTTCACTTGCAGATGCGAATGCTTTTATTGTGTTACCTGGAGGAACGAGAGGCTTCGAGGCAGGGATGAAAGTGTCTGTATTATTGTTAGAGCACGCTGAGGGATGTGATTGGCCATGGGCAAAGCCCCTTCAATCTTACAAATAGTAGGATATCAAAATAGCGGGAAAACAACACTTGTTGAGAAAATAGTGCATACGTTAGCTGAACGGAAAATGAAAGTTGCTACCATTAAACATCACGGGCACGGAGGTTTTCCAGAAGTAGCGCAAAAGGATAGTGAAAGGCACCGAAAGGCTGGTGCTGTTGTTAGTAGTGTAGAAGGCGCTGGATTCCTTTCGCTTTCGTCATTAAGAGAAAACTGGTCTTTGCAAGAAATTATTCGCTTATATGAGTTTTTCGAAGTAGATACAATTGTAATTGAGGGCTATAAAAAAGAGAGCTATCCGAAAGTAGTGTTACTTCGTTCTGCGGAAGACGTTGAACTTTTACATAACGTAGAGAATATAATAGCAGTTATTACGTGGTATGATGCTCCTGTAAACTTACGAGAAGAATATAAAGTATTTCATATAACAGAAGAAGAATTGTGCATAGACTGGTTTTTACAAACGGTAAGGAGTGCGAAATGACAAATACGTATTATGAAGTAATTGATACAGAAATTTTGGTTGAAGAGGTAGCGAAGAGAGTAATTCGCCGCGAATGTGGTGCTGTTACAACATTTATTGGAACGGTTAGAGAGTTTACGAAAGGGCGTCGTACATTATACTTAGAATATGTCGCTTATAAAACGATGGCAGAAAAGATGCTAGAGAAAATCGGATTAGAAGTGAAAGAGAAATGGCCAGGTACACACGTTGCGATTACACATCGCATTGGTACACTGCAAATTTCTGATATCGCGGTTGTTGTGGCTGTTTCAACGCCGCATCGTAAAGCGGCTTATGAAGCAAATGAATATATTATGGAGCGCATAAAACAAATTGTTCCGATTTGGAAAAAGGAGTTTTGGGAAGATGGAGACTCTTGGATTGGCGATCAATTAGAAAAAACGCCATATTCCGAGGGAGAGCCTGGGAAGGAGCTATAAGTATGATTCGAGTATTGTTATTTGCGAACTTGCAAGAAGAAGCAGGAAGAAGTGAATTACAAATGGAGAAAGAAAATATTACGGTTGCAGAGTTAAAAGATATTGTTGCAACTGAATATAATTTGCCAGTATCGGCACCAATTATGGTTGCGATTAATGAAGAGTATGCAAATGAAGATGATATGATTCAATCTGGTGATGTTGTTGCACTTATCCCACCAGTGAGCGGTGGTTAATATTGGATTTATTAAAACGACTTTCCTACATAGGGAAAGTCGTTTTTTTATGGCAGTTTTGAGAACACTAATGTATAGAACAAGGAGGGAACTATGAAAAAAATATGTGCAGTGATGGCAATGCTATGTGTGGCCTTTTTCTCTTCTCCAAGTGATTCTTTCGCGAAAGAATCAAGAGAACAACTTTTAGAGAGTGCATTATCGAATAGGTACTATTCAGTTATTAGGCAAGTGACAGAAGATCAATATGAATGTGCTTCAGTTATAAATATAAAGCGTCTCGGCAAAAACGGTGAGTTCGTTCCTAGATTTGAAATTACGCTACAATTTCTTACGTTCCAAGGTGCGCATAATCCGCCGAATGATAAAGTTACACTTACTTTGGAGGATCATTTAGATCACGTAAAGATAAAGAAAGTGGAACGGGAAAAGAATGTTTCTGGTGCTATTGCAGAAAAGGTTTGTGAACGTCAAAAAGAAAAAATAAAAGCTCACTCTACTGATTCAGAGTGATAACCTATGACATTTAGTAAAGAAAGGTAATGAGCGATGGATATATTTTTAGCGATTTTACCAGCTATATTTTGGGGAAGTATTGTGCTATTTAACGTGAAACTGGGCGGAGGGCCTTATAGCCAAACGCTCGGTACAACGCTTGGCGCACTTATTTTCTCAATTGTTGTTTATATTTTTATGAAACCAGTATTGACTCCTACTGTTATCGGGGTTGGTATTGTGTCAGGTTTATTTTGGGCGCTTGGTCAGGCGAATCAATTAAAAAGTATTGATTTAATGGGCGTTTCGAGGACGATGCCGATTTCAACAGGACTTCAATTAGTTGCGACGACTTTATTTGGAGTCATCGTATTTCATGAGTGGTCCACGACAATATCAGTCGTCCTTGGTGTATTAGCTCTCGTTTGTATTATTATCGGTGTTATTTTAACATCGCTTCAAAGTGAAGAAGAAAAGAGTGTAGAGCAAGCGGGCAATTTTAAAAAGGGCATTATCATTTTATTGATTTCAACAGTCGGTTATTTAGTTTACGTAGTAGTGATTAGACTATTTAAAGTAGATGGTTGGTCAGCTTTGTTGCCACAAGCAGTTGGTATGGTGTTAGGAGGGATTTTGCTTACGTTTAAACATCATCCATTTAATAAATATGCAATACGAAATATTATTCCAGGATTAATTTGGGCAGCTGGAAATATGTTTTTATTCATTTCGCAACCGCGTGTCGGAGTGGCAACAAGTTTCTCGCTATCGCAAATGGGAATTATTATTTCGACGCTTGGCGGGATTCTTATATTAGGTGAAAGAAAAACGAAACGCCAATTAACAGGGATTGTTGTCGGTATCGTTTTTATTATCGCAGCCGGAATTATGTTAGGTATAGCGAAAAGTTAAAGGAGGTATGGAAATGTATAGTGATTTAGAAGGAAAAGTTGTCGTTATTACAGGATCAGCAACTGGTCTTGGAAGAGCGATGGGGGTAAGGTTTGCAAGGGAGAAAGCGAAAGTAGTGATTAACTATCGTTCACGAGAATCAGAAGCGAATGATGTGTTAGAAGAAATTAAAAAGGTAGGCGGAGAGGCGATTGCTGTAAAAGGTGATGTAACGGTTGAATCAGATGTGGTGAATCTCATTCAATCTGCTGTAAAAGAGTTTGGTACGCTTGACGTTATGATTAATAATGCCGGGATAGAAAATGCGGTACCATCGCATGAAATGCCACTTGAAGACTGGAATAGGGTAATTAACACAAATTTAACAGGTGCTTTTTTAGGAAGCCGTGAAGCGATTAAATATTTTGTAGAACATGATATTAAAGGATCTGTCATTAATATGTCTAGTGTCCATGAGAAAATCCCGTGGCCCTTATTTGTGCACTATGCAGCAAGTAAGGGTGGTATTAAACTGATGACAGAAACGTTAGCGATGGAATATGCGCCAAAAGGTATTCGAGTAAATAATATAGGACCAGGTGCAATTAATACGCCGATCAATGCAGAAAAGTTTGCTGATCCTAAAAAACGTGCTGATGTAGAAAGTATGATACCGATGGGGTACATTGGAAAACCAGAAGAAATTGCAGCAGTCGCAACGTGGCTCGCTTCTTCAGAGGCGAGTTATGTAACTGGAATTACGCTATTTGCAGATGGTGGAATGACGTTATATCCATCGTTTCAAGCTGGGCGTGGGTAATATAAAAGGACGAAGAGATAAAACTCTTCGTCCTTTTTTTACAAAAAAAAAATAGCGACCAGCTATTTTAAATTTAGTGATTAATTGTGTCTTGAAGATATTCTGTTGCTTGATGTTCAGAAACATTTTGTACGAGTGCAACTTCACTAATCATCATTTTTCGAGCGTTATCTAGCATTTGTTTTTCGCTCGCATTTAAAGCTCTCTCTTTATTGCGGCGAAGTAAATCCCGAACAACTTCTGCACTATCTTGCAGATTGCCGTTTTTCATTTTTTCCATATTCATTGTATATCTTTGTTTCCAGGAAAGTGATGTATCTGATTCCCCGTTTTGAAATTCAAGAAGTATATCATCTAACGTACCTTTATCTACGATATAACGAATACCTGATTTTTGTAATTGATCCATCGGAAGCATTACTTGCATATCTTTACTAATGATACGTATCACACAATATTGACGTGTTGTTCCTAATATTTCTTTCTCTTCAATGGCTTCGATGACTCCTGCGCCGTTCATTGGATAAACGATTTTATCACCAATTTGAAACAAATCATCCACCTCCATATGTGGTAACCATCTTTAATGATAGCATAAGGGGGTGGAAATGTCAAATTTTATATAATACCATAATAATTATATTTGAGTCAATAAGTAAAAGCTCCTTTTATATATATTTTTTTGCTTTTACTTATTGATGATTTTGTTAGAAAAATAGTACAGGCGGAGAAAGGGGGGCATATCCACTTATTTTTAAGCATAAAATGTAAAATCGCTAATACAATATACCTAAATCCGTTCTTTGCAAAGGAGGGAGAGAAGGTGGGGCGCACAATAAAAATTGATATTACAAATAAAGTTGTAGCCAAATTTAGGCCAGATTATTTGGAATTATATACGAGTAAATTTATGATAGGTAAGTTTTATGTCTATACTGAAGGTAAAGAATATGTGTTAGAAGACGGATATATATATGAAGACGGAAAGTTTTATCGCATCATAGATACGCACCGTGGCAATAATCAAGCGGCGGAGGGCTGCGATCTAGGATGGTGTTAACATGATTCGTGTGAAAGTGTTTGATGAAAGTCACGAAAAAGACTTAGAAGACGCTGTAAATGTTTTTTTGAAAAAAATTGATGATAGTAACTTTGTAGATATTAAGTACCAAGTAGGTGTTTCTATTAATGATGACGAAAACCAAATTTATTGTTTTTCAGCAATGATTGTTTATAAAACATAAAAAAGAGCTGGCTCACCCAGCTCTTTTTTATGTTTTATGTTGGGACAACATGTGTCGGTAATACGTTCATAATAGATTGGGTTGTGCCTAATTTCTTCGTCGTTAAAAGAGGCTCCCCTGTCTGATGATTTTGGGCATCTTTACACATACCAAGGTGATAACGATCACCTAAAAATGGATCAATATAAAAACCGTTTTTGAATACTTTATCATTCGGATGTTTTTCATGGTGAATGTCAGAGCAGTTAATGCAATAGAACATAGCTTTCATCCCCTTTTTATTTTTGTTTGAAAAAGTGAGTCGGTAGTCATTTCGCTCCTAAGGAAATGTTGAGGAGAAGAGAAATAACTACCTACTCAAATGGTGGGCATATTCCTTCTGATTTTTCATATCTCGCGTAGTGTCCCTGAGGGAAGGAGGAGAGACGAAATACGCATGATATACGTAAGGCGCTTCTTCCAAGATGAATGATGGAGTTTCATGTTGAGAGAAGTTTTTATTTTTTGTTGCCTTTGTGAGTATATTATGAGGGAATGCTCAGAGGGTGTTTGTCCTGTTGAAAAAATGTTGAGAATTTCTCAACAGTAAAAAAGAGTTAGTGTTGACATGAAACTAAAAGGTGTTATATCATCGAAGTGTAACTAAAAGGTGTTATATTTGATTGCTGAATAAAGGAGAATGAAAATGGAACAACAAAATACATTAACTGACATTAAACAAACGATCGTTTTTAACGCGTCTATTCAAAAGGTGTGGAATGTAGTATCAACTGCAGAAGGGATTGCCTCATGGTTTATGCCAAATGATTTCGTATTAGAGGTAGGACATGAATTTCATGTGCAATCACCATTTGGACCATCACCATGTAAAGTATTAGAAATCGATGAGCCAAATCATCTATCTTTCTCATGGGATACAGATGGCTGGGTTGTTTCATTTCATCTGAAAGACCTAGGAGATAATAAAACAGAATTTACGTTAATTCACGGCGGCTGGAAACAACCTGATGAAATTCTTCCGAAAGCGAATGCGAAGAGCTCTATTATTCGCGATAGAATGAGCGGAGGCTGGGTAGCGATTGTAAATGAAAAACTGAAAAAGGTTGTCGAAGGCTAAGTGGCCTCATCAGCAGCGAAATATGATGTGTTTCAAGCAATTGCTGATCCAACCCGCCGAGAAGTAATACGGTTATTAAGTGATAAAGAGTTACCGATTTCCAAAATAACGGATCATTTTCCGATGAGTCGTACTGCGGTTGTAAAGCACCTTCATATTCTTTCAGAAGCGAATTTAGTAAGCGGAAGAAAAAGCGGAAGAGAGAAGATATATCGCTTGCATCCAGAACCATTAGAGGAATTACAACAGTGGCTCTCGTATTATGAACGTTTTTGGGATAATAAATTGTCCATGTTGAAACATATTGTGGAGAATGAAGAGTAAAAAGAGGATGACCGAAATGGTCATCCTCTTTATTATTGCTCACTTGTTTGTGTAGCTGGCTTTAATAAAAGCCAAGCGATAATGAATGTACATACTGCTAATACGAAAGTGCTCATATAAATGACGTGTACACTTGATGCTAATGCGGATTGCGATTCAGTTACTACGTTTGTTGTAGTACCTCCATGTCCGCCAGATACAAGATCAAGATTTTTAATACCACGTGCGTGAATCATCGTATTGAAGATTGTACCGAATATTGCAGCACCTAACGTTTGACTAAATGTATTTATAAATGTGTTTACACCAACAGCTGTTCCGCGTGTATGAGCTGGTACGGCTGCTTGAATTGTTACCATGTAAATCGGTGTCACAAGCCCCATTCCTAAGCCGAATAATCCGACTGCTACATAAATAAGGAACGATGGTGAATTTGTTGATAGTGTGAATAATAAGAACGTAGCGACTGATAAAATGCTAGCCCCGAGTAAAATGATTTGTTTCGTTTTTAATTTTCCTACTAAGTTACCAGAGAAAATAGCGCCAAATGTCCACATAACAGGGATTGGCATTAAAATAAGTCCAGCTTCTGTCGCATTTTTTCCTAATACACCTTGGCTCCAAATTGGAAGGTACATTGTAATACTAATAATCATAGCGCCGGCAATAAGCGTTAATATGTTTATCGTAGATAATGTACGGTTAGAGAAAAGTGATAGCGGAATTAATGGCTCCGGAGATTTTTTCTCGATGAATAAGAAAATAATGAATGAAACAGCTGCAAAGATTAATAGGCCGATAATTGTTATATCTCCCCAGTTTTGCTTACTGCTACCTGTTAATAATGCATATAGTAGAGCGATTGTACTTAGTGAGAATACTGTTGCACCAAGATAGTCGATATGGTGTTTAGCAGGTTTAATTGATTCTTTGTAGTAAATGGCAATCATTAAGCAGGCGATAATTCCAAATGGAACGTTTAAGAAGAAAATATAACGCCAAGAAAGAGAATCAACTAAAAATCCACCTACTAACGGTCCGATAACACCAGATACACCCCAAACGGCACTCATCCAGCCTTGTGCTTTCGCGCGGTCTTTCGCTTCGCTATATAAGTCTCCAATAATCGTCATTGTGATCGGCATAACAGCACCAGCACCGATACCTTGAAGTGCACGGAAGAAGATTAATTGTTCCATCGATGTAACGACACCGCAAAGTGCAGAACCGATTAAAAAGATTGTAGCTCCAATGAGTAAAACTTTTTTACGGCCGAATAAATCAGCGAGCTTTCCATATATTGGAGTTGAAACCGCTGTGGCAAGCATGTAAATTGCGTAAACCCAGCTTACAAGTTCAACGCCGGATAAATCACTCGTTATACGAGGGATTGCTGTACTAACAATCGTTCCTTCTACCGCAGAAAGAAACGTCATTAGCATTAAAGACATCATGACTTTTTTTCTCATATGTTTTCCCCTTACCCTTTTTCAAATATTCAACAATATAAAATATAAAGGTACTAAGGTAAATAAAGCAACAAAAAAGCAATGGGAAGTTAAGGGGAGGGGATATTTGTCGTCCTTTATCGGTAAGTAGATATATTTGAAAAATCGCCGATATAATTTCATGTACCTATAAAAAAAGAAACAGGAATCCCTGTTTCTTTTTTTAATATTGCATTTTCGCGTTTTCTCCAGCTGTTGTTCCAGCAATTCTACCAGTAACAAGGGCAGATGTAATGTTATAACCACCAGTATAACCGTGAATATCAAGAACTTCTCCGCAGAAATATAAGCCGTTCGTGAATTTAGAAGACATTTCTTTCGGATTAATTTCTTTAACGGATACACCGCCGCCAGTAACGAATGCTTTTTCAATTGACTGCGTACCATTTACATTCACAGTAAATTCTTTAAAGTCTTTCACAAGTGCACGAATCTTCTCATGAGAAACTTGTCCAGCTTGCTCGCTGCCATCAATTTCATTTTTTTCTAATAAGAATAGGAAGTAACGTTCAGGAACATAACCTTTTAACACGTTTTTAATTCCTTTTTTCGGATCTTCTTTCATTTGTTTCAGCATACGCTGGAATAGTTGCTCGCTATTTTCTTCTGGTAATGCATCAATACTCATTTGAACTGTATTCGTTTTGAATTTTTTCAGTGCTTTTACAACGAATTGACTACAGCGAAGGGCAGCAGGACCAGATAAGCCGAAATGAGTGAAGAGCATGTCCATTTTGTGAGAAATGATAGCTTTTCCTTTCGGGTTTAATACGCTTAAGTTTACGTCTCGTAAAGCGAGTCCTTGCAGTGAACGGTCTCGAATAAATGGTTCGTTTGAAAGGATTGGTACTTCTGTTGGGAATAATTCTGTAATTGTATGACCAGCTTTTTCTGCCCAAGCATATCCGTCTCCGGTAGAACCAGTTTGCGGAACTGATTTTCCGCCGACAGCGATAACGACGTGGTTTGTTTCTAACACTTCGCCTGTTTGCAGTACAACAGCTTTCGTTTGACCGTTTTCATATTCAATCGTTTCAACAGGTGTATTCGTACGCATCTTTACACCTAAATCTTTTAATCGTGTTAAAAGTGCGTCTACTACCGATTGCGCTTTATTTGAAACAGGGAACATGCGACCATGATCCTCTTCTTTCAGTTTTACACCGAGATTTTCGAAGAATGTAATAATATCTTCATTATTAAAAATAGAAAAAGCGCTGTATAAGAAGCGGCCATTTCCTGGTATATGTTTAACGATCTCATCAAGTGGTAGACGGTTCGTTACGTTACAGCGGCCGCCACCAGAAATCGCAAGTTTACGCCCTAGTTTATTTCCTTTATCAAGAAGTAAGACGCTTGCGCCTTCTTCTGCAGCACCGATTGCAGCCATTAGACCAGAAGGCCCGCCGCCGATGACAATAACATCATAATGCATAATATATCGACCTCATTTTCTACATTTCCTGCCTAAAAGAATAGCATGTTTTCCCTTAAAAGAAAAATAGAGTGAAGTACTGCTTAAGGAGAGAATTGTGGTACAATACAAAAGTTAGAGTTCAGCACTATCCTGCTATTTGTGGGCTATAGGACTAAAACCTTAAGCGTTAGGGGAAGTCTAATAGTTCTCGAGTGCTCGAATAGTTCAATTTATTAAAGTTTCACTTTATGTAGATGTAGGAGGATTTTTGTATGTCCGATTCGAAATTTCTGCGCGGAACGCTCATCGTTACGTTAGGGACATTTTTAGTGAAGTTCTTAGGCATGATTTACGTCTTTCCGTTTCATGCATTAGTAGGGACAGAAGGCGGAACGCTCTATACATATGGATATATTCCATATACGATCTTTTTAAGTATTGCAACGGCAGGGGTGCCGCTTGCTGTTTCAAAATTCGTTTCCAAATATAATGCGCTTGGCGATTATAAAACGAGCCGGAGAATGTTCCGCTCGGGAATGGTTATGATGATAGTAACAGGAGTTCTTTCATTCCTAGTACTGTACATGACGGCGCCGTTGTTTGCAGAAGCAATGCTTGGTAAACAAAGTGTACACAGTAATATAGGAGAAGTTACGACGATTATTCGTCTTGTAAGTTTTGCGCTTATTGTTGTACCGGCAGCGAGTTTAATTCGTGGTTATTTCCAAGGTCACCAATCGATGGGACCAACTACTGTTTCGCAAATTATTGAACAAATTATTCGTATCGTCTTTTTATTAGCGGGTAGTTTTATCGTTATTAAAGTACTTGGCGGTACAGTTGCAACAGCAGTTGGGGTAGCGACATTTGCTGCCTTCGTTTCAGCAGTTGGAGCGCTCGGTGTACTCATTTGGTACTGGTTAAAACGTAAAAAACATTTGGATCAATATTTAATTGAACAAACTGTACCAGAATCGACAGTGAGTACTGTTCAATTATTTAAAGAATTATTTGCATATGCGATTCCTTACGTTGTAATTGGGTTAACAATTCCTTTATATCAACAAATTGATACATTGACATTTAACTCAATTATGCAGGCGATTGGTCAAGGAGATATTGCAGAGCGAGCGCTCGGTATTTTCACAATGTGGACGCATAAATTAATTATGATTCCTGTATCACTTGCGACAGCGTTTAGTTTAACGCTCGTACCAGCGATTACAAAATCATTTACTGAAAAGCAATACCGTTATTTAAAGTTACAAATTACACAAACATTCCAGGCAAATATGTTCTTAACATTGCCAGCGGTTGTCGGTATTTCATCACTTGCCTATCCGATTTATACTGCATTTTACGATGCAGATCCATTAGGTGGACAAGTATTAATGTGGTATGCACCGGTTGCGTTGTTATTTGCTTTATTTACAGTAACAGCGGCAATTCTGCAAGGTATTAACCAACAAAAGCATGCGATTATCGCACTTATAATGGGTGTTATTTTGAAATTTGTATGTAACGTAATCTTTATTCGTTATTTCGGTACAGTAGGGGCGATTCTAGCAACAGCTGTTGGTTTCCTAGCTTCTGTTTGGTACACAAATCAACAAATTAAAAAATACGCACACTATTCATTCGGTGTTGTATATAAGAGAACGTTCCAAATTGCAATATTAACACTTGTAATGGTCGTTACTGTGAAATTATCACAATGGATTCTATCCTTCATGATTTCCCCTGATGGCCGAGTGGGTGCTCTTATTACAGTAGTGATTTGTGCAGGTATTGGTGGTCTTGTTTACGGATTGTTAGCAATTCGCACAGGAGTACTTGAAAGAGTATTCGGCGGAGAAGCGTTAGAGAAAATCCAGCGTAAACTTGGCAATAGATTCAAAATAAAGTTGAAATCAAAAGGGGCGTAATTACGTCCCCTTTTCTATGATAAATAAAGAAGGTGAAGAACGTGAGATTAGATAAATTATTAGCAAATATGGGATATGGAAGTAGAAAAGAAGTAAAGAAATTATTAAAAGACGGCGTTGTAAAAATTGATGGCATATCAGTGAAAGATGCAAAGGTTCATGTAAATGTAGAAGAACAAGAAGTTATGATTCACGGTGAAGTTGTGGAATATAAAGAGTTTGTTTACTTAATGATGCATAAACCACAAGGCGTTATTTCAGCGACAGAAGATGATAATCATGAAACGGTAATAGATTTATTAGAGTTAGAAGATGCGATTTTTAATCCGTTCCCAGTGGGAAGACTTGATATTGATACAGAAGGTTTCTTATTAATAACAAATGATGGAAAGTTATCACATCAATTGTTATCTCCGAAAAAGCATGTGCCGAAAAAATATTATGCACACGTTGCAGGAGTAGTAACAGAAGAGGATGTAAAAGAATTTGCTAAAGGTGTTATTTTAGATGATGGCTATGAAACAAAGCCAGGTGCACTTACAATATTAAAAAGCGATGATATTTCTGAAATCGAGCTTGTCATTACAGAAGGAAAGTTCCATCAAGTGAAGCGTATGTTTGAAGCGGTAGGGAAAAAAGTAGTCTACCTAAAGAGAACAGAGATGGGGCCGTTAGTGTTAGATGAAGAGCTAGAACTCGGACAATACCGAGAGCTAACAGATGAAGAAGTAGAGATGTTAAAAACATATCAAGTAGATACTGAGAAATAGTGCTATTTTTAGGCGCAGAAAAGACCCCTTTCTAATGAGTTAGAAAGGGGTATGTATTTATTTACATACAATTATTTTTCGTTATGAGGTCATTCTCACTTTCTTTCCTGTTGTTGTCCACTTACCGCGGCAAGGGCTATACACGAGTTCATTAAACTGCAACACATTTAGATCACGTTGTATCGTTCGCGGTGTGATCCCGAACTCATCTACAAGGTCTTTCGTCGTTACCGTTCCGTTTTCATTGATGTACATATAAATTGATTTAATGCGTGTTAGCATACGAGTAGTTGTAGGTTTCAAGAGAAAACCACTCCTCTACTAGTTTTTTTGACCCCATTCAGGAAAGAAGGTCGTTACTACCATTGTACTCTACATGATAAAATTCATGCTTTAATCTACTTAAATTTTACAGAAATTTAACAAATATTCATATAGAAAAATATTGGTAGTTGACATTGTATATATGGTCAGTCAACTAACACATAAAATTCTACGTAAAGCGCCAAATTCCTGCAAATTTTTTTAGAAAAACAAAAGAAAAACTAATAAGAAATATCTGAAATATTACAATTGTTCGGTATTTGGTTTTCGTATATGGCATAAGAGATTTCGGTTTGTTATGATGAAAGAAACAATATAGTGAAGGATGGATGCGTGATGTCAGCAATTAATTGGACAGAAGAAGTTGCAAAACGAAAAGATGATTTAATTCGTGATACGCAACAATTTTTACAAATTAAAAGTGTATGGGAAGAAGAATCGGCGAAAGAGGGCGCACCATTCGGTGAAGGTGTAGAAAAAGCTTTATCTTTCATGTTACATAAAGGAGAAACGGAAGGTTTTACTTCTAAAAATTTAGAAGGGTATGCAGGTCATCTTGAAATGGGACAAGGAGAAGAATTAGTAGGTATTCTTTGTCATGTTGATGTTGTACCAGAAGGAGATGGCTGGACAACTCCTGCATATAGTGCAGATATTCGTGATGGAAAGATTTTTGCACGTGGTGCAATTGACGATAAAGGCCCAACGATGGCAGCTTATTATGCGATGAAAATTGTGAAAGAATTAGGTTTACCCCTTTCAAAACGCGTTCGCATGATTTTAGGAACAGATGAGGAAAGCAATTGGAAATGTGTAGATCACTACTTTAAAAACGAAGAAATGCCAACAATTGGTTTTGCGCCAGACGCGGACTTTCCAATTATTAATGCAGAAAAAGGGATTTCTGATATACAAGTTGTGCAAAATGGTAGTGAAGAAAAGAAAGGTATATATGAACTTGTTTCATTTGAGTCAGGTCGCCGTTTAAATATGGTTCCTGATTTTGCAGAAGCGGTTGTTACAGGAGAAGATGTAAATTCACTTACAGTAGCATATGAAGAGTATTTACAAACTGCTAAAAAAATAGGTGAAGCAATTGTAGAAGGTAATACAGTGACATTGCAAATTAAAGGGATTTCAGCTCACGGATCTACTCCCGAGAAGGGTGAGAATGCAGGTTTATTACTGGCAAACTTCTTAACGAAAGTCGCTCTTGATGGAAAAGGAGCTTCATTTGCAACATTTGTAGCAGAAACATTTATTGGTGATATTTATGGTGAAAAGGCTACTATCGCTTATAAAGATGAGGTTAGTGGTCCATTAACAGTGAATGTGGGTCGTCTTGCTTATGCGAAAGAGAATGGTGGTAATTTAGGGTTAAACGTACGTTACCCAGTTACGACTAACTTTGAAGAAATGATTGCAAAGTTAAAAGGATATGTGGGTACTCATGGATTTGAAGTGGCGGATTATTCGAACTCTCGCCCGCATCACGTTGATAAAGATCACGAGTTAATTCGTACGTTGCAGCGTGTATACGAAGAACAAACAGGTGAAAAAGCAGAACTATTAGCAATTGGCGGTGGTACTTACGCTCGTTCATTAAAAGCTGGTGTTGCATTTGGCCCATTGTTCCCTGGAAAAGAAGAACTTGCACATCAAAAAGATGAGTATATTGAAATTGAAGACTTATTAAAGGCAACAGCAATTTACGCGCAAGCAATTTATGAATTAGCGAAGTAATGGATATATAAATAATAAAAGACCGTCCCGATACATACTTTGGGACGGTTTTCTATTACGTGCCGTTTGTTGGTAAGCAGATGTTCCTTGTCGAAATGTCGATATCATTTCATCTATTAACGCGACCTGAACTTGGTTAGACTTGTAGGGAAGTTGGATTCTTTTTAATGGAATGAGATAAGAAAGAAAAGCAACAATAGAAAGAAGGAGAAGATGTACATGGAACTGCATTATTTTGTCGCAATTACGTTACCAAATCATATAAAAGAAGTGCTGTCTAACTATAAAGAGGAAATGCAAGAGGAATTACCATTTCGTTCATGGGTACATAAAGAAGACTATCATATTACCCTTTCGTTTTTAGGTAGTGCGACAGAAGAACAATTAGAAGGAATAAAGAATGGATTACAAACACTTATAGAAATGAAAGAACTATCGTTCACATTACAAGGATTTTCAACGTTTGGTATGGAAGACAGGCCGCGTATTTTTTGGGTAAAGGTAAGCGAAAATCAAGATTTGTTTCAATTGCAAAAGCAAGTACACGTTATGTGTGAAGAGAATGGATTTTCTTTAGAAACGCGCCCGTATCATCCGCATATTACTGTTGCACGTAAATGGGTAGGAGAAGAAAAGTTTGATTTAGAACATATAAAGGAAGTGCCTGAAATATCATTTCAAGCGGATACGATTACTTTATACGAATCTCACGTGAAGGAGACACCGAAATATAAAGCAATTACTGAAATAAAATTACAAAAATAGAATGTATGAAAACGTTTTTTATACAGGTGAATATACTATAAAGAACAATGTGTTACTGTATAGGGCTTCGCTGATAAGAAAAGCCTTATCATTTGCAGCTCGTTTCATTTTAACTTTAAGAATGATGGTGATTTTTTTATGTTGAAAGTAAAACGTCCATTTGATGCCTATTTAGATGAAATGAATAAAATTACAATTTTGCTCCCACATGCGTATGGAACAAGTCGGACATTTCGTTTGCAAGAAGGAAGTAACGTGAAAGATCTACCGATTGCTCATACGATTGCGCTTCCGGATGCAACGAAGTATGAGTGCTTTATAGAAGAGCCGCTAGATGTGGGGAAGTATTATACAGTACGAGATGAACGGAATGAAGAAACAGATTTACAAATAGGTGCTGTCATAAGAACAGCGATTTTCGATGAAAAGTATTATTACGAAGGTACAGATTTAGGGGCAGTGCACCAAAAGGAAGCAACTACATTTAAAGTATGGGCTCCAACTGCGAGGCTTGCGAAAGTAAGAATTTATAAAAGTGATAAAGAATATACAGATTACGAAATGTACAGAGAAGAAAATGGAGTTTGGGCTCATACATTGCACGGCGATTTAGCAGGGGAAAAGTATACATTTCTTGTTTGTATAAATTTAATATGGAACGAAGCTGTGGATCCTTATGCAAAATCAGTGACTGTAAATGGGAAGTACGGCGTTGTTATTGATTTGGAAAAGACGAATGTAACAAAGCGAGGGCAATTACCACCATTACAAGCAATGACAGATGCCATATTGTATGAACTGCATATTCGTGATGCTACTATTCATCCGGGCAGTGGAGTGAGTAAAAAAGGAACATATAAGGGACTAATGGAAGAAGGAACGACAGGGCGAAATGGGACGTTAACAGGTTTGTCTCATATAAAAGATTTAGGTGTTACACATGTTGAACTATTACCTTTATATTGTTTCGGTGGTGTAGATGAGGCAAACCCTTCCTCTGCATATAATTGGGGTTACAATCCATTATATTACAATGCGCCAACGGGATTTTATGCTACAAACCCATCTGATCCGTATAACAGGATCGTAGAGTGTAAACAGCTGATTGAAACATTTCATGAGCATGGCATTAGGGTGATTATAGATGTTGTATATAATCATGTCTATGAAAGAGAGCTCTCATCATTTGAAAAGCTTGTCCCAGGATATTATTTTCGTCATGGTGAAAATGGTATGCCTTCTAATGGGACGGGAGTCGGAAATGACATAGCATCTGAACGGAAAATGATGAGGAAATTCATTGTAGAGTCTATTTTATATTGGCTTACGGAGTACAATGTTGATGGATTCCGGTTCGATTTAATGGGAATTTTAGATGTTGATACAATCAATATAATAGAAAAAGAAGTGCGAAACATAAAGCGAGATGCACTGCTATTAGGAGAAGGATGGGATCTACAAACACCACTTCCTCCAGAGGAAAAGGCAACGTTAAATAATGCAAAGAAAATGCCGCATATTGCGCAATTTAATGATCAATTTCGTGATGGGATAAAAGGGAGTACCTTTCATATAAATAAACGTGGTTTTGCATTTGGTGGGTATGTAGACTGTAATCATTTGCAGTATATTGCATCAGGAAGCCTTTTGAGTATGAAAGAAACAGGCTTATTTCTAGAGCCTGTGCAAAGCATTAACTATGTAGAATGCCATGATAATATGACGATGTGGGATAAACTAATGCGCAGTAATGAAGAGTCGGAAGAGATTTTGAAAAAACGTCACGTGCTAGCAACTGCAATGGTGATTCTGTCGCAAGGCATCCCTTTCTTACATGCTGGGCAAGAGTTTTATCGTACGAAGCAAGGGAATGAAAATAGTTATAATGCAAATGATGAAATTAATCAATTAGATTGGGATCGAAAAGAGAAAGAGATAGATACCGTTAACTATATAAAAGGTTTAATTGCGATTCGTAAAGAGTACGGAGCATTCCGATTACAAAATGCAGACCTAATAAAAAAGCACATGACCTTTTTGCAAACATCTCCAGAAGTACTTGCATATCATTTAGAGCACGTAGAGTCGTTTGGACCGTGGAAAGAGATTGTCGTTTTATTTAATAGCAGTTTAGAAGCAAAAACGGTGCAACTTCCGAAAGAAGAAACGTGGCATGTGTTAGTAAACGAAAAGCTAGCGAAAATAGAGCCAATTTCTTCATTTAGAGGAAATGAACTTAAGCTCGCTCCGATTAGCACGTATATATTGACGATAATGTGACAAATCGCTACTTGACGATGAGAATGTAATAAATGTAGAATTGACAAAGGTGACGATTTTGATAAGTTGTCATTCTATGGCTGGTTTTGTAAAATAAAATAGAGAATTTTTGGCTTATGCCAAGTTTTCTTTTCATTTACAGTAAAATATATGAATCCACAACATGTGTAGAAATGTTGCGGTTTTTCTTTTCATAACTATAAAAGATAAGGATTTGTTAACGGGTAATGAATATGGAATGGTTGGAACAATTATTAGGAAAAGAGTGGAGTCTTGTACCGGCTGGTGGAGTAACGGGCGATGCATATATTGCGCAAAACGGACAACAGAAGTTATTTTTAAAGCGGAATACATCGCCCTTTTTAGCGGTATTGTCAGCAGAAGGAATTGTTCCAAAATTACTTTGGACAAGAAGGGTAACGAACGGTGATGTAATTTCTGCTCAAAAATGGCTTCCGGGACAGAAGCTAGAGCCAGAGGATATGAAACTAGAACGTGTTGCGAAACTTTTGAAAAAAATACACTCCTCTAAAGCACTCGTGCAGATGATTCAAAGACTTGGGAAGCAGCCACTTCACGCACAAGAGTTATTACAACAGCTGCAACTCGTTTTAAGAGGAGATATAAGGGATGAGGAAATAATTCAGCAAGGTCTTCAATATTTAATGGATTCATTAAAAGATATTGAATACAATGAATTCGTTGTATGCCATTGTGATGTAAACCATAACAATTGGCTATTGTCGGATGAAGATGAGTTGTTTTTAATTGATTGGGATGGAGCTGTAATTGCTGACCCAGCTCTAGACCTCGGTATGTTATTATATTGGTACATTCCGCGCCAAGAATGGAGTGAGTGGCTCGGTTACTATGATATTGAAATGGATGAATCGCTGCTTAAACGTATGAGATGGTATGTGATAGCGCAAACGATTTTGTCTATTCAATGGCATACAACAAAAAAGCAGCAAGCAGAAGCTGAATATTGGCATCAATATTTACAGCAACTACTTGCTTCAGAGTAATACTTAAGAAAAATTGTCCATTCCAGCAATCCACTGAGTAAGTTGTTCTTGATTATTGGAAATGTGGTTGTCCAAATTAGAGGAAGATTTACCCGATTGACTATAAGAATATACATCGTTTAGCATTGCTTTAGCGTCACTACTTATATTATCGTTTGCGAGTAACGATTGAATGAGACGCTCTAATTGCTCGCATTCAGAAACTGTCCCGCAACAATCACTTTGGTGATTAACTAAAATATCTTTCAGCACTTCTAATTGATGTTGTTGATTAATTGGCATGAACGGATCATCCTTTCGATTGTTTTTCTCTTCTTAGAAAAGTAAGAGAAAAAGCTGTTTCGTCATGGAATGTTTAATGCTGTATGTAGTTTTTATCAAAATGGTACATCTTATACTTGAAAGAAACGGACCGAGTGCTCGTACGTACTTGGTTTTTTGTTTGGTAGATTGATTAAAAACAGAAAGAAGGAATTATTCCTTTAAAATAGCTATGTAAAGAGAGGGAAACATCTATGCGTTTAAGACATAAACCATATGCAATGGATCGAATTAATGAGTATTCACATATCGTAATCGGAAACCCAGAGGAGCGCGCTGGTAATTGGAAAGAAGTATTTGGAAATGAACAACCCATTCATATTGAAGTAGGTACAGGTCGTGGTCGCTTTATGTATGATATGGCAAAAGCGAATCCTCATATTAATTATATTGGAATTGAAAAATTCACAAGTGTTGTTGTAGATGCACTGGATAAATTAATTGAAGAAGAATTACCGAACTTAAAGTTAATTAATAAAGATGCTGAAGATTTAACAGTTTTCTTTGCAAAAGGTGAGATTGATCGCGTTTATTTAAACTTCTCAGATCCATGGCCAAAGAAACGTCATACGAAGCGTCGTTTAACGTATAAAACGTTTTTACGCAATTATGAAGAAGTGTTAGTAGAAGGCGGAGAAATTCATTTCAAAACAGATAACCAAGGTTTATTTGAATATTCTCTTATGAGTATGGCTGAGTACGGTATGTTACTAACTTACTTAAGCTTAGATCTTCATAACAGCGACTTTGAAGGTAACATTATGACTGAGTACGAAGAGAAATTCTCTAGTAAAGGTCATCGTATTTACCGAGTAGAAGCAAAATATCGTACAGAGCCTATGCAGTAATGCATAGGTTTTTTGTATCTAAAATAATCGGAATTTTATGTTAATATTAATTTAAAAGGGGGATGTGTAATGGAACAGTTACAAATTGGAGATATAAAAGTGACATGGTTAAAAGGCGGGAACACACATTTAGATGGAGGAGCAATGTTTGGCGTTGTACCGAAAGTACTTTGGTCACGTAAATATAAACATAATGATACAAATCATATTTATTTACGAACAGATCCGTTACTTTTGCAAACGAAAGACGGAAATATGCTCATTGATTCTGGAATAGGAAACGGTAAATTGAATGAGAAGATGAAGCGAAATCAAGGTGTAACAGAAGAATCATCGGTTTATGAGTCACTAGAAAAACTAGGATTAAAACCTGAGGATATCCAATACGTTTTAATGACGCACCTTCATTTTGATCATGCATCTGGTTTAACGAAATGGGAAGGTGATCGCCTTGTACCAGCGTTTCCGAACGCGAAAGTTTACGTAAGTGAAACAGAGTGGAATGAAATGAGGAACCCAAATATTAGATCCCGTAATACATATTGGAAGGAAAATTGGGAGCCGATTGTAGACCGAGTTATTACGTTTCAGCAAGAAATAGAAATTACAGATGAAATAAAAATGGCGCATACAGGCGGTCATAGTGATGGACATGCAGTTATTGCTTTAGAAAGCAAAGGAGAAACAATGCTGCATTTAGCAGACCTATTGCCGACGCACGCCCATCAAAATGTATTATGGGTAATGGCTTATGATGATTATCCGATGACATCGATTGAAAATAAGCGAAAGTGGATGAAGTATGGCGCTGAAAACGATGCTTGGTTCACTTTTTATCATGACGCGTATTATCGTGCAGTAAAGTGGAATGAGGAAGGTCATATTGTAGAAAAAATAGAACGGAAAACGGGTATAGAAGCATAAAAAAGGGGGGAGCAATCTCCTTTTTGTTGTCGTTTTTTGTCGGTAAGTCGATATATTTGAAAAATCGCCGATATAATTTGAGTTACGGTCGATATATTAAAAAAATCGCTGATATATTTGGAGTTGCAGTCGATATATTCGGAAAATCGCCGATATAATTTCAATTACTATCCACAATTAAAAAATAAGAGGTTCACCTAATGGGAACCCTCCTTTTTATGCTGCTATAACCTCTAAAACAGTACCTGTTTTAGCATCAACTAAAAATTCAAATCGTTCTTGTATATCATTTAACATCGTTGTAAGACCGCCGCGATACACTTCGTATGCGACATCATATTTTTCAAATGTCTCTGGAACCATATGTACCCAAGAGCCAGTAATTTCACCTTTATGACTTAATGCTTGTTTCACCATTTTCAATGCTTTTTCTGAAGAAATATGGGATTGTTCTTGGACTTTGTTTGCAACGAGATAACCAGCTGCAAATCCAACGCCAAGACCTGCTACTAAACCTTTCCAGCTCATATATTCACCTCAATTCTATAAAATAAAAATAGTGTACCAATAATAATTATAAAGCAAATACAGCTAAAAAAGAAGAAACTAGAAACATTTCGAAAATTTCGTTACAATAAAAGAGGTATTCTACTAAGGTTTGAAAGAAGGGGACTTCGTGAATAAAGAGACATTACAATTATTTCGTACGTTAACAGAATTACAAGGTGCATCAGGTTTCGAACATGATGTACGCCGTTTTATGAAGCAAGAATTAAGCAAATATGCGGATGAAATTGTACAAGACGGTTTAGGTAGCGTATTTGGTCTGAAAAAAGGGGACGAAACTGGCCCGCGTGTTCTTGTAGCAGGTCATATGGATGAAGTAGGTTTCATGATTACGCAAATTACGAAAAACGGAATGCTTCGTTTTCAACCATTAGGCGGCTGGTGGAGCCAAGTACTATTAGCTCAGCGCGTTCAAGTTATGACGAAGAATGGCCCTGTTATTGGGGTTGTTGGTTCTATCCCTCCTCATTTATTAAGTGACGCGCAACGTGCAAAACCGATGGATATAAAAAATATGTTAATTGATATAGGTGCAGATAGCTATGAAGATGCGATTGAGATTGGTGTAAAACCAGGACAACAAATCGTACCAATCTGCCCGTTTACGCCGATGGCAAACGAAAAGAAAATTATGGCGAAAGCTTGGGACAACCGTTACGGATGTGGCCTTGCAATCGAATTACTAAAAGAATTAAAAGACGAAACATTACCAAACACATTATACTCTGGTGCGACTGTACAAGAAGAAGTTGGTCTTCGCGGTGCACAAACTGCTGCAAATATGATTCAACCAGACATTTTCTATGCGCTTGATGCAAGTCCAGCTAACGATGCATCTGGTGACAAAACACAGTTCGGTCAATTAGGAAAAGGTGCTCTTCTTCGTATTTACGACCGTACGATGGTAACACATAGAGGAATGCGCGAATTCATTTTAGATACAGCAGAAACACACAACATTCCGTACCAATACTTTATTTCACAAGGTGGTACAGATGCGGGCCGTGTACATACAAGTAACTCAGGTATCCCATCAGCAGTAATTGGTGTTTGCGCACGTTACATTCATACACATGCTTCTATTTTACATGTTGATGATTATGCGGCAGCAAAAGAGCTAATTACGAAGCTTGTAAGAGCAACGGATAAAACGACGTTAGAAACAATTAAGAATAACGCGTAGAGAAGAAGGGCGAAAAACCCTTCTTTTTTTAGATTGAATAGATGCTCGAGCGATGTATGGTAGCGGTCAGTGCTTAATTGATTCTCGTACGGGGGATTAAAACCCCGGGTAGGAAGTGAGAGTAAGGTTGCTTTTGGGTTCGAGGTCCGCAATGTTGTGAGAAAAACTCTTCTTTTTCAGAGTGAAGAGACAAACAAGCGATGTGTGGTGGCCGTGCTTCCGTGTATAAAGAACAATTTGATTAAGGGAAAATGATAAATTTTTATAGAGGTGAATGAAATGAAAGTAGTAGTTGGATCGAAGAATAAAACGAAGGTTGGAGCTGTGGAGAAGGTTTGGAAAGATGCTACAATTACATCTCTTTCTGTTCCTTCAGGAGTAGCAGCACAACCATTTTCAGATGAAGAGACGATGCAAGGAGCGATCAATAGAGCGAAGCGAGCGCTAGAGGAAGGGGAAGCTCAAATTGGTATTGGACTAGAAGGCGGCGTAATGAAAACAGAGCACGGTTTATTTATGTGTAACTGGGGCGCGCTAGCAACAAGTGATGGTAAAACATTCGTTGCCGGCGGGGCACGTATTACGTTACCAGATGATTTTTTAGCACCTCTTGAAGAGGGCAAGGAGTTAAGTGAAGTGATGGAAGAGTTTGTACAAAGAAAAGATATTCGTAGTCACGAAGGTGCTATCGGTATTTTTACGGATGATTATGTGGACCGTACGGAATTATTTGTACATGTTGTTAAGTTACTTGTTGGGCAATATAAGTATGATGAAAAGCAAGCATAAACCTTGCACCGTGCGCGATGTATGGTAGTATAAAAGAAAGATTATAACATGAAAAATGCACTCGTTAGAGGAGGAAATATAGATGAAATCATTAGAAAGCATGGAGCAATTCCAAGAGTTAAAAAATGAAGAGAATGTAGTCTTTATGTTCTCAGCAGAATGGTGTCCAGACTGCCGCTTTGTAGATCCATTTATGCCAGAAGTAGAAGAGAAATATAGTGATTTCTCATTTTACTATGTAGATCGTGACGAGTTTATTGATCTATGCGTAAAATTAGACGTATTTGGCATTCCGAGCTTTGTAGCGTACAATAAAGGTGAAGAAACAGGTCGCTATGTAAACAAAGATCGTAAAACACAAGAACAAATCGAAGAGTTCATTGAAGGTTTAAAATAAGGCAATTTGCCAATTGAATTGTAAAACAACCTCTACCTTCGCGGGGGAGGTTATTTTTTTGGAAGGGAGGAAAAAGAGATGAAGATGACAAGTAAAAAGATGAAAGACGAGTTAATGAAGAAATTATCTCGCCCGGAATGGGACTTTCAGTATGATAGCGAGAAAGAGGTTCTACGTATAGAACAGAAAGACTCGAAAAAAGGTATTAACGTATCGCTTCCGGGAGTTGTGGCGAAATGGGAAGTGAATAAAGAAAAAGCGATTGAAGAGGTTGCCTATTACGTACAAGAAGCGTTAATTGCGATGCATAAAGAAGAAAATAGCGCAGCGAAAATTTTACCTGTTATTCGCTCTACTTCTTTCCCGAAACAAGCAGAAGAAGGAAATCCGTTTATTATGACGGATCATACGGCGGAAACACGTATTTACTACGCGTTAGATTCGAATAAAACGTATCGATTAATTGATGAACGTCTATTACAAAAATTAGAACTTACAGAGCAACAAGTGCGTGAAATGGCATTATTCAACGCTCGCTCATTAGGTTATGAGTTTAAACAAGACACAGTAGCAGGGAATACATTCTACTTTTTAAACACAAATGATGGGTATGATGCGACTCGTATTTTAAACGAATCGTTACTACAATCGATGCGTGAAAAGATTTCTGGTGACATGGTTGTTGCTGTTCCTCACCAAGATGTATTAATTATTGCTGATATCGTCAACGAAATCGGTTATGATATTATTGCACAAATGACAATGAAATTTTTTGCCGAAGGGCATGTTCCGATTACATCACTTTCATTCGTATATGAAGATGGGGACTTTGAACCAATCTTTATTTTAGCGAAGAATCGGAAGAAGACAGATGGAAAAGAGAAAGGATGAACGAAGTGAACGTTTTTTACAACCTTGAAGGAATTGGTGACACTCTAATTGTTGCCTTACAAGATATTACTTTAGAGAACCGTACTTTTGATCGCAAAGGAGATGTTGCACGCGTATATGACCGTGAAAGCAACGAAACAGCAGGATTCAACATCTTTAATGCATCTTCTTACTTAGAAGTAAAAGAAACAGGTAACCTTACATTAACGAAAGAACTTGTAGAAAAAATCAACGGAATTTTAGCGAAGAACGGCTTTGAAGAAACAGTAGAAGCAGATCTTTCTCCAAAATTTGTTGTAGGCTATGTAGCTGAAAAAGAAAAGCATCCAAATGCTGATAAGTTAAACATCTGTAAAGTAGAAATCGGTACAGAAACATTACAAATCGTATGTGGTGCACCAAACGTTGATGCAGGACAAAAAGTTGTCGTTGCAAAAATCGGCGCTGTAATGCCAAGCGGTATGTTAATCAAGCCAGCTGAGCTTCGCGGAGTTCCTTCTGCTGGAATGATTTGTTCAGCACGTGAATTAGAGCTTCCAGATGCTCCACAAGAAAAAGGTATTCTTGTATTAGAAGATAGCTTTGAAGTTGGACAAGAGTTCAAATTTTAATTGATATAAGAAAAGAGAGGTTGTCCTTTTGGATGACCTCTCTTTTTGTTTTGGCATTTTTTGTTGGTAAGTCCATATTCCGTGTCGAATCGTTGATATATTTAGAGTTATGATAGATATATTTGAAAAATCGTTGATATATTTAGAGTTACGATAGATATATTTGAAAAATCGTTGATATATTGCGAGTTGTGACAGATATATTCAAAAAATCGTTCATATTATAAGGATGTCACCTTTTTTCTTTGAATCTATATTGTATTTTATAAACAATCTAGTTAAAATTTAGAAAAATAGAAGGGGATAGACGTATGAAACAACAACTAAAAATCGCAGAACTTCTGAAACGAATTGAAACTTCAAAACAGCAAGATATTGAGTTAGGTTCTTATGAAATCTATTTGTTTAGTGAAAATGAATTAGAACAAGGACAAATCGGTTATCGATATGATAAACATAAAAATTCATTAATAAGTGAAGAGAATGGAAAATGGAAAGAAGAATGGATTGTTATCGGATATGAAACAGATATGGGCGATCCAGTTTTCGTAAATGTGTCTGATGATGCGTATTTAGTTTATACTGCAGAGCGTGGTACAGAAGCGTGGCAACCCGTTCATATTGGAAATATGGATGAGATTATAAAACAATTATAAAAGACTTTGAGACCGGTGCAAAGTGATGGGAGAAAAACATGAAGTATATAAAAATAATGAGCATGATTGCATTCATTGGAATATATATGGGAGGTTGTTCGCAAGAAGGGCCTAAAAAAGAAACAACATCTTCTATAAAAGAAACAAGCGAAAATAAAAAGGTAGACGCACCGGTAGAAAAGCAGCAAGAAGAACAAGAAAAGAAAGAAGAACCGCAAGCAGTTCAAACGAATGAGCAAGTGGAGCAAAAGCAGGAGGAAGCGCCGGTCGAGGAAAAGAAAGAGGAAGCTACGTCAGTGCAACCAGCAGAGCAACCAGTGCAAAATAATGAACAAAAAGTAGAGAGTAATGAAAAACAAGGAAAGTTTCTTGTTGTTATTGATCCAGGGCATCAGCAAAAAGCGAATTTAAATTTAGAACCGATTGGACCAGGAGCAACGACGCAAAAATATAAAGTGACAGATGGTACAACTGGTGTTGTTACGAAAAAAAGAGAGGCTGTTCTTGTATTAGAAATGGCTTTCGTATTAAAAGAAAAGTTAGAGGCAAAGGGAATACAAGTATTAATGACGAGAACGTCACAAGATGTGGATATGAGTAATAAAGAACGCGCGACATTTGCGAATGATCATAAAGCGAATTTGTTTTTACGTCTTCATGCAGATGGTTCTGAAAATCCGAATCAAAGTGGATTTGCTGTATTAACGCCAGCAAAAGAAAGTCCGTATACGAAAGAAATTTATGCTGAAAGTCTTCAAATCTCTCAAACGATAGTAAATAAAATGAGAGAGAATCATCAAGTGAAAGTAAATGGAATTAAATTCAGGGATGATCTTTCTGGATTTAATTGGGCCAAAGTACCTGGCGTACTATTAGAACTTGGGTTTATGTCAAACCATGAAGAAGATAAAAAATTATCTGACCCGCAGTATGTAAATTCTTTATTGCAAAGTGTAACGGATAGTGTAGATGAGTATCGGAAGAGTAAAGCTTAAACGCAGTCTTACATGTAAGGCTGCGTTTTTCCATATGAAAACACTCGTAAATTAGAATATTATGGATAAATATGACATGCTTAATTTTACCTGCACTTTTTGCCGAATGCTGATACAATAAAGGATGTTACTATTTAGTAGAAAGAGTGGTAAGCATGTTAGATTGGATGAAAAAGCTGTTTAACAAAGAGGAAGAACAAACAGCGATGAATAAAGAAGTACCAAAGCAAGTTGAAAGTCAGCCGAAAATTCCTCGTGTAAACCACTACACTGAAGCAAGAGAAGCGCAAATGGCAAGTAGGAATGCAGGTAAATGCCGTTTTCCATTAGTACCGGATAATGGGTTCGATGAAGAGGATGTTATAGAAACAGGGCATTTTGAAGAACCACCTGTTCAAGCTGTAACATATGAGAATCAGCCTATTCAAAGAGGAATCAAAGTGGAAAGAAGCAGACGACAGTATGTGGAGAAGGTAGTTTCTACATATGAAGAGCCGGAAATACAATATGAACCGGAGCGAGAGCCTGTCGTAAAGAAAGCATCTACACCAGCGCAAGAAAGTAACCGTAGACCATTTCGTCCAACAGAAATGATTTCGCCAATTTACGGATATAACCGTCCTTCAGTAGAGAAAAAGGAAGAAAAGCAGGAGGAAGTAAAGGAAAGAGAAGACCTTGAAATATCTGTAGAGGGCAAATCAGTCGTTGATGCATGGTTAGAGAAAAAAGGATATACACTATCTGATTTCTCAGAAGGACAAGCACCGACTTCTTCCAGTCATGAAGGAATTGATCAGCAAGATCAACAGAGTAAAAAGGAAGAAAAGTCAGTTGTCGATCAATGGCTAGAGAAAAACGGTTATGAAATCGAACGCCAAGAGCCTATAGTAGAAGAAAAAGAAGTGGTTCAAGAAATCAGTGCACCGCAGGAAGTTCCAGCGGCTAAATTACTTCATGAAACAATTGCTGAGCGTATGGAAGATAAAAAGCAAGAAAGTGATGTAGTGGCCCAAAACACTCTACAAGCGGAATCAGTAGATTCTAAAGTAGAGCACGAGGATACAATATTATCAGAAGAAATTAAACGTAATATAGAAATAGAACAGCCTACTATTGAAGTAGAAAAACAAGCACCAGAAGAATCAGTGATTGTTAAAGCAGAAGAAAAGCTTGAAGAAACAATTAGTGTAGAAATACCAGAAGAAGTAGAAGTAATTGCAGAAACAGAAGAGTCAGAAGAAGTAGAAGTAATTGCAGAAACAGAAGAGTCAGAAGAAGTAGAAGTAATTGCAGAAACAGAAGAGTTAGAAGAAGTGGAAGTAATTGCGGAAGCAGAAGAGTCAGAAGAAGTGGAAGTAATTGCGGAAGCGGAAGAGTTAGAAGAAGTGGAAGTAATTGCGGAAACGGAAGAGTCAGAAGAAGTAGAAGTAATTGCAGAAACAGAAGAGTCAGAAGAAGTAGAAGTAATTGCAGAAACAGAAGAGTTAGAAGAAGTGGAAGTAATTGCGGAAGCAGAAGAGTCAGAAGAAGTGGAAGTAATTGCGGAAGCGGAAGAGTTAGAAGAAGTGGAAGTAATTGCGGAAGCAGAAGAAACAGAAGAAGTGGAAGTAATTGCAGAAACAGAAGCACCAGAAGAAGCGGAACCTGTAGTACTTGAGGAAACGCAGCAAGAAATGGTGTTACATGAAGCAATTGAACAAAAGAATGAATTCATACATGTTGCTGAAGCTGATGAACAAACGAAAAAAGATGTTCAAAGCTTTGCGGATGTTTTAATTACAGAAGAACAATCAGTTGTAGAGGAAGCACCGGTCGCAGAAGAACAATCAGTTGTAGAGGAAGCACCGGTCGCAGAAGAACAATCAGTTGT
>NZ_JBVVXV010000025.1:0-48353 GCF_055902415.1 Bacillus sp. SSR7 | reverse complement strand
AATAAAAATTGACGTTTCACGTTGTTTGTTTCGTTCAGTTTTCAAAGAACTACTTCGTCGCTCGTAAGCGACTTTATCAATATAACATTTCGTTATATTTTCGTCAACAACTTTTTTTAATAAGTTGTTTTTCGTTTGTTTTGCTTGTTACCTTTCGTGGCAACGAATATAAATATACCAGTTTGATTATTAAAATGCAATAGTTTTTCTAATAAAATTTTTAACTTAGTAAAAAAGTATAAAAACAGCACTTTTCTTCTATATAAATATAATTTCTCGCACCACCAAACTCTACTACTCACACTTAAATAAAAAAAGCTTTGGAGAAATCTCCAAAGCTTAGTCTTGTTTATGACGCATAGCAGGGAATAATAGTACGTCACGAATAGATGGTGCATTCGTTAATAACATAACAAGACGATCAATACCAATTCCTAGTCCACCTGTAGGAGGCATACCATACTCAAGAGCTTCGATATAATCATCATCCATCATGTGAGCTTCATCATTACCTTGTTCGCGTTCTTTTAATTGCGCTTCAAAACGTTCTTTCTGATCGATTGGATCATTTAATTCAGTGAATGCATTTGCATGTTCACGTGCAACAATAAATAATTCGAAACGGTCTGTGAATCGTGGATCTTCGTCATTCTTTTTCGCAAGTGGCGAAATTTCTACCGGATGACCGTAAATAAATGTTGGTTGGATTAATTTATCTTCTACTTTTTGCTCGAAGAATTCATTAATAATATGACCAACTTCCATTGTATCCTTAATTTCTACATTATGTTCTTTTGCAAGTTCACGCGCTTCTTCTACACTCATCGGATTCCAGAAATCTGCTCCAGAATGTTCTTTAATTGCATCTACCATATGAAGGCGTGTCCATTCTGGTTCTAGATTAATTTCATAATCACCATACTGAATTGTTGTTGTACCTAGTACTTGCTTCGCGATATGAGCAACCATATTTTCTGTTAGTTTCATAATATCTTTATAATCAGCATACGCTTCATATAATTCAATCATCGTAAACTCGGGATTATGACGAGTTGATACACCCTCGTTACGGAATACACGGCCGATTTCATAAACTTTTTCTAATCCACCCACAATAAGGCGTTTTAAATGAAGTTCAATTGCGATACGCATATATAATTCCATATCTAACGCATTATGGTGCGTGATGAAAGGACGCGCAGAAGCTCCACCTGCAATTGCGTGCATCATAGGTGTTTCCACTTCAAGATAACCATTGTCATCTAAGTATCTTCTCATTTCACGAATGATTTTACTGCGAGTAACAAATGTTTCACGGCTTTCCATACTTGTAATTAAGTCTAAGTAACGTTGACGGTAACGTTGTTCAACATCTTTTAATCCATGATATTTATCCGGTAATGGACGAAGAGATTTCGTTAATAACGTAAAGCCCGTTGCTTTCACCGAAAGTTCTCCAACGTTCGTTTTGAAAATTTTACCTTCAATACCTACTAAGTCACCTAAATCTGCTGTTTTAAATAATTCGTACTCTTCATCTCCAACAGCATCTTTACGAACGTAAATTTGAACTTGTCCATGTAAATCTTGAATATGTGCAAATCCAGCTTTTCCTTTACCGCGTTTTGTCATAATACGACCAGCGATAGAAACAGAGATTTCTTTCTCCTCTAATTCTTCTTTAGAGAACTCTCCATATAGGCTTAATAATTCATTTGTTGCATTTGTACGTTCAAAACGTTTACCGAACGGATCGATCCCTTGCTCACGTAAGTTATGTAGCTTTTCACGACGAACAAGCAATTGGTCGTTTAATTCTTCGTGGTTCATGTTATCCATGGTATTGATATCACTCCAGCTCTATTAATTTTTACAATATATACAGTATAGCATTTTCTACTCAACTAGAAAAACTGCCAGCAACTAACTGGCAGTTCTTCTTTCTTTCACGTAATTATAGGAAGTGTATAGAAGAATGTCAATCTTCCCTTCCTATTATTAACCAACGTGAATTGTTTGTTGTTTCGCTTCTACTTCTTCTACAAATGTACCTAATACATTCGCAAGGTCTTCACGGGTATTACAAGCATTGATACCATTACGTACAGTTGCATTACCACGAATACCCTTTAAATACCAAGCTGCGTGCTTTCTCATCTCTCTTACAGCGACATTTTCATTCTTTAAATCGATCAGACGATCTAGATGCAACATACATACGTCAATTTTCTCACGTACTGTCGGTTCTGGCATTAATTCACCCGTCTCTAAATACTTTACCGTACGATAAATCATCCATGGATCCCCAAGGGCAGCGCGGCCAATCATAACACCATCTACACCGATTTCATCAAGCATACGCTTTGCATCTTGTGGCGTTGCGACATCACCATTTCCGATAACCGGGATATTTACAGCTTGTTTTACTTGTTTAATAATATCCCAATCCGCTTTTCCTTCATACATTTGTACTCGTGTGCGCCCATGAACTGCTACCGCTTGTCCACCTGCACGCTCAACAGCCTTCGCATTCTCGATTGCGAAAATATGATCCTCATCCCAACCAATACGCATTTTAACTGTAACTGGTTTTTCTACAGCATCTACAACTGCTGCTACCATTTCATATATTTTATTTGGGTCTAAAAGCCACTTTGCTCCTGCATCACACTTAACGATTTTTGGTACTGGGCACCCCATATTAATATCAATGATGTCTGCTGTCGTATATTGATCTACGTATTTCGCAGCATCTACAAGGGTTTCTTTCTCGCCACCAAAAATTTGTAAACTTAATGGCTTTTCTCTCTCATCAATATATAACATATCTAATGTTCTTTTATTATTCAGTAGTATCGCCTTATCACTTACCATTTCAGCACAAACTAGGCCTGCACCGAATTCTTTTACTGTCAAACGGAATGCAGAGTTACACACTCCCGCCATCGGTGCTAATACAACCGGATTTTTCATCTCAATATTTGCGATTTTTAACACTCGATTTACTCCTTCCTTCATGGTCACTTCGGCATTAGCTCATCTATCGAGACCTTTAATGCTTTAGCAACTTCCACTACAAAGTCTTGGGAAGGCGATCGATTCCCTCGCTCAACTTCACCTAAAACAGATACAGATACCCCTAATTCTTTTGCAAAACCTTCTTGCGTGTAACCTTTTAGTTTTCGAAAAGCACGAATGCGTCTTCCCCATTTTTCTGCTTCCATACCGTTACTCCCTCTCGCCTTTTCATTTCTTCTACTTGTGAACGTGAAATGTTTTGTTTTATATCTTGATTAATCTCTAACAACGGAACGATAACAAAAGCTCTTTCGAACATCCGCGGATGCGGAACAATAAGATTCTCTGCTTCAATATTTTCTTGATTATATAGTAAAATGTCAAGGTCGATAGTCCTAGGTCCCCACCTAATTTCCCTTTTTCTTCCTAGATCATTTTCTACTTTTTGCGTTACTTTCAATAATTCTTGCGGTGATAAATTGGTAGAAATTTTTATAACTAAATTTAAAAAGCAACTTTGGTCAGTATAGCCAACCGGTTCCGTCTCATATACAGACGAAACATCTTCAACTTTGATATAAGGATTTTTATTCAGAAACTGAATCGCTTCAGTTAAATACGTATAACGTTCTCCAATATTTGAACCTAATGCAATGTAAGCTATATTATTCATGGACGTTCTCTCGTAATTTCTACCGCTACAGCACGATAATGCCCCGGTATCGGCGGATCTGGTTTAATTACCTTTATCGTACATCTTGAAATACTCTCATATTGTTTCAATATATCTGTAGCAATATTTTCAGCAATACTCTCTACAAGCTTATATGTTCTATCTTCTACAACTTTCCTACATAACTCGAAAAGTTCTCCATAATTAACAGAATGCTCTAAGTCATCACTTTCTCCTGCTCGCTTCAAATCCAATTCCACAGTTAAGTCCACTTTAAATCTCTGGCCCAATTTATTTTCCTCTGGGAATACACCATGATAACCATAAAACTCCATATCATGAATATAAATTTTATCCAATTACTTTACCCCCTTACCAATCATCGCATCCATCATCTTAGCCATACGTGCCATTTCCTTCACATCATGAACACGAACAAACTCACAACCCTTTTCAATACCAAGACAAACGGTAGCTCCCGTCCCCTCAAGACGTTCTTCTACCGGTAAATCTAGCACATGCCCAATAAAGGACTTTCTTGAAGTACCTAAGAGAACTGGATAACCTAGTACGTTTAACTGTTCTAAATTACGCATCGCTTCTAAATTTTGTTCAGGCGTTTTAGCAAAACCGATACCTGGGTCTAAAATGATATTCTCATCTCGCACGCCAGCATCTTTAGCAATTTTAATACTGTCATATAAGTCAGCAATCATATCAGCCATTAAATTACGATAATTCATATTATCGCGATTATGCATTAAGATAATAGGTACATCGTAATGAGCTGCAACTTCAGCGATTTTTGGTTCCGCCTTCGCTCCCCAAATATCATTAATAATATGAGCACCAGCTTCAATTGCCTGTTTTGCAACTTCCGCTTTATACGTGTCGATAGAAATAGGCAATTTCACCTCTTTTGAAACAGCCTGAATCATTGGAACAACTCGTTTTATTTCTTCTTCCACCGATACTTTAGCAAAGCCCGGACGAGTAGATTCGCCACCAATATCAATAATATGAGCACCTTCATCTCGCATTTCTTTCGCATGGCGCACTGCAGCATCTACCTCGTTGTAACTCCCACCATCAGAAAACGAATCTGGTGTTACGTTTAAAATCCCCATAATTAACGTTTTTTCATTTAAGTTCAATGTATATTCGCCGCAGCGCAAATCATAATCCCACTTCAAACTACACATCTCCTCTTCGTAATTCATTTCTGCTCCACAATTTCTCTCTCTGCATTTCATAAAGGTCCATAAATCTTTTTGTAACCATACCTACTTTACCCGGGAAATCTCGCCCCTCTATACGATTAAGCGGAACAATTTCTTGAATCGAGTTTGTTACGAAGACTTCATCAGCTGAAAGTAATTCATCTTTTGTAAAGAAACCTTCTTTTACTTCTATACCAATCTCTTCAGCAACCTTTATAATAAACGCACGAGTGATACCATTTAAAATCCCTGTTTCAAGCGAAGGTGTATATAAAATATCACCTTTCACAAAAAAGAGATTCGAAACAATACCCTCTGCAACATAACCTACTTCAGTCAGGAAAATCCCTTCCTTATTCACACCATTTCCAATTTCACGTTTCCCCAAAATGTTATTTAAATAATGGTGAGACTTCAAGCGAGATGCACCCTCTGGTGTATTTCTCACTTGATTTAAGACAACCCCTTCTTTTTCCACTACATCTCCCGGGGCCGCTAAAGGTTTTATAAAAACAATAATAGACGGCTCTTCATACATTTCTGTTTGCAATCCAATTTCATCTATACCCGCCGATACATTAAAACGGACATACGCATGCTCTAATTTATTCTTAACGAGTAAATTCTTCAAAATAAGCATTACTTCATCTTTCGTCATTGTCCATTTTATTTGCAATGTATCCAGCGCATCTATTAAACGGTCATAATGATCATCCAATAAGAAAGGATGACCATTATAAATACGAAAAGTCTCAAAAACTCCAAGACCATATAAATAACCATGATCATAAGGAGAAATTCTCGCTTCACTTGATTCTACATACTGACCATTTACGTAAATTAACATGATGTCACACTTGGACTATATTTACGAATGAAATTCTGCAACAACTCTTTCCCGTGAGAAGTCATAATAGATTCCGGGTGGAACTGCACACCTTCAATCGGTAATGTTGTATGGCGGAGCGCCATAATTTCCCCTTCTTCTGTCCAAGATGTTACTTCTAAGCAATCAGGTAACGTCTCTTTTTTAACAATAAGGGAATGATAGCGCGTCGCAGTAAACGGATTAGGGATATCCGAAAAAATCGTCTTCTCATCATGATGCATAAGCGATGTTTTCCCATGCATTAATCGCTCTGCACGGACAACCTCTCCACCAAACACTTGCGCAATAGATTGATGCCCAAGACAAACCCCAAAAATCGGAATCTTTCCAGCAAAGTATCGAATAACCTCCATACTAATCCCTGCCTCATTCGGACTACATGGACCTGGCGAAATCATTAAAAAGTCTGGTTTCATATTCTCAATATCTGAAATAGTCACTTCATCGTTACGTTTAACAACAAGCTCTTGTCCAAGTTCTCCAAGAAACTGTACTAAATTAAATGTAAAAGAATCATAATTATCAATCATTAATATCATTTCTCTCACCTAACCGTTTCTTCACTACGTTCTTTTGCACGCCATAAAGCAATCGCCTTTTTTAACGACTCTTTATATTCATTTTCCGGATTTGAATCAATTACAATTCCCGCTCCCGCTTGTACATGCGCTTTTCCATCTTTAGCAAGAAGTGTCCTAATCACAATATTCAATTCTGTATCTCCAGAATAACCAATCCAACCAATTGAACCTGTATAAATCCCTCGGCGAACAGGTTCTAGTTCTTCAATAATTTCCATCGTACGTATTTTCGGTGCACCAGTAATTGTCCCCCCAGGGAATACAGCCTTCACTAAATCAAAAGCGTCTTTATCTTCTTCCACCTCACCACGCACATTAGAAACAATATGCATAACGTGTGAGTATTTCTCAATTACCATAAATTCATCTACTTCTACAGTTCCATATTTACAAACACGCCCTAAATCATTTCGTTCTAAATCTACAAGCATGACATGCTCTGCTCGTTCCTTTTCATTCTCAATTAATTCTTTTGCCAACTCTTCATCCTCTTGCTCATTCGCCCCTCTAGATCTCGTTCCAGCAATAGGCCTTGTACTTACTTCAGTTCCTTGCTTCTTAATTAGCAACTCCGGCGATCCACTAACAATTTGAAAATCCCCAAGCTCCAAGTAACCCATATATGGAGATGGATTAATTTCGCGAAGACTTGTATAAATTTCTAGTGGGTGTGTTTGTAACGTTCTTTCTTGTCTTGTCGACAAGTTTACTTGGAACACATCACCAGCACCAATATATTCTTGAATACATTCAACTGCCTTCATAAAGCTTTCTTCAGTAAAAGCAACTGCTTCACTTTTCTTTTTGGGGCACGCAAACGGTATAGTCACTTCTGGCGCTTCTATCGCCCAAAGAATCTTCCATTCATTTAATCGCTCTTTTGCCTCTTCGTGCTTATCTACATAATGTGTAATAATCCATAATACTTTTTCTTCTTGATCATACACAAACACATCATCAAATAATAAAAAGAATATATCAGGTATATTAATATCATCCTCCGCAAGAGAAGGAAGTTTTTCAATATAACGGATGCAATCATAACTAAAATAACCAATTGCACCACCTTGAAAAGGCGGGTATTCCGGATTATAATCCGTTTTCCATCGCTCCATATATTCCTGCATTAAATCTAATGGGTTTCCTTGCTTTATTGTTTCCTTACCACTTTCACTTATATGTAACGTTTCACCCTTCCCTCGGATTACCGCTACTGGGTTTAACCCCACAATGTTATAACGACCGCCACGCCCACTCTCTAACAAAATATGTTGCGGTTTATCCTTAGAAAGAAATTTATATTGCTTAAAGAAATCTAACTGATATGGAATAGAAAGCGCTAAAGATTTTCTTCGTTGCATATCAACACCCCGTCTTCTTTTATCCCACCCTCTTATATTAACCACTTCAAGCTACATTCGTTATGTATATAGAAGAGTTATACTCGAAGGCTAGTGAAAATAAATTAATTATACTACCTCTTATTTTACATGAAGTTTTCTAGTCATTCACTCTTTTCCTATTTCCAATCCAAAAAGAAAAAGCATCCTTTTTCAAGGATGCTTTTTCAATCACATATAATTAAGACTCAAATTGATAAAGTGGTGTACTTAAATAACGTTCACCGTTACTTGGGATAATAACAAGTACCTTTTTCCCTTTACCTAACTTTTTCGCAATTTCTGTTGCTGCATAAATAACCGCTCCAGAAGAGATACCAACTAGAATACCTTCCTCTTTAGCCACTCTTCTTGCATATTCAAACGCTTGCTCCGTTTTCACTTGAACAATTTCATCATATACTTCTACATCCAATGTCTCTGGAATAAATCCAGCCCCAATTCCTTGGATTTTATGTGGACCTGGTTTCCCACCAGATAATACTGGTGAATCCGCAGGTTCTACTGCATAAATTTTAATATCTTTATACGCTTCCTTGAGCACTTCACCAGCACCAGTAATCGTTCCACCCGTACCAATACCTGCAATAAACGCATCTAATTGGTCGCCCATTTGTTCAACAATTTCTGGACCCGTTGTTAAACGGTGAATTTCTGGATTCGATTGGTTTTTGAACTGTTGTGGTATAAAGTAACCATTCTCTTTTGCTAATTCAGTCGCTTTACGAATTGCTCCACCCATTCCTTCAGGCCCTGGAGTCAATACTAATTCCGCACCGTAAGCACGTAATAAATTACGACGCTCAATACTCATTGTTTCTGGCATTACCAAAATTGCCTTATATCCTTTAGCAGCCGCTACCATCGCTAAACCAATTCCCGTGTTACCACTTGTCGGTTCAATGATTGTATCGCCTTCTTTTAATAATCCTTTTTTCTCAGCATCTTCAATCATAGCTAATGCGATACGATCTTTAACGCTGCTCCCTGGATTCATAAATTCTAATTTTAAGTATATATCTGCGCTGTCTGATTCTACGATGCGGTTCAACTTAACGATCGGCGTTTTCCCGATTAATTCTGAAACTGATTGTGCCACTCGCATTCCTGTCACTCCTAACACCGAGTATTTTTATTGGTTTTATCTATATTTAGATTTTGTCAGAAAATTCCCTGTTTGTCAATGTATTTAGAGGTGAATTGCCTTATTACAAATTCTCAATTAAATTTGTAATATCTTCTTTAGAGAACTTGTATCGCTCATTACAGAAATGACAATGAACTTCTGTTTCTTCTTCTTCTTCACGAACTTGCTCTAACTCCGTTTTACCTAAACTAATTAACACACTCTCGATACGTTCGCGAGAGCATGTGCAATTAAATTGAACATCCATCGTTTCTAATACTTTTACCTTATCTTCTCCAAGGACTGCATACAGTAACTCTTCTGGAGAAAGCCCTTGTTCGATCAATGTTGATACAGGAGGAATCTTCTGTAAACGCTCTTCAATGAATGAAATTGTTTCTTCCTGTGCACCTGGCATAATTTGAAGAATAAATCCACCCGCTGCTAATATGCTATCATCTCCATTTACAAGGACACCAACACCTACAGAAGAAGGCGTCTGCTCAGAAACTGCAAAATAATACGTGAAGTCTTCTCCTAATTCTCCTGAAACAATTGGAGATTGACCAATAAACGGCTCACGCATACCAATATCTTTAATTACCGTTACAAATCCTTCAGTACCTACCGCCTGATATACACGTAATTTCCCTTGTTCTGTTCCTTCAAAGTCAACATGTGGATTTGTTACATAACCACGTACATCCCCATTTGCATGAGCATCTACTAAGATAGGACCAATCGGGCCATTACCTTCTACCTTGATCGTTAGCTTTTGGTCACCTTTTAACATTGCACCCATCATTGTACCTGCAGTTAAAGAACGGCCAAGTGCCGCTGAAGCTGTTCTCCATGTATCATGACGTCTTTGCGCCTCACTTACCGTATTTGTAGTACGTACACTATACGCACGCACTTCACCATCAAATGCTAACGCTTTTACTAAATAATCTTTCATACGTATTTATTCACCTTTCTCATGCTGTAAATTTGCATTACGCTCGTATAACATATACAAACCTTTTAATGTTAAGAATGGATCTACAACATCAATTACATTCGATTCTTCTGAAATTAATTTCGCTAATCCACCTGTTGCAATAACTTTTGGTTCTTGTTTAGCTTCCTCTTTCATGCGCTTAACAATACCTTCCACTTGTCCAACATAACCATAAAGAATACCAGATTGCATCGCACTTACCGTATTCTTCCCAACTACACTGCTTGGTTTTGTAATTTCAATACGAGGAAGTTTTGCCGCTCTACTATATAAAGCCTCTGCTGAAATCATAATTCCTGGTGTAATAACGCCACCCATATAATGCTTTTCTTCGTTAATATAACAATATGTAGTAGCCGTACCAAAATCGACAATAATAAGCGGACTTCCATATAGGTGAATTCCTGCTACTGCATTTACGATTCGATCCGCACCTACTTCACGTGGATTTTCATATTTAATATTTAACCCTGTTTTTATTCCAGGACCTACTACAAGCGGCTTAATTTTAAAATACTTTTCACACATGCGCTCTAAAGCAAACATAATTGGTGGTACGACTGAAGACACGATAATACCTTTTACATCTTCAAACGAAAGACCCTCATGCTCAAGCAACTGTTTTACAAGCATTCCATATTCATCTTCTGTCTTATGACGATCTGTTTCCATGCGCCAATGTTGACGAAGTTCCCCCTCTTCAAACACGCCCAGTACAGCATTTGTGTTCCCTACATCCAATACAAAAATCATATTCTCACCACTTATCTTATTTAATCTATATTTGTGCAGTATGTATAAAACTTATAAAAACATCATATCACACATACTTATATAATCAGCTTTTCTATCCTCATCATTTTACAAAAAGATTACTCCCTATTTCAATTTTTAATACCAGATTTATTTAAATTCTTTTTCTACTTCATTTCGTTACATAAATAAAAAAAGGAGTGACCACCGTCACTCCTTCATCTCTTACTTATCTTCTGATTCTTCATCATCCTTCTTCATGTTGATGTTTACTTTCACATCAGCTGAAGATGTTGGACGTTCTGGCAATCTGCCATAATCACATAAATGATTGATTTGCTCAGCATCTAACGTTTCTACTTCAAGTAACGTTTTTGCAATAAGATCTAGCTTATCACGATTTTCAGTAAGAATGTCTTTTGCACGAGCATAACATTCTTTCATAATCGTTTGCATTTCCACATCGATGTCGTGTGCAATTGCATCACTGTAGTTTTGTTCTGAATGGAAGTCTCTTCCTAAGAACACTTGACCACCTTGTGAGCTACCAAATTGCATTGGTCCAAGCTTATCACTCATACCAAATTCCGTTACCATACGTCTTGCAATACCAGTCGCACGTTGGAAGTCGTTGTGAGCACCTGTACTCACTTCACCAAATACAATCTCCTCAGCTACTCGACCACCAAGTAAACCAGTAATTTTATCAAGTAACTCTGGCTTTGTCATGAAGTAACGATCTTCTTTCGGAAGCATTACTGCATATCCACCAGCTTGACCACGAGGGACAATTGTTACTTTATGAACGACATCTGCTTCATCAAGAACAACACCAATTACAGTATGGCCTGCTTCATGGAAAGCAACGATATTACGTTCTTTTTCAGAGATAACACGACTTTTCTTAGCCGGACCTGCAATAACACGATCCGTAGCTTCATCAATGTCACTCATATCAATTTTCTTCTTATCTTGACGCGCAGCTACTAACGCAGCTTCGTTTAATAAGTTTTCAAGATCGGCACCAGAGAATCCCGGTGTACGAGTTGCAATTGCTCTTAAGTTGATATTCTCATCAAGCGGTTTATTACGAGCATGTACTTTCAGTACAGCTTCACGGCCATTTACATCTGGACGATCTACTGTAATTTGACGGTCAAAACGACCTGGACGTAATAATGCTGGGTCAAGAATATCAGGACGGTTTGTCGCAGCGATGATAATAATACCTTCGTTTGCACCGAAGCCATCCATTTCAACAAGTAATTGGTTCAACGTTTGCTCGCGCTCATCATGTCCACCACCAAGACCTGCGCCACGTTGACGTCCTACTGCATCAATTTCATCAATGAAAATGATACAAGGAGCATTTTTCTTTGCATTTTCGAATAAATCACGTACACGTGATGCACCGACACCGACGAACATCTCTACGAAGTCAGAACCACTGATAGAGAAGAATGGAACGCCTGCCTCACCTGCAACAGCACGTGCTAATAAAGTTTTACCTGTACCTGGAGGTCCAACTAATAGAACACCCTTAGGAATACGGGCACCAACTTCAGCGAACTTACGAGGATCTTTCAAGAATTCAACTACCTCAACAAGCTCTTGTTTCTCTTCATCCGCCCCAGCAACATCTCTGAAACGAACCTTTTTCTTTTCGTCATTATATAACTTCGCCTTACTTTTCCCGAAGTTCATAACACGGCTACCGCCGCCCTGAGCTTGGTTTAACAAGAAGAAGAATAAAATGAAGATAATAACAAACGGAATGATAGAAGTAAAGAATGTTACCCAAGCACTTGTTTCTTCTGCTGGTTGATACTTAACTTCAGCACCTTGCGCTTTGTCATTAATTTTCTTTTGTAATTCCTCAGTATTTGGTGCATAAGTAACAAATTGTTCTCCTTGGCTAGAGTTGTTAAATTGTCCTTTTACCTCAAACACACCATTTTTCGGTTGAAGTTGCACATTACGAACTTCACCTTTTTCTAGTTTAGTAATGAATTTATCGTAGCTAACTGATGTCGTTTTTTGTGTCGAACCATTAAAATAGCTCACGATTCCAATTACTACTAGGAATATCAGTAAATAAAAGATGGTATTACGGAAGATACGATTCATTCCTAACCTCCTCTCACGGCATAAACACTATAGTAAATCGTAACATAGAAAAACTTTCCTATACAATTGTGACGCCTGTATTTAATTAATTTGAGTAAACGCTTGGTTTTAATACTCCTACATAAGGAAGATTACGGTACTGCTCTTTATAATCTAATCCATACCCTACAACAAATTCATGCGGTACAGTGAACCCAACATAATCCGCTTTCAAATCTACCTTACGGCCTGTTGGTTTATCTAATAACGTAACAATTTTTACAGACTTCGCTTTACGATATTTAAATAGGTCTACTAAGTAGCTTAGCGTAAGACCACTATCAATAATATCTTCAACGATTAAAATATCGCGACCTTCTACAGAAGTATCAAGGTCTTTTAAAATTTTCACTTCGCCTGTTGAAACAGTTGAGTGACCGTAACTAGATACAGCCATAAAATCCATTTCAAGATATGTATCTGTTCTCTTTAATAAATCTGCCATGAATGGCATTGCACCCTTTAGTACACCAATCGCAAGAGGTACTGTATTTTTATAATCCTCTGCAATAATTGCACCTAACTCGAGCACCTTTTCTTGTATTTGTTCTTCAGAAATTAATACTTTTTCGATATCTTGATTCATCATTTCATTATCCTCCCGGAAGACTCCTTGCTTTTGTAGTGAATAATCATATATTTATCTTTCTTTGTTACCTCTTTCGAGATAGCAAATGCAGATCGTTTCAACAAGGGTATCCAAATAATGTTCCCACTTGCATCACAAACGACCGGCCATTCTTCTCTTTTTTCTCTTGGTACTTTCGCTTCGATAAAAATAGCTTTTATCTTTTTGGTGCCATTCATACCTTGTATTGACATGCGATCTCCATTTTCTCTAGAACGAATACGAAGTGGATATGATATATCATTATACTTAGCAACAAAAACTGTTTCATTCATGTTACTTGGCATATTTTCGCTCACCTCTGTTACAAGCTTATCCCCGTTCGATAGCGTAATTGTCCCGGGCACTGATAAATCTTGTAAAAAAGGGGAAACAATTTCTTGTTTAAATCCAAAGCTGCACTCCTCGTATGCGCGAACAATTTTTAAATCACCTGGGAAATCAAGTGAACCCGAAGGTTGTGTCCGCTTAAAAAACTCAATCACTTTGTCAATATGTATAGAGGAAAGAGAAGATGGAATCTTATATTCATAAAGATAGTTTAATATTAGTTGAATCCCTCTTCTTTGTAAAGGCATAGACATGGATTCAAAGGCAGGAATTGATAAGCTAATTTGTTTATCACTTTTTTTTGTAATTACTTTATTCATTTTCTCAAAAGCTAATTCCTGCAAATACGCCTCATCCTCTTGCATCTGCATGCTAAATTTTTGAAACTTCTCATGCACTTGTGGATTTTCTTCTTTCAAATGAGGAAGAACATATTTACGTAATCGATTCCTTGTATATACTTCCTTTTTATTACTTGGATCTATACGAGGAATTATTTTTAACTTATGACAGTAATCAGCAATCTCTTCCTTCGTTACTCCAAGTAACGGCCTAATTAAATACCCATTATGAAAAGGACGCTTCACTGCAATACCTGCATATCCTTTCGGAGTACTCCCTCGTACAAGGCGCATTAAAATCGTCTCTACTTGATCATCACCATGATGTCCAAGGGCTACATACCTCGCATCATATTTCTTCATTATTCTTTCCAAAAATGCATATCTGCATTCTCTAGCAGCAACTTGTGCATTCATCCCGTATTGCTGTTGATATTGCGACACATTAATCCTTATCGTTTCGCAAATAACTCCCAGCCCTTTACAAAGGTCTTGCACAAACTGTAGGTCCTCATGAGATTCATCACCTCGAAACATATGATCCACATGCGCCACTACAATCTCAAACTGTTTTGCTGCTCTTTTTTCTAACAAATAATATAGAAGAGCCACAGAGTCAGGACCACCAGAAACACCTACAACAATTGTTGAGCGTTCCTTTAATACATCATGCTGCTTTACAAAGTCATCTACCTTTTCAACAAATGTATCTTTCAACTTCGTAATCACCTTTCATTAAACAAGAACAGCAACGTTAGTTACCTTGTTTATAATGGTACAACTTTTACAAACATTGTGCAAAAAAAAGATATACAAAAATTACATTTTTATCTTACATCATTCGTACATATTCACAAAAATAATAATATTATCTTTTAAAGCAAAAAACCTAGGCATCCACCTAGGTTTTTAGAAAGAAACATCACACTTCAAGTTTCACTTTATTGCGCTTGCATTCCTACAATTGGAATGGTAGCCCACTTCGGCATATTTTTCTTCACTTTCGCTACTACAATAGTCATATCATCATTTATATAACCATCGCCAGATCGAATCACCTCTTCCATAATGATATCAGCAATTTCTTGCGGATCTTCAGTTTGTAACTCTTTAATTTTCCGCTTCATCCATAATTCGTGATTCTCCACATGCTGCGCGCCCTCAAAAATCCCATCACTCATCATAATAAGAATATCACCTGTTTTTAATTGCTCACCCACTACATCAACTTCAACATCCTCAATAATTCCCATTGGTAAATTACTTGCTTCAATTTTCAAAATATTATTTGCACGTTTAACAAAACTCGGCGTCGATCCAATCTTTAAAAACTTCGCACTCGCATCCCGCAAATCTACCATAGCTAAGTCTAATGTCGTAAACATCTCTTCTGTTGTTCTTAAAGAAAGAATAGAGTTAATAGATTTAATCGCTATCTCCTCATCAATGCCTGACTGAAGTATTTTTTGTAATAATTTCACTGTTTCTTTACTCTCCATATGAGCTCTTTGCCCATTTCCCATGCCATCACTAATTGCAAGGGCATATTTCCCAACACTTAAATCCATCATTGCATAAGAATCACCCGAAACAAACCCACCGCCTTTCGCGGCTGTGGCCAAGCCGGTATCAAGGGAATACGTTTTTGCTGAACCAAATGATATTAAACTGTGGCCGTTCGGATAAGAAGATTTTTCTTCATGTTTCACAACTATGTTTTCCTTCAGGATATCAGAAAGCATTGGTGCAACTAATTTTTCACACTCTCCATGTTCATTAGATGCAACTGGGATCAACATTTCAATATCAATACTTCCTCTATCTAAACAATAAATATCAACATGCTCTATTTCTACACCAAAATCACGAAATGCTTGCAGAATCTGTTCTTCCTGTACTTGATGATTTTCTCTTTCTCTTTGTATCTCCTTGGCAAAATCCTCCATAACTTTTGATACACCTAACAATTGCTCCGCTACTATTCTACGATTTTCTTTCATTTGTTTTCGTAATTTTTGTCCCTCATAGAAGTGATCTAATTCACCTGCTACTAAATCCGTCACTTTCTTTCCTCTCACACAATGCTTGTCCCATTCACGAACTAACTTCCGATTATGCTGCAGAGTTCCTTCTTCCGTTTCGCTCATTATTTGTTTCATATAATCGTACGTTTTATCGAAATTAACTACCCAGCATTGGTCCTTTTTAAAGCATGTTTGACATGTTTTTGCAGTAATTGTACTTAAAAACAAATCTGCCTCCGTCTCTTTATCTTCCTCCTCCACATATCCATATACAGAAAAGCTATTAGATAAAGCAGCAAATACATTGGCAAATTGATTGATTTTATTCGCTGTAACATCACGCATCCTTCTTAAATACTGTTGTTGATCTTGCGAATGCTCATGTGTGCCTGGCATAAATTTAGCAATGCGATCCATAACAAGTTTCGGTGTTAATAAAAAGAAAGCAATCGCCACACCAGATTCAATTAAAGTTGTCACAATGTTTGTTTGCTTGTCTACATATAGCGTAATTAAGCTTGTCCCAATTAATAAACCTAAACTAACACCTAAGCGTTTCCCTTCTTTTAACAAACCACCAAGCAATCCAGAAAAAGCAAGCAGACTAAGTTGAGATAAACTGGAGACATTTGCTAAGCTTAATATTAACCCAGTGACGACCCCTACTGTAGATCCTGTAGCCGCTCCTGCGATAAACGCAAACACAAGCACTAAATACCTAGTAAAAATATGTTGAATAGAAGCGTCATATATGAACCAATCTGTTGTACCAGTTAAAACAGATGCTAGTAATATAATTAAACAAACAATTTCTTCTGTCTCTAACGCTTGTTGTTTCCCTTTTCTTTCTACTAAAAGCGGGACACTTTGTAAAAATATCATAGTTAATACGAAGCTAAGCCCTGCCTCAATCGTACTAACAAGTAAATCGTACATGGTAACAGTTTGTTGCGCAAAATATACGACAACTAAATGTGCAGTTAATGCGGAGATAAATACTTGGAATGGTACAAGTCCAACAGTTTTACGTGTAAACCGACTAAAGAAGATATTATAAATGAAGAAAGTAAAAATAGATGCAAAGGTGAAGAATAAATTATCTATCGAAACTGAAAGTGCGCCCCCCATTAGGGCCAAGAACGCGAGCGGCATTTTATCCCGTTTCATAACATAAACAGCAGCAAAAAACGGCAGTGCAAACGGTAAAATGTTTGTTAATATATATGCTCGTCCCAAAAGAAAACCAATAACAACAATAATAAATCCCCATCTAAAGAAAACTTGCTCAAACTTCATTCGCAACTTACTCGTCCACTTTACTCCTCCAAGCTGACCTTCATTCATTGCCAATGCACTTGTATTCATAGTATTCCTTCCTGCTTTAGGCATATTTTTAACACCACCTGCATAGTTTAATTACTGTCATTATAAAAGATGATTATTGGGATTTTTGTCAAAACAACAGTTTTCACTTTTATAATCGTTCGACTTTTTATTCGAAATAACTCTACATATATACACAGTATGTATTTTATTTTTAATATTTTAATCGAACATTCAGAAAATATAGGGTGATTTTGTAGAAGTGTTGTATGTCTTAATTTATTTAACAAAAAAAGATCATGCGCATTTGCATGATCTTTTTAGATGACCCGTACGGGATTCGAACCCGTGTTACCGCCGTGAAAGGGCGGTGTCTTAACCACTTGACCAACGGGCCGTTAAATTAAATATAGCGGCGGAGGGGATCGAACCCCCGACCTCACGGGTATGAACCGTACGCTCTAGCCAGCTGAGCTACACCGCCATGTCGTCTTATTTAACGGACAATTAGTATCTTACCTCAGATATAATTTAAAGTCAACACATCTTGAAAACTTTTTTAAAAATATATTTTCACATATAAAAAAGCACCCTGAGCAATCGCCCTGGGCACCTCTCTATATTCTAAGAATTAAACGTTCTTATTATCCGCGACGTGCGCCACGGCCACCACGTTTAGATTCAGTGTTACGCTTTAAAGAAGTTAAACGATCTTCGCTATCCTTTAAGAAACGTGCCATCTTTTGCTCGAATGTTTCTTTTGGAGCACGGTCGTTACCGCCACCACGGTTATCTCTGTTGAAAGAACGATTACGTTGTGGACGTCCAGAACGTTGTTGATCACCACCGCGTTGGTATTCACCACGTGGACGATCTCCTTCTGTTTTTTCACGCTCTTTCGCTTTTTTAATAGATAGACCGATCTTACCATCTTTTTCAACGTTAATAACTTTTACTTCTACTTGGTCGCCCACTTTTAAGTGATCGTTAATATCTTTCACATAATTATCAGCAACTTCACTAATATGAACAAGACCCGTTAAGCCTTCTGGCAGCTCCACAAAAGCCCCAAAATTTGTAATACCTGTTACTTTACCCTGTAACTTGCTGCCTACCTCGATTGACATAAAAAAAATGCTCCTCCTTAGTGGTTAAAAAGTCAAATTTTACTTTATTATATATAATCCTAAAATATAGTGTCAATAAGACATACTCTACTTAGAAACAGGAAAAATTATCTCCCCTTTTCCAGAGAAGAAATAATCCCTTCTAGCAATCTTTAATACGTACTCTTCATCATTTAACTTTTGAACTTCGTCTTTTAGACTCTTTTCTTTGTTCGTTAATGAATCCAGTTCTTTTTTCATGTCCTTAACTTTTGCTTCTTTTGCTTTAATGGAACTGTTTTGTTGATAAAACGTTACACTAATGCTCGCAATAATTGTAAAAGCAAAGACAAGAAAAACCGCTAAACGGCGATAAAGTCGCTTCCTGTTCTCATCCGTTTGTATTATATGCTCTTTAACAGGATTTGGACTCTGTTTTTCGATTGTTCTTTGTCTCAGTTCCCTCATTTCCGAGGTCCCCCTAACTTCTTTTTTATACGCTCCCATAATTGGAAGATATGTCCCTTCAATTTTGCTATATATTGCAGGAACCCTACATGCTTCATTATAAAAAGTTTAACACGATTAGGGAGAAGTTTCCATATGAGCGAAGCAATAAATCGAACAGGCCAGAAAAAAACTTTCCATATGAAAAGTAATATCCAAATCACCATTTTCCATAACACATGTCCAATTGAAAGCAGTATACGAAATAAGAATAATATAAATGCAATAAATAGCTGCGCTATAATAATAACAGGTTTTATCATGAGTAGCTGTATAATTTGAACAAAAAAGTGTGTTGTTTGTACAAAAATATATATGAGAAAATTTAACAGTCTCATGTATATTGCTTTCAACATGCTTTGATATGCCGCAAAACCACATAATAATGCTAAAAATACATATATACGTAGTTCAGCTTCATTTACAAGAAGCAATACGTAAAAAACGAATAATGCTTGGACAATCCAAAATAGTATATCATGTATAAATACAAGCCAACGCTTACGTTCTTGACGTTTTAAAAATCGTTGGTATGTATCTAAAGACGCTCCAATCCAAGCACCCATTCCGATCATTGAGAGCATCGTATACAACTGAATTGTTAGACTCATTTAAACAACTTACTAAAGAAGCCTTTAGTTTTCTCCCCTTGATTCTCATCAATATACAGCATCTCATGCACTTTCCCTTTAATCGATACAACACCTTTTTCTACATCTAAATTTTTCATTTGCAAATTTTGACCACGAATTGTTAAAAAGCCCATTACGGTCTCAAGTAAAAACTCTTCGCTATCAAAACTCTCTACCTGCTTTACACCGGTAATATCAATTACACGCCTGCCACGCATAATAATATCATGCTCTACAGAAACATTTTGTTGATTAGAAGACATAGGTGAGTAACCATTATTCACGTAAATCCCCCCATACATTTATACTAGCTAATAGTAATGTATGAAGGGATAATCGATTTTAGAACAAGCCTTCTTCGGCCTTTACTTTTTCTTCACGAACTAAGCTATACATATTTGCTGCATCTTCTTTTTTAGTCGTTTCTTTCAATTCATTTATTTTTACAGTTACTATTTTTTGGCCAAAACGAATTGTTAATTCATCAGCTACTTTCACATCTGAACTCGCTTTTGCCACTTGACCGTTAATGGATATTCTTCCTTGATCAGCTACTTCTTTCGCCAATGTTCTTCTTTTAATTAAACGTGATACTTTTAAAAACTTATCTAGACGCATATTAAATCCCCCTATTAACGCTCTGTTTGTTTTGCCTCTTCCCAGAAAACATCTAACTGCTCTAATGATAAATCTTGCATCTCTTTATTCATTTCAGCTACCTTTGCTTCCATGTATAAAAAACGACTGACGAATTTCTCATTTGTTGAACGTAACGCTTCTTCTGGATCTATTTTATAATGACGAGCTATATTAACAAACGCAAACAGTAAATCGCCAAATTCACTTAACATCTTCGCCTCATCCATGTTTGCGACTTCTTGTTGGAACTCTTGCCATTCTTCTAAGGCTTTCTCTATCATCGGCTGTACATCCACCCAATCGAAACCAACCTTACCAGCTTTTTTCTGGATTTCATAAGCGCGTAGTAACTGCGGCAAACTTTTTGGAACTCCATTTAAAACAGATTCTTTTACAAACCCTTTTTCTTGTTTTTTAATTTCTTCCCAATTGGCAATTACTTCATCGGCATTATTTACATCCGTATTCCCAAATACATGCGGATGACGACGAACCATTTTCTCAGATAAAGTTCGAATAATATCATCTATAGAGAACCAACCTTCGTCCTCTCCGATTTGGGCATGAAGCATAACTTGTAATAATATATCACCCAGTTCTTCTACTAAGTGATCATCATCCTCTTCATCAATTGCTTCTAACACTTCATAAGCTTCCTCAATTAAATACTTCTTTAAAGATTGATGTGTTTGCTTTTTATCCCACGGACAACCATTTGGGCCACGAAGGTCTGCAATAATTTCTCGGAGTACATCAAACTGTTGATACAAGGACGCACGTTCCTGAACTGGTGGTACATATACGCTCGTTAAGTTATTCAACTCCGTTTCATGATCTAACATGTACAACGGCACCTTTTTCACTTGTTCAAATGAAGTCCCTGCAGCTGTTACGATATACACTTCATAATCATCTGGCAGCATCTCCATTAATGTTAATTTCACATCAGATGCAACGAATGCGTCATATACTTGGCAAAAGATTAAGTGTTGACGTAATTCTAATTGTCCTCTTTCAAATGATGTAGCATCAATTAATTGGAACCCTTCAATCGGATCAATCTTAAGACTTGCAAACATAGGATCAAGGAAACTTTGTCCACCTTCAATTCGCACTTCAATATTCGCTACTTCACTTTTTTCCAATAGTAGCTGAACCGTTCTTTCCGCTACAAGAGGATGCCCTGGAACAGCATAGATAATTTCTGCGCCTTCAGCTTGTTCTAGCAATGTATTCGCAATTGTTTCATATACAATTTCAAATGTATCATGTGCTTCATATACATTGTCAAAGGCAGTATATTGTATACCTTCTTTCTCTAACTCTTCTATAACGGGATGTTCCTTCGTTCTAACAAACATGTGATCTGCTTCTTTTATTTTTCGATATACACCCATCGTTAACTGATCTAATTCACCAGCACCTAATCCTAAAATAGTAATGATTCCACTCACAACCTGCCACCTCTATCCACTCTTCTTCAATGAACCTTCTTTTTTCTCTTTTTTCATAACGGTTCCTATTTCCGCTTTTGTAAATACACGTAATTTTAAAATTAAAAACATATATGCCAATCCACCGATGGCTACACCTAACAACGCCTCAAGCGTTGCAACACCTCTATGACTTGTATCCATTACTAATCCAGATATTTGCAATACACGCATAAACATTATTAGTACAAATCCCATACCGATACCACTAATAACTACACCTAACATATTCCGTTTGTCGATAAGCGATTCGGATACAGCTCGCATAAGTAATACACTATTTAGTATAGAAATTACAATTAACGCAACTAGCGTTGCAATTGCAGCTCCCTTCACACTAAAATACGGCATTAATATATAATTTAAAGCTAACTTTAAACAACCGCCCAATATAACGAATATTGCTGGTTTTAATGTTTGTCCTAACCCTTGCAAAATAGAAGCAGTTGTAATCGACAATGAACTAAATAAAATAGATAAAGATAAAATAGATAAAACATCTGACCCATCACTATTTTCAAACAACATAATATTCGTAGGCTGGATAATACAAGTTAATCCAATGGCTGCTGCAAATCCGATAACAAATGTTATTTTCATCGCTAACCTTACTTTTTCTCGAATAAAGGTAAGATCTCCTCTTTCCTTCGCTGCTGTAATAATTGGAATAAGCGACAACGAGAAGGAAGTTGTCACGACAGTACCTAATTGCATAAGCGGGATACTCCTGTCATAAACACCTTTTAACACCTTTGCACTTTCAGCTGGTTCTCCTGCTCCAATAAGTAAAGAATAGAAAGAAATAGAATCAGCCATCTGTATAAAAATAAGCACTAAGTTACTAACACAAATCGCTAACCCCTGCCAAAACAGGATTTTTATAATCTTCTTTTTCCCTTTAATCCTCTTTACACTTTTGAAGAATATAGAACGAAAGTCATGACGCATATAAAGTATAAGTACGATAATCCCAATCAATCCACCTGCGATTGAACCGAGCATAGCACCTGCACCAACTGTATATAAATCAAATTCGTGAGCAATTAGGAATAGAGATAAAAATACAATAATAGAAACACGAATCGTTTGTTCTATTACTTGCGAAACAGCTGTTGGCATCATATTATTGAACCCCTGGAAATATCCTCTTGCTACAGATAAAAACGGCATCAATATGAATGAAAAGGAAATAACGCGTAATAGCTTATCTAAGTGTATATCGCCCATAGCTATCGCAATTGTTTCGGCACCAAAGAACAATGTAAAAAATCCTATGAAACCAATCCCTAATAAAAACCAAAAAGATACACAAATAATTTCTTCTGCTTCTTGTTTTTTCCCTCGCTCTAATCGTTCCGCAACCATTTTTGAAATTATAACGGGGAACCCATAAGTAGCTAAAATTAAACAAAATCCATAAAACGGATAAATTTGTTGGTAAATATAAAAGCCAACGTCACCCGCTATATTTTGATATGGAATACGGTAAAAGGCGCTTAATACCTTTGTAACAAAACTTGCGATTGTTAATATAATAGCCCCACGCCAAAAGGCTTGATACTTCTTCGATTCCATGCAAGAAAACTCCTTTTTCTATTCTCACCCCTCGTATTATATCATAAAGAAAAAGACAAGCTTCCTTACCTACACGAGTAAGAATACATTCGTGCAACGCTAGAAATATTCAATGAAAAAAGGTAGCAAAACGCTACCTTCATTCAATATACATATATCTCCAAATAATTGATTTCTCAAGAAGAAATATCATAATTAGGAAAGATTGCTACTTCTAAAAATTATACACCTTTACTGTTCCATTTGTTTCGCTAAGAAACTGGCAGCAGTATTGACCGCTTTGTGCTCTATTTCGCTTATAATCGCTTCTTTTGAAAAAATAATGACAGCTCCAATCGGGTCTCCATTTGCAACAATCGGTCCAACTGTATAAGAATGAACCTTTTCTGTTACACCATCAATAATGGAAATATCACTTTCGTCCGTCATAATAACTGACTTTCTTTCTTCCATCGTTTTTTCAATTAAATCGCCAACGCTTTTATTTAAGTATTCTTTTTTTGATACACCTGATACTGCGATAATAGAATCTCGATCACATACAAGCACATTATGTCCTAAGCTATCATATAAAGCATCTGCATATTCTTTTGCAAAATCACCTAGCTCGCTAATTGGAGAATATTTCTTTAAAATTACTTCTCCATCGCGATCTACAAATATTTCTAGTGGGTCCCCTTCTCGAATACGTAAAGTTCTACGAATTTCCTTCGGGATTACTACCCTACCTAAATCATCAATTCGACGTACGATTCCAGTTGCTTTCATTCTAATGCTGCCTCACTTTCTACTGATGATCAAAGTGGTGAATTTACCTGTTCATGTAAAAATCACCAACTGTTAGACATAGTATTTTACACATTAGTTCTTCTATGCACGCCGAATTGCATTTTTTTATCTTATATTAGGCATTTATGACTTCTTTTTTTACATCTGGCAAGCCTTTTAATAAATTTTCAGCAATTGTTAACCACTTCGATGTCTCTAAGCCATTTGTTTTCATGACGATTTTCAATTGTGATCCTTCCATTCCTAAACCAATCATACGTCCAAAACTATTTCCGAGCATGAATAATTTTCCGCCATCAATGTTTTGACTCGCTTGTTCTGAGAACAGAATTGTTACTTCAAATTTATTTTGCTTAATTAACTCAATTTGTTCTTTCATTGCCAACACTTTAATATTTGCGATTTGTAATAAGTAACCAACTTCTTGCGGGTAATCACCAAATCTATCTATCATCTCTTCCTGCAACTCTTCGATATCCTCAATTGCAGAAACACCTCTAAACTGTTTATACATCATAATTTTTTGTTTACTATCTGAAATATAAGCATCTGGTAAATATGCATCTACTTCTAAATCAATTTCAACATTAACTGTATTTTCAACTCCGTCTGTTCCTCTACGCTGTTCAATTGCATCTTTTAACATTTGAGAATATAAATCAAAGCCGACAGAATCAATAAATCCATGTTGTTCGGCTCCTAACAAGTTACCAGCACCACGAATTGATAAATCTCGCATCGCAATTTTGAAACCAGATCCAAGCTCTGTGAACTCCTTAATGGCTTGCAGACGCTTCTCCGCAACTTCTGACAACACTTTATCCCGTTTGTATGCAAAGTAAGCATATGCAACACGATTGGAACGTCCAACACGCCCACGAAGCTGATACAACTGCGATAATCCCATACGATCCGCATCAAATACAATTAATGTATTTACATTTGGAATATCTACACCCGTCTCAATAATTGTTGTACTTACAAGAACATCATGCTGTCCTTCTAAGAACGATAGCATAACAGACTCTAATTCACTCTCGTTCATTTTCCCATGTGCATAAGTTACACGCGCATCTGGAACTAACATCGAAATTTCATCTGCTTTTCGTTCAATATCCTCCACACGATTATATAGGAAGTATACTTGCCCACCTCTTGCAAGTTCGCGTTCTATCGCTTCTCGCATTAACGCTGGATTATACTCTACTACATATGTTTGAACTGGGAAACGATTTTCCGGCGGCGTCTCAATAACAGATAAATCACGCACACCAAGCATAGACATATGAAGCGTACGCGGAATTGGGGTTGCCGTTAATGTTAATACGTCAACATTTGCTTTCAATTGTTTAATTTTTTCTTTATGTGTTACACCAAATCTTTGCTCTTCATCAATAATCAAAAGTCCCAAATCTTTATAAGTAACATCTTTAGATAAAATACGATGCGTTCCGATTACAATATCTACTGTGCCATCTTTTAAACCTTTAATTGTTTCATTTTGCTGCTTTCTCGTACGGAATCTACTTAATAATCCTATATTGATTGGATAATCTTGAAAACGCTCTCGAATTGTTTCATAGTGTTGTTGTGCAAGGATTGTTGTCGGCACTAAAATTGCAACTTGTTTTTCATCCATAATTGCTTTAAACGCCGCACGAATAGCTACTTCCGTCTTTCCATATCCTACATCACCACAAAGAAGCCTATCCATCGGACGTCCGCGTTCCATATCCTTTTTAATCTCTTCAATAGAACGTAATTGATCCTCTGTCTCTTGATACGGGAAAGAAGATTCAAATTCTTGTTGTTCTGCCGTATCCGGTGTATATGCATAACCCTTTGAAGCTTCGCGCTCAGCATATAGTTTAATTAGGTCATCCGCAATGTCTTGTACAGATTTTTCAACTTTCGTTTTGACCTTCTTCCAATCATTTCCGCCCAGTTTATAAACTTTCGGATCCTTACCCTCAGATCCTACATATTTTTGCACTTGGTCAATTTGTTCAATTGGAACGTATAACTTATCATTACCTTGATATTTAATATTCAAATAATCTTTATGAACACCGTTAATCTCTAATGTCTCAATACCTAAGAATTTACCTATACCATGATTTACATGAACTACATAATCCCCAACTTTTAATTCCGAATAACTTTTAATACGTTCAGCATTCGATAACTTTTGCTTACGTTGTGATTTTTTAACTTTCTTATGAAAAAGCTCTTTTTCAGTAATGACAACAAGCTTTTGCATCGGCATTTCAAATCCTGCATGTAAATCACCTACAGCAATTTGTAACCTTCCAGGCAATAATATATCTGTGCCCTCTACAATATCTGCCTCAATATCATAATCACTTAAAATATGTTGTAGTTTTTTCACACGTTCATCATCTGTACCTAGCACCACAGTCGTAAAATGCCCTTCGTTCCATCTATCAATTTCAGTTTTCAACAACTGCATCTGCCCATGGAAATCTTGCATTGTTTTACATGTCACATTCACAATATTTTGCGGATGTGTATGTGCTATATGACGTAAGAATAACGTTAAATATACAAAACTTCTTTTTTTATGATGAAGAAATTCTTCAAACGAATGAGAGAAAGATAAATCTTGAATGATTGTTCCCTCACCAAGAAGGGATATATACCATTCCGCCTCTTCTGTTTCAAGATGTGATGCTGTTTCTTGAATACGTGAAATCTCATCTAAAATCACAACACCATCTTCTGGTAAATAATCTATCAGACTAGCAGGTTCGTTATAGAAAATAGATAAATATTTAAACATCTGTTCTATACTTTGCCCGTTTTTTAACATCTCAATTTCATGACTTACCGTCTCAAGCACTGTAGTCTTCAACTTATCATCGGAAAGTTTTTGCATCGTCTTAGTCAGACCTTCTTCAAGATGCTTAATTCCCGATTTCAATTCTTCCTGCGAAAATAAAAACTCTGTTGCTGGACCAAATCTAACACTTTCTTTTTTATCTTGAGAGCGCTGTTCATCCACATCAAATAATCGAATAGAATCAACTTCTGTATCGAAAAATTCAATACGAAATGGTAGCTCTTCAGTTAGTGGATAAATATCTAATATTCCCCCGCGTAAACTAAATTCTCCAGGAGCTTCTACCATAGACTTACGCTCATAGCCGATATGATGTAAAGTATGCAAGAATGTATCTAAATCAATCTCTTGCCCTAGATTGATTTCGATTTGCCTTTGCTTCCACAACTCTTTCATTGGTAAAAACCTGCGTAGCCCTGCAACTGGTGCTACAATAATCCCATGTTCTCCTGCAGCTAAGCGATTTAACACTTCAATACGTTGCGCCTTCAATTCTGGGCTTGCAACACCAAGTTCTGATGCTATCAATTCATTTACTGGATATAGCCATACATCTTTTTCACCAAGTAACGCCACTAAATCTTCATGTACTTTTTGTGCTTGATATAAATTATGCGTCACAATAAGTTGTGATTTTTTTGTTTTTTTATATAAGGCCGCCATTAATAACGAACGAGAAGAGGTTGCCATACCTGATACAAGTTGCTCTTTTAACCCATCTTCTAATCCATTAATGACCGATTGGATCTCTTCATTTTTATAAAATTGCTCTAATAAACCTATCATTTTCAAAACCCCTCTCAACATAAAAGAGCAAGCCACTATATTTTATGCAAATATTTCGGAAAAAGAAAACAGAAAAATGCTTTGGACATGCCAAAGCGACAACATTTTATTGCAGAAATTTTTCATATTCATAATACTCAGGATAAGATGCGAGCGTTTCTTGACACAATTCACAAATCGTTTTTATATATATATTTCCATTCTCATGAAAATGAATCATTTCTACTACTTCTTGCTCTGTTAGTTGAAATAAAACGTCGCTATATACTTTTTCTGCGGTAACGGAGCCTACATTACTCCCGCAATGTCTGCAATAATAATACCCTTCCATACTAGCCTCCTAAAAATCCACTTACTGCTAGTATGGGTAAAAACAAAATAAAATATTCCCAATCGTACCCTTAACTATTGAAAGTATTCATAATTTGAAGAAAAGGTTTATTTAACCATTCTTCACATGCATCTGCTGCTTTTTCAATAGAATGATTTACATCAGGAATCTCTTCTGAAGTAAAACGTCCTAATACGTAATCTACTACCTTCATTCCATTTTTCGGACGATCGATTCCCATGCGGATACGTTGAAACTCTTGTGTTCCTAAATGTGAAATTGTTGATTTCACACCATTATGTCCACCCGCACTGCCTTTCATACGAAGGCGTAATTTACCTACAGGGATGTCTAAATCATCGTACAGAACAACGAAGTCCTCTACATCAATTTTATAGTAATCCATTAGCGGACGAATACTTTCCCCAGATAAATTCATATATGTAAGTGGCTTTAATAAGATTACTTTTTCTCCATTAACAAATCCTGCACCAAATACTCCTTTAAACTTTTGTTCGTTCAAAGAAATATTCCAACGCTTTGCAAGTTCATCAATCGCCATAAATCCAATATTATGCCTTGTTAATTCATATTCTCTACCCGGGTTCCCAAGTCCTACTATCAATTTCATTCTTGTACCACTACTTTCTTTTTTCGATACGAAAAGACGTAACCAATCTTGGTTACGTCTCATTCTATCCAATTAATTGAATAATACACTTACAGATTCTTCTTCATATACACGAATGATTGCTTCTCCGATTAGTGGAGCAACTGAAAGTTCATGTACTTTGTCGATTTTCTTCTCTTCTGGTAATACGATAGAGTTCGTTACAACTAACTCTTTAATATTTGAGTTTTGGATACGCTCAATTGCTGGACCAGATAATACTGGGTGTGTACAGCAAGCATATACTTCAGAAGCACCGTTCTCAACAAGAGCGTTTGCTGCTAATGTAATTGTACCAGCTGTATCAATGATGTCATCAATTAAAATTGCTGTTTTACCTTCAATATTACCGATAATGTTCATTACCTCAGATACGTTCGGACGAGGACGACGCTTATCAATAATAGCGATTGGTGCTTTTAGGCGATCTGCCATTTTTCTAGCACGAGTTACTCCACCGTGGTCAGGTGACACGATTACGATATCTTTAAGACCTTTTGTTTCAAAGTAATCTGAAAGAATCGGTACACCCATTAGGTGGTCGATTGGGATATCAAAGAACCCTTGAATTTGTGGAGCATGTAAATCTAGAGTGATTACACGAGTTGCACCTGCTGTTTCAAGCAAGTTTGCTACAAGTTTCGATGTAATTGGTTCACGAGAACGCGCTTTACGGTCTTGACGCGCATAACCATAGTAAGGAATAACAATATTAATTGTTTTTGCAGATGCACGCTTTAATGCATCGATCATAATAAGTAATTCCATGATATGTTCGTTTACTGGGAAGCTTGTAGATTGAATAATGAATACATCGCAACCACGGATACTTTCTTCAATGTTAATTTGAACTTCTCCATCACTAAAACGATCAACAGAACATTTTCCTAGTCCTACTCCAATGTGCTTTGCAATTTGCTCAGCAAGTTCCTTATTAGAGTTTAAAGAGAATACTTTCAAATTAGAATTTAGATATTGAGTCGACATCTAGATTAACCCTCCACATTATGATTTTTTCTTATTCAGCAATTGATCAACATAGTCTTCTTTGTTAACTTGACGTGCACGTGCTACAGATAATGCTTTTGATGGAACATTCTCTGTAATTGTAGAGCCTGCTGCTACATAAGCACCATCTTCAACTGTTACAGGAGCAACAAGGTTTGAATTACATCCAATAAATACCCCGTTACCAATCACAGTTTTGAATTTATTCTTACCGTCATAGTTCACCGTAATTGAACCACAACCAAGATTCACGTCTTCTCCAACTTGTGCATCCCCGATATAACTTAAGTGTGAAGCTTTACTTCTATTACCAAAAACAGTTTTTTTGATTTCCACGAAGTTTCCAACGCGTACTTCATCTCCAATAACTGAATCTGGGCGAATATGTGCAAATGGGCCAACCGATACTTCTGTACCAAGCTTACTATCATGTACAGTAGATTGACGAATTATCGTACGATCTCCAATTTCACTATCGCGAATTACTGTATGCGGTCCAATCTCACAATCAGAACCAATTACAGTGTTCCCCTCAATAATTGTTCCTGGATGAAGAACTGTATCACTACCGATAATTGCATCAGCAGAAATATACGTGTTACTTGGATCAATAATAGTAACACCATTTACCATGTTCTTTCGGTTGATACGGTTTTTCATAATAATTTCCGCTTGCGATAGAGCGACTCTGTCGTTAACACCTAACGTTTCATCGAAGTGCTCTGTTTGATAAGCTGATACAATATGACCTTCATTTTTTAAAATCTCAATAACATCTGGCAGGTAATATTCACCTTGTACGTTATCATTTGAAACTTTAGAAAGTGAAGCGAATAAAGCTTTATTATCAAAACAATACGTACCTGTATTGATTTCTTTAATAGCTAATTCTTTCTCATTTGCATCCTTATGCTCAACAATCTTTTCAACATGACCATTCTCATTACGAACGATACGACCATATCCAGCAGGTTCTTCTATGTAAGCTGTTAATACCGTTGCCATTGCCCCTGCTTCTTTATGTTGCTGAAGTAATGCTTCCATCGTTTCAGCAGTTATTAGCGGCGTATCACCACAAATAACTAAAGTTGTTCCTTCTTCGTTTGCAAGTACACTTGCAGCTTGATCTACAGCATGTGCTGTACCAAGTTGTTCTGCTTGTAATGCAAACTCACTTACGTTTCCTAGCTGTTCTTGTACCATTTCAGCACCATGTCCTACGACTGTTACAAGTTTCTGCAATCCTAATTGAGATACTTGATCGACAACATGTTGTACCATAGGTTTTCCACATACAGGATGAAGCACTTTGTATAGCTTAGACTTCATACGTGTGCCTTTACCTGCCGCTAGAATCACTGCAAATCTGTTTGACATATAGACCCTCCATCGCAACCTATTTATCCATTAACGATATTATCCTAAATCATCATATATTTCAAGAAACACATTTTAACTATTAAATTTTACCATAATTCTTATAAGATGTTTTACTCTTTAGTATCTTTTTTAAGAAATAAGCTATACTATTTAAAATGATTTTGAAAAAATTAGAAGTTTATCTCTTCACTTTATTGAATTTAGAATTTTCAGAACATAGGAATGTATATAACCACAAAAAAACAAACCCCTGTAAATGCTTACAGGAGTTTGTTACAAAATTATAGAGCTTTCTCTAAAAAGCCCTTTTCATTCGAATTTTACGAAGCACCTGCTTCTTCAAACTCAACCTCTTCTAACTCGCCTAAACGATGATACTCTGTTAAAACCGCATCTTGAATTTTAGAGCGTGTACCAGAATTAATTGGATGTGCAATGTCACGGAATTCTCCATCTGGAGTACGTTTACTTGGCATTGCTACAAATAATCCATTATTACCATCAATTACACGAATATCATGAACAACAAATTCATGGTCTAGAGTAATAGAGGCAATTGCTCTCATGCGGCCTTCTGTGTTTACGCGGCGTAATCTTACGTCAGTCACTTCCATCTTGTGTTCACCACCCTTTTCTAAATAAGCGATATATTTGTATAAATTCCACAAAATTTCTATTTTCCCTTTAATTTTTTAAAAATTTTTAAGATAAAAATTTTTAATGTAATTGAATATAGAGATTAGTAGAGGTTATCGCTTACAAAGAATTACTTAACTAGGGCAATTACTTCGATTTCAACTGAAACATCTTTCGGTAATTTTGCTACTTGTACACAAGAACGAGCTGGCTTATGAGCAGAGAAATAAGATCCATATACTTCATTAACAGCATTAAAATCATCCATATCTTTTAAGAATACCGTTGTTTTTACTACCGTATCAAATGAAGCACCTGCTTCTTCTAATACTGCTTGTAAATTTTGAAATACTTGCTCTGTTTGTACTGTTACGTCTCCTGCTACAAGCTCTCCACTTGCAGTTAACGGAATTTGTCCTGAACTGTAAAACATATTATTTACAATAATCCCTTGTGAATATGGTCCAATTGCTTGTGGTGCATTGTTTGTTTGAACAACTTTCATACTTTTCACCCTTTTATTATTTATTTTTACTCTTTAAAAATAGTGCACGAAAAGCAGTTTGTCCATCTATTTTATAATTTATAAATAGAATAAAAAAAGATAAAGCTATTTGCTTTATCTTTTTACTCAGCCTCTACAAGCCCTTCATCAAATGGTGCCAGTGAATAATTTCCCTTTTCCACTTGAATCGCTTTTTCTTTCACATCAACTTCTGATAGACGAATCAATGATACAAAGTTATTAATTAGTCTTTCTTCAATATCCGTGGACTCTACTAATACACCAATACCAACAACATTAGCCTTAAACTCTTCTAACATACTCATCATACCTTGAATTGTCCCGCCAGCTTTCATGAAGTCATCAATAATTAAAACATTTGATCCTTCTGGAAGGCTACGCTTTGCTAACGTCATTGTTTGAATTCGCTTAGAAGAACCTGATACATAGTTAATACTAACAGTGGGTCCTTCTGTTACCTTATTATCTTTTCTTGCAATCACTACCGGTACATCTAAATAGTTCGCCACTGCATATGCAAGTGGAATACCCTTCGTTGCGACCGTCATAACTGCATCAATTGGTTGCCTAGCAAAAACAGAAGCAAACAAACGACCTGCGCCATTAATATGACGAGGATTACTTAAAAGATCTGTCATATATAAGTAACCACCAGGCAAAATACGATCTGGATTTTCGAATAAGCTACAAAGCTCACCAATAATTAGATCTGCCTCTTCTTCACTTATATATGGTATATATTTCACTCCTCCTGCTGCTCCTGGTATCGTTTGCAATGTGCCGACCCCTTGTTGTTCAAACGTTTGCTTAATAATAACTAAATCTTCACTAATAGAAGACTTAGCTGATTGATACCTTTCAGCAAAAAAAGTGAGAGAAACTAGCTGACGAGGGTTTTGTAACAAGTAATAAGTCATATCGACTAATCTTGTACTTCGTCTAATTTTCATACTCTCACCTCAAATCACGAATATTCTAAACAAATCATAACGTATTATACGTCTTTATTCAAGCGTTTCTCGCTCTCCTAATAAACGTACTGCGTATACTTGTTCACAAAATCCTTTTAATCCGTTATATATACGATGCATTCGCGAATCATGGTGCACCAGACCGAATACGGTTGGACCACTACCACTCATTAATACAGCATCTGCTCCAAATCGCTTCATCTGTGCCTTAATACGTGCAACTTCAGGATGCATCGCAAACGTTACATCTTCTAAAACGTTACCAACAGTATCACAAATCCCTTTGTAGTCTCCAGCATTTATGACATCCACCATTTTATCTACATTTGGATGTGTAACCCGATTTAACTTTAAATTTCCATACACATCAGCAGTAGATACACCAATATGGGGTTTTGCTAAAATAACCCAACAAGAAGGTGGAGTTTTTATGTGCTCAATCTGTTCTCCTCTTCCAGTGGCAATTGCTGTCCCACCATATACGCAAAACGATACATCTGACCCAATTTCTGCGCCAAGCTCTGCTAACTGATCAATTGTAAGCCCTAAATTCCATAATTTATTAAGGCCACGTAATGTAGCTGCTGCATCACTACTTCCACCCGCTAATCCAGCTGCTACTGGAATCGTTTTTTCAATAGTAATAGATACACCTTTTTTCACATTAAATTTCTCTTTTAATAACCTCGCTGCTTGATAAGCCAGATTTCTTTGGTCGTCTGGGACATACCGATTATGGGATAAAATTTCAATACGGTCTTCTGCTAATTCCATTAGTTCTAAACGATCCGCTAAATCAATTGTTGTCATAATCATTTTCACTTCATGATATCCGTCTTGTCTTTTTCCCAGTACATCTAACGACAGATTAATCTTTGCTGGTGCTTTCACTAGTAGCTTCAATCTATTCACCCACTCTATGTACTCAATCTTTTATCGTTTATTTTACCATAAATTTATAGTAAGACGATGACACTTCCCTAATTATAACGAAAAGCATTCAGAATGAAACTACTTATGTAAAATGATGGCACCTTTTATAGTACAAAAAGCCGAGGAATCACTCCTCGGCTACCGTAGCATAGAAAGTATCTTACAACTACTGGTTTTGTTTCATTAATTGCTGTTCTGCAATTTCTATAGCACGTTTCACCATGTTACCAGCATCTTTCGCACGAATTCCGCCCCATCCTTCTTTCTGAACAACATCATAAAAGCCTAGCTCTTTTGCAAGCTCTTCTTTAAATTGATTTGACATGACACCTCTTCGTCTACTCAATGCAGAGTCCCTCCTTATTTTGCTACGGTATAATTAGTATGCAAAATAATATAGCTTTTCATTTGTGGGAATATATGTAACGATACATGAATTATAAAATCACTTCATTATGAGGTTCACCATAAAATGTTAACTCTACTGTCTCTGTTAAAACATCCGCATAGCTATACGATACACGTTGTAACGCATCTTCTTGTTGATCCAGTTGTACAACAAAAACAGAACGGTACGTTTCTGCAAGTACACCTGATTGTTCTACAGTTTTTCTTCTCCCACTGTTCGCCTTTAACATCAGTCTCTGTCCAAGATGGTGATCTAATTCGCTTTTAATTTCATCTAAACGTTTTGACATATACTTCGTTACACCTCGCTGTAATTTAGATTGAACACTTAAAACACGATATATCTATCCCAATTATTAACCGCAACTCACAGACAATATCATTATAAAAGCATCATGCGTTCGAATAGATAGAAGAAATACTATATTGTAAAAGTATCATTATGTAGTCTGTGCGTTCTTGTCTCTTTTTATCCAAACTGATTTAAATCCTCTCCATACAAAAAAGCAAGATACATATGTACCTTGCTTATTCTTCGTAATGTTGAAAAGGTAATCCAGTTCGTAAAATTCCTCTCGTCTCAATCCCGCCAAGTCCCTTTTCACCAGTAATCGTATTACGTACAACATCCCATACATTGACTCGCTCCATAAATGACGTAAAACTAATTTTACCAACCACATATACAGGGTCTAGTGCGTGAATATTAATTCTAGATGGGGAACTAGCAAAATTAGCGCCTGCTCGAATTAATGCTTCAAAGTGTGATTGACATGCCCCAGCAAAAATAACGAGTTGATCCAACGATGGATATTTTTTTCGTACTTCTCGAACAGCCTGTACAAAATGCCTTGAATGCCTATATGCTGCTAAATCTCCCTTCACGCCTTTGGATTTTGTATATGCATCGTGCCCTGTAATAACTAAAATGTCCGGACGAAAATGGTCTATTAAATCTACTACCTTTTCATGCATCTCCGTTTCTTTACAATGAATACCTTGTACAGGAACACCAATTTTATTATATAAATCTAGGCACTTGCGCAAATATAACGGGTCTCCATCTATGTGTAATACACGCCCTGGCATTTGAAAATAATTCACTTCACTTGTATATCCACCAGTTGAAGTGTGTTCATGCCTTTGTTTCATTAATACGTAATCTTGTTGAAACAAACGATACGTGCGCTCCATTGTTTCTTTCTCACGCTTCGCTCTCTTTTTATGTTCTCGTTGATCTATACTAATTAAATCCTCAAGTGGCGCATCTGCCACTAATCTAATTTCCTCTCCAAACAATATAGCTATCTCGCCTTTTATTTCTATAATACGAAAAAGGATATCCCTATTATGAGAATATCGTTCCACTAATTCTCCAACATGTAAAACCATTCTCCTACCTCCAAACTCGTTAGGCCATCTTACCTGTTTTTAAAGTATGAATTTAGGAGGAGAATGGTGACAAAAGGGACAGTTCAAATTGAACTGTCCCTTTTGTACTCTTATGATAACTTATGAAGAACTAATGCATTACTTAATGTCGCAAACTCTTCGATAGATAGCGTTTCACCTCTTCGTTTTGGATCAATTCCTACTTCTGTTAAAATCCGATCCAACAGCTCTTTATCTTTCGGGAAACCATTTAAATTATTTGATAAATTATTCATTAAAGTTTTACGACGCTGTGCGAAACTTGCTCGTACTACTTCAAAGAAGAATGTCTCATCTGTTACTTCTACCACTGGTTTCGGACGCTTTAAGAGGCGGATAATTGCAGAATCAACATTTGGTTGTGGCACAAACACTGTACGCGGTACAGTCATAACTGTTTCTACCTCTGTATAATACTGAATAGCAATGGATAAAGAACCATACTCTTTCGTTCCAGGCTTAGCCGCTAAACGATCCCCAACTTCTTTTTGCATCATAACAACGAATCCACGAACCGGTAATTTCTCTTCCAGCAATTTAAATAAAATTGGCGTCGTAATATAGTATGGTAAGTTAGCTACTACCATTACATCTTGCCCTTCTTCAAATTGCTCACTAAACACCTCATGTACATCTGCCTTTAGTACATCTTTATTGATAACTGTAACGTTGCCATATGGAGCTAACGTCTCATCTAAAATCGGTAATAACCTTTGATCAATTTCAAAAGCCACTACTTTTTTAGCACGCTTCGCTAATTGTTCTGTTAATGCACCGATACCTGGTCCAATTTCAATTGCACCACTTTCTGAACCAATTTCAGCGTGATCAACGATACGATTTAATACATTCGTATCAATTAAAAAATTTTGTCCTAAACTTTTTTTGAATGAAAATCCATACTTTTCAACAATATCTTTCGTACGATTTGGCGTTGCGATATCCTTCATTTTCTTTCCTCCTGTATGACTTGCTTATAAGCTTCTGCAAATGATTCTTTTGAAACTTGAAACATTTGTAAACGTTTATGTAACTGTTTTGCGTTTGTATAACCAATCTTTAATAGCTTACCCATTCTTTCTCTGCGACTCTTTGCCATTTCTCCGCCCACTAAACCTGCATCGACTAGATCGCTCCAACTGATTTCACTTGTGTAAGCTTCCATTTCTTCATGTATATTCTCTAAAGCACGGCGAATTGATTCATTAGAAGCATGTTCAATTCCGACACCTTTTTTCCTCTTAGCAAGTGCTTCTTCCTTCGGTAAAAACGCATGTTTACATCCGGGCACCTTATCAGAAATAATTTTCCGAATACGCTCTCCAGGATAATCCGGATCTGTAAAAATAATAACGCCTCGTTTTTGCAGCGCCAATTTAACTTGTTCAATAACATGATCACCGATTGCTGAACCGTTCGTTTCAATTGTATCCGCATCAACAGCACGCTTAATCGCAACTGTATCATCTTTACCTTCTACAACGATAATCTCTTTAATTTTCATGCTTGCCTCCACACTCGTTTCGTCTCTACTTAGTAAAACAAAAAAATGACGACTTTTCCATTATTATTTTCCCCATTCTTACATTTTAAAAAATAGAATGTCCAAAACTTTGTTCTCTCTCCTTATTGTACCACTTACTCATTCGCCCTTATCTTCTCTGTCACGCCTGCTATTTTTTCACAAAAGTAAAAAAAGAATGGGTTCTCCCACTCTTTTATTCAACGCCAAATAAAGCTTTTGCATTTTTCGTTGTCATTTCCGCTACTTCTTCATAAGAAATTCCTTTTAAGTTCGCAATTTCTTCTGCTACGAGTTTTACATAACTTGGTTCATTTCGTTTTCCGCGAAATGGATGCGGTGTTAAATACGGACAATCCGTCTCTATTAATAATTTCTCTAATGGAATCTCCGTAGCAACTTCTTTCGGTTTCTTAGCGTTTTTAAATGTAACTGGTCCACCTAACGAAATTAAAAAGTTCATATCAACACATCGCTCTGCTACCTCTACGCTACCGCTAAAACAATGCATAATGCCTCCTACTTCAGCTGCATTCTCTTCTTCTAGAATATCCACAATATCTTGGGTTGCATCGCGGTTATGTATAATAATCGGCAATTTTACTTTTTTCGCTAATGCAATTTGTTTACGGAATACTTCTTTCTGTATTTCTTTTGGAGACTTATCCCAGTGATAATCTAAGCCCATCTCTCCAAGTGCAACGACTTTAGGATGAGAAGCAAGTTCTTCTAACCAAGCTAAATGCTCTTCTGTCATGTCAATTGCATCAACTGGGTGCCATCCAACCGCAGCATAAATAAAATCATAGGCTTCAGCTAATTCAATCGCCTTTTTTATCGTTACTTCATCAAAACCAACAACAACTGTATAAGTAACACCCGCTTCTTTCATTCGGGCAATCACTTCTTGCAAGTCTTCTTCAAATTGCTCTGCATTCAAATGTGAATGTGTATCAAACAACATCATACATAACTCCTTTTATATTGAAATCAAATTTATTCTACGCAAATAAGCTCTTTTATAACTTAACGATAACAATACTACAATCTTAATGCAAAAATTGAGAGTGTAAAAAGAAAAAAGACGCTTCACACATGTTACACGTGAAACATCTCTTTTCTTGTCTTAATTACTTAATTTTTGTACCGTTTGGTAGATTTTGGTCGATTGATGCTAATGACAATACGCCATTCTCTTCACCCGCTAAAATCATACCTTGTGACAATTCACCGCGTAATTTTACAGGTTTTAAGTTTGTTACACAAATAACTTTTTTACCTTTTAGATCTTCTGGCGAATAGAATTTTGCAATTCCAGAAACAACTTGACGTTTTTCTGTGCCTAAGTCTAGTTGAATTTTTAACAACTTGTCTGCTTTTTTCACAGGTTCAGCAGATAGTACTTCAGCTACGCGTAATTCTACTTTAAAGAAATCATCAATTGTAATTTCTTCTGCCTTCGGTTCTTCTTCTTTTTTCTCTTCTACTTTAGGAGCAGAGGCTTTCATTTGTTCTTTAATGTACGCTACCTCTACTTCCATTTCTAAACGAGGGAAAATCGGGTTTCCTTTTTCTACTTTTGTTCCAGCTGGAATGCATCCAATTGTAGACAGGCTTTCCCAAGATGTATGTGCTTCTTCAGTAAGGCCAAGCTGAGCAAACATTTTGCTTGGTGCTACTGTTAAGAATGGCATAAGCATAATACCTGTTTGGCGAAGTACTTCTGCTAAATGAGCCATTACAGAAGCTAACTTTTCACGATCATTCTCATCTTTTGCTAATACCCACGGTTGTGTTTCATCAATATATTTATTCGTACGGCTAACCAATTGCCAAATTGAGCTTAGAGCTACAGAGAATTCCATATTCTCCATTGCTTCTTCTACTTTTTTCAATGTATCCTGTGCAAACGCTACTAACGTTTCATCAAATTCCGTTACATTTGCTTTAAATGCAGGGATTTCTCCGTTAAAGTATTTATCAATCATAGCTACTGTACGATTTAATAAGTTACCTAAGTCATTTGCTAAATCGAAATTAATACGCTCCACAAATCCTTCTGGTGTGAATACGCCATCAGATCCGAACGGAACTTCACGAAGTAAGTAATAACGTAATGCATCTAATCCGTAACGATCGATTAATGTAACTGGATCTACTACGTTACCTTTTGACTTACTCATCTTTCCATCCTTCATTAAAATCCAACCATGAGCAAATACTTTTTTCGGAAGAGGTAAATCTAATGCCATTAAAATGATCGGCCAATAAATTGTATGGAAACGAACGATTTCTTTTCCAACTAAATGCACATCTGCTGGCCAGAATTTCTTATACATCTCTTCATTTTCTGTTCCATAACCTAATGCTGTAATATAGTTAGATAACGCGTCAACCCATACGTAAATAACGTGTTTCGGGTTACCTGGAACACGAACTCCCCAGTCAAATGAAGTACGAGAAACTGCTAAATCTTCTAAGCCTGGTTTAATGAAGTTATTAATCATTTCATTCTTACGAGACTCTGGCTGAATGAAATGTGGATTCTCTTCATAGAATTTTAATAGTCTGTCTACGTATTTACCCATTCTAAAGAAATAAGATTCTTCACGAACAAGCTCTACATCATGACCACTATCTGGACTTTTTCCTCCAACTACTTTGTCACCTTCCATAATTGGATCTACTAATTGGTGCTCCGTATAGAATGTCTCATCTTGTACAGAATACCAACCTTCATATTCATCAAGGTAAATATCGCCTTGATCTACTAGTTGCTTGAAGATTTTTTCAACAACATCTTTATGACGATCTTCCGTTGTACGAATAAAATCATCATAAGAGATATCCATCTTCTTCCAAAGTTCTTTAATTCCTGCAACGATGTTATCCACATATGCTTGTGGTGTAACATTTAATTCTTCTGCTTTCTTTTGGATCTTCTGTCCATGCTCATCAGTTCCTGTTAAATAATGAACATTATATCCTTGCATACGCTTATATCGTGCCATCGCATCTCCTGCTACTGTTGTATAAGCATGTCCAATGTGTAATTTTCCACTTGGATAATAAATTGGGGTAGTAATATAAAAGGATTTGTTTTCCTCTGTCATTGTTTTGGACCTCCCGGATAACCTCATATGTATTTATAAATAGTATATCAAAAACTTATATATAAAGTGAAACTTTAATCAGTGGGGGTTTTCTTCATCCCCCACTGATTATTAGTTGAACCAATCGGACTTTTATGGGCAGTTGATCCCCACTTAACTTCTTTGCTCCGGATGAACTTTAAATTTAGAATCTTATTGCTTGTTAATACGTGATAAAAACGAGTTAATGATTAGTATATTTATCATCTATTACTCATATTTCAAGAAAATATACAATCTCTACTCAAAATTTAAAAACTTTTCTGAAAATAAAATGAAATAATAGTAGAAATTACTCCCATTCTATTATATATAAGAAGTAAGAAATCTATAAATCTTTTTAAAAAATATAGAATTAAAGAATTGACGGAAATGTAAATGATTGGTATCATATGTCCATAGGGTATTTTGTCGAAAAATGACGAATCTAAAAATAGACTCGAAACTTATAAACTATTTCTTTAGGAGGAAAAGAATTATGAAATCTACTGGTATCGTTCGTAAAGTTGATGAATTAGGTCGTGTAGTAATTCCAATCGAATTACGCCGTACTTTAGGTATTGCAGAAAAGGATGCTCTTGAAATCTATGTTGATGACGAGAAAATCATCTTAAAAAAATATAAGCCAAACATGACTTGCCAAGTAACTGGTGAAGTATCTGATGGTAACCTATCTTTAGCTGAAGGTAAAATTATCTTAAGCAAAGAAGGCGCTGAGCAAATCTTAAACGAGCTTCAAGATTATATCGAAACAGCAAAATAAGCTTCTCAATTATGAGAAGCTTATTTTTTATCGACATGATAGATTTGATATACATCGCGTTTCGACAAATCTCGATCTTTAGCAACTGTTTTTATCGCCTCTTTTGAATTCATACCTTTTTCGTTTATATAATGTTCAATATGGTCATATACCGAAATAGATTCCCACCATTGTTCCTCTGGAGCAGGTTCTTCCGTTGAACCAGCTACTAAAATACAAAACTCACCACGAACTTCATTTTGTTTCGTCCACTCAATTGCTTCTTCAACTGTTCCACGAATAAATTCCTCGAATTTTTTCGTTAACTCTCGACATAATACAATTTCTCTATTTCCCAATACTTCTTGCATCGAGATTAAAGTATCATCCAAGCGGTGAGGCGCTTCATAAAACATCATTGTAGTTTGTACATAACGAAGCTTCTCTAACTCCATTTTTCTTTCTTTTTTATTTCTTTGTAAAAATCCATAGAAATAAAACTGTTTTGTTTCAAGACCTGATGCAATTAATGCTGTAAGGGCTGCATTTGCCCCAGGAAGCGGGATTACATGATACTGTTCTGTTACAGCCTCTACAACAATATCGTAACCTGGATCGGAAATACACGGCATACCAGCATCACTAACAAGTGCTACAGTTTTCCCCTCGTCTAGCTTCTCTAATATTTTCTTTCCACTTACTTCCTTATTATGCTCGTGGTAACTCATCACAGGCGTCTCAATTTCAAAATAATTACAAAGTTTTTTCGTTTGTCTCGTATCTTCAGCAGCAATTAAATCAGCTTCTTTTAAAATTCGGATTGCACGAAATGTCATATCTTCTAAATTTCCAATAGGAGTTGGTACTAAATATAAAACTCCCTTTTCATTTTGTTGAAAGCTTTTTTGTTGCCACATAGCGTTCTCCTTTTTGCATATATTCTTCTTTTTGTTTTCTATTTAATTGCTTAAAATAATACTCTGCTTGCATAGCTGTACGCTTATCTTCATGAAATTCTACGTATTTTAAAACAACAGGAAGTCTAGCACGCGTATACTTAGCCCCTTTTCCGCCATTATGGGTCTCAATTCGCTTTTCTATATGATTTGTATATCCAGCATAATAACTTCCATCAGAGCACTCTACTACATAAAAACAATGCTTATTCTTCTCCATATAAAATAGAACGAATCTCCTTTGTATATTCATTATTTTCTTCATATACAAAAAGGGGTGGCAATATTTTCAAATCGGCATTTCCATCCTTAATTCCTTCAATTAACAATGTATTCGCTTCTTTCCCTGCCTTAGGATACACAAATCGTACACGCTTCGGTTCAATTTTGTATTTACGCATTAATGTAACAATATCTAATAAACGACCTGGACGATGTACAAATGCTACTTTCCCGCCTTGTTTTACTAGCTGACTACTTGCAGATACAACATCCTCTAGTGTACACATAATTTCATGACGAGCTATCGCTAAATGTTCATTCATATTTTTTTCAGAAGTTGCAGGTGTTTGGAAATAAGGCGGATTACATGTGACAACATCATATTGATGACGCCCAAGTTTCTCCGGCATATCTTTCAAATCCCCGTGTATTAAGTGAATTCTTTCTTCCAACTTATTGTATTGGACACTTCTTCTTCCCATATCATATAAGCGTTCTTGAATTTCTACACCAGTAATATTCCCTTTCGTTCTTGTACTTAATAGAAGGGGCACAACTGCATTACCTGTACACAAATCAAGTAAATTACCTTTTTGAATTGGTACCCAGGCAAAATCTGCAAGTAAAACAGCATCTAACGAGAAATTAAATACCGATGGACTTTGTATAATCTTCAAATCTTGCGCTAATAAGTAATCTAAACGTTCATCTTCATATAAATTCATATGTTACTCCTTTTCTTACACTTAACCTACCCTATTTCATCTTCAACTAATAAAAAACATATTTCATTCTACTCTCATGTATAAAAAATTACCTTTCCAATTATCATTGGAAAGGTAATTTCACTTTTTATTTAAAAATGACAGGCAGAATAAACAATCTCCCTCTTTACGTACACTTCCATAATGCAGATTACAAATATGAAAACCTTCTTGATATAGTCTTGCTAAATTATCGTAGCCTTCACCAATATCTGTCTTCGGCTTCACTTCTTTACGTTTTTGAGTTTTTTGTTTTTCTTTAATCTGCACTTCTTCAAAGCGGTGTCGCAAATTTTCATTTTCCATTTTTATATGTTGGTTTTCTTCCAGTAACTCTGCAAGATGTTGTTTTAGTTCTCCCAACTGTTTGTATAAATGTCCAATTTGCTCTTCCATACTAGAAACCGATGCAAAAATATCTTTTTTCTCCACAAGCACCCACCTCATTAATCTGTGGTTTGACTCGAAACGACCCCTTTATTCACTAACTCATCTAACGTATATTCTACTATCCGTTCCTTGTCTACTAGTTCCACTTGAATTAATCTTTCTAAAATATTTAATCCGATAACACGGCCAGTACCATGCGGGGTTTGTATACGTTGATCTAAATCAGGAAGTTGTTCCTTTGCTGCCTCATATTCATCATTCTCATATTTTAAGCAACACATTAAGCGACCACATAAACCAGAGATTTTTGCAGGATTTAATGATAAATTTTGATCCTTTGCCATCTTAATAGATACAGGTTCAAAATCCCCTAAAAAAGTAGAACAACAAAGCATACGACCACATGGACCAATACCACCAAGCATCTTCGCTTCATCACGAACACCAATTTGTCTTAGTTCAATTCTTGTCCTAAAAATTGCTGCTAAGTCCTTCACTAGTTCGCGGAAATCAATCCGACCATCCGCAGTAAAGTAGAAAATAATTTTATTGCGATCGAACGTATACTCTACATCTACAAGTTTCATATCAAGATTATGTTCTACTACCTTTTGCTGACAAACTTGATATGCTTCTTTTGCGGCATGTTTGTTCTCTTCAACAATGGTACGATCATTTTCATTTGCAATACGAATAACCTTTTTTAGCGGTAATACAACGTCGTTTTCATCAACTTGCTTTTTGGTAATAACTACTTTTCCGTATTCAATACCTCTTACCGTTTCTACAATTACAAACTCATTTTCAGAGATATCGAACTGATTCGGATCAAAGTAATACACCTTTCCGGCCTTCTTAAAGCGAACACCTACTACATCATACAAAACGGTCATCCCTCCTGCAACCGCAACACTAACTGTTCGAACACAAGCTGCGCATTTACATTAGCGTTGATTCTATTTTTTGCCTCTAATATATTAAAGAGAGCTGATACAATGCGCTTCTGAGCGTAGGAGAAAGATTCAAACATCTCTTTCTGCTCATGAAAAACAAGACGATCTTCTTCTCCAAGTTGAACATATAATAAATCCTTATAAATAAGGAGTAACATATCTAAACCTTGCTGTAATTGTTCTTTCTCTCCAAAGTGTTTTCCCCATTTTTCTTGTACAAAAAAAATAGAGGCTTTATCTTTTTCGAGCGCTTCACATAATTTTATCACTAAAGCTCGTGCTTGTGCAAACCATTCATCACTACATAAAGCTAAAGCTTCATCAAAACTATTTGTGAGTTGTGCAGCAAGTGTCGATAAAGATGCTGTAACACCTTCATCCTGTAATCTTCTAATTAAAGATTCCGTAGGTAAAGGTCTAAATGTAACAACTTGACAACGAGATAAAATCGTATTTAAAATTTGATGACTTTGTTCAGTAAGTAAAATAGCTGTTGTATCACTACTTGGTTCTTCTAAAAATTTCAACAGTGTATTCGCCGCATTTGCTGTCATACGGTCTGCGTGCTCAATAACATATACTTTTTTATTTGCTTCTAATCCTGTTTTTGAAAACTCTTCTTGTAAATCATGAATTTGCTGCTTCTTAATAGATAATCCGTCTGGTTTTACAATATGTAAGTTTGGGTGGTTACCTGAATCAATTCGCTTACAATTTGTACATACATGACAAGGCTCTACCCCATTACGCTGAGAACAGAGGAAACTCTTTGCCATTTGAATTGCTGTCGCAAACTTTCCTGTCCCTTTCCCTCCCTCTAACAAGTAAGCGTGGGATATACGCTCTTTTGCGATGCTATTCATCAACATTTTTACACCGATGGGTTGTATAGCAGAAAGCTGCTCCCACGTCTTCGTCATAATGCATACCTCACTTATTTCATTCTTTCCTTCTATTATAACAATTTATCTTCTATAACTTGAATAACTTCTTCTATAAGTTTTTCCATTGGTTGATCAGCATTTACTAATACAATACGATCCGAGAATCGTTCTACAACTTGTAAATACCCTTCACGCACACGTTTATGGAAAGTGATATCTTCCATATCTAACCGATTCACTTCACGTCCTGCATCTTTTGCAATTCGAGCTAAACCAACCTCGGGTTCAATGTCTAGGTAAATTGTTAAACTAGGCATGCAGTCTTCTGTTGCGAAACGATTGATTTCAAATACTTTATCCATACCTAATCCTCTTGCATAGCCTTGATACGCTAAAGAGCTATCTATAAAACGATCACATAATACAAGGTAATCCTCATTAAGTGCCGGCATAACTTTTTCCACTAAATGTTGTCTACGTGCAGCGGCATATAGAAGTGCCTCTGTACGTGCTTCCATCATCGTATATTCTTGCTTATGTAAAATCGTTCTAATATCCTCAGAAATTGCAATACCACCTGGTTCTCTCGTCGCCATTACCTTTTGTTCCTTTTGTTCAAAGTGTGGCAATAAACCTTGAATTAACGTTGTTTTACCCGAACCTTCTGGCCCCTCAATTGTTACAAATAATCCCTTCATCCTAAAACCTACTTTCTATATCATACACTTTCATATATTTCGTGCTACCTTGAAAACGAGCGCCTGCTCCCTCTAAATGCATAATTTGCTCTTTATGTTCTGAAGTAATTCTTTCCCCATACATAATCAATGGAATACCAGGTGGATATGGAATTACCATTTCCGCCGCTATCATCCCAACTGCTTCTTCTACAGATACTACTTTTGTTTCATATCCTTCCAGTTGTTTATATGTATACGGTAAAGGAGAAATTTCTCCTTTATAAGTATAACGAATAGATTCCGTCTTGTCTTTCACCTCATAAGATTGCAATGCCACCCGGATCATCTCTATAGCCTTCATATACTTCTTATTTACTTGCAAAGGCAAAATAAATAAGACATTATATGGATCTGCCATTTCGGTATATATACCAACCTTTTCTAATACAGACTGTAATTCGTATCCTGATAACTGACAACGCGTCTGTACGGTAACTTTTAGCTCGTCTTGTAATGGATATTGTAAAATAGCTATTTGTGGAATAGCACTCAATTCTTCTTTAAATTCCCGTAAAAACTCGACAATTTCATCATGTCCCTTTTCTTTTATACGTGCTATCGTAAAGCGTGCAATATCAAGAGAAGCCATAATTGGATACGATGGACTACTAGATTGTAGCATACTTAAATAAGTAGAAACTTTTTCTTCTTTCACTAAGCGGCTATTTATATGTAAATAGGATCCCATCGTCATCGCAGGTAATGTTTTATGTGCGGAATGAACTACAATATCTGCACCATATGCTAAAGCTGACTTTGGAAATGCCCCACCTAAACAAAAATGAGCTCCATGCGCTTCATCTACTAACACAGGAATTTTATGTGCATGTGCATAAGCAATGCTTGCCTCTAAATCCATCCCCATACCATAATAATTAGGATGTGTTAAAATAAGTGCTTTCGCATTTGGATATTTTTCAATTGCTTCCTTAATAATTTCATTATGAATTCCCACGGGTACGTTATAAGCTTCATCAATCCATGGATCTAAAAAAATTGGATTTGCTCCTGCTAATTTTAAACCATTAATAATTGATTTATGACAATTTCTTTGTACAAGAACAATATCATGTTCCCTACAGCAAGACAAAATCATTGCTAAGTTCCCGACTGTTGAACCATTAATTAAAAAATAACTTTTTTCCACTTCATATACATCAGCTAATAATTGTTGTGCCTCATCTATACATTCAAACGGACTATGTAAATCATCTAACCCTGATAACTCAGTTACATCGATAGATAGTATATCTTTAAACTCCTCTACTGCCCCCTGAGGAAAGTTTAAACCATTTTTATGACCTGGAACATGAAAGGATAACGGCCGTCTTTCTTTAAACTCTATTAATGCTTCATATAAAGGTATGCGATTTTGATTCATCTATATCTCTTCCTTATTATTTCATTCTTTATCTATTATACAGAACAAAAAAAATAATAGGCATATGCCTATTTAAAAATATGATACTTCTAATTTCCGAAGCTGTTTTAAATAATATATATACTTCGGATCATTTGTTTCTGTATTCACCATGTCCTTTTCACATTCATAACATATTAAATTATTATAAACATATATCCCTTCTTTTCTTTCTGTCTCACAAACAATACAAACTTCGTTTTGTGATTTCATATCTTTCCCTCCCTATTTAAATGGACATATTTTATACTTCTATTCCTTAACAATTTACAGAAAAATATACATCGATTTCTTATATAATATGATTCATCCTTGGGCAACGTGTTTGTATTACCATTACTTCTTTTTGCATACTGTTTGAAAACACAAAAAAAACACAAGTCAAAAGACTTGTGTTTTTAGTTGCTTGGCGACGTCCTACTCTCACAGGGACAAGGTCCCAACTACCATCGGCG
>NZ_JBVVXV010000024.1:0-52363 GCF_055902415.1 Bacillus sp. SSR7 | reverse complement strand
TTTCACAGAATGAGATTTTGCGTGAGCAACACATTCAAACTATTATGGACGAAGTGAAAGAACACCAAGCTTCTTATTACAGTCGTCTTTTCTAAATCAATTATAAAGGGGGGTATCTAATGCAATTTAAAGCATTCTTTTTAACCATCACCATTCAAAAACGTAAACTTTCACAGAATGAGATTTTGCGTGAGCAACACATTCAAACTATTATGGACGAAGTAAAAGAGCGTCAAGCTTCTTATTACAGCCGTCTTTTCTAATAAACTTATAAAGGGGTTTTATCTAATGAAATTGAAAGTATTCTTTTTAACCATCACCATTCAAAAAACTAAGTTCTCGGACAGTGAGATACTGCATGATCATCAAATTAATAAAGCTATGGAAGATGTAAAAGAACGTCAAAGTCACTATTGTAGCCATTTATAATTCCTTTCGAAAGGAGGAATGTATTATGAAGTTTCACCTTTTCTTTTTAACAATTACAATTCAGAAAGAAACCCTTTCTGAAACTGAATTAAAGCAAGAACAACAATATAAACAGATTATGGACGAAATTCGAGATCGTAGAAGCAAATACTACTCTCACCTATAAATCTTTAAAATATAAAAATTGAAAGGAGTCGATTATGATGTTGATAGCACGTTCTAAAGAAATGATTTGGATAGTTCAGAGGGATTCCACATAGTTTTATTGGGGCTATATCATCCAAGTTTACGGTTATATTTGATATATAATAAATATATAATGAATTTGTATTCGTACGCTTTTTAACATTAATTAATAAAAAAGATACACCTCTTAAAAAGTGGTGTATCTTTCTCAACATAAACTATTTTCGATTACTTCTCTTCGTCTTAAACAATCTCACTAAGTTCGATACAACTGTTTTCGTTACTGCATAAACTGGCACCGCCAAGATCATTCCAATAATTCCCGCAAAGTTACCTACCCCTAGAATTAAAATAATAATTGTTAACGGATGGATATTTAATTTTGAACTCATAATACGCGGTGAAATGATGTTACTTTCAAATTGTTGTACAATTGTTACGATAATAATTACGTACAACGCTTGCATCGGAGATACGAACAGACCTACAATAACAGCTGGCGCTGCACCGATAAATGGACCTAAGTTAGGAATGATATTTGTAAATGCTGCTATAATTCCTAAAACGAAAGCGTACGGTAAATCAATAATTAAATAACCGATAAAAGTAAAAGCACCTACAAATATACAAACAAGCGCTTGCCCTTGAATATATGCAGATAATGTTTCATTCGTTTCCTTAATGATGCGAAGTCCTTCTTCACGGTAAGACTCTGGTAATAAGCTTACTGCTTTCCCTGGAAACGCATGGCCATCTTTAAACATATAAAATAAAATGAACGGTACTGTGAAGATAACTAATGCAACGTTCGTGATAATACCAAATAAAGCCGTTGCACTCGACGTAATGGTGTTTGGTATATCCTTTAAGTATTCAATTGCATTTTTTTCAATTGTTTCAATGGAAACATAGTTTTGTGTAGATAACCATTCAAACAATCTATGATGGGATAAATCTTGTATGTATACTTTTCCCTCTTTTATATAACCTGGCATATTTTTTACTAAATCCATTAGCTGTTGGGAGATCGTTGGTACTACTACCCCAACTCCAACCGCAGTTAATGTTATGATAAAAAGATATAACAGTAAAATCGCTAAATTTCTAGGTACTTTTTTATCCTCCAAAAAGACTAATACCGGATTAAATATGAAGTATAAAAATAGCGCGATTAAGATTGGGAAAAACAACGTTGATATGAAGATACCAATCGGTTGAAATAGAAACGATATTTTTGTGCAAATAAATATGATCGCTACAACCATTAGCACTTCTAATGTCCAAAAGTGCACTTTCGATTTCAAAAAACTTCCTCCTTTAAACTAGCACTTCTCTTCATTGTACCAAAATAAGCAAGAATTTCACATAATATTTTCCTTTACAATATTCCAAAATACCAATAAATACACTACAATGAGATTACATACAAATTTGCAGGTAAAGGTGATAAAAATGACACAATGCATCATTTGCAGAAAAGATACGAAAGAACTTAGTGAACAATATGTCATTCCAGAAATATTATGTGGATATTATTTCACAAACTCAATTTGTGATACTTGTCATGAACAAATGACAACAAATATTGATCGCCCCTTAATTCGGCATAAATTAAGTCAATTTAAGATTGAGCAAATGAAAAAACAGATTGACTCCCCCCTCTATACAAATGAGCATGGTGAGGAACTTGCGGCCGCTGAGACAGATGTTGTTGAAGTAAGTGACGAAATACTTTATTCCAATGCATTAATTATGAAACTATGTAAAAAGCACGATATCTCACTACATAACGAAATCTGGAAAGAAGAACGTGTAACGAAAGTAGCTAGCTCTATTCAACGTGAATTACTTTTAGATAACCGTAAGTATAAAATGAGTGTATTAAAAATGGCTTATACTTTCGCTGTACAAGCAGTCGATGGCTATTTTGAAGATCCAGATGCGATTGATATTTCTAGCATCCTATCAAATGCCGACTTCATGGAATTAAAAGAAAAGAGCATTGTTCGTGATTTAAGCAAAAGTTCTTTATGGAATACATTAAATACAAATAGTGAAAACCACTATTTTATTTTATTAAGTGATAAAGATGGCCTGTTCTGTTTCATTCGTCTATTTGATATTTTTGATGTTGTCGTTCATTTATCCGAAAAGAGATATGAACTTCCTTCACCAATTGTCGGCGTAAATGATGTAAATAAGCAAGAATTTTACGTTCAAACTTTAAAACAGTATATGGACGGGCTCTTTAAAGAAAAATCACCTTCTATTTAATTAGAAACAGAACGTACGGTCTCCTTTCTTGATGAAAAGACACTGTGTTATAATAAGTATGAAAAGAACAATACAATCACATAAACCAATTATAAATTGTATATAAATAAAAAAGACTAGTGTGCGGCTACACACTAGTCCACGTAACTTAGCAGATTGGATTGTTCATTTATCCTATTTGTTTCTTACAAACAAAACAACCCACATTCTATTGGCATAGGTGGGTTGTTATTTTTTGAGCTTGTCTATTAAAACGACGACGAATGTTAACAATGCAACGAGAAACAATCCACCTTGCAGTAACAACGCTATTTCACTCACTTATTATCACCCCCCTCCTAATTGGAGAAGTGATAATTGAACAACCAACCGCACCTTAAGTTACTATTTAATTTTACCATATTTTCTGATAGTTTACGATGAAAACCCGCAAGTGATTTACTTGCGACTTTTTTATCCCGTATTAACAGGCAGTAAACAAAATGGAGTAAAGCATAGGTGAAACTGCCTGTTAATACCCGATTGGTTCAACTAATAATCCTTTGGAACAATTCATCCAAAGGATTAAAGTTTCACTTTATTTCTCACTATTTTTTTAATGCATATGCATCAGCTACCATTTCACCAACAATTTTATTTTCTTGTTTCTTTTCTTCTTTCAATAAAGGAAATAAAAGTTCTGCTACTTCATACGCTTCTTCTAAATGTGGATATCCCGATAAAACAAACGTATCAATTCCTAACGCTTCATATTCTTTTATCCTTTCTGCTACTGTATGCGGATCTCCAACAAGTGCAGTACCTGCACCACCTCTTACAAGCCCGATGCCAGCCCATAAGTTAGGACTTATCTCTAACGACTCCCTTGTTCCTTTATTTAAATGTGTCATCCGTTTTTGTCCAACTGAATCATATCTTGCAAATGTCTTTTGAGCAAGCTCAATTGTTTCATTATCTACGTATTGAATTAAACGTTCTGCCTCTTCCCATGCTTCTTCTTCTGTCTCTCTTACAATTACGTGTAACCTAATGCCAAATCGTACTGAACGACCCTTCTCTTCTGCCAGTTTTCTTACTTCCTCTATTTTCTCCTTCACTTGCTTTGGTGGCTCGCCCCACGTTAAATATACATCACTATGTTCTGCTGCAACTTTCTTTCCAGCAGCGGATGATCCACCAAAATATATAGGAGGGTATGGCGTTTGAACTGGCGGGAACACAACTTTACTTTCCGTAACTTTAATATGTTTTCCTTCTAAAGAAATCGTTTCACCTTGCAATGTTGATTTCCAAACCTTTAAAAACTCATCCGCTGCTTCATATCTTTCATCATGCTCAAGATATAATCCATCTCCTTGTAGTTCAACTGGATCTCCTCCAGCTACTACATTAATTAGAAGTCTGCCGTCTGAAATTCTATCAAATGTAGAAGCCATCCTTGCTGCAACTGTCGGCGACATCAGTCCTGGTCTAACTGCTACTAAAAATTTTAATTTCTCTGTCTCAGCTGCAAGTGCGGATGCTAATACCCATGGATCTTCACAACCTTGACCAGTTGGAAGTAAAACACCCGTATATCCTAAATAATCAGCTGCTTGTGCAACTTGTTTATAGTAACCGTACTCAGCTGCTCTTCCTCGTTTTGTCGTTCCTAAATATCTACCATCACCATACGCTGGAATAAACCATAATAATTCCATACCTTTACACACCCCTTATTTATGTTGAAACGTACACTAAAATACTCTATATAAATTACCCCTAATAATTTATATGTTAATTTCCTATCTCTCCTTTAAAATTATCTCTCCATCTTAAAAACTTCACTTCTAGTAAACGAACAAGTGAATCAGAAAACTTCCCAACGAATGCAAAGATAATAATACCGACAAATACGATATCTGTATTTGAAAATTGCCTTGCATCCATAATCATATAGCCAATACCTTCTGTAGATCCCATAAGTTCTGCTACTACTAAACTCACCCATGCTACTCCTAATGATAATCTTGCCCCAAGTAATAGGTTTGGCAATGCTGCCGGTAAAATTAGTTTCGTAATTAATTTTCTTTTACTAAACTCTAACACTCTCGCAACATCAAATAACTTTGAATCTACACCTCGTATTCCTAGAAACGCGTTTACGTATAAAGGAAAAAATGCACCATCTGCAATTAATAACACTTTCGATGTTTCACCAAAACCGAACCATAATACGAAAAGCGGTGCAACAGCTAAGTGAGGCACAGTTCTTAACATTTGTACTGACGGATCTAAATATTGCTCGCTTCTCGTTGAAAACCCAACAATCGTTCCTAATATAATTCCTAGGCTCCCACCAATAAAGAAACCAGCCGCAGCCCTGAATACACTGATACTTAGATGACCGTATAACTCTCCTGTTTTTATAAGTTCTTGAAAAGCTAGAAATATATCTAATGGCGTTGGTAAAACTGTTTTAGAAACTAGATCGAATACGCCGGCTAATTGCCAAACTATTAATACGATAACTGGTATCGTAATCGCTCTTACTAACATTTTTACATTTGTCTTTCGCACTTTTTTTTCATTGACATTGCTTTTGCCAATCATTAAACTGGCCCTTTTCACAACAGCCTTCGTATTTTCCAATTTACAAAACCTCTTTTCATTTCGCCTTTATTGCTTTTTCTACGAAAGAATTATCTACAACTTTATCTGTTTTGATTTCTTTCTTTATAGAACCGAGCTTATATTGAAAATCTGCTGTCTGTTGCTGTTCTGCAACTATTTCTTTCGTTACCGGAACTAAGATGGGTTTGTCGTGATTAAACACTTCTTTTATAATATCTGCATCTATTTTCTTTGCAGAAGTGTATATTTTTATTGCTTCATCCAAGTTTTCATCTTGCCATAGACGTGCTTTTTCATATACTTTAAGGAATTTCTCCACTAATTCTGGATGCTCTTTCGCAAATTTTGTTCTCGCAATTAAAAACTCTGGAGAAGATACGTTTAATTGTTCACCATCTGTAATCACCTTCGCTCCTTTATTTACCGTATGTAACGATATGAAAGGATCCCAAATTGCCCATGCATCTACTGATCCTGATTCAAATGCTGGCTGTGCTTCATCTGGTTGTAACTGAATGACATTTACATCTTTCGCATTGATACCTTCTTTATCAAGCGCTCGATACAATAAATTAAATGCGCTACTTCCTTTTGCTACTGCGATTTTTTTACCTTTTAAATCTTTTACACTCGTAATCTTGCTATCCTTTTGCACAAGAATCCCTGTTCCTTTTCTCGCATAACTCGTATTAGCAATTTCGGTAAATTCAATACCAGCTGCTTGCGCGGAAATAACTGGAGAGTTGCCAACTTCACCAAAGTCTAATCGATTTGATGCGATTGCCTCAAAATAAGGAGGTCCGCTTTGGAACTCTGTCCATTTCACCTTAACTCCTTCTTTTTTAAACTCCTCTTCAAACCATCCCTTTTTCTGTGCCAATAAAAGTGGGCTTAATCCTTGCTGAATACCAATTTGTACTGTTACATCTTCCTTCTTACTACTTGCTGTGCTTTTTTCACATCCGAATAAAAATAATGAAATAGCTAATGAAAAAGAAAGAATTTTGATTTTTTTATACATATACTCACCCTTTCCCTATATACTTGTTTGAATTAGTCCCCCGCGTTCAAACTGTTGTAATACTTTCTTTCGAATTTCTTGGAATGACTCCGAAGTTTTACTACGCGGATAAGGTAAATTATTTTCAATCACTTTATGTATTTTTCCGGGCTTTGCACTCATGATGACAATTCTGTTTGAAAGATATATTGCTTCGTCTATATCATGTGTAACAAATATCATTGTCGTCTTTTTTTGTTCCCAAATGTTGAGCAGTACTTCTTGCAAATGACTTCGGGTAAATGCATCCAGTGCTCCAAATGGTTCATCAAGCAATAAGACATTAGGATCTCTTAGCAACGCTCTTGCAATCGCAACACGTTGTGACATCCCGCCTGATATTTCTTTCGGATATGATTTTTCAAAACCATCTAGTCGAACAATTTCAACCCATTCCTTTACCTTATCCTTCACATACTTATCTTTTAATGACAAATCCGCCGCAATATTTTCTTCCACTGTAAGCCACGGAAACAATCGATGCTCTTGAAATATAAATCCTTGCTTCTTACTCGGTTTTGTTATACGCTCCCCATCAATAATGATTTCTCCTTCAAAATCGCCGTCTAAACCTGCAATAATTTTTAATAGTGTACTTTTTCCGCAACCACTCGGACCAATTACTGTAACAAAATCCCCTTTCTCTAATTGAAAATTAATATTCTCTAATACTTGAACAGTACGAGTTTGTTTCGAAAAATATTTTGATACTCCACCAATTGAAACAGTCACTTCTTCGCCTCCTTGAAATGATTCATCTAAATGAACAGATTCAGTATTTATGCAATAAAAAAACCAAAGGCATTTTATCAATAGATAAAATGCCTTTGGTTTCTCCAATCAGCAATACGTAATAGAATTAAGTACATATTATACAAATATTTCCGATAAGTCAACTAGGTTTTATTAAAAAATACATATGCTTCGTTTGAACATCCTTCTTGTTATTTATTTTTTACGGTTCTTAATCCACTGTAACCAATAAGAAAACTCACATGCCAAATGCATTTGGTGCGATTTAATAAGGCTATTAGGACAAAGTGCTGGAAACTCTACAGCTAGACTTACTTCTATACCAGTGTCTGTATCTTTGAATTGATGTCGAACTCCACCAATAGTAGTACCGTCTTTCATACGTGCAACACCTGTTGATTGGTATTGATAAGACTTATCTCTAGGTGTCTTTAATCCCGTTTCGTCACCAAAAACAATAAAAAATTGAACTGGAAATGGAGAATTACCAGTAGTTTCGATAACTTCTAATTCATTTTCCCCAAACGGTCTTAGTACATAGTGATCAGGACAAGCTGACAAGTTCACCTGATTATTTTCATGTGATTGTTCAAGCATAAAACTGTCAATCCCATTTATCGCTTCTTCTGCTGTAATCCCATCTAAATAGATACTTGTTTTTGAAAATTTCCGTCTATTACCAGATAAAACTGTAGCGATACGCATACCCATTTCACTTAATTTAAGTTTAGACTTCAACTTATCATACATTTCATCGTATGAATAATTTAATTTTAGTTCCGTTAGTTTTTTTATCATAACGTCTGTATCATTTAATTCTTGCTCTTTATGTCCTAATGTATGTAAAACTTTTTTAATACGTTCTCTTTTCCATTTTGTAAGTTGTTCATTCAAAATATTGTTTCCATCGATTATAATCTTCATATATTCATATACATCTTCCTTCTCTTTGATCATATCGCAGTGTATTTAATACTAAATTAACCATTTCTTGCTTCGTATCTAAATTCAAATTCACCTCTGAATGAGCAACACTGCTAAGACCGTATAAAATAAAACCTGAAGCTAGTAATGAGTTATCAGTATTAAAAATCCCCGTTTTCATCCCTTCTTCAATCACTTGTCGAATTAATGGCTGCATTCGCGTGAATAATTTCTGTTCCAGTTGAAAATGTTGTTCTGTCTGAAAAGAACTCACATTTTTATAAGGCGCTAATTTTTCAATAAATGTCCAAAATATATTTAGAGAATCTTCCATCTTTTGCATGACAGACCGTTCATTAGAAATAAGTATTTCTTCAATTAACTCCATATTTTTCACAATAAAGTCATTTAATACTTCATCAACAAAATTCTCTTTAGACTTGAAGTAATAATAAAATAAGCCCGTTGCTACACCAGCATGATTCACAACATCTTTTATGCTAAATCCTTTCATACCATTTTCCATATATAGTTCAAAGCCAATATCCATTAATTCTTGGCGTCTTACATCTGGATCTTTTGATATTCTTTTCATATGTTATCTCCTACTATGTTTTTTACCGTGACTGAATCTGATTCAATTGTAAATGACTGAACTACATTCAGTCAATATTAGTTTCCACAAAAAAGAGTAATCCCAAGAAATATACATCTAACTTTAGACTTATCAAAAAAGTTAGATTATATAACTTAAGACTACTCAATTTCATTAAACACGTATTCTATTTTCAAATCAATTACAATTTAGTTTAACCTCACTCTTTCTGTTTCTACAATTATTTGAGGAAGCGTCTTTTGAATTATTTCCTCTAATACATCAAGAGCTTCGTTCACATAACCACCCTCAAAACCCTCTAAAGGCTCAGGTAACTCATCTTCATCTAAAATAAAATATTCTCCGCTTGGAAGTACCAAAATATCAATAATTAAGTCTTCAAATGACACGAATTCGTCTGTTATTTGCGTATTTTTTACAACATTAAAATAAGAGCCTACATACATTCCATTCTTATCTCTCCATATGTATAAATTGTACGGACGATCCTTCCAGTAGTATGCAATGGTGTAACTGCCTTTCGGGATTGTTAAACTTGAATCATGTGTATTCATTGTAAATGAATACTGAACCTCATGAAATAACACGATACTTCGCAACTGCTTTTCAAGTAATAAACAAGTGTGTTCTACTGTTGTCGAGTCATATCGTATTTTTCTTTCTATAATTTCACTTTTTAGTGTTAGTAATTTATTCATTCTTTGTTTCCCCTTATGCTATTTCTAGCTTTATTATATCGGTTTATATAGTAATAAAGAAGTATTTAGTCTCCAATTACACAATAAAACTCCCTCTTATTTTAGAAGGAGTTTTTCACTGTCCATGTTTCATATTTTTTCACTTCTAATGGAAGCTCATTTGTTTTCAGCCACTCTACTGCACTACATACAAGTGGAGATGAATTGTCTTCTGTAATGCTTTCAATAGGAACCCATCTAGCTCCTAATGAATCTTGCTCTTCAAATTGTTCCGTTACTACGAATTCACCTTCGCACCTTTCAACACCGTAGAAAACTGCGATATGATGTACATGTGTGTACTCCTTGAATTTTGATGGAAATTGAAAATCAATCGTACCTATTTGTTTTACTACCGTTTCATTTAGCCCGGTCTCCTCTTTAATCTCTCTATGAAGTCCAGCTAATAATGCTTCCCCATCTTTTAGACTACCACCAGGTAGATCATACCGATTTCTATATGGCCCTTTAATTTTATCGATTACTAATATGTTATTGCTTTCGATACAAATGCCATACACACCAAACGCACGATGAAAATTAGTAGCATTATTCATGGTTCAATTTCTCCGTCATCACATCATAAAATTTCCGTTCCTCATCAACATTTAAGTGAACACGACTTACTGTTTTAGAAAATCCATATAACAATTGTGCTTTCATTGGCTCTTTTAGTGTTATTTCAAATGTTGGAGGTTCCTTTATAAATTCCATCACCGTTGCGTCAAGAACCTCTTTCTCATTCTTTAAAACTTCTCCTTTATAAAACGTAATCTTATCAATTTGTGTAAACGGTATAATGATTTTCTTTCCTAATCCAATTTGAATAATTACCTTTTGTTCCGTAACAATAATTGGATTTTTACGCGTTGCTTGTATTTCAGCTAAAAAATAAAACATTGCATATACGTTTAAAATAAGTAACACCCATGCTACAACTGGATTCCATTGATGAAACAAATAATGAAAACCGATACTTTCTATTAAGGTCGCATGGATAATCATAATATATACACCTATTGCGCCAGTCTTTTTGTGATATGAGTATACAGATTCTCCTTCTGGCACTTTTTCACGCCACGATAAAAATGCATAATAGATTAACTTGCACTCTGTTACAATGATATCTATTAATTTATTTCTTTTCATAGCAGCGTCAAATGCAGCATCAATTGCATAAGAAAATGAAGAATACTCACTTTTATATTCTTTATATTTTTTTATTATGTTAGGAAGCTTTCTAACAATTTTATATAGAAGGAATAACTCTACACATACAAAGGCAATTTCTCCTGCAACTATCATATAAGAAACGTATGAAAAAGCTTGTAAATAGTCGCTTGGAATAATAAATCTTGCAAATATATAACCAGCTATTACAACAGGGAATATATACGTTAACGAGTATCTTTTTCGAATAATAAAGAAATACGTAATAACCGGAATTACAAACATACAATCTAATAATGATCCAAGAACAACTTCTTTCGGAGTAGCTGGTACAATCGGAAGAGCATACAATAAATAGTTTGATAATAAGATTAAAGATACGAGTCCAATCCATATACCTTTTCGCCTTCGCGAAAGTGTGACACTCATACTTTCACTCCTCTATTTAAAAACCTCGTTTAAATGGTCTTTATAAAATGAAATAGCACGTTCAAACTCTTTCACTTCTTCTACTTTTACGACTGTTTCAAGTAATAATTTCATCGCGGATTCATGATCGTTTACGTTATATTTCGCTAATGACAAAAATACTTTCATCACATCATTATCTGGAAACTGCTGCAAACCTGTTTCTAAAACAGTAATTGCTTTATCATACTCGCCTATACAACGATATGTACTACCAAGACCGATATATGCGCCACAAAGTGACTCCCCTTCAAGACCATTTGCAATTGCCTGTTCATAATACGGCATAGCTTCTGTTTCAAGACCCATTACATCATGTATCCAGGCACATTGATAAAGTACTTCTGCATCCCTCGTAAAGTTTGTTAATCCGATGAGTATCTCTTTAGACTGCGCATATTTCTTTTCTTTCCGGAGTTTAATAGCTTGCTTTAATAAATGTTCCATAGAATTCACTCCTCACCATTTATTCTATGTATCCATATTGAATGGTTAACGTTTGTGTAAAAGTAAAATTCCTATAAATTAAAGTTTCGCTTACCAATATATACTATGCGGATTCACTCTTATCCAAATACTTAAAATTATAAAGCAGTAATGTGATTACATAATACCTCTAACCTTTTAACAATTTCTTTCGCTGTTTCATCTTTTCCATTACATAACTTCTCTTTACCGTCTTGTCCAATTACGTAGTGCATTGCTCCACGCGAATATAAAGAATGTGGTGAATTCGCAATCATTACACTCGCCTTCGCTTCTTCCATTCTATTTTTCGCTCTTTCAAACAGTTCTTCTTCATTTACGTCGCTTTCAAGTTTAAAGCCAACGAGTACAGTTTCTGAATCCCACTGTTTTATTTGTTTTAATACTTTCGGTGCCTTTTGAAAATGTATAATTGGCGCTATATCACTTGAGATTTTTCCATTCATATCAAGAACATTACCCTCTTGATCACAGATCTTGTCCACAATCCAATCAGATCCAGCCGCTGCCATAATAACCGCATCGACTTTTTCATGCGTAATGATACTTTTCATTTTATCTTGCAAATCAACAATTCCTTCAAATGGGTGTAATTCTAATTGATTGTTTATATCATTCGGTTTCTCCGCAAAATAACCATGTAAATATATAACATAGGCCCCTTTACTTATAAGCTCTTCGGCGATTATTCTTCCAATTGTTCCTTTTGCCATATTCGTATGACCACGAACTTGATCCCATTTTTCTAAACAACCACCGCTTGTAATTAATACCTTTTTCCCCTTCATTGTAACCATCCCTTACTAATTTTTCTTACGAAACCATTCTGTTCCAAAATCAACTATATCACGTTGTTTCATAAGACGGCACTTTGCGTTTCCTATTTCCCCTATTGTTACGGTTCCTTTTTGCTCAAATTCCACACCAATTTCTACAAATTTGTCAGAATCGTAATCCATATCAACAAATTCTTTCCACACTCTTTCACCATTTTCTATAATGGGTGCCCCTACTTTTATTAACTCACATGCACCAGAACGTACTTCTGATAAATGTACAGAAGTATTGGAATCATATCCAACACCAATTAATAATATGTATCCGTCTAAATCATATATTTTTCTTAATGGAGATTCTTCTCCTAAACTCATTGATAGTGACTGATTCATCGTTATTTCTTCTGCATGTCTTCCCCATGCAGCAAAACTTCCTAATGGATGGTTACTGCGTACTACATTCGGATATGTACGAAAACATTCAACTATTTCCCCCATACCTCTTGTTGGTGTTATTCGTGGATCATAAGCTGGGACATTATCACGGATAATCTGCCACCAATCTTCAGGAACAGGCGGTCTTGACCAATGTTTCGGATCGGATAAATCTGAAGATTGCGTTGGCATAATGAGTGTTCCTTCTTCTGTAATAACATTCATTAACGCCTCTACTACTGCAACTGCTCCGCCAGATACCCAGCCTATGGAGCTTAACGAAGAATGTACAATAACTGTCATTCCTTTTTCTAATCCTAATTTTCTTAAATCATTTGTAATTGTTTTAATTGTATTTGGCAATGGCGTACTTGCCACTATTTCATTCATTTTCACGATTGTTCCCCCATTTTGTTTTAAACTACTACATACATACATATATTATCATATTTTTCTTAATTTTTAACTTAATCATTTTTATCCAATTAAAAAATGGTAATAAATTGGTTTTATATAACAAAAGAAGCAACATGAAGGCGTTACATCACAGCAATAAAAATACTATATTTAAACGAAAGAGCCCATCAAAAATGATGAGCTCTTTGTTCCATTTATCCTTCAATTGTAACTCCAGTAAACATCGATAAGTTTCCCGTTATTTTCTCACCTACACGTAAAAATAACCCTGCGGCTCTTCCGCTTATGCAGTGTGAACCAATTAAAAGTTTACCAGTATACGGACCGTCCCATGTGTCAATTGTATAGTCAGGCATTTCTATGTATTGCTGATATATTTTCCGCTGTTCAAAGTAATACTCTGTTTTATCTTCAGCTAATAGTTCATTATTTTCAAATATAGATACCCCTCCGCCTTCACGGCCGTATAAAGGTTTAGAAACATAGGATTCATTTCTTTCTATAAATGGTTTATTTGTAAAGTATGTTGGTAGGAAGTATTTTTGAATGGTCTCTCGCTCTTCGTCCCCAAAGAAAACTTCATTTTCATAAAGCTGCCAAATTAATGCGAGTACACTTTTATTTTGCATAAGAAAGGCAGCAGGTGGATTAATGATTTTCACTCTTCCTTGCGCTATATGATCTAAAAACTGGAGTCCAATTCTTTTCCCGTTTTTATCAGCGTCTGAAACTAAATATTCAATTGGATATAGCCTATATAAATAATGAATTCTCTCACCATTTTGCGTATATATACCATCATCTGTCACGACAATATCTTGTATACCTATATAATCCGTTGACTGATCTAAACAATAGCTTCTTAAAAATTGAACCGTTTGATGATCTTCATCATGCCAATCATAACTCGTGAAATAAATCGTTTCTCTAGGATCTATATTATAGTCATGTTTAATTTGTTCCCATGCCTGCACAATATGCTCTTCTATATGATTTGGGTGATTTACATCGTGATAACGGCACAACACTTCATTTGCGACAGATGGCTCTAAATAACCTGTTGGTGTATCACAATTTACTTCTATTAACTTTATATCTTCACCATTTACGATAAAGTCAAATCTCGTAAAATATGAAAACAAACCAGTATGTTTCATTCTCGCAATTTCCCACGTTTCAGCAGGAAATCCTAGTGTTTGAAAATCTTCTGCCGTATTTACAATATATTGATACGTTCTATATAACACGTACATAATTTCTTCAGTCGCTTTTGAAATAGCAGTATAAGTTTTTACTGGCATACGATACATACCTGTTGCCATATATTGATTCCATTCTTCATTTTCTAATAGGCTCGGCCACGTAAATCCATTCCTACCAGCCTCTTCCGCTAGTGAAAACCATACTTTCATATACTCCTTCTGCTCTTGTTCTGTATACATATTCCTATTATCCTTTCGAGTTATGATCCGGCCGGTGCTTTTGCGTTCCCAATTCCACTTGAACCTGAATTCACTTTTGGCGTTTGTGTCGGAGATGATTTTGGCGCATTTGTATCTGGTGTCACTTTATTTGAGCTATTTGGCTGTTGTTTATTTAAATCCACTTTATTGGACGAGTTATTATTGTTACTGTTAGTTCCGCCGTAATACCCTCCACCACCGCTTCCACTAGTTCTACTTTGGTCTTTTTCACGATAGGGAATAACATTATTTGCATACGGTTTCTTCATTATATTTGGCTTTGCTGTATAATTCATATTTGAAGTTCTGCTTGCTAATAAATATCCTGCTACGAATGGAAGTATCGGTAAATGTGAATTTTCATGATACGATGAAAAAGACGGATTCATTTCCTTACATAACTCATCTTTTTCTACATTTTCATTAGTAGGAGCTTTATCATCGCAATGTAATGTTTCTTGTTCATTTCCCTGTTTTGCACCATCTGTTTTAACAGCAGTACTTTCTTTCTGTGCAGTTTCTTCTTCATAATCACCACAGCCCGTTAATAAAAAAGATGAAACCCCTATTGAAGTAGCGATTTTTATAAATTTACTTTTATCCATTCTCATGTGTTATACACCCAATTTCCATTATCTATATTTTTCCAGATACCTTTATTATATAATGTAAATGTTACTTTTTTCAAACTAAACACAATATGTATTTGCATATTTTCGTACTATTTTTCCAAATAACAATGAAACCTTTCAATCCCCGGATATTTTTCTCCTAAACTTTTAATCTGAAAACCAATTTTCTTATAAAATTTTACTGCCTCAGCGTCTGTCTCTGCCTCTATATAAGTCAATTGATGCATTCTTACTATTTCCTTTATCATTTGCACTGCTATTCCTTTATGACGATATTGCGGTACCACTGCTATGTGGCATATTCTCGCTTTATTTGCTCCGATTATTTCCATACCTATGCAAGCCTTTTCCTCATATCTATGCAAAGTCCCTTTATTGCTTTCATAAAATAAAACTGCTTTCTTTAAGCTAGTTTCACTTGGTCCGACTGCATACTGTAGTACATTTAAAATAGAATCTTTCTCAATTTGTTCAACACACTGTAAATTCATACTTCCATCCCTTTCTATGAAAAAAGACTAGCTCTTTATAAAAAGAGCTAATCTCATTACGCCGTTATTTTTTCTTCTTTCTTCACAACGACCGCTACATAACTATGTAGTATCATTCCAACAATAACGAGGCTCATGCCAATCCAAGATAAAAATGACGGAATTGGTGCAGATAGCAAGATAAGTTCTCCCACTAGCGCAAATAAAACCTCACCGGACTGAGTCGCTTCCACTGTTGCTAGTTTTTGCGGATCATCTTTTACAAGATCTGTCGCAAAGAAGAATAGTACGGTCGCGATTAAACCAGAACTAACAGCTACAATAAAACATTGGAAAACTTGGCTACTTGATGGTAACCCACCTGTTGATACTTCATAACCAGAAAGTAAAAACCAAAATGGAAGGCTTGCTAATGTCATACCGAGAACTCGCTGAAATACATCTAATTCCCCTTTACAAACTTGCATCATTTTTCGATTTCCAAGAGGATACGCAAACGCTGCAATAAGTACAGGAACGACACATAAAACAGTTTCACGAATTCCTAATGAAGAAGCATGTTCTACTTGCATAAGTACAACACCGCATAAAATAATACCCGACATAACTAATTCCTTCATTGGGAGTTTTTTATGTAATGGATCTACCGCAAAAAATGGTGTTAATAAAATCCCTGCGACGATCGTAATTTGCCATGTTGATGCAACGAGCCAACCAGGTCCAAAAGCTCCGGCAAAACTAAGCGGTGCATAAAAGAGACCAAATCCAACGATACTCCACACTAACCATTCTTTCGGATTATTTTTCATATATTGAAAAAGTTGTTTTAAGTTTCCCCTATACATGACAATAAGTAAAAGCATTGGAACCATAAAGTAGTAACGTAATGAAGCACTCCAAATCCAGCTTCCACCTTCTAAGTCCATCGCCCGGTTTAGAACGAAGGTAAAGGCAAAGAAAAATGATGCCAATATCCCTACTGCAATAGCTTTCATGATAAAACCCCTTGTTTAGTTTCTTCTTATACTATACAACAAATTAAATATAATTAAAATTTAAAATCTTTATCTCACATGTATTCTAGCTCTATATAGCTTTCTTAACTGACTAATATGAGCTTGATGGTACCGATTATGGTCAGCTATGTGCCATATCCCCCACCTTATAGTCGCATTTTCTCCCTTTTCATAAAAAACCTCTCGTGTTAAATCATTTTCTGTTAGTTTCATACATTCCTCATAAAACATATGTTGCACAGCTTCATAATCTTGCATTAATTGTTGCAACGTCTGTTTTCTTAAACTTGGCAGTTTTCCTGCTTCATTTAACATAGGTCCATATATATTATCAAGTGCCTGTGGAATTGCTTCTCCTTTTAAGCGGTACACCCAATGTAAATCGACAACTGCTAAATGTTGAAGCAGTTGTCCAATACTATTTTCATTATTTTCTGTCCCTTTAAATGACAGTTCTTTCTCATCAGTCCCTTGTACTAACTTTTGCAGTCGTTTAAATGTATCCGTAACCGTCGCATATAAAATCGCTACTTGCCGGTTCATATTTCTTTCCAAACTTAGATCTTTCATACGACACTCCCCCTCTTACAAGAACAACACCATATGTTCATCATCACTATACACACCATTCATCTTTATAGCTCTCTTTTCAATCCCATACGTTTTAAAACCTATAGATTCATACAACTTTTTTGCTGGCTCATTTGTGGACACAACACCTAATGTCAATTGTTCCAAGTCCATTTCTCTTGCTATTTCAATTGCCTTACGTATTAACTCACGTGCAAGGCCACTTCTTCGATTGCTTGCATCTACATACATCGCAACGATATGCCCTTTATGTTTATACGCCTCTTTCTCTTCTGTTAGTAAAGTGACAACTCCAACTAATTGATTCTCTTCATTAAAAGCACCGAATGTACAACTCGTAGTAGCTGTTAAATTACTTTCCACTCGCTTAACAGGATTTTCCTGACGAATCGCCTCTTCATAAGTTGTTACAAATGCCTCAGGGTTTACTTGTAATGCTTGTAACCGTAAGTCCCAATATTTTTTTGCATCTTCTTTCGTAAGTAATCGAATCATATTTCTCTACCCCTTTTAGTTAACATAATATTTTTACGAACTACTAATTAAAGATTGATATTCTTCTCTTAACATACTATAACGATAGCGATGAATGAACTGACCTTTACGTAATCGATCATTTCTCATTAACCCTTCGCATACAAAACCAGCCTTTTCATAGCTCTTTCTAGCTTGAAAATTATCTTCATCTACACGTAGCCATACTTTTTCTAATTTAAATTCAAAGAATGCTAGATGTAACATACTATATAGGGCCGCTATTCCATACCCTTTACCCCAATACTCTTTATTACCAATCGCGATTCCCAGTTCTGCATTTTTATTTGTTTTATCAAAGTTTTTAAGATCTATCCATCCAATATGTATACCGTTCTCTGCAGTGATAGCTCTTTGTTCATAACCATTTTTTCGATTTATACATGCCTCAATCCATTTTTTTGTATCTTCACGAGTGAACGGTGGATATTGATCTGGTACAACTAAATGTTTTGTTACTTTTGTATCTAATGACCATTGATATCGATCTTCTACATCATCTAGTGTCAGTTCTCTTAATTGAACGAATGGTATATTCATTGTATTATCCCCTTTTTATCCCGCTTTAACGGACAGTAAGACCCCCACCTCAAAATTCAGCGGAAGCAAAGAAGTTAGATGGGGGATCAACTGTCCGTAAAAGTCCGATTGGTTCAACTAATAATCAGTGGGGGATGAACAACCCCCACACTGATTAAAGTTTCACTTTATTTTCCTATAGAAAACCCTTCGAACATTCTTCCTCCATATTGTTCTAACGTTTTTTCTACAAAAGTAATTAATTTCATTTTCTCTCCCGTTGTATAAAAATGATCGAACGCCGCTACAAATTGATCTGCGAATTGTTCATCATATCTTCTAAGTACCCTTATAAACCACTTTGAATTTCCAAGCCATTTCCCATTTACTCTTAATACATATTCATGTAATAAATCAGCTAATAAATTCGCGATAAATAATTCTTCTTCTCTTTTTGATGCACCAATAAAATCATCCAAAGTATCCGTAATAAAATATCGCTTCTGTTTCATCATTTCTTCTGTCCATTTAGCTGGTCCTTTATTTAGTAACTCATTCGCTTCGCTTTTTAATTTCTCAACAATTTCATCTTCCCCTTTTAATACAATACCTTCTGAAACTAATTGTGGTAACGAAGGTCTTCCTCGGTCACAATCCATTTTAAAAAAGGTTTTTAACGTTTCAAAATTATGTACAAACACCTCGGCTGGCCATCCATTACTATAGAAAGATTCTCTATAACAAGATGACAAACTAGGATCTATTATTACAATGTCCAGATCAGATGTTTTTGTCGCTTCCCCTCTTGCGACGCTTCCTCCAAGTAAAGCTACATTACAATTCGGAAATTGTGATGTAATGATGCTTTGTGCCGCTTCCATTGCTTTCATAACCGTTCTCCTTTTCTTATTTCTCTTTCTTTTTTTCAGCTCTTTCTCTCGCTTTTTTTATATACGGCTCTGCGTCTGGTGTTTTGCATGACGTTGCCCCGTGATCAACGTGTACTTTTCCAATTTCACGTGCAATTTCAATCGCTGCTTGCTCTAAGTCTTCATTACGAATTCCTATCGCGATTAAAGCACGATTCATCGCTTCTTTTTTTCTATTTTTTTCATTATGTATATTTACTTTAATTTCTTCTAGATACGGAGAGAAGAAATCGTCTTGTAACGTTTTATTTTTAATCGCTATATTTGCTAATAAAGACCAGCCTGCTCTTCCAATCCATTCATCATCACACTTTGTCCATTCTTCCATTCTTTCTATCGCGATCGGCGACGTACAAATAGCCGTCATTAAAACATCCATTAAACAATAATAATCAACTTCCTGTACCCATTTATTTAGCAGTTCTGTCGTAACTTTCTTTGGATCTAAAATCATTGTTGCTAATGTCATTGCATCCATATTTTTTGTTTCCCATAATAAAATTGCTAAATCATGATCTTTTTTTATCTTCTTTTTTAACAATTTTAAATTGGCAAAACTAACTCCGAATAGCGGCTCTTTCGCCCCATGGTTTTTATACGTTTTACGATTCTGTTCTGTTCCATATTCCTCTAGTTGCTGCATTACTTCACCAAGTAACATATACCCACCTCTTTATCTTTTATGTTGACTTCATATATGTATGTACGATATATTCTACATTATTTTTTGGTTTTCCTATATTTATTTTTAAAATACGGTATGTGAAATTTTATAGATGCGTTTTAATGCAAAAAGCACACTCTTCGCCAGCATTCTCTGTATACAGTCCCCTACTAACTCACTCATTAGGTTTACTATATATAGGAACAAATTACATGCATTTTCATTCCATTCTTGTTTCATTTTAGTAAACCAGCAAAACATTGAAATCTTGCATACTTTTGGACAAACTTTTTTGCTCTTGTAAAAAACTTTTTTTGCAATTACCTCCCTATAATTGCTAATATAGTAGAGTAGAACTTTTATAGAGAGAAGGAAAATTATGCACAATGGAATTCGAATGACAACTTTAGTGAAAAGGGCTATGTTGATTTGCGTGGGGGTATTATTTACATACGAAGCGGCCTTAGGATCAGCACATACTGCTCTAGCGAGTACAGAGGATGAAGCAAAATCTGTTCAACTTGTAAGTGAAATTCAATCATCTCTTGCACCGAAAGAAGCTCCAAAACAATATAATGGGCAAGTTAGAAAAGTAGCTTACTTAACATTTGATGATGGTCCTGGAAAATACACAGCTGAGCTTTTAGATATGTTAAAGAGAGAAAATGCAAAAGCAACATTCTTCCTTATTGGTTCAAATGTAAAAGCTTTCCCTGATCTTGTAAAACGGGAAGATGCTGAAGGCCACTACGTTGGGATGCACAGTATGACTCATAACTACAAGAAACTTTACACAGAAGGTCATTATGTAGATGAGATGAAGGAAGATCAAGGCTTAATCGCTGGCGTTTTAGGCAAATCACCAGTATTAACTCGTCCGTCTTACGGATCAATGCCAGGATTAAATGAGGCTCTTCGCAACAAAGTTGTTGAGAACGGCTTAAAAGTTTGGGATTGGACAATCGATTCATTAGACTGGAAGTACAACAAAATGCCTGTTGATGCTGCATCAGCTAAAATTGTAGAAAACGTACTACATGGAGCTACAAATCCAACAGAAGTTATCCTTATGCACGACATTCATCCACAATCCGTAAAAGCAGTACCTGGTATTATTAAAGGGCTGAAAGAAAAAGGATATGAATTAGAAGCCTATAGTGAGAACGAACACTTCCCGTTAAACTTCTGGCATGATAACCGTATGTAATGAAAAAGACTTGATTTCCTTTAGGATATCAAGTTTTTTTATCGTTTTGGAAATGTTATTTGTTGCTCTTCAATGAAACGAATAATATTTTTTCTATCTTCTTGCGTAATAGTAATACAAAATTCGTACTCTTCTTCTTTACACCATGAAGGATTTAGTTCTATAGATAAACGAACTATAATTTGAAATGTCTCTTCTTTTTCTCCTATAAATTCAAACGACAGATTAGGTTCTATGAAGTCTAGTCGGGTATATGTAGGATTCGGTAATGTTTGAAACCATTCTTTCATGTTTTGTAATTCGCTAGTTTGTAAAAAAGGATCCATCGTTTCAAAAACTTTATTTCCCTCTGAAAGTTTCACTTTTATTATTAACCAATTACGATCAAATGTATCAAATGCATTGTTAAACTCGTATTTTACAGCTTCTAAATGTAATGATACAATTTCATTTTGAAAAATCATAAATTACCTCCTTATTATTCAAGTAGCTTTATCTTCAAGTATAGAGACTATCCAATTAATATTTAATAATGCTTTTTAAATTATTTTATCATAATTTTTAAATACATTAATGAAATAATAAAAAAGACTTGCATTCATTACAATAATCCAAGTCTTTTTCATCTTATCTATTAAAAAATATATCCTACTAACTTCACAATTTCACTAATTAAAATACCTACAACTGCAAAATCAGAATCACCAAATGTTGTATTCTCAAATCCTAATCCGCCTAATATCGGTAATAATATTGCTGGTAGGAATGAAATTAGTAACCCATTTACAAAAGCTCCTAGTATTGCGCCTCGTCTTCCTCCTGTTGCATTACCGAATACGGCTGCTGTTGCTCCTGTGAAGAAGTGAGGAATTAACCCTGGCACTATTACACTCAAACCAATAAATGGAAGTATAAACATGGATATTAATCCGGCAATAAAACTTGTTAAGAAGCCAATAATAACTGCATTTGGTGCAAACGGGAAGATTGTTGGGCAATCTAACGCTGGTTTTGCATTTGGTACAAGTTTATCTGCAATCCCTTTAAATGCAGGTACTATTTCTGCAATTAACATGCGGACACCCGCTAAAATAATATATACTCCTGCTGCAAATGTAATTGCTTGCATGAACGAATACACAAGGTAATTTTGTCCGTTACTTAATTCCGTTTCGATAAACTCCTTACCCGCAAATGGTGCAACAATAAAGAATAATACAGCCATCGTTAATGACATAGAAACTGATGTATCACGTAAAAAACCTAGTGACTTAGGCACTTTAATTTGTTCTGTTGATTTATCCTTATTTCCAAATTTACTCCCAACAAACCCTGCCGCTAAGTATCCAACTGATCCAAAATGGCCGATCGCGATATCATCCATTCCTGTAATTTTTCTAACATATGGTTGTAATAATGCTGGAAAAATCACCATGAGTGCCCCTAAAATGATTGATCCAACAATCACTAATGTAGCACCTTTCATCCCGGTAGTTGAAAATACCGCTGAAATTAAACATGCCATGAATAAGGTATGATGACCAGTTAAAAACACATATTTAAATTTTGTAAAACGTGCAATTAGTAAATTCGCAATCATACCAAATACCATAATTAACGCTGTTTCTTTTCCTAATGTTTGCTGTGCTATTGCAACTACAGCTTCATTATTTGGTATAATCCCTTTAATATGGAATGCTTTATCAAATATTTTACCAAAAACATCTAAAGCTCCAATTAATATAGTGGCTCCACCTCCTAAAACGACGAAGCCCATAATTGTTTTTAAGGTTCCTGAAACCGTATCTGCAAAATTTTTCTTTTGCAGTAGTAAACCACACATAGCAAATAATCCGACTAATATTGCGGGTTGTCCTAAAATATCCTTCATAATTATATCAAACATAGCACTACTCCCCCTTCATTGTTACTACATTAGGTGTTTTTGTAATGCTTCTTTAATTTCATTTAAATCTAAAATATTCGTTAATCCAGCAACTGTTCGATTACCATCTTCAAGGTTACAAATAATATCTTTCGCACCTAAATATAAATCTGCTTGTTCTGATTTACTTGATGCTAAATCTGTGTGTGATACTTCTGCTTGTAATCCTAATTCATTTAAAATTTTCTTCACATTCATTTCTACAATAAAACTACTCCCTAATCCATTTCCACATACAACTAATACTTTTTTCATTTCAATCTCCCCTTTAATTAGAATATTTAGCTATCATTTTTAGCATTTCATCTATTGAATTTGAATGAATTAACATTTCCACATTTTTCGGATCCGATAACATCTCACTTAATTGTGCTAATGCTTTCAAGTGTGTCTCATTATCAATCGCTGCCAATACAATAATTAAATTTGCGGCATGCTCTTGTTTTTCTGAAAATAGAACACTTTCTTTTAGTTGTAATAAACTCATCCCTAACTTTTTGACCCCCGCTTCTGGGCGAGCATGAGGTATTGCAATTTTAGGTGCAATAACAATATAAGGACCTAATTTTTCTACATTTACAATCATTTCATTGATATATTCTTCAAAGATGTATTGGTTTTGTAATAACGGATCAGCCGCTAGCCTGATCGCATCTTTCCAATTATCAACACGATCTTCAAGATGAATAAATTCTCTAGTTAAAAGTTCGTTTAACATTGGTTTATATTTCTCCTCCTTCTCAAAATACGCAGGACCACTCATAAATTCAATCAGTTCTCTTTTTAAAGATTTCTCATCCACTACGTCAGCATATTTTTGAATTATCCCCATCACTAAATCCACAGAATCTTTTTGGTTTTCTCCATACAATACTCCATTCACTTTTCTTAATAGAGCTGCTTTTTCAGAATCCGATAAAATTGGGTTAACCTTAAAAACCGGCACATTCCCTTTTTCAATTTCAGTAGTCGTAATTATACAATCTACATCAAATATATTTGATTCATATTCCCGTTTTGAAATTGCATTTAATATATCTATATTTGAAAATAACTTCTCTAATTGATACTGCAACATACGTGATGTGCCAATACCATTTGGACAAACAAGTAATGCCGTTTTTCGTGGATTGGGAACGATTCCCTCTTTCCTCATCCAAGCTCCAAAATGCATAGTAACATACACAATTTCATCATCGGAAACAGTTTTTCTCACATATTCTTCAAAATGATGAATTACCTTTTTCGTAAGAAAATATACCTCTTCATAGTTTTCTTGAATTGTATTTCGTAATGGGTTTTCAATTTCTATTCCATACTTCACACGATAAAATGCAGGTTTCATATGCAAATATAGATCAGTAAACAACCCATCAAAGTCTTGAAATAAAACACAAGCATAGTGTTGAAAATCTTTAATCATGCGGTCAACAATTGAATATATTTCATCCATATTATTTTTCTCATAAATATTTTCCTGATAATTTACTTTTGCACCTAACAAATGAGTCGTAATATAATAGATTTCATCTATTGGAAATTTGACAACAAACGCTCGTTCAAACTGCTTTGCTATATATTTTGCAGCTTCAAATTGCTTTGAATTTTGCAGAACATTTTTTTCAGCTTCTTCCATCTCGACGCACTTACCTTTTAGAATACGTCTATGGAACAAATACATGTAAACGCTTAAATTTTCTAGTACCTCATCTGTATATTGGACACCTAAAAGCTCTTCACAATTCGCAAGAATTTTTTTTATAGTGTATAATGTTTCTCGTGCAAGAGTATCTGTTTCACTTCCCATATCACACATAATATAATTTACTTGTGATATTAAATACTCCCAGCTATGTTGGCAAATAATTTGAGAGAGGCTTAAAATTAATAAATTTCGTTTACTCTGTTCATTTCCAACAATTTGATATCCTTCCTTACGACCAAAATGTAAAGATAAGTTATACTTATTTAACTCTACTTTTAGCTTTTTCAAATCTGCGAGTACAGTATTACGACTTACCTGCAAAAGGTTTATTAAGTCTTCCAATAAAATTCTTTTTTCCTGTATTAGCAAATATAATATTAACCATATTTTTCTTTCTTTCGGAGAATATTCATATTGATTAATCACACACTCATTTAATTTTTTTACTATCATTTGTTTCGTTTCTTTATTTAAGCAATAACCTAAGTGTCGTATATATTCAATAGAATGTAATCCTTCCTCTTGTAACCAATCGTCAATCTTCTTAATATCATAATAAAGCGTTCGTTTAGAAACTTGAATTACATCAATTAGTTGATTTTTAGACACATAACCTTCTGCTTGAATAATTTGTTGCAAAATATTTATACTTCGAGTATCTAATATCATATTTGGTGTACACCCTTTCTATACTTGTTCACTAATTGACTTGCAAGTATAGATACTAACTTTGCAAAATTAGATTTTTTGAAATCGCTTTCTATTAATATAATATCTATTATTGCTTCTAAATATAAGTCCAAATTTTTGTTTTTCTGCAGTGCAAAGATTGTACTTTGAAAATTTCTTACGCCTGTTTTTAATGCTATTACTCCCCTTTCTGTTCCTTTTCAACAAAACATGAATATTCCCCTCAAAATTTTTAATACTGTATAGTAGCTTAGCACATATTACTCTTAAGGAGTGATATCTATATGAATTTTCTCTCACCTGAATATTTGTCTGCCTTGCTTGCCATTATTGTAATTGATTTAGTTTTAGCGGGTGATAATGCCATTGTAATTGGATTAGCAGCAAGACGATTACCGAAAGATCAACAAAAGAAAGTTATTATATGGGGAACTATCGGGGCAATCGTGATTAGAGCTCTCGCTACTTTAGTTGTCGTTTGGTTGTTAAAAATACCAGGGCTACTTCTAATTGGTGGTGTACTTCTTATATGGATCGCTTACAAATTAATTGCTGAAGGCAAAGATCATAATATTAAAGCAGAAGAAGGTTTTTGGTCTGCTATTAAAACCATTATCATTGCTGATGCATTAATGGGCATTGATAATGTCCTCGCTGTTGCTGGAGCTGCGCATGGCAATTTTTCTTTAGTAATCATCGGGCTATTGGTTTCAATTCCAGTAGTAGTTTGGGGCAGTACATTAATTTTAAAATGGGTCGACCGTTATCCTATCATTATTACAATTGGAGCAGCTGTTTTAGCTTATACTGCCGCGAAAATGATTGTAGATGAAAAGTGGTTCGTTGCATTTTTCGAAAGTAACCCTTTCATTAAATGGGCATTCATCATTATTGTCATTGCTGGTGTAGTGTTCTTTGGAAAGATGAAACAAAAGACTAAAGATGTTTCTATATAATAACAACGTTCTATTTATAAACAAAAGCGCCACTCATATGAGTAGCGCTTTTTAATATTTATTTCGTTTCCCCATCTTCAGTCGTCTTTACCTTCGTTTTATTTTTATCACGATGGTTATAGTTGTACTTCGAACGATCAACCGGTGTAAATCCTTCCGGTGTGTAGAATCGTAATAAGTCACCATTTACAACTTGGTCAGAGTATTTTAACGACTTTTGAACCATTTGTTCATTTTGTTTTATTTCGTCTGTTAATTCAACAGGTTTTCCAGTAGTAGTATCATAGTATTTGCCGTTCAGTGCAGTAACTGTTGGGCTTACGTAGTTACCGTTACGGAACGGAACGACTTGTTTATGCTCTGGTGATAATAAATCGGATCCGAACTGGACATAATTTTTCGTATCAGTACCTAGTAAGTGTAATAAAGTTGGAAGAACATCAATTTCTCCTCCGTATTGATGCTGTACGCCGCCCTTCATTCCTGGAACTCGAATGATTAATGGTACACGTTGTAATTGCGCATTTTCAAATGAGTTCATTTCTTTACCCATTATTTGAGACATTGCTGCACTATGATTATCGGAAATACCGTAATGATCACCGTACATAACGATAATCGAGTTATCGTATAAACCAGATTGTTTCAAATAATCCATAAATCCTTTTACTGACTCATCTAAATAACGTGCTGTTTGGAAATATGTGTCTACTGATGAATCACCTGTTTTAGCTGGTTCAATCGTTGCTTCCGCTTTATCAATCGGATAAGGGAAATGGTTAGATAACGTAATAAATTTTGTATAGAACGGTTGTTTCAACGTTTCTAATAATGGAATGGATTCATTAAAGAACGGTTTATCTTTTAAACCGTAGTTTACTACATCTTTTTCGTTCATATCATAGTATGACGCATCGAAGAATTTATTAAAACCAAATGATTTATAAATTTCATCACGGTTCCAGAACGTTTTATAGTTACCGTGAAACACTGCTGATGTGTATCCTTGTTGACCTAAAATAGCTGGTGCTGATTGATACGTATTATGAGCTTTATTTGTAAAAACAGATCCTTGCGGTAATCCATACATTGAGTTCTCTAACATGAACTCCGCATCAGATGTTTTACCTTGTCCTGTTTGATGGAAGAAGTTATCAAAGTATAACGTATTCGCATCTTTTGTAAATGAGTTTAAGAATGGTGTAACCTCTTGACCATTTAGCTTATAGTTTAATAAAAAGTTTTGGAATGATTCTAAATGAATATAAATTACGTTCATTCCTTTTCCTTTACCAAAGTACTCTGGATTTGGACTTGCATATGTTGATGCAAGATAATTTCTAACCTCAGTCATATTATCTCCATCAGCTAATGCTCGTTCTGTTGATGCTTTCGCACTTTGAATACCATCATAAATTGTAAAGTTGTATGCGCCTAAATATTTTACAATATAGTTACGATCGAATGTTCTTGTTAATAGTTCCGGACGGTCAGATTCTGCAAGTCCTAAGTTAACGCTGAATAATAAAATACCTGCTACAAATACTAGAGATAATTTATGCTTCGCAACACGGATTGGTTTAGGATTTACAAATTTCGTTGCGACTAAAACAATTAGAATAATCGTATCTAAGAAATATAGTGGATCATATACGTGTAGCAATGCAAAAATACTACCACCTAAATCTCCAAAGTTATTCGATTGTGTTAATGTCGGGAACGTAATAAAGTCGCTAAAAAAGCGGTAATATACTACGTTTGCATATAAAAGTATGGACATTAACAAATTAATAATAATTACCCAAATATAAGCTCTTTTCCCTTTTGCAAATAATGCAAGTCCTAAAAATAGAACTGCTGAACTAAGCGGGTTAAAAAACAGCAAGAACTTTTGGATTGTGTTTGAAATTCCTAAATTAAATTCTGTTACATACGCTACATATGTTTTGAGCCATAATAATAGAACGGCAAACAGGAAGAATCCAAAATGATTGCTTAACACACTTTTGCTCTTTAATAAGAATTGTTTCATTTCTCCACCTCTTTTGATCATCCAAGGCTTATTTTTTTATAAGTCTGTCTCTCTATTCAATTTTTTATCTTCAAATAGATTTAATTTATTTAACTATATGAAGAATACTAGTAATTATAATTTGAAGCTAGTATTTATTCAACTATTTCTTTTTAGACATTTTGACCTTGGTTTCTATTTAACAAAATAAATTTGTAACATTTCCTGTTTTCTCCCAAGATTCATCCACTAATTATGACATCACATACTATAAACCTTTATTCACTACTTCGCAAATAAATATGTCTCCAGTTCTGGAACATTCATGTAATATAATGAAATTCACAATAGATAGCATTTAATTTTTCGATATATATAATTTCTTCATTCAGTTATTTATGCTTCAGCAATTCTTCTATGTGCAACATCCAAATCTCTTTCCTCTAATAAAGTTATTCTTGAATAATTATTCGCAATCCATAAAAATAATGGATTATAAAAAACCTCGCTCTCATAACGAGAGCGAGGTTTTTTATCATTTATTATTGACCTTTGTACATTGCATCTACTTGTTTTTGAAGTTCTTCATTTTCTAAGAACTCATCGTAAGTAGCCTCTTTATCGATTACACCGTTTGGCGTTACTTCGATAATGCGGTTTGCAATTGTTTGTACGAACTGATGGTCATGAGATGTGAATAAAATTGTACCCTTAAATGCGATTAAACCATTGTTTAATGCAGTGATAGACTCAAGGTCTAAGTGGTTCGTTGGATCGTCAAGTGTAATTACGTTTGCACCACTTAACATCATTTTAGATAACATACAACGAACTTTTTCGCCTCCAGATAATACAGAAACGTTCTTCTTAACTTCTTCGCCTGAGAATAACATACGGCCTAAGAAACCACGTAAGAAGCTTTCTGACTCATCTTGTGGAGAGAATTGACGTAACCATTCAACTAAGTTGTAGTCACTGTTCTCAAAGTACTTAGAGTTATCTCTTGGGAAGTACGATTGAGATGTTGTAACGCCCCATTTAAATGAACCACTATCTGGCTCCATTTCACCCATAAGGATTTTAAATAATGTCGTCATTGCAATATCGTTACGACCGATAAATGCAACTTTATCACCTTTATTTAAAGTGAAGTACACATTATCTAACACTTTTTCACCATCAATTGTTTTAGAAAGACCTTCAACAGTTAATAAGTCATTTCCTACTTCACGCTCTGGTGTGAAGCCAACGAATGGATAACGACGAGATGATGGCTTAATATCATCTAATGTAATTTTATCTAATAATTTTTTACGAGAAGTTGCTTGTTTCGCTTTAGATGCGTTTGAGCTAAAGCGCGCAATGAAGTTCTGTAACTCTTTTACTTTCTCTTCTTTTTTCTTATTAGCATCTTGCGTTAATTTTAAAGCTAATTGGCTTGACTCATACCAGAAGTCATAGTTACCAACATACAGTTGAATTTTACCGAAATCAAGATCAGCCATGTGCGTACATACTTTATTTAAGAAGTGACGGTCATGGGATACAACGATTACTGTATTTTCAAAGTTCATTAAGAAGTTCTCTAACCATTGAATCGCTTTTAAGTCCAAGTGGTTGGTAGGCTCATCTAGTAATAGAATGTCAGGTTGACCGAATAAAGCTTGGGCAAGTAATACTTTTACTTTCTCTGCCCCAGTTAATTCTGACAATTTCTTATCGTGAAGATCTTCACCAATACCTAAACCTTTCAGAAGGATTGCCGCTTCTGATTCTGCTTCCCAACCGTTAAGCTCAGCGAACTCACCTTCAAGTTCAGCAGCACGCATACCATCTTCATCACTAAAGTCTTCTTTCATGTAAATGGCATTTTTCTCTTGCATTACTTTGTACAGTTGTGTGTGTCCCATAATTACTGTTTCTAATACTTGGAACTCTTCATATTCGAAGTGGTTCTGTTTTAATACTGCAAGACGCTCGCCTGGCGTAATATGTATGTCACCTGTTGATGGTTCGATTTCTCCAGATAAAATCTTTAGAAATGTTGATTTACCAGCACCGTTTGCTCCGATTAAACCGTAGCAGTTACCTGGCGTGAATTTTATGTTAACATCTTCAAACAATTTGCGATCCGCGAAACGCAAACTAACGTTACTTACTGTAATCATTTGTGTCCTCCTACTAATACCGCTTATTTCAGCGTTTTCTCACCGATTGTCTTAAAAAATCGCATATTACGACTCAATTATTGTAGACTATAGCTATTATATAGTAGAAGCTGGATGAATAGCAACGGTTGATTGCTATTCCTTTCTTTCCAAACTCGAATAAAATCTTTGTTTTTAATCATATTAAAGTTACATACATACTTTAAGAAGGATTTATTTTTAAGAAAATATTAATAATTGGAGCATTATGTTTATCTCTTACTTCTTTAACTGCATGTAGTAATAACACAATAATTTATATGCATTTCGCACCCCGTTTCGTATTATAAATAGCAAACTAAAACGCTCAGAAAATATTCTGAGCGTTTTTATTTCCTTCTTCAAATAAAGCACCAGTTAGTGTAAAAAGCTATTTCACCATTTGTATTGTTAACTTATCTTTTAACATTGACCTATATGAGTCAATTTCATATTTTGTATTATTGATTTTTTCTTTTTTCATTTTTAACATATCAAATATTTCTAACTCTAAATTCCTTCTAGCCTCAAGAACTTTTATCGCTCCTTCTACACCTGAATGGTTATGTTTTTTCCCATAGCCTTGGTTCGTGTAATAGTCGACAATTCCTGTAGACCATTCTGGAGTTCTTTCTTTTAATGCCTTCCTAAATGAAAATTCAAGATTATCTTGTTCTACATACAATAACATTGGATTTAACTTCTCTATGATTTTTGCAACTTTCATTACATAATTTATTATTTTTTCTTTTTGTTCACCATATTTAATCATCCCAATCGTTAATGGGTTTTGTATGAAACAACATTCAAAGATATAAACCTTATTGTCTTCTACAGCAATTTCAGCAAAGTCCTGCCATTTATCAGCAATTAATTCAACATTTTTATCGAATGGTAATTCGTATATATCGTTTTTAAAAATATCATTACATAATTCGTCCGAAAACTGGTCACCAAACTCATTTTTTATCTTTCTGTATGGTAATAAGTAATTGCTTCCTTTTTTTAGAACTCTTTTAAGAAGCACTTCTTTAAAATCTCCACTGTTAGATACTAATCTATCGAATTCAAATTTATTAAAACAAGATACACCATCATAGTCGGCTGGATGGTTCAAATTTCCCTCTAAAAATAGTTCAACTTCAATTTTATTTTGGCTTAAAATTTCATTTATTAGCTTTGCAGTGGTCGATTTTCCAAATCCAGGTAAACCTTCTACTATTATTAGTTTTGTATTCATATTTATAAATCCCTTCCTTCAAAGTATTTAACCAAGATCAAAAAAATTACTTACTCCACTGCAATCACTCCTTCAAAATACGATATTCAACATTTCCTTTGAAAAATCCTTCTTAAAGTAACGTGATCGCTAGTTTAAGAACATTTTTTCACAATCCCTATCATTATTTTAACATAAATTTTCCATTTATCTTGTAAAAAAGATAGTCCACCATTATTTGAGTGAACTATCTAAAGTAAATTATATCTTTTAAATCACATACTTTGTCAGTAATCCCCAATCGTTGCACTGGTGTTTTTACTGTTTTCTTTTTCTCTCCCTTTGCAATTTAACTATATAAAAGTGCTTAAATAATGTAATAACAATTAAAAAAGGGATGCTAAATCATATGTGATTTACATCCCTAATTTGTGTGTGTGTGTTATTTTATATGTTCTCTCCCATAACTGAAACAGTTACTTTTAAAAGGGGATTCTTTTATTTCCTTTCACTTAATTTCTTTGCATAATTCTTCATTTTACTCGTTAAACCTATTAAAGCAGGTAGCAATATCGGCATCACAATAATAGCTAATAGTAACAGTGCAACACCAACAACGGATGCTACTTGTATAAGCGTTAACACACCTGAAGGGATTAATGCAGCAAATGTACCCCCTAAAATAAGTGCCGCTGATAATACGACTCCTCCGATATGACGAGAAGCAGTTACAATTTTCGTCGCTGGGTCCCCTTCTAACTCATTGTATCTCATCATTACAAAAATACTATAATCTACTCCTAAAGCGACAATCATTATGAAACTAAAGAATGGAACATTCCAGCTTAATGAATCTACATGTAAAATATGCGTACTAATTTGTTCACTTATCCCTAATGATGCAAAGTAAGCTAATAGTAACGATCCAATAATAAAGATGGTGTTTAATAATGAACGTGTAATCACAATTAATACAATCGCGATTCCAATTAACATAATTGTAGCTGTACGTAAGAAATCTTGCCCAGTTACTTCTTTTAAATCAACGTTTCTAGCTGTCGTTCCTCCGATTGCTGTTTTCGCATGATTTAATTCCGACCCCTTCAAAATACCATCTATTGTGTTATTGATTTCTTGAATAATTGGCATCGCTTCTTTTGAATACGGATTTACGTCTAAAATGATTGTCATTTTAGCAGTCTTTCTATCATGTGACATGTACGTATTCAAAGCTTTTTGGAAATCTTCTCCCTCCAAAACTTCTTTTGGAATATAGAATTTCTCAGAGCTTTTTGATTCATTCAGTTCTCCTAAATATTTCTGAGCATCCCCTAGGCCATTACTTACCTTTTCAAGGCCTTCTGTACTTTTAGTTAGTCCGGATTGTAATTGACCCATCTGTTCTTGCAAGTCTTTCAGTCCGGTTAATAGCTGACCTTGCCCATCGTTTATTTTCGTTAATCCGGTTTGTAACTCAGATGACTTGTTTGCAATTTGTTTTGAACCTGAAGCACCTTCATTTAATCCATTTTTAAGATCAGCTGCTCCTTTTTGTAACTTAGTAACTCCATTGTTCATTTCTTTTAAGCCATTATCCACTTTCAATAACGATTGATTCGCTTCTTTAAATGATCCCATCGCCGCATTGTGCTGCGTTGCTAATTGATTTAATTCATTTGACAGCCCACCTAATTGCTTTTGAGCCTCTTTAGCAATTCCTATTGTCTGCAGAATGTTAGGATCATTTGCTGATTCTGGTTTCGTTTGAATGAAATTGGTCATTAACCTTTCAATTTGTTCATAACCTTTCTTCGCACCGTCAATCGCTTGAGAAATACTTCCGAAGTATTGACCGTAAGAACTTAAACCTTTTTCTAACTGTGTATAGCCAGCATGAAGTTGTGAAGTTGCATGAGATAATACACTTATATTTTCATTTACTGAAGTTAACCCACTCTCAATTTGCTGCGCACCTTGTGCTCCGTCATTTATGCCATTTGATAGTTGATTTAAAGCTGTTCCTAATGCTGATACACCACTTTTCGCTTCATTTGTTCCATCAATTAACTTTTGAACGTTTGCAAGACTATTTGAGTCCTTATTACCCATCTTATCTTTCGCAGTAGTTAATCCATCATTAATTTCCTTTATACCACCATTGGCATCTCCTAAACCTGTATTTAGTTCACCCGCTTGTTTATTTATATATAGTTCTTTAATCCTATCACCAGTTGGACGTGTCGGTGAATATACTTCTGAAACACCTTTCACTTTCAAAATCTTATCAGTTAGTTCATCTAAAGTTTGAAGCGAACTCGCCTCATCTAACTTGTTATTCGATTGAATGACTAACGTACTTGGTGAAGAAAAACCAGGTGGAAAATGTTCTTCTATTACGTTAATCCCCATTTTCGACTCATATTTATTGTCTACTTCAAATAAATCGTTGTAATTAAGTGTATTAGAATACTTTAATATGAAAGGAATCGATATCACGAATACAATAATTAAAGCTACAAATGGTCTTACTACTGAGTTTTTCGCAAAGAATCCCCATAGACGACTGTCTTCATGACCTTTAAATGTTTTAACGGGATAAAACATCCCTTTTCCTAAAAGCACCATAAAAAACGGATTTAACGTAGTTAATACTAGTAATAAAACTGCGACACCAATTGCTACCGCTGAAGTAGATTGATATAATTTAAAACTAGCTAAAGCAAGAGATGCAAAACCAATTAGTACTGCTATCCCGCTATATAAAACGGTTTTCCCTGCCGATTTAAATGTTTCTTTCGTAGCCAAAAATGCGTTTTCTTGTTTACTTAATTCTTCTTTAAATCTCGTAAATAATAAAATGTTATAGTCTGTTCCAACCCCAAACAGGACAACAACGACAAACACTTGTGTAAAGTTAGAAAATGGAAAATTAAATTGATCTACTAAATGAGCAATAATCCCCATTGAAACTAAATATGATACCCCAACAGTAAGAAGAGAAACAATTGGAACAATAGGTGAACGGAATACAATGATTAATATTACAAGAATGAAAATGATTGAAATAACTTCAGTCTTTTTCACTCCCTCTTGAGAAGATGTAAGAAAATCTCCCGCGATTAAATCACTTCCTGTTAAGTACGTTGTTACCCCTTTCGTTTTCACTTTATTATGAAGGTTATTTGTAACTTTCGATATTTCACCATGCTTTTTATCTATCGATATTTGCGTTAAAATAGTTGTATTATCTTTAGAAACTAATTGTTTCTCTAAGTCTTTATTATCTAAATGTGAAACAACTTCTTTAATTCCTAATTGTTCTTTTTCATTTTGCAAAGCGTCGATTGTTTTTATTATTTCCTCTTTTTGCTCAGTCGTTAGAGCTGTTTTACTACCACTATTAAAAACAACTATAATGTCATACTTTTCTGTCCCGTCTTTATCCATTTCTTTTATCATTTTGTCAGCAATACTACTTTGTTCTGTATTAGGAATCGTAATGTGCCCTTTTTCTTTCACTAATTTATCCATATTAGGCATTGTTACGATCATTGTAATAGTAATAACTATCCATAATAGAAAAGATAAACTTCTCCAATTTTTCAGCTTGCTCATTTGCATCATCTCCCGCGATTAAAATTTTACGTTAGTTGCGGAATGAATGTTCATTCCCATTACTTTATTACATTGTTTTATAAACTCTATTAAACTACTTTTTCGGAATGAATGTTCATTCCTTTAGTTACACAAATACCCTCTCCTACTCTCATTTTTTAATTCTGTTTAGGAATGAATATTCATTCCTGTCCTTATAAAGCTATAGAATCAAATGATTCTAATAGCGTTCCAAGAGCTTTCTTCCAATTCTTTTACTAACTCTTTCGAGTATTCTAATTGCCCTGTTGCAATTACTTTCGTTAATTTTTCTAACGGTTGATATACAATTATAATTAAAGCAACTGGAGGCAATGGACGAAGAAAACCTTTTGCGATTCCATCTTCAATAATATTCATAAAGAAGCCTATAAAATCGTCAAATATTTTCTTACTCTGCTCGTCAAGAAAATAACTATCGCAGTGAGAATTTGTAAATAAAAAAGCATCCACATTGTTTCTCGCAAATTCAAATAAACGGTTATACGTATGACTAAACTGTTCACGAATATTTGCTTCAACAGGAAAATCTGTTTTTATCATTTCAGAAAGCTCTAACATACTTTTTGAAAATAATGAGTTAACAAGTGCCTCTTTATTTTCAAAATAGCGATAAATAGTACCCGCACCGACTTTTGCCTTTTCAGCGATCATTGGAATTGTCGTACCATCGTAACCACGCTCTGCAAAAAGTTGCATCGCAGCATCAAAAATATCCTCTTGTTTGTTTTTAGCCATTTTTTCCACCTCTATTTTCAGGAATGAAAATTCATTCCGTTTTTAATTATAAATTACAGGAAATAAAAGTCAAGTGTGTGACTACGTATAGTTGTAATTTTATTCCCTTATTTGTGAATAAAATTATATCAGCGCTTTTCAGGATATATCAACTTACCGACAAAAACGACGCCCAAAAAGAAAGCTGTCCCAAAATTTGATTTTGGACAGCCCTATTTTTTAAAAGAAATCATAAATAAATGCTTCTCGTACCGGAACTATTTTCTCAAACGCTTGTATTTCCTCTTCGCTTCCGCTAATTAATTCTAATTCATTTAGTTCTAATGGGCGTTTGTATCCAAGCAATATTGTAGATAGTGCATTTATATCAAGCTTGATCCCTTTATCCATGGGTTCTTCTATAATTGTTATTTCATAATTTGCAAGTCTCACCGATACATTATTCCACGGTGCAAATGAATCTGTAATATTTAAAATGACTTCTTGTTGTACATTGTTCCAGTTTAACTCATACTGTTTTAAAAACTGCTCTACATCTACAATTCTTCCCATAAAATATGGTTTTATTTCTGTTTTCACACGTGGTTCTTGCAATGTATATAACAACGGTTCGTTTTTACTTACTGTCATTTCAAGTTCTTTAATCATAGAATCATGCTGGCAAATAAAGTTCCATAGACCATTTCGTGCTTCATTATGCAGTGGAACAAATTCTTCTACTGTCATTTTGTTGTTTTCAATTTTATATAACATGTAGCCTGCTGCCGTTTTATCTTTATCGTAATAAATTGCTAATGTTAAATCATCATAAACTACTTGTAACCACCATTTTTCATTGCGAATTAGCATACCAGAAAAACGTTCTGCAAATGTTTCATAAAGCTTCTCGCCCTCTTCTGGATGATGTTCTTTACTGAAACGTTTCACAGTACCATTCACTTGTTTTTTCATAACTAAATCACTCTTTGTCATATGACACACAAGAAGATCCGCACAAAGTTCCCAGCCATATTTACGGTAAAATGCAACAGCAAATGGATGTAGCATCGATACTGTATATCCATCTTTTTTCATCGTTTGTAGTGAGTGTTGAAGCAATTCTTTCACATACCCGCTTCTTCTGTATTCTGGATATGTCGCTACCCCTGCAACGCCACCCATTTTAAATTTTTCTTTTCCTATGTAAATATGAAACGGAATAAGGTGTAGTTTTGCCGCTAAGTCCTCACCTTCCATAATACCGTATACTTCATGACTTTCCTTCATTCTTGTAAGTTGCTGCTGCATTCGTTCCTCTTCTACTTTATATTGAAAAGCGTATTCTGATAAGCGTAATGCTTCTCTAAATTTATCTTCTTTTAATCGTATAACATTCATATATTTCTCCTCCCCCTTTGTTTGAATTGTACCATAATTTAAAATATTGCAGTACGGTGAATGAAATTATATTGGCTTAACGACACAAATTCAATATAAAAAAGCAGATACATCTTGTATCTGCTTCTCATTACTTTATCCCGCTTTAACGGGCAGTAAGACCCCCACCTCAAAATTCAGCGAAAGCAAAGAATTTAGGTAGGGGATCAACTGCCCGTAAAAGTCCGATTGGTTCAACTAATAATCAGTGGGGATGAAGAACCCCCACTGATTAAAGTTTCACTTTATTTAGCTAACTTTTGAAGTTCTTCGAAGAATGTAGGGTATGATACACCTACTGCTTCTGCGTCTTCAATTGTTGTTTTTCCTTCTGCAAGACAGCCGGCAATCGCAAGCATCATTCCAATGCGGTGATCACCATAACTATTAACTGTATTTCCTTTTAAAACTGATTTTCCGTAAATAATCATCCCGTCTTCAGTTGCTTCTATGCGAGCACCTAGTTTCGTTAATTCCGCTACGACTGTATCAATACGGTTCGTTTCTTTTACTTTTAATTCGTGTGCATCTTTAATAACTGTAATTCCTTCTGCTTGCGTTGCCGCTAATGCAATTACAGGAATTTCATCGATTAATCTAGGGATAATATCTCCACCGATTTCGATTCCTTTTAATGAAGATGTTTCAATTGTAATGTTTGCAGCTGCTTCTGATGCTCCTTCATTAATTGGTTCTACAGTGAACGTAGCACCCATTTTCTCTAAAACATCAATAATACCTGTACGAGTTGGATTCATGCCTACATTTTGTAATACTAGTTTACTATTTGGAATAATCGCGCCCGCTACTAAGAAAAATGCAGCTGATGATACGTCACCTGGTACTTGAACATCTGTCGCTGTTAACTTTTGTCCACCTGCTAGTTTCACTGTCTTTCCTTCGCGAGTTACTTTAACACCAAATGCTTCAAGCATTCTTTCCGTATGATCGCGGGAAATATGTGGTTCTGTAACAGCTGTTACACCCTCTGCACGAAGTCCAGCAAGTAAAATAGCTGACTTTACTTGTGCGCTTGCTACCGGAGAAGTGTATTCAATTGCTTTTAAATCTCCACCACGTATTGTTAGCGGTGTAAACGTTCCTTCTTCGCGCCCATCAATGTTCGCACCCATTTGTTTTAATGGATTCGTTACACGTTTCATCGGTCTTTTTGCAATAGATGCATCACCTTGTACGCAAGAGAAAAATGGTGTATTTGCCAAAATTCCTGACATTAAACGTATAGTTGTACCAGAATTACCAACATCTAATACAGCTTTCGGTTCTTGTAAACCTTCTAATCCTTTACCAACTACAGTGACTTCATCACCGTTTTGCACGATGTCTACTCCCATTTCTTTAAAACAAGAAATTGTACTTAAACAATCTGCACCGGGCAAGAAACCTTTAATAGTTGTTTTTCCTTCTGCAATCGCGCCGAACATAACAGCGCGGTGAGAAATCGATTTATCTCCCGGAATTGTAATGTTGCCATTTAATCCGTTATTAACAGGTTGTATCGTTCTTTCCTTCACGTTTTCACCTTCTCATTTAAATTGTTTCATACGTTTGGTATTTTTCTTCTCCAAGCGCTAGCTTTGCTTGCGTACGATCTTCTTCTCGTTGGAAGCTAATACGTAATACCCCAAGCAATCCTTCACGCGCTTCTAATATTTGCAAGTTCGTAATACTAATTTCCTCGCGAGCCAAAATACTCGTAATATGAGCCAATGCCCCTACTTTATCTAAAACATCGACGTATAAGTCGTGATAGGCAGGAATTGCCCCTCTCTTTCGTACTGGTAAAGAGTCACGGTATTCTTTCGCATCTGCAAAATAGTTTTGAATCTCGCCTGCATCTCCAGTAGAAACTGTATCATATAAACCTTCCATTTCAGAGATCCACTCTTTTAATAATACCATTAAATGCTCACGATTTTGCTTAACAATATCACTCCACATTTTCGGACTACTAGATGCGATGCGTGTAATGTCTTTAAACCCTCCGGCAGCTAGTTGATGAATGAGTGGATTATCTCCTGCATGTTTCTCCACTTGCTTTACTAATCCAGCGGCAATAAGATGCGGGAAATGACTTACAATCCCTGTTACATAATCATGTTCTTCTGTATTTAAAACAAGGAAATGTGATCCTGTTCCTTTTAACCAATCTTTTAACTCTTCCACATGTTCATTTGGCACATCATTCATTGGCGTTAAAATATAAAATGCATTTTCAAATAAATGCGCTTTTGCACTTTCAACTCCCGTTTTATGAGAACCTGCCATTGGATGTCCACCAATGAAAGAAATTTCGTTTGAAAATAAAGCTTCCGCTTCATTCATAATTGTTCCTTTTGTGCTACCAACATCAGTCACAATAACATCTTTTCGTAAACGAAATGACGCTAATTTGTGTAATAACTTCTTCGTTTCTTCAACTGGTGAAGCAAAAACAATTAAATGTGCTTCTTCACATGCATGTTGTAAATCTACTGCTATTTCATCTACTACGTGTAATTCTTTTGCACGCTCTACTTGTTCTTGAAATATATCATAACCTGTTATCGTTACATCGTGCTCTTTCTTAATTGCTAATGCGAGAGAGCCTCCGATTAAACCAGTTCCAATTAATACTACCTGTTTACGCATTTGCCTCATCTCGAGACTTTCTTTTTTTATTTTCAAAGTGTTGTTGTAACACTGAAATCACTCCTTCATTTTGCTCCCTTTTTCCAACTGTAATACGGACGCCATTTGGAAACGGCCGAACAATAAATCCTGCATGTGCACAAGCTTCATAAATCTCTCCAGCATTCTCAACTGGTAAGAAGATGAAATTTGTTTGCGATGGATAAAATGGAATATCATTTTCCTTACAAAAGCTCTCGTATTGTTGTAATCCTTCTGTATTCACACGAACTACTTCTTCAATAAACTCGTCATCACAAAAAGCAATCGTCGCTGCTTTTTGCGCTAATGAAGATACGTTAAATGGCAAACGTACGACATTTAATTTCTCAATTAGCTCTTCCTGTCCAATCGCATATCCAACGCGGAAAGAAGCTAATCCGTACGCTTTAGAAAATGTTCTAAGCACAAGAATATTTTTATGCTTTTCTAAAAGCGGTAATGTCTCTGGGAAATCTTTTGCTGTTACGTATTCATAGTACGCTTCATCAATGACAATTAACGTATTTTCACTAATACCTTCAATGAATTGAGTCAATTTTCGGTCATTCACATATGTGCCCGTCGGATTGTTCGGGTTACAAATCCATACAATTTTTGTATTGTTATCTACTACTGAAGAAATTTCGTCTAAGTCGTATACACCGTTATTTAACGCAACTTCCTTCACTTCGCAACCTTCTATAATTGCATGATGACGATACTGTGGGAATGTTGCTCCAGCCGTTACGATGTTATCTCCTGCTTTAAGTACTGCTCTGCTTATCATTTGAATGACTTCATCTAAACCACTACCGCAAAGTACTTGTTCCATTTGCACATGTAACTTATTTGCAATTGTTTGACGGAGCGTTGTAGCACCTCCGTCAGGGTATAAAGCATGGTCCAACCACGATTTTTGCAACTCATCTAAAACACGTGGCGAACAGCCGAATGGATTTTCATTCGATGCTAATTTCACAAATGAATGCTCTCCGTACACTTCTTTCATTTGTTCAGGTGATTTACCTGGTTTATATGGTTGTAATGATGATAGTTGATCTTTTACTTGCATGTTAAAACCACCTTTTTATTAAAATTCTTTTGCGTAGTTATTGTGTTGTATAATGTTTTGTTTTAATAATTCCATACGATCTTTTCCGAATTGTTCGACTAGTGCATCTGCAAGTTCCCATGCCACAACAGATTCAGCTACTACACCCGCTGCTGGTACTGCGCAACTATCAGATCTTTCAATACTCGCTTGGAATGCTTCTTTCGTATCAATATCAACGCTTGCTAACGGTTTGTATAATGTAGGTATTGGTTTCATGACACCTCTTACGACAATTGGCATTCCCGTTGTCATACCGCCTTCTAAACCGCCGGCATTATTCGTTTTTCTCGTGTATCCTTGTTCTTCATCCCATAAAATTTCATCGTGCACTTTACTTCCTGGCTGCCTTGCCGCTTCAAAACCAACACCAATTTCAGCACCTTTAAATGCATTAATACTCATAATCGCACCAGCAAGTTTTGCATCTAATTTGCGATCGTAATGAACGTAACTACCAACGCCAATCGGCATTCCTTCTGCAATGACTTCTACAATGCCCCCGATTGAATCTCCGCTACTTTTAGCATGATCAATCGCATCCATCATCACTTGTTCTACTTCTTTATCTAAACATCGAACTGGTGAGTTTTCAGTAATTGTTTGAATTTCTTCAATTGACAAGTTAGAAATATGTTTTGCTTTTACTCCACCAATTTCAAGTACATGTCCTGCAATTTCTACACCTAATTCTTTTAAAATTTGTTTCGCAACCGCACCAGCAGCTACACGAACTGTCGTTTCTCTTGCAGAAGAGCGCTCTAGTACGTTTCTAATATCACGGTGACCATATTTAATTGCTCCATTTAAATCCGCATGTCCTGGACGTGGTTTCGTAATTGTACGTTTCATGTCTTTACTTTCTTTTTCTGAAATTGGTTCTGCCCCCATTACTTTCGTCCAATGTTTGAAATCATCATTTTTTACAATTAACGTAATCGGTGAGCCAAGTGTCATCCCATGACGAACACCACTTACAATTTCAACTGTATCTGTTTCAATTTGCATACGTCTTCCGCGTCCGTGCCCTTTTTGCCTTCTTAATAATTCTTTATTAATATGTTCCGCCGCCAGCGTTAAACCTGCTGGTACACCTTCTAAAATAACTGTTAACTGCGGTCCATGTGATTCTCCAGCTGTAATGTATCTCATTTCTCTTGCCCCTTTACTATTTTTTTGTACAAAAAAGTCCCTACTGAGCGCTCAGTAGGGACGATGTTCATCGCGGTACCACCCTAGTTGTAGACTTTTTTCGTCTACCTCTCTTCTTCTTTAACGATCATTAGACCGTCTTTCCCATCAAAACTTGACGAAAAAGATGCTCCAAGGCTGTAATTCATGCTTACCTTTGTACTGATTCCCACCGACCATCAGCTCTCTTTAACAGGGAGGTAAGCACTACTGTTTCCTCTTCAGCGCATATATGATATGGAATTAAGATAATTTATTTTTGAATCCTTTTAACTCTTCCATGAATTTATGGAATTCTGGAATATCCATTTGTTGTGCAGAATCTGATAATGCCACTGCTGGGTCTGGGTGTACTTCAGCCATTACTGCATCTGCGCCAATTGCAAGAGCCGCTTTCGCTGTTGGTAATAATAAATCTCTACGTCCAGTTGAATGCGTTACGTCAACAACAACTGGTAAATGTGTTTCTTTCTTTAAGATCGGTACTGCTGAAATGTCTAATGTGTTACGTGTCGCTCTTTCGTATGTGCGGATACCGCGCTCACATAGAATAATTTGGTCGTTACCTTGTGCAATAATGTATTCTGCTGCATTAATGAACTCATCAATTGTTGCTGCTAATCCACGTTTTAATAATACTGGCTTGTTAACTTTACCTACAGCTCGTAGTAAATCGAAGTTTTGCATGTTACGTGCACCAACTTGAATTACATCAACGTAGTCTAATGCCATTTCAACATCATTTGGATTTAAAATTTCACTAATAATTGCTAAGTCGAATTCATCTGCTACTTGACGTAAAATTTGTAGTCCTTCTACTCCTAAACCTTGGAAATCGTATGGAGATGTTCTCGGTTTGAAAGCACCACCGCGCATTAATTTTAAGCCTTGGTCTTTCATCGCTTGCCCTACTTGGCGAACTTGCTCTAAGCTTTCTACTGCACAAGGTCCCATGATGAACGTTTGTGTGCCGTTACCAATCAATTCACCTTTTACATCAACGATTGTGTTTTCTTGTTTCTTTTTACGCGATACTAGTAATGCTTTACGGTTATCATCTTCTTGTAATTCTAAGCTAGCTTTGAAGATTGTTTTGAAAATATGTTGAACCGTTGATGTTTCGAATGGTCCTTCGTTATTCTCTGCAATCATATCAAGCACTTCACGCTCACGTACTGGATCAAAACGTTTCGTACCTTGTACTTGCTTTTGCTCCCCAATTTTTTGAACGATTTCACCACGTTTGTTTAAAAGGTGTAATAGTTGTAAGTTAATTTCATCTACCTGTTTACGTAATTGATCTAATTCATGATTTGCCATTTGGAAATCCTCCTCTAATGTTTTAAAAGTATAGTAAGAGAATGAAAAATTCTCTATTTTCTGAACTGGTCAATTATACAAATTTAAAGTGGAATCGATCCCTCTTCTTATTTTAAACTAATAATTAGTACAAAGACACTATCTACCAGTTAAAAACCCACTTTTTTTGTACAAAAAATCCCTACTGATTCAATCAGTAGGGACGATATTTATCGCGGTACCACCCTAGTTGTAGACTTCTTTCGTCTACCTCTCTTCATTGTTAACGATCATCTGACCGTCTTTCCCTTCATAAAGATATATACTATCTTTACTACGAAAAAGATGCTCTAGGACTGTAATTCGCTCTTGTTTTTGTACTGGTTCACACCAACCACCAGCTCTCTGTTACAGGGAAACAACAACTACTGCTTTTCCTTTCAACGCATGCATATTTAATTTTCAAGTTGGGCCACTAAAATACAAAAGTCCCTACTGAATAAATCAGTAGGGACGATATTTATCGCGGTACCACCCTAGTTGTAGACTAACTTTCCGTCTACCTCTCTTCACTGTTAACGATCAATTGACCGCTTTTTCTTCATAAAGACAATACTACTATCTTTACTACGAAAAAGATGCTCCAAGACTGTAATTCATGATTATCCCTGTACTGGTTCACACCAACCACCAGCTCTCTGTTACAGTAAGACTAACCACTACTGTGATCTCTTCATTGCACTTTGTTTATTCAAATGTTTTTTGAAATTGAATAAGTATGATTCGTATTATAGAACGCTTTTCAAAACACTGTCAACAACTTTTTATATATTTTTTAAAATTCCACTTTCGCCCTACATTTCTTCTTGTAAATTCTCCATAACAATTCCGATGCGAATTATCTCATTATCTATTGCATTTATTACACATTTTTCTACTCTATACCCGATTAATAATTCTTTTATTTCAATGATTTCCGTTTCAAGTAAATCCGCTTCCTGAAGCGTTTGCAGTAAAGTGAAAAACACGTGTGCATACAACTCTTTATACATTTTTATACTCTCTGTCTTTTCAAGTATTTCATTAAATAACTGTTTTAACTCCGTTTGATTTCCCTTTCCACTTACGTCCGAAAATGATGTACAAATTATCGATAAACCTCTTTCTACTATTTCATCCATAAATAAAATAATACGTAAAAGCATTACATATTCTCTAGCTGTGATTTCACCCATTTTCGTTCGTTCTCGCAAAAATATACTGAGCCAAGCTTCCCAAAATTTTTGTTGCTCTTTTGCGCTTAACGTTTTGACGTAATAGCATAAAAACTGCATAAATTTAATTTTATTTTCTTCATTTTCTCGTATCAGTAAAGGGTATAACCAGTCTGTTTTTTGCTCCCAGTACAGGACACATTTAATAAATACAAAACTGAGCCATTTTAAGAAAGCTTCCCTCGTATGCGGATGTAATACTTCCAAATGTTCTACCGCATACTTAATAAATCTCTTCATTTCTGTAAATAAAGGTAAATTGATTTGTGTGTAACATAAGCCGGCCCATGCATATTTCGTAATCTCATTTTCCTTCTTTAACTCTAAGTACGGTAACAAATATTTTCGGCACCATTGCTTCTCAATATGATAAAGAAATGTAATATCTGCTACTAAACGCGCTAACATAAAATTTGTCCGTTCTGTACTAATTCTTACTTGTTCTTCAAACAAAAATAAATATTCATACACATTACGATCGTATAAATGATCATATGATAACAGTTTTAATAATACTGCTGTCATTTTCCCAACAGGATGCTGAATTGATTCATTGTAAAAATCTTGTTTTGCCAGCTTAAAATCCGTGTCACTTTTCATGACTTGAGGGAATACGGAAAAAGCAAACCGCTTTACATTGCGTATACTATTTTCCTCTAACTCTTCTAATCGATTACTAATTTCATATAGAAAACTACTAATTAACCAATGAAAAGCAGTATTTCTAACAAATTTCTGCAACAAAGGAATAACTTTTTGTATTTGTTCATTTGTCAGTCCTCGGTTATTTCGCCACTCTCTAATACAAACAAACCAAACTTCATTACTTATTTCATGCATACCCACTAATTGATAAGCAAATGAAATACTCCATTCTGTATTCAGTTTACATGCTTTCGATAACATCTCTAAAAAATGACGTTGTTCAAACACACCGTCTTGAGAAAATTGGCGAACTCGTTTCATAATTTCCTCATCTTTTAGCTGCAATAACCCATCAGCAGTTACATTACAAGTAATACTTTGTTCTGCAGCCTCTTTCTTTTGTACACTATATCGATCAGAATGAAAGTGAGGATGTTTTTGCTTCATTAACTCATAACCTTTTGCTGTAGATGGACTATTTTTATCACAATTGAATAACAAATCTAAAACGAAACAAACATCAAATGCCCTCTCCTCTGCAAGATCCTTCAGTACAATTTGAATGACTTCTTCTTTTGTTTTTTCTAAAGAAGATGCGAAATGATTTTTTATAAGGTGAAAAACTTCGTGTTTATACGTGACATCTAAAAGAATCCCTTCCTGTAACAACCATTTTATTTTCTCATCAGCGCTAACAAATATATTTTTATTCATCGCATCAATTGCAATTCGGTTTTGAAGTATGCTGTTTGCTTCTATCATTTCTGTAATATAATAATTTGCTTTTTTCTCATTGTTTTCACATAGATACGCTAAACATTCTTTTACAATTTGAATTAAAAATGCAAGATCATTTTGCTGAAACTCTTTTTCCACATTTTCCTTATCCCTTTTTTTTAGTGCCGTTTGCCTTAGTGATAGCATCCGCAACTTCTCTATTCCCATCATCATAATTGGAACGGCGTAATAAGAAATATGCGGTTTCATCTTTTCATTCCAAATTTGCTCCACATAAGAAAATGTAGACACGGGTAAACGACTCGACTCCTCAAGTTCTATTGATTCTTGCGTATCATTTCCCCACTTTCTTTCACGCTTCAACTTAAGTTTTCCGTCCAAAATAAACGTTAATAACAATAAAGCAATTTCTTTATGCTCAGGAAAAGAACATTTTTGCAGTAAGTAAGAAATTGTTTCAATTGATTTACTATCTTTTTCAGCTGTTTCTAATAAAAGCAGTGTCCACCGTGCAAACAACAGTGGGTCCATCTCGATTTTCGTCTCACTTAAGTAACTACAAATTGTTCTCCATAATAACGGAGATAGTTTAGATTGATTTTTAAAAATTAATTGAAATAATTCTTTCTGGTGACTAAAAAGAAATTGTTCCACTAACCATTTTGCAAGTAACTCATCTACCTCGTTATAGTTTGATGTAATTAAAAATAAATTTTGTAATTTTCCTTCCGCTTCAAGCCATTCCACCCATTCATAATCATGAGCAAATTCAACGAAGTAGCGGACTGTTTCAATTTTTTTAATGGATTGTTTTATGTATGATAATTGTTCCTGCTCTACAGAAGGTGGAACTGTTACTATGTCACGAATGCGCATTCGTTTCGTAATATAATTATCACCCATTAACTCCGCCCATCGTTTTACTGCTTTAACGAGAGACTGATGATTATTACCTTTATTCGGATATACAATCGGCCGTATTCCTAAATGCTCCCAATGATATGTATTTTCTCCTTGTGCGACAAATGCATAACGCCTTGTACTTGGTGGTAAACCAGTTGCTAAATATTTCATTACTGGATCATTATGGCTATATCCAACGAACAAAACGGTATAATTCGAGAATAAATCAACTAAAAATCTTCTCGCCCATCCTTCCGTCAAGTAAGCCCTTCCAAAATCACCATCTGTTAAAATTAATGCTTCTTTCTCTTGTTCTATATTGCCATGTATGTAAGCGAGTCCTTTAAACGCTCTACCTGTAGGTAACGCAGGTGCGTAATATACGTTTAATTCTCTATTCATTTCTTTTATCGCAGTTGTAAAATGTCGATCAAAATTTGTCGTTACAATACGAACTTCCGTATCTAAAGGAAACAACCTCGGAATTGCATAATGAAGCGGATTCGGTTTTGACTTTTCTATATGAACTAGATCTCTTGCAACTTGATGTACACCTTTTGATTTCGCAATTTTACCAAGATAATAATCATGTGGTTCTGTTATTTCACGTTTTTCTACATATAACTTTTTCGCAATTTCATCAACAAGATCATCAAAATTCGGTAAGTTTGATTTCCCTTTCATAGAAACTCCCGCTCCAACAAATAATACTAACTTTCCTTGTTCAAGATGATCAATTAACTCGTCTGGAATTTCTACTTCTGAAGTAATCCACACCCAGGATTCCCCCTTACCTAAAAATGTCATATACTCTCATTTTACTATAACATTTTTTCTTTGTTTTTTTAATATTTAGACAAAAAACGAACGTGAAAAAGTTTTATGTAAATATACTCGTTACAATGTATGAACTTCTAAATTTATTGTAAAACTATGTATAAATCGGAGGTGTATATATTGAATGGTTTTACTGTAGTGCTCATCAAGTTTATATCGTGCATTATCGCATTTAGTATTGGACTCGCTTTATTTTTCCCTGCAACGTTCGTCCAAATTATTTCATTTAGTCTCTTTGTAACAATCGTATCTTATATGTTCGTTGATAAAATCATATTAAATCGAATCGGCAATACCGGTGCCATTATGTCGGATTTCTTACTAACATATTTAAGCGTATGGATTTTCGGTAATATTTTATTAGACAATTACATGCAAATTGCCTGGGGCAGTTTCCTTTCCGCGATTGTCTTTACATTATCTGAAGTAATCGTTCATCGTTTCTCTGGCTCTCACACAAGGCACCACAACGATAATATTCGTATTAATCGTCGCTTCGCATATGGTACGGAGTTTGCGGAAGAACAGAATATATTGGATAAAGATAAGAAGAAGTAATATTTTGATGCAGGAGCGCCCTTTTTAATTATGTGGTGCTCCTTTTTTTTTGTTTTCAATATGGTATGTGAAATTATATCGACTTACCGACATTTTTTGAAACGGTTTCTTCTAATAAAAAACTGCCTCTTATTTAGAGGCAGTCACTATCAAATCTTTTAACGCAACAACATTAGCAAACGCTCCAAACACTACGTTATGATGCTTCACAATGTCTTCAGCACGTAATACTTCTGTATCAAACGTACTATGTGCATCACTCACTAACGTTACTTTATACCCTTCACTATACGCTCGGCGTGTTGTCGTATCCACACAGTATTGCGTTTGCATGCCTGAAATAATAACGTGCTCAATTCCTTTTTCTCGTAATACTTCGTTTAAATTGGTTTTATGGAATGAATCTGGCGTCGTCTTTTCAACGATACTGTCACCATCTTGCGGAGCAATTGCCACATGAATTTTCCAACCATCTGTACCTTTTTCCAAAGGATGATCTTTCGGTCCGTTATGTTGTACATAAATAACCGGTATATCATTTAAACGGCATTCCCCAATAAGCTCTTGTAATGTTTGTAAAAACTTTTCCCCATTATGTACAGGCATTCCTACTGTATACATTCCCGTTTGCACATCGATTACAATTAATGCTGTTTTCATTTCGCATAGCTCCCTTTGTTTGTATAGGCCTCTACATATTCATCATAATATAGTACTTCAATTACACTGGACCAATTCAAGATTGATCCGACGAAGTCCTTTATATCTAGCCCAGGCATTTCATATACTTCTTCATCATTAGCCGTTCCCGTCGCATCTTCAATAACTGTAACTTTATATCCTTTTTCAAAAGCAGCGATACTTGTAAATAAACAACAAAATTCCGTATTAAATCCAACGATAACAACATGATCAACTTTATGTTTCGTTAATATTTCTTCAACACTTGTATCTTTAAACGCACTAGGTGTCGTCTTCTCAGCTATATAATCCGCAAACCCAGTAAATTCTTCTACCAATTCACTTCCAGTTGATTCATAATACAACGTACTTTCTGGATTATGATCTCTGTGTTTTAAGAAAATAATAGGTTCATTCTCCGCTTTAAATTGTTTTAAAACATTTGCAATTAACTCTTTTTCAATAGAAAAATCCTTACACTCTAAAATTCCCTTCTGCATATCTAATACAAGTAGCGCCTTCACTTTTATCACCTATCCTCTATACGTTTATATTCCATCATCCAACAATCTTCTAATACCCCTTCATGCAGTTCGTGTTCCTTTAAAATCTTCACCTTTTTAAATCCGCATTTTTCATAACACTTTATTGCACGTTCATTATTTACTTTCGGGTCCATTGCGATTGCTGCTGCTCCCATTTCACTCAAAATGTATGTAATTGCTGCCTTAACAAGTTTTGTTCCAATTCCTTTTCCCCAATAAGTTGGCTCTCCGATAAATTGATCCATTCCCCATACATTTTGTGACGCTTCATAGCCATATAATGTTTTCCACTCAGAATCAATTGGGTACATTTGAATATAACCAATTGGCACATCCTCAAACTCTATTAAACATCTATTTTCATGACTATTTGGATTATGTATAAAATGATCCAGTACCATTTCTACTGATTGCTGATTATCTCTTCCTTCGTAATACTCCAGTACTTCTTGGTCTGTTAACCATTTTGAAATGATTGGTGCATCCTCTTCTATTACGTACCTAACCGATACATTATCTTTTTGAAATAGCATATAGCACCTCTTTTTAATTATTTATATTTTTTCTTGCTGTGAAATCTTTCATCGCCCCTATTAGTGCGTATGGTAACAATGTAATCGCAAAAAGAGCTGTAAACAAATTAAAATGAGGGATTTTATATGGCGTGAACCATTCCGTGAAAAATTGAGAATGTAAAATTTTATTTAAATACTCTCCACTAGGTTTAAAGTTTGGTGCCCATGCAGTCATTTCACAAATAATAAATAGTAATTGCACAATTAAAAATACCCCTAGATAGCGAAACCATGTTCGTTTCCATATAGGTTGTGCTTTTTTTAATTTCTCTCTCATTTAGCTGCCTCCTTTATATTTCCAACATATTGATTATACACTTCCCCCACTTTATTTGTTAAAATTTTCTATATAATCATTCACGTTGGGGGAATATATTATGTCTAATCCTATACTTAAATCAACTTTAATCATCCTTAGAGGAAACTCCGCAAGCGGTAAAACAACAATCGCAAAGCAACTACAAAAATATTTCGGACAAGGTACACTTTTGGTATCACAGGATGTTGTACGTAGAGATATGCTTAGAGTACACGACACGATGGGTAATTTATCACATGATTTACTATTTGAAATTACAAAGTACGGAAAAGGAAAATGTGAGTTTGTTATTTTAGAAGGTATTTTAAACAGTCGAAGATACGGTGAAATGTTAAAAGAATTAATACATTATTTTGAAGGAAACGCGTATACATATTACTTTGATTTATCGTTAAAAGAAACGATTCGACGACATAACACAAGAGAAAAGCGGCATGAATTTGGTGAGGATTCCTTACAAAAATGGTATAATCCTCATGATACAATTGAAGTTGCTAAGGAAACTATTTTTACAGATAACTTCACGCAAAAAGATATATTTGATGCAATTCTTAATGCTGTCTTGGTACGAAAATAAGACCGACAGAATATGTCAGTCTTATTTTCATTATGTTATATTCTAGATTTATTATAGAATCTTCACTTTAACAGTTTGTCTTCCCCAATTCATCGCTTTACTTTTTGAACCCATTAATACATCAATGCGATTACCTTTAATTGCACTTCCGGTATCTCCAGCGATTGCTTCTCCATAACCTTCTACCCATACTTTAGATCCTAATGGGATTACTTTCGGATCAACTGCGATAATTCTCATATTCGGATTAGCCGTTAAATCATGCCCCATCGCAGTTAAAACGCGTCCACCATATGTACCATTTTCACTTGGATCAGCAGTATATGCTGTCGCCACCACCGTTAATTCACGTTTAGCGGACTGTGTGTTATTTTTAGACTCTTCTTTTGCCTTTATTGCTTCTTCCTTAGCCTTGGCTATTTCTCGTGCTTTCGCTTCTTCCTTAGCCTTGGCTATTTCCTGTGCTTTCGCTTCTTCCCTAGCTTTGGCTATTTCTTGTGCTTTTGCTTCTTCCTTAGCCTTGGCTA
>NZ_JBVVXV010000023.1:0-58449 GCF_055902415.1 Bacillus sp. SSR7 | reverse complement strand
AGCGCCGATGGTAGTTGGGACCTTGTCCCTGTGAGAGTAGGACGTCGCCAAGCAATTAAACACGAGTCAAATGACTCGTGTTTTTTCGTGTTTTCTTTTATAATCCATAGTAATTAAAAATGTATTTAAATAAGTATTATTTTGATTAAATACAGTAGAATGTGGCTAGGATAGTAAATAAGCAAAAGAGTTGCAAATTTTATTAATACGTATATAATTAAAGTCAAAGATAGTCAAAGTCAATAAAGGTGGCGGATAAATGAGAAATATATCTGATATCATTGAGCAATATCTAAAGCAAGTTATTGACTTAAGTAATAATAATGTGATTGAAATCAAAAGAAATGAGATTGCGGATCGATTCGAGTGCGTACCATCTCAAATCAATTATGTAATCAATACCCGTTTTACGTTAGAAAGAGGATTTGTAGTAGAAAGTAAACGTGGTGGAGGAGGTTACATTCGCATTATAAAAGTCAAACTGCATGACGATATAGACATTATTGATCAAATGCTTCATATGATTGATCATAGCGTTGCGCAAGGAAATGCAGAGAGTATGATTATACGTTTAATAGAAGAGGGAATCATAACGAATCGTGAAGCTAAACTTATGTTAAGCGTACTAGATCGTTCTGTATTATCAATGGATGTCCCTTCTCGAGATGAACTTAGGGCTCGAATATTATGCGCAATGTTAAGAACACTGAAATATAAATAAATACAGCTTTTGTAAAAGAATAATAACTAAGAGATAAGGCAGTTAAATATTGTAGAAGTTTTGAAAAAAGAACACGCACTTTTATGTAAACGAATAAAGGAAAGTGAACAGTCTAGTAATGTATGAAAAGTACTATGAGATAGATCGTTCCTGTTGTAAAGGTGGGGATAGTGATGACTTGTCAAAACTGTAATATAAGACCAGCAACTTTACATTATACAAAAGTAATTAACGAAAACAAGGCGGAAGTTCATCTTTGTGAGCAATGTGCAGAACAAAGTGGCTATACGTCTTTCTTTCAATCATCGCAGTCTAACTTTTCATTCCATGATTTATTTGCTGGGTTATTACACGGTGAATCAACAATGTTTGAAGAAGGAAAAAGCGGATTTTCGAACACAAATATATTAAGATGTCCAGATTGTAAAATGACATATGAGCAACTTACAAAGGTAGGACGCTTTGGATGTGCTTCTTGTTACGATACATTTAAGGAACATGTAAAGCCGTTATTAAAACGTCTTCACGGCGGGCATACAGATCATTGTGGAAAAATTCCGGAGCGTATAGAAGGAAATATTCACTTAAAGAAAGAATTAGATGAACTAAAACTCATTCTGAAACAATACGTACAGAAAGAGGAATTTGAGAAAGCTGCTGAAATAAGGGATAAAATTAGAAACCTTGAAAATCAGCTTAGTGAGCATAGAGAGGGGGAATAGTTCTATGTCACTGGACAAAATTATGAATGAAGCGATTAGTCCGTGGATGAAGGGGGATGGCCCTGATTCTGATATTGTTTTAAGTAGTCGAATTCGTTTGGCTCGTAATTTTAAAAAATATCAATTCTCTACTATGCAAAATGAAGAAGAAGCTAAACTGATTCAAGAATTATTTAAAAAGGAATTTATAAATAAAACGGTAGAACCTTTTGGAGAGTTTGAGCTATTAAAAATGAATGAATTAACGCCTCTTCAAAGGAGAGTATTAGTTGAAAAGCATTTAATTAGTCCCAACCTTGCAGGAACAGAATATGGAGCATGTCTATTGTCAGAAAGCGAACATATTAGTGTTATGCTGAATGAAGAAGACCATATTCGGATTCAGTGCTTATTTTCAGGATTGCAGTTATCAGAGGCTCTTCAAAGTGCCAATCAAATAGATAATTGGATTGAGAAAGAGGTTGAATATGCTTTTGATGAATCACTTGGATATATTACAAGCTGCCCTACTAATGTTGGTACAGGATTGAGGGCTTCTGTAATGATTCATTTACCGGGGCTCGTTTTGACGAAAAGAATTAGCCGTATTATACAAGTAATTCAAAAATTAGGGTTAGTAGTAAGAGGAATATACGGTGAAGGTAGCGAAGCGTTAGGTAATATATTTCAAGTGTCAAACCAAATGACGCTAGGAAAATCTGAAGAAGATATTATTGCAGATTTAAAGAGTGTCATTCAACAAATCATACAGCAAGAAAAGATGGCTAGAGAATTAATTGTACAAAATTCAAGTATTGAGCTTGAAGATAAAGTTTATCGCTCTTATGGCATACTAGCCAACAGTCGTTTAATTCAATCTGCGGAAGCAGCCAATTGCTTATCAGATTTACGACTTGGTATTGATTTAGGATATATAAAAGGTATATCGAGAAATATTTTGACTGAGCTAATGGTTCTTACACAACCAGGCATTTTACAACAATATGCAGGAGGACCTTTAGGACCAGAAGAAAGAGATTATCGAAGAGCAACCTTAATCCGTGAGCGATTACGTATTGAAAAAACTAAGCGCAAGTAGGAGGCGATTTCTATGATGTTTGGAAGATTTACAGAAAGAGCACAGAAAGTATTAGCTTTATCTCAAGAGGAAGCGATTCGTATTGGGCATAACAATATTGGAACAGAACATATTTTACTTGGGCTTGTCCGCGAAGGTGAAGGGATTGCAGCAAAAGCGTTGATTGCTCTTGGATTAAGCCCGGAGAAAGTTCAAAAAGAGGTAGAAGCGTTAATTGGGCGCGGAACAGAAGCTTCTCAAACTGTACATTATACACCGCGTGCTAAAAAGGTTATTGAGTTGTCTATGGATGAAGCTCGCAAATTAGGTCATTCTTATGTTGGAACAGAACATATCTTACTTGGTTTAATCCGCGAAGGTGAAGGGGTAGCAGCACGTGTTTTAAATAACTTAGGTGTTAGCTTAAATAAGGCAAGACAACAAGTATTGCAACTTCTTGGAAGTAATGAAGCAAGTTCAGGTCATCAAGGTGGTTCTTCAACAAATGCAAATACACCAACACTTGATAGCTTAGCACGTGATTTAACAGTTGTTGCACGTGAAAATCGTTTAGATCCTGTTATTGGACGTGGTAAAGAAATTCAACGTGTAATTGAAGTTTTAAGTCGTAGAACAAAAAACAACCCTGTATTAATTGGGGAGCCTGGTGTAGGTAAAACGGCAATTGCAGAAGGATTAGCACAACAAATCGTAAATAATGAAGTTCCTGAAACTTTAAGAGATAAGCGTGTTATGACACTAGATATGGGCACAGTGGTAGCCGGAACGAAATACCGTGGTGAATTTGAAGACCGTTTGAAGAAAGTAATGGATGAAATCCGCCAAGCAGGAAATATCATTCTATTTATTGATGAACTTCATACATTAATTGGTGCAGGCGGCGCAGAAGGTGCTATTGACGCATCTAACATTTTAAAACCATCTTTAGCTCGTGGAGAATTACAATGTATTGGGGCGACAACGTTAGATGAATATCGCAAATATATTGAAAAAGACGCAGCTTTAGAGAGACGTTTCCAACCAATTCATGTTGATGAGCCAAGTTTAGATGAATCAACTCAAATTTTGAAAGGTTTACGCGATCGTTATGAGGCACATCACCGCGTATCTATTACAGATGATGCAATTGATGCAGCTGTAAAGCTTTCAGATCGTTACATTACAGATCGTTTCTTACCAGATAAAGCAATTGATTTAATTGATGAAGCTGCTTCAAAGGTGCGCTTACGCTCTTATACAACACCACCAAATCTAAAAGAGCTTGAAGTGAAGCTTGAGGAAATTAGGAAAGAAAAAGATGCAGCTGTACAAAGTCAAGAATTTGAAAAAGCTGCTTCGTTACGTGATATGGAACAACGCTTACGTGAGAAGTTAGAAGATACGAAGCGTCAATGGAAAGAGCAACAAGGAAAAGAAAACTCAGAAGTGACAGTAGAAGATATTGCAAATGTCGTTTCTACGTGGACTCGTATCCCGGTTTCTAAACTTGCACAAACAGAGACTGATAAATTATTAAACTTAGAATCAATTCTTCACGATCGTGTGATCGGTCAAGATGAAGCGGTAGTAGCTGTAGCGAAAGCTGTTCGTCGTGCTAGAGCAGGCTTGAAAGATCCGAAACGTCCGATTGGTTCATTTATTTTCTTAGGACCAACAGGTGTAGGTAAAACGGAGCTAGCAAGAGCGTTGGCAGAATCTATGTTCGGTGATGAGGATGCAATGATTCGCATCGATATGTCTGAGTACATGGAGAAGCATTCTACTTCTCGTTTAGTTGGATCTCCTCCAGGATATGTTGGATATGAAGAAGGTGGACAATTAACAGAAAAGGTTCGCCGTAAGCCATATTCAGTTGTCTTATTAGATGAAGTAGAGAAAGCTCATCCTGATGTGTTTAACATTTTACTACAAGTATTAGAAGATGGTCGCTTAACAGATTCTAAAGGGCGTACAGTTGATTTCCGTAATACAATTGTTATTATGACATCTAACGTTGGTGCAGAAGCGTTAAAACGTAATAAACATCTTGGATTTAACGTACAAGATGAGAGCCGCGATTATTCAGATATGAAAGGTAAAGTAATGGATGAACTGAAAAAGGCATTCCGTCCAGAATTCTTAAACCGTATTGATGAAATTATCGTGTTCCATATGCTTGAGAAAAAACATATTCAAGAGATTGTAACACTTATGGTAAATCAGTTAGTAAATCGCTTAAAAGAGCAAGAAATTGAATTGCATTTAACAGAAGGAGCGATTTCGGCTATTGCTGATAAAGGGTTTGACCGAGAGTACGGTGCTCGTCCGCTTCGTAGAGCAATTCAGAAACATGTAGAAGATAGACTATCGGAAGAACTTTTAAAAGGTGCTATTGAGAAAGGACAAAAAGTTATCTTTGATGTTGAAGGAGAATCATTTGTCATTCATAGTGCTGAAAAGGTAAAATAAGTATAGACAAACTAAGAGGGCTACGAGATAGCCCTCTTTCTTGTACGACAAGGATAAATTGTTTATAGATGAAAGTGAAGTGAGATATAAAACGATATGGCTAAAAAGAAAACAAAATTTACATGTCAAGAGTGTGGGTATCAGTCACCAAAATATATGGGGAAATGCCCTGGATGTGGTCAATGGAATACGCTTGTTGAAGAGATGGAACCGGTTGTATCATCAAGGCGCCTTAATTATGCCAATGCAATTCAAACAGAAGTAACAAAACCAAGGCGTCTAACAGAAGTGGAAACAAAGTCTGAGGCGCGTATTGAAACAAAATTTCAAGAATTTAACCGTGTACTTGGTGGCGGGATTGTAGATGGATCCTTAGTACTGATTGGTGGAGACCCCGGGATTGGAAAATCAACGTTACTGTTACAAATATCATCGCAATTAGCAGATTCTTCATATGATGTCCTATATATATCAGGTGAAGAATCAGCAAAACAGATTAAACTGCGTGCGGATCGTTTACATGTAAATGGTAGTAATCTATTTGTTGTATCAGAGACGGATTTACAGCGAATTGCAACACATATTGAAGAGGTGAACCCAGCCTTTGTTGTTATTGACTCTATTCAAACAATACATCTACCTGAAGTAACATCAGCGCCGGGAAGTGTGGCACAAGTTCGTGAATGTACAGCGGAATTAATGAAACTTGCAAAAACGAAAGGAATCCCTATTTTTATCGTTGGACATGTGACAAAAGAGGGAGCGATTGCAGGACCTCGTATGTTAGAACATATGGTCGATGCAGTTCTTTACTTTGAAGGAGACCGTCATCATACATACCGTATTTTGCGAGCAGTAAAGAATCGTTTTGGTTCTACGAATGAAATGGGTATTTTTGAAATGAAAGAGCTTGGCCTTGCAGAAGTATTAAACCCTTCTGAAATTTTTCTTGAGGAAAGACCAGTTGGGGTTGCAGGATCAACAGTGGTTGCCTCAATGGAAGGAACAAGACCAGTTTTAGTAGAAATACAAGCATTAATCTCCCCTACTAGTTTTGGAAACCCGCGAAGAATGGCAACGGGAATTGATCATAATCGTGTATCGCTTATTATGGCAGTGCTAGAAAAAAGAACAGGCTTATTATTGCAAAATCAGGATGCATATTTAAAAGTAGCAGGTGGTTTGAAGTTAGATGAACCAGCAATTGATTTAGCTGTCGCTTTAAGTATAGCTTCAAGTTTTAGAGATAAATCAACGGCACCAACCGATGCAGTAATAGGAGAAGTAGGATTAACTGGAGAAATAAGAAGAGTATCAAGAATCGAACAACGTGTACAAGAAGCAGCTAAATTAGGATTTCAACGTGCTATTATTCCTAGAAAAAACTTGGGAGGATGGACAATTCCAGATGGGATTGAGGTAGTTGGTGTATCTAATTTAGGAGAAGCGCTTCGTTTGACATTAGGAGGCTAGGCTATGGAAGAAAACAAGCAACGTGTCAAAAGTATGATTAATATTTTACAACTTGTGGCCCCGGGAACACCACTGCGCGAAGGGATAGATAATGTACTTCGCGCACAAACAGGGGGATTAATTGTTCTTGGATATAATGAGCAGATTAAAAGTATTGTTGATGGAGGTTTTCATATTAATTGTGCATTTTCTCCGGCTAGTTTATACGAATTAGCAAAAATGGATGGGGCACTTATTTTAAATGAAACTGGAAGTAAAATTTTGATTGCGAACGCACAGTTAGTTCCAGAGTCATCTATCGACTCTATTGAGACAGGTATGCGCCACCGAACGGCGGAGCGCGTAGCAAAGCAGACAGGTAGCCTTGTTGTGGCTATTTCACAAAGACGTAACGTAATTACGCTATACCAAGGGAATTTACGTTATACACTAAAAGATATAGGTGTTATTTTAACAAAGGCAAACCAAGCTATTCAAACGTTAGAAAAATATAAGGCTGTATGGAATGATGGGATTACGAATTTGGGCATTCTAGAATTTGAAGAGGTTGTTACAATGTCCGAGGTGGTTCATGTTTTACATAGTGTTGAAATGGTACTACGTATTAAAAATGAAATATTGAGCTATATTCATGAATTGGGAACAGAAGGTAGGTTAATTCGTTTACAACTTACGGAACTACTAGCCGACTTAGAAGCAGAGGCAGCGCTATTAATTAAAGATTACTATCAAGAAAAAACACAAGACCATCATCAAATTTTGAAAAAGTTACAAGAGCTTGCGAATACACAACTTCTAGAGGATAGTGATTTAGTTAAATTGCTCGGATACCCGGGACAAACGAGTTTAGAAGAAAGTGTGACGCCGAGAGGATACCGAATCACAAGCAAAATTTCGCGTGTTCCACCACTTATCATTGAAAATTTAATTAATCGATTTAAAACCTTGCAGGGTGTTTGTCGTGCAACTATTAATGAATTAGATGATGTAGAAGGAATTGGAGAAGTCAGGGCGAAGAAAATACGAGAAGGCCTAAAAAGAATTCAAGAGCATCTCTATATGAGTAGACACAATTAAGAATATTACATTGATTCCATAATATAACGACACTAGAACATTTTTGGTATATGATATGATATATTGGTAAATAAAACTATTTATAAAAAAACACGTCCGCTTTTGCATTCGGCGTTTTGATTAGCGAAACAATGGTTAATAATGAGTAGGAGGTGGTTGGATGTTAAAACGGATTGTACAGCTCTTCTTTTTAGTAATCGGGGGAGCGTTAGGGATTTACTTAATCCCAAAGGTTATTAATGTATTAGACATCGGTGCCGTTCCTTTATTGGAAGGATCGTATGTTCGTGCAATTATTGGTGCAATTATTTTATTTTTAACAACATTTTGGCTTGTAGATTATATTGTTCAACTTATTAAGCATATTGAAGAGGCTCTTGTAAAGGCGCCTGTAGCAGATGTTTTATTTGGTACATTAGGTTTAATCTCTGGGCTTATTGTTGCGTATTTAATTTTAATACCAATTCGTGAATTTACAATTCCAGTTATTAGTACAGTGTTGCAAGTGTTCTTTACTCTTTTACTAGGATATTTAGGATTCCAAGTAGGGTTTAAAAAGAGGAATGAATTGCTAGGATTATTTACATTACCACAACGTGGGAAGAAGAAAAATAATAATAGTGAGAATGAAGAACCAGAAAATGAGGTAGAAGAATCTTTAGCGCATTGGAAAATTCTTGATACAAGTGTAATTATCGATGGACGTATTGCTGATATTTGCCAAACAAAGTTTTTAGAGGGAACAATTGTCATTCCACAATTCGTGTTAGAAGAACTTCAGCACATTGCCGATTCTTCTGATGCTTTAAAACGTAATCGTGGTCGCAGAGGATTAGATATTTTAAATCGTATTCAAAAAGAGATGCCGATTCCGGTAGAAATTTATGAAGGTGATTTCGATGATATTCAGGAAGTGGATAGCAAACTTGTAAAGTTAGCGAAAATCACTGGTGGAACGGTAGTAACGAATGACTTCAACTTAAACAAGGTCTCTGAATTACAAGGGGTAACGGTGTTAAATATTAACGATTTAGCTAATGCAATTAAACCTGTTGTACTCCCAGGTGAAGAACTAAGTGTTTATGTTGTAAAAGATGGAAAAGAACAAAATCAAGGTGTGGCATATTTAGATGATGGCACAATGATTGTAGTAGAAGATGGTAGAGAATATGTAGGCTCACAACTCGATGTACTCGTTACGAGTGTGTTACAAACATCGGCGGGGCGTATGATTTTTGCCAAACGTAAATTATTAGAAAAAGCATTATAAGTAGAGGATTATTAATATGTATACATTAATTATTCCAGCAGCGGGTCAAGGAAAGCGGATGGGTGCTGGCAAAAATAAGTTGTTCTTACTTATTAATGAAGTACCAATTATTGTGCATACGTTACGTGCTTTTGAAAAGGATAAAGCATGTAAAAATATTATTATGGCAATTAACGAAGAAGAGCGTCCGTATTTTGAAGAGTTAATGCAGAAGTATCCGGTTGAAAAGCCAGTACAATTTATTCAAGGTGGAGCTGAAAGACAAGATAGTGTATATAACGCGATTCAGCATACGAGTGATGTTGAGTATGTTCTTGTACATGACGGTGCGCGCCCGTTCGTAACGAATAAAGTGATTCAAGATGTATTAACTGCAGCAGAAAAATATGGAGCTTCCATTTGTGCGGTGCCAGTGAAAGATACTGTTAAGAAAGTAGAGCAGGGTGTTGTTGTTGAAACGGTAGAAAGATCTCAGCTTAAAGCTGTACAAACACCACAAGGGTTCTCTGTTTCTCTTTTGTTAGAAGCTCATAGAAGTGCGAAACAGAGTTGTTTTCTTGGTACAGATGATGCAAGTCTCGTAGAACGTATCGGGAAGCAAGTAGGTGTAGTAGGGGGGAGTTACTATAATATTAAAGTGACGACTCCAGAGGATTTACTAATTGCTGAAAGTTTTCTTCACGTTCAAAAGAAATGATAGCAATGATTATAGAGAAGAAAAGCTCGGCAACAGCCGGGCTTTTCTTTATAAGGATAGCGATATAATATAGAATCATAAAGCTCAGTAGTTTAGCTCGAGGAGGATGTAAAAAATGTTTCGAATTGGACAAGGTTTTGATGTACATGAATTTGCGGAAGGTAGACCGTTAATTATTGGCGGGATTACAATTCCTCATGAAAAAGGATTAATCGGTCACTCTGATGCAGACGTATTGTTACATACGATCGCGGACGCGTGTTTAGGTGCAATTGCAGCAGGAGATATCGGAAAACATTTCCCTGATACAGACCCTGCCTTTAAAGATGCTGATTCAGCTGTATTGTTGCAAAAGGTTTGGGAATTTGTGCGTGAACAAGGTTATGAATTAGGAAATTTAGATTGTACAATTATTGCTCAAAAGCCAAAAATGGCACCACATATTGAAAGTATGCGTAAACGCATTAGTGAACTATTAGAAACGTCTATTGATAATATCAATGTAAAGGCAACAACAACAGAAAAATTAGGATTTACAGGTAGAGAAGAAGGAATTGCTTCTCAAGCAGTTGTTTTATTACAGAAAAAATAATGGTTTTTAATTCGTAAGATGGATAATCACATTTTTTTGGTGTACAATTATAGAATGTGTTGACATTAAGAATGGAAGGTGTACCAATTATGGAAAAGCAAGTGAGAGTGCGCTATGCGCCAAGTCCAACAGGACACTTACATATCGGAAATGCGCGTACGGCATTATTTAATTATTTATTTGCTCGTCATCAAGATGGTAAGTTTATTATTCGTATTGAAGATACTGATGTAAAACGTAATGTTGCTGGTGGAGAAGAAAGCCAATTAAAATACTTGAAATGGCTCGGTATGGACTGGGATGAAGGTGTTGATGTTGGTGGTGAATTTGGACCATATCGTCAAACAGAGCGTCTAGATATTTATAAAAAGTTATATGAAGATTTATTAGAGCGTGGTTTAGCTTACAAATGTTACATGACAGAAGAAGAGCTAGAAGCAGAACGCGAAGGGCAAATTGCTCGTGGTGAAACACCTCGTTATGCAGGTAACCACCGTGATTTAACTGAAGCGCAAGTGAAAGAATTTGAAGCTGAGGGACGTATTCCAAGTATTCGTTTCCGTGTACCAGCTGACCGTGATTACACATTTAAAGATATTGTAAAAGATGAAGTTGCATTCCATTCAAATGATTTCGGTGATTTCGTTATCGTGAAAAAAGATGGGATTCCAACTTATAACTTTGCAGTAGCAGTAGATGATCACTTAATGGAAATTACACACGTACTTCGTGGTGATGATCATATTTCAAACACGCCAAAACAAATGATGATTTATGAAGCTTTCGGTTGGGATATTCCACAATTCGGTCATATGACTTTAATTGTAAATGAAAGCCGTAAAAAATTAAGTAAGCGTGATGAATCTATTATTCAATTTATTGAGCAATATAAAGAGCTTGGATATCTTCCAGAAGCAATCTTTAACTTTATTGCACTACTAGGTTGGTCGCCAGTAGGAGAAGAAGAAATCTTCTCTCAAGAAGAGTTTATCAAAATGTTCGATGCAGCTCGTTTATCAAAATCACCTGCATTATTTGATTCTCAAAAACTAAAATGGATGAACAACCAATATATGAAAAAGCAAGATTTAGATACGGTGGTAGAATTAAGCTTACCGCATTTAGTGAAAGCTGGACGTATAGGTGAAACTTTAAGTGAACAAGAACAAGCTTGGATTCGTGATGTAATTGCGTTATATCATGAACAAATGAGCTTTGGAGCTGAAATTGTAGAGCTTTCTGAAATGTTCTTCAAAGATCATGTTGATTATGAAGAAGAAGGACAAGAAGTATTAAAAGGTGAACAAGTACCTGAAGTACTTCGTGCATTTGCTGGTCAAGTAGAAGCACTAGAAGCTATGGAACCGGCAGCAATTAAGGCAGCTATTAAAGCGGTTCAAAAGGAAACAGGTCATAAAGGTAAAAACTTATTTATGCCAATCCGTGTTGCAACTACTGGTCAAACACACGGCCCAGAGCTTCCTAATGCTATTGCACTTCTTGGAAAAGAAAAAGTTTTAAATCGTCTTCAAAAAGTAATTGGTTAACATTTTCTAGGTTTAGAAATATAATAAGTATACTTAAAACCTAATAAGGAAAAGCGACGAGAAGGAGAAGTAGAAAATCAGGCTTTTTACAGAGAGAACCACCTTAGGCTGGAAGTGGTTTATAAGCGGATTTTTGAAATGCCCCTTCGAGTCTTCTGCTGAACAGCAAATGGTTTTGCGAAACGTCTTAGGATAAAGTAAGCAGAAGCGGTGTACACCGTTATCAGAGATGAGTTTGAGGCTTTTTTTAGCCTAAACAGAGTGGAACCGCGCTTATAAGGCGTCTCTGTCAATATGACAGAGGCGTCTTTTTTTATACCGTAAAACTGGGTATGAGTATAAGTTTTATCCGACTTTAATGGGCAGTAAGACCCCCACCTCAAAATTCAGCGAAAGCAAAGAAGTTAGGTGGGGGTCGGGCTGCCCATAAAAATCCGATTGGTGAGGGCTGATAATCAGTGGGGGGTGAAGAAAACCCCCACTGATTAAAGTTTCACTTTATCCACGTGTATAAAGATTTAGGGGGATAAGTAGGGAGTTAGTTCACTCGAAAAAGCAGCCCATAAAGGGGAGGGAACGTCGATGTTTAAGAGGCTTCGGGAAGATATTGAAGTCGTTTTTGAACAGGATCCAGCGGCAAGAAGTTATTTCGAAGTCATTTTGACTTACTCTGGATTACATGCAGTTTGGGCCCATCGAATTGCACATGCTTTTTATAAAAAGAATTTCTTCTTTATTGCACGTTGGATCTCACAAGTTAGTCGTTTCTTTACTGGCATTGAGATTCATCCAGGAGCAACAATTGGTCGTCGTTTTTTCATTGACCATGGAATGGGGGTTGTAATTGGAGAAACGTGCGAAATTGGTGATAATGTAACGATCTATCAAGGAGTTACATTAGGTGGTACGGGTAAAGAAAAGGGAAAGAGGCACCCTACAATTCAGGATAATGTATTAATTGCAACAGGTGCTAAAGTACTGGGTTCTATTACAGTTGGAGAGAACTCTAAAATTGGAGCAGGTTCTGTCGTATTAAAAGAAGTCCCTGCACATTCTACAGTTGTAGGTATACCTGGCCGAGTCGTTATTCAAAATGGAGTAAAGATCGGTCAAGAATTAAATCATTCCGACCTTCCAGACCCAATTTTTGATAAATTAAAGGTCATGGAAGTAGAACTTGATAAATTGAAAAAACAACTTGAAGTAAAGGTAGAAAGGAAGGATAAAAATGACTATTCACATTTATAATACGTTAACACGTCAAAAGGAAGAGTTTACTCCATTAGAAGAAAATAAGGTAAAGATGTATGTATGCGGACCTACAGTTTATAACTATATTCACATCGGGAATGCAAGACCACCTATGGTATTTGATACAGTGCGCCGTTATTTAGAATATAAAGGGTACGATGTGCAGTATGTATCTAACTTTACTGATGTAGATGATAAATTAATTAAAGCAGCAAATGAGTTAGGTGAAGATGTGCCGACAATTGCGGACCGTTTCGTGGAAGCGTACTTTGAAGATGTAACGGCATTAGGTTGCAAACATGCAACAGTTCATCCGCGTGTAACAGAAAATATGGATATTATTATTGAGTTTATTCAAGAACTTGTGAATAAAGGATATGCATATGAATCAGAAGGGGATGTGTACTTTAGAACGAAGGAATTCGAAGGGTACGGTAAGTTATCACATCAACCGATCGCGGACTTACGTCACGGTGCGCGTATTGAAGTAGGGGAAAAGAAACAAGACCCTCTTGATTTTGCTCTATGGAAAGCTGCGAAAGAAGGAGAAATCTTCTGGGAAAGCCCTTGGGGTCAAGGTCGTCCAGGCTGGCATATCGAATGCTCGGCAATGGCACGTAAATACTTAGGGGACACAATTGATATTCACGCTGGTGGTCAAGACTTGGCATTTCCTCATCATGAGAATGAAATCGCGCAGTCTGAGGCATTAACAGGAAAAACATTTGCACGTTATTGGATGCACAATGGATATATTAATATTAATAATGAGAAAATGTCTAAGTCACTTGGGAACTTCATTTTAGTTCACGATATCATTAAGCAATATGATCCGCAGTTAATTAGATTCTTTATGCTATCAGTACATTATCGTCACCCAATTAATTTCAGTGAAGAGTTATTACAAAGCACAAATAACGGACTGGAAAGAATTAAAACAGCTTACGGTAATTTAAAACATCGTATGGAAAGTAGTACGGATTTAACAGATCATAATGAGAAATGGTTAGCTGATCTGGAAAAATTCCAAACTGCATTTGAAGAAGCGATGAACGATGACTTCAATACTGCTAATGCAATCACTGAATTATATAATGTAGCAAATCATGCAAATCAATATTTACTGGAAGAGCATACGTCTACAGTGGTAATTGAAGCATACGTAAAACAACTTGAAACATTATTTGATATTTTAGGGTTAGAATTAGCGCAAGAAGATTTACTAGATGAAGAAATTGAGGCGCTTATTCAAAAACGTATTGAAGCTCGTAAAAATCGTGATTTTGCATTATCAGATCAAATTCGCGATGATTTAAAAAATCGTAATATTATTTTAGAAGATACCGCTCAAGGTACAAGATGGAAAAGAGGATAAGAATGATTGATGCAAAGCAATTAAACAGCTTAGCGTTAGCATATATGGGTGATGCGGTATATGAACAATATATCCGCTATCACCTACTTCAAAAAGGGAAGGTTCGTCCTAATCAGTTGCATCGATTAGGGACAAGCTTTGTTTCGGCAAAAGCACAGGCGAAAGTTGTTTATCATTTATTAGAGACAGCATTTTTAACTGAGGAAGAAGAAGCAGTACTAAGAAGAGGGCGTAATGCAAATTCAGGTACTGTTCCGAAAAATACAGATGTACAAACATATCGACATAGTACAGCCTTTGAAGCGTTAATTGGCTATCATCACTTATTAAATAATCGTGAAAGATTAGAAGAAATTGTATATAAAGCAATTGCTGTTCTAGAAGAAAAGGAAGGGGGCACATCATCATGAGTAGTGAATATATTATTGGACGTAACCCTGTAATTGAAGCGTTACGATCAGGGAGAGATATTAATAAAATTTGGATCGCAGAAGGTGCTGCCAAAGGACAAGTACAAATTGTACTAGCACTAGCGAAAGAAAATAAGATTATTTTACAACATGCACCAAAAAAGAAGTTAGATCAATTAGTTGAGGGCAACCATCAAGGTGTAATTGCTCAAGTGGCCGCATATCAATATGCTGAGTTAGAAGATTTATTCAAAGTAGCAGAGAAGCGTAATGAAGATCCGTTCTTCTTAATTCTAGATGAAATTGAAGACCCGCATAACCTAGGTTCTATTATGCGTACTGCGGACGCAACAGGAGCTCATGGAATTATAATTCCGAAAAGAAGAGCTGTGGGACTTACTGCATCAGTTGCGAAAGCGTCTACTGGGGCAATTGAATATATTCCTGTTGCACGCGTAACGAATTTATCTCGTACAATCGATGAATTAAAAGAACGTGGACTTTGGATTGCTGGTACAGATGCAAAAGGGAAAACGGATTACCGTAATTTAGATGGTAAAATGCCAATTGGATTAGTAATTGGAAGTGAAGGAAAAGGTATGAGTCGTATTATTGGTGAAAAATGTGATTTCTTAATTACTTTACCGATGGTTGGTAAAGTTACATCCTTAAATGCTTCAGTGGCCGCAAGTTTGTTAATGTATGAGGTATATCGTAAACGTAACGAAATTGGTAAATAAAAAATGAACGATATTTTAATCGTTGACGGTTACAACATTATTGGAGCTTGGGGAGACTTGAAGAAACTACGGGATGTAGATTTGCAATCATCAAGAGATGCACTGATTGATAAGATGGCGGATTACCAAGGTTACACAGGGACAAAGGTAATGATCGTTTTTGATGCTTATACAGTCCACGGTATTGAAAAAAAGATGAAACAATCGCGTGTGGAAGTTATATTCACGAGGAAGAATCAAACGGCAGATGAAAAGATAGAGCAACTTGCGATTGAGCTTAGGAATATAAATACGCAAATATATGTTGCGACTTCTGATTATACGGAACAGTGGGTTATATTTGCTCAAGGTGCGCTTCGGAAATCTGCGCGTGAATTAGAGTTGGAAGTACAAGCGATGGAGCAACAAGTAAGAAGGCGTACACAAGACACAAAAGAAAAACAACCCGCCATGCGAAAGATATTTAGTAAAGATATTACAGAAAAGTTAGAAAAATTAAGAAGAGGAGAGCGTTGAAGCATTGACGCTCTTTGTCTTTTTACTGTATAATATTGCTAAATAAATAGCGGTCGGAGGGATCAAGGTGGAAGCAGGCTTCGTAAGTGTAGGCGACGTTACATTTCGTGATTTAGAAGATGAGGCAATCGTTGAGTTAGTTCGAAAAGGTAATACTGACGCTCTAGAATATTTGATTCACAAATATAAGAACTTTGTTCGCGCGAAATCGAGATCTTATTTCTTAGTGGGTGCCGATCGAGAAGATATTGTTCAAGAAGGTATGATTGGATTGTTTAAAGCGATTCGTGATTATAAGGAGGACAAGCTGTCTTCATTCAAAGCATTTGCTGAACTGTGTATCACTCGACAAATTATTACCGCTATTAAAACAGCAACCAGGCAAAAGCATATTCCGTTAAATTCATATGTGTCTTTAGATAAACCGATTTATGACGAGGAATCTGATCGGACATTATTAGATGTTATTTCGGAAGCGAAGGTAACTGATCCTGAAGAAATGATTATAAGTCAGGAAGAATATACAGACATAGAATCTAAAATATCTGAATTATTAAGCGATTTAGAAAGGAAAGTGCTTTCTTTATATCTAGACGGCCGTTCTTATCAAGAGATTTCGGAACAGTTAAATAGACATGTGAAATCTATTGATAACGCTTTACAGAGAGTAAAGCGGAAATTGGAACGATATATGGAAATGAGAGAGAGTACCACTTTAAATTCATAACAAGTACTACAGGTGTAAAAAATCACCTGTTTTCTTTTTGTAGGGAGTACAAAAGGCATGACATTGACATTGTCTTTTATTGTATGATACATTTTTAGGGACATAATGTTACAAGGTTGGTGTAACTAATGAGGAAAAAAGTTGTACTCTCATGTGAAGAGTGTAAAAATCGAAACTACTCTACGATGAAAGATACGAGCTCAGTAGAGCGACTTGAAATAAAGAAATTTTGTAAAACATGCAATCAGCATACAGTTCACAAGGAAACAAAATAAATAATTGAAATAATACACTGGAGGTCCCGTAGATGCGTTTAACGAACTTTTTCGGCGATGTAGGTCGCGAAATGAAAAAAGTAAGTTGGCCTAAAAAAGATGAATTACTCCGTTCAACAGCGACTGTTATCGCTACAGTTGTCTTCTTTGCGATTTTCTTCGCCGTTGTTGATATGGGCATTTCTTCTTTAATTCGGTTAATTCTTGGTTAATTCTTGAATAAGAAGCACTTATCCATGATATAATGTTATTTATAAGAACTGTGTAAAAGCCCGGTGAACGGGTTTTTTCATTTGTGCAAAAAAATGTACGTCAGGGAGGGAAGGACGCTCGTCCTAAATGAATGGAAAAAAGTTGGTATGTTGTCCATACTTATTCTGGATATGAAAATAAAGTAAAAGCAAACCTAGAGAAACGTGTAGAATCAATGGGTATGCAAGATAAAATTTTCCGTGTTGTTGTCCCGGAAGAAGTAGAAGTAGAAATGAAAAACGGTAAAGAAAAATTAATGAAAAGAAAAGTGTTCCCAGGTTATGTATTAGTAGAATTAATCATGACTGATGACTCTTGGTATGTTGTACGTAACACACCAGGTGTAACTGGGTTCGTTGGTTCTTCTGGTTCTGGATCTAAACCATCACCTCTATTAGAAGAGGAAGTTGTTACCATTATGAAACATATGGGAATGGACAACGAAGTGGTTGATTTCGACTTTGAACTTCATGAGACAGTACGTGTAAATGAGGGACCATTCGCAGATTATACAGGTGCTATCGAAGAAATTGATGTGGAGAAGAAGAAGGTTAGCGTGCTTGTGGACATGTTTGGTCGCGAGACTCCAGTTGAACTTGACTTCCATCAAATTGAAAAATTATAAAATGAAACTTGAAATGAATTGTAAAAAGTGATAATATCTTTTAAGTCAGTACGTCTTCGTTATCGGAGACGTTTTTTGAAAGATTTTATCCTTACAGATAAAATATGACGTGGGAGGGCAAATCACTGTCCAATTGACCACATCACGGACTTAAGGAGGTGTGTCTCGTGGCTAAAAAGGTAATTAAAATGGTAAAGCTTCAAATTCCTGCAGGTAAAGCTAACCCAGCTCCACCAGTTGGTCCAGCATTAGGACAAGCAGGTGTTAACATCATGGGCTTCTGTAAAGAGTTTAACGCTCGTACAGCAGATCAAGCTGGTCTTATCATCCCTGTTGAAATTACGGTATTTGAGGACCGTTCATTCACTTTCATTACTAAAACTCCTCCTGCTGCTGTTCTTCTTAAGAAAGTAGCTGGTATTGAGTCTGGTTCTGGTGAACCAAACCGTAATAAAGTGGCAACTGTTAAGCGTGATAAAGTACGCGAAATCGCTGAAACTAAAATGCCTGACCTAAACGCTGCTAGCGTAGAAGCTGCAATGCGTATGGTTGAAGGTACTGCACGCAGTATGGGCATCGTTATCGAAGACTAATTCGATTTGTTTTTTAAAAAAGGTTGCGGGTCTGGAATTCCAATTCGCAACCTTTATTATCGTAAATGATTATCGTTTTTAAATAAATGGATGGCGCGCATCCTCAGGTTATACCTGAAAATAAGCGTAAACGTGGGAGGTTATTCCGCTAAAACCACATTCGAGGAGGAAATAAAAATGGCTAAAAGAGGTAAAAAGTACGTAGAAGCTGCAAAGCTTGTTGATCGTGCAGCTGCTTACTCTGCAACAGAAGCAGTAGAATTAGTAAAGAAAACAAACACAGCTAAATTTGATGCAACTGTAGAAGCTGCATTCCGTTTAGGTGTTGACCCTAAGAAAGCTGACCAACAAATCCGTGGTGCAGTTGTTCTTCCACACGGTACTGGTAAAGTACAACGTGTATTAGTATTCGCTAAAGGTGAAAAAGCTAAAGAAGCTGAAGCTGCTGGAGCTGACTTCGTAGGCGATGCTGATTACATCGGTAAAATCCAACAAGGTTGGTTCGATTTCGATGTAGTAGTAGCAACTCCTGACATGATGGGTGAAGTTGGTAAACTTGGTCGCGTATTAGGACCTAAAGGTTTAATGCCAAACCCTAAAACTGGAACAGTTACTTTCGATGTAACTAAAGCTGTTAACGAAATCAAAGCTGGTAAAGTTGAATACCGCGTTGATAAAGCTGGTAACATCCACGTTCCAATCGGTAAAGTATCTTTCGAAGATGCTAAATTAGTAGAAAACTTCAGAACAATTGCTGACACTTTACAAAAAGTTAAGCCAGCTGCTGCAAAAGGTACTTACATGAAGAACGTAACAGTTGCTTCTACAATGGGACCTGGCGTACGTGTAGACGTTTCTACATTAGCGTAAATTTTGGAAGTTGACTTCATAAAGAAGTTTTTATATAATCATTTATGTTGTGAATTTAAATAGTGTACCGTAGACAGTAGGTGTCAATAGACTTAATTTCCTACCTAGGTGTTAATATACGAAGCGGAATTTTTTTCTGTGACTATATGCCTCCATGTCTACAAGTTGGGCATGGAGGTTTTTAGTGCACTTTCGGTACATCTTCTATATAATCTACAGGAGGTGTAATAACATGAGCAAAGTAATCGAAACTAAACAACAAGTTGTAACTGAAATCGCGGACAAACTTCGCGCTAGTAAATCTACAATCGTTGTTGACTACCGTGGTTTAACAGTTTCTGAAGCAACAGAATTACGTAAGCAATTACGTGAAGCTGGCGTTGAGTTCAAAGTTTACAAAAACTCTCTAACTCGTCGTGCTGCAGAATCTGCTGAAATGGCTGAGTTAAATGAATTCTTAACAGGACCAAACGCAATCGCGTTCAGTAACGAGGATGTAGTTGCTCCTGCGAAAGTATTAAACGACTTCGCTAAAGATCATGAAGCTTTAGAAATTAAAGCGGGCGTAATCGAAGGTAAACTTGTAACACTTGATGAGGTTAAAGCTATCGCTACTCTTCCATCACGTGAAGGCTTACTTTCTATGCTTCTTAGCGTTCTTCAAGCTCCAATCCGTAACCTTGCACTTGCTACTAAAGCAGTTGCAGACCAAAAGGAAGAGCAAGGCGCTTAATTTTTTAAAAGATAATTACGTATTATCGATAAAACAATACAAACCTATTTAAGGGAGGATATTTACAATGACTAAAGAACAAATCATTGAAGCAGTTAAATCTATGACTGTATTAGAACTTAACGACTTAGTAAAAGCTATCGAGGAAGAATTCGGCGTAACTGCTGCTGCTCCTGTAGCTGTTGCTGGTGGCGCTGGAGAAGCTGCTGCTGAGAAAACTGAATTTGATGTGGAACTAACTAGCGCTGGTGCACAAAAAATCAAAGTTATCAAAGTTGTTCGTGAAATCACTGGTCTTGGCTTAAAAGAAGCTAAAGAATTAGTTGACAACACTCCAAAAGTAATCAAAGAAGCTGCTGCTAAAGAAGAAGCTGAAGAAATCAAAGCTAAACTTGAAGAAGTTGGCGCTGCTGTAGAAGTTAAGTAATTAACTTTTGATGCTTTAAAAAAAGCTCGCTCTCATGCGAGCTTTTTTTTTAACTGTAAAGAAAAGAGGTGGCCATATGGCAGACCATTATTTTTCTAACGACCCTTCTAGTAAAAGTGATCGTAAGCGATGGGAATTTACGCTTCGTGGATCTCAATTTACTTTCTTATCTGACCGTGGGGTGTTCTCGAAAAACGAAGTGGACTTTGGTTCTCGTCTTTTAATTGAAGCGTTTCAAGTGCCAGATATTAAAGGTGATATATTAGACGTAGGATGTGGATATGGACCGATTGGTTTATCGTTGGCGAAAGAGTTTCAAGACCGTAAAGTTCACATGGTGGATGTGAATGAAAGGGCGCTTGAGCTTGCGAAAGAAAATGCCGCTAACAATAGAATTGGAAATGTGCACATTTTTCAAAGTAGCGTCTATGAAAACGTAGATGGTATGTATGCTGCTATTCTATCTAATCCTCCAATTCGTGCAGGTAAAGATATCGTGCATGAGATTTTAGAAAAAGCTGTAGAGCATTTAGTTCCAGGTGGAGAGTTGTGGATTGTTATTCAAAAGAAACAAGGTGCACCATCTGCACTGAAGAAACTAGAAGAAGTGTTTTCTGAAGTCGAAGTTGTAGAAAAGAAAAAAGGATATTATATCATAAAATCAAAAAAACGTTGACGGTTATTTTTGGCTATGTTAACATTATACAATGCCAATATATGATTTTCTGCGTTGAGAAAGATGTATATTTTTGTTTCTCTTGGAAAAGATAGTAAAATCAGCAGATTATGAAACAGAATGATGGTTTTCTTATAGAAGCCATTTTTCTTTTTTGAGCAGGTAGAAAGACTCAACGTATTTATCTTTAAGAGAAAAAAGACTACGCTAAATAGCAGTAGTTGTATTTATTTGTGATTTTGCACAAATTTTTTTGTGCATTTATAATACTCATGATTTGAGGGGTGAAGCAGTTGACAGGTCAACTAGTTCAATACGGACGCCACCGCCAACGAAGAAGTTATGCCCGTATTAGTGAAGTATTAGAGTTACCAAATCTTATCGAAATTCAAACCTCTTCTTATCAGTGGTTTCTTGATGAGGGTTTGCGAGAAATGTTCCAAGACATTTCTCCGATTGAAGACTTTACGGGAAATCTATCGCTTGAATTTATCGACTACAGCTTAGGTGAACCTAAATACTCTGTAGACGAATGCAAAGAGCGTGATGTGACGTATGCAGCACCACTTCGTGTAAAAGTGCGTCTAATCAACAAGGAAACTGGTGAAGTAAAAGAACAAGATGTGTTCATGGGAGATTTCCCACTCATGACAGAGACTGGAACATTCGTAATTAACGGTGCAGAACGTGTTATCGTTTCCCAGTTAGTTCGCTCTCCAAGCGTATACTATAGTGGCAAAGTGGATAAAAACGGAAAACGTGGTTTTACTGCTACTGTAATTCCAAACCGCGGAGCTTGGTTAGAGTATGAGACAGATGCTAAGGATGTTGTATATGTGCGTATTGACCGTACGCGTAAACTTCCTGTAACTGTTTTGTTACGCGCATTAGGGTTTGGCTCTGATCAAGAAATCACCGAGCTTTTAGGTGATAACGAATACTTAAGCAACACATTAGAAAAAGACAACACAGATAGCACAGAAAAAGCATTGCTTGAAATTTATGAGCGTCTACGTCCTGGTGAACCACCAACAGTAGAAAATGCTAAGAGCTTACTTGTGTCTCGTTTCTTTGATCCAAAGCGCTACGATTTAGCAAATGTAGGTCGCTACAAGATCAACAAGAAGTTACACATTAAAAACAGATTGTTTAATCAACGTTTAGCTGAAACATTAGTGGATCCAGAAACTGGTGAAATTTTAGCGGCAGAAGGAACAATCTTAGATCGTCGTACACTTGATCGCATTTTACCTTACTTAGAGAAAAACATTGGATTCAAAACAGCGAAGCCAATGGGTGGAGTGGTAGAAGGCGATGTTGAGCTGCAATCTATTAAGATTTATGCTCCTGAGTCAGAAGGCGAGCGCGTAATTAATGTAATCGGTAATGCAAATATTACTCGTGATGTAAAACACATCACACCAGGTGATATTCTTGCTTCTATCAGTTACTTCTTCAACCTACTATACAAAGTAGGGGATACAGATGATATTGACCACTTAGGGAACCGTCGTCTGCGTTCTGTTGGAGAGTTATTACAAAATCAATTCCGTATCGGTCTTTCTCGTATGGAACGTGTTGTTCGTGAGAGAATGTCGATCCAAGATACAAATGCAATTACACCACAGGCACTAATTAATATTCGTCCTGTTATTGCATCTATTAAAGAGTTCTTCGGAAGTTCTCAGTTATCTCAGTTCATGGACCAAACAAACCCATTAGCAGAGTTAACTCACAAACGAAGACTATTTGCATTAGGACCTGGTGGTTTAACGCGTGAGCGCGCAGGCTTTGAAGTACGTGACGTTCACTACTCTCACTATGGTCGTATGTGTCCGATTGAAACACCAGAGGGACCAAACATCGGTTTAATTAACTCATTATCTTCGTTCGCGAAAGTAAATGAGTTTGGTTTCATTGAAACACCATACCGTCGTGTTGACCCAGAAACTGGTCTTGTAACAGGGCATGTTGATTATTTAACAGCAGATGAAGAAGATAATTATGTTGTAGCCCAAGCGAATATGAAATTATCTGAAGAAGGAGAATTCCTTGATGAAGATATCGTAGCTCGTTTCCGTGGTGAAAACATTGTCACAAATAAAGAACGCATCGACTACATGGATGTATCACCAAAACAAGTAGTGTCGGCAGCGACAGCTTGTATTCCGTTCTTAGAAAACGATGACTCTAACCGCGCACTTATGGGAGCGAACATGCAACGTCAGGCGGTTCCGTTAATGAATCCGGAATCTCCGATTGTAGGTACAGGTATGGAGTACGTATCAGCAAAAGACTCAGGTGCTGCAGTAATCTGTAAACACCCTGGTGTTGTTGAACGCGTAGAAGCACGTGAAGTTTGGGTACGTCGCTATGTAGAAGTTGACGGTCAAACAGTAAAAGGCGACTTAGATCGCTACAAAATGCAAAAATTCATTCGTTCTAACCAAGGAACTTGCTACAACCAACGTCCAATCGTAAGTGTTGGAAATGAAGTTGTAAAAGGTGAAATCCTTGCGGATGGTCCTTCTATGGAATTAGGTGAACTAGCACTTGGACGTAACGTGCTTGTTGGCTTCATGACTTGGGACGGTTATAACTACGAGGATGCGATCATCATGAGTGAGCGCCTTGTAAAAGATGATGTGTACACTTCTATTCATATTGAAGAATATGAGTCAGAAGCTCGTGATACGAAGCTTGGACCAGAAGAAATTACACGTGACATTCCAAACGTTGGGGAAGATGCATTACGCAACCTTGACGAGCGCGGTATCATTCGCGTTGGTGCAGAAGTAAAAGATGGAGATTTACTTGTTGGTAAAGTAACACCTAAAGGTGTAACAGAATTAACAGCTGAAGAACGTCTATTACATGCTATCTTTGGAGAAAAAGCGCGTGAAGTACGTGATACATCACTACGTGTACCACACGGTGGTGGCGGTATTATCTTAGACGTAAAAGTATTCAACCGTGAAGATGGCGATGAATTGCCACCAGGCGTGAATCAACTTGTGCGTGCATATATCGTTCAAAAACGTAAAATTTCTGAAGGTGACAAAATGGCCGGACGTCACGGTAACAAAGGTGTTATCTCTCGTATTTTACCAGAAGAAGATATGCCTTACTTACCAGACGGTACGCCAATCGATATCATGTTAAACCCATTAGGGGTACCATCTCGTATGAATATCGGTCAGGTATTAGAGCTTCATCTTGGTATGGCAGCAAGATACCTTGGCATTCACATTGCAACACCAGTATTCGATGGTGCTCGTGAGGAAGATGTTTGGGGCACAATTGAAGAAGCTGGTATGGCAAATGACGCGAAAACAATCCTGTATGACGGACGTACTGGTGAACCATTCGATAACCGTGTATCTGTTGGTGTCATGTATATGATCAAACTTGCGCACATGGTTGACGATAAACTTCATGCTCGTTCTACTGGACCATACTCACTTGTAACGCAGCAGCCTCTTGGAGGTAAAGCTCAGTTCGGTGGACAGCGTTTCGGTGAGATGGAGGTTTGGGCACTTGAAGCTTATGGTGCTGCTTATACTCTTCAAGAAATCTTAACAGTGAAGTCTGATGATGTTGTTGGACGTGTTAAGACGTATGAAGCAATTGTTAAAGGCGAAAATGTTCCAGAACCAGGCGTTCCTGAATCATTCAAAGTATTGATTAAAGAGCTGCAAAGTTTAGGTATGGACGTTAAAATGATGTCTAGCGACGATACAGAAATTGAAATGCGTGATACGGAAGATGACGATGATCATCAATCAGCAGACAAATTGAATGTCGAAGTTGAGACAACTAAGGAATAATTGGGATAACCTGTAGACTAAAAGGGAGGTAGGCCCCTTGATAGATGTAAATAACTTTGAATATATGAAGATTGGACTTGCTTCACCTGACAAGATTCGTTCTTGGTCATACGGTGAAGTTAAGAAACCAGAAACAATTAACTATCGTACGTTAAAGCCTGAAAAAGATGGCTTGTTCTGTGAGCGTATTTTCGGACCACAAAAGGACTGGGAATGTCATTGCGGAAAATACAAACGTGTACGTTATAAAGGTGTAGTTTGTGATCGATGTGGCGTTGAAGTAACGCGTGCGAAAGTACGTCGTGAACGTATGGGTCATATCGAATTAGCTGCTCCTGTATCTCATATTTGGTATTTCAAAGGTATCCCGAGCCGCATGGGACTTGTCTTAGACATGTCCCCTCGCGCGCTTGAAGAAGTAATTTATTTCGCTTCTTATGTTGTAACAGAAAGTGGAGATACACCACTTGATAAGAAGCAATTACTTTCTGAAAAAGAATACCGTGCATATCGTGATCGATATGGTAGCACATTCCAAGCTGCTATGGGTGCAGAAGCGATTAAAAAGCTATTACAAGACATCGATTTAGATAAAGAAGTAGACTTCTTAAAAGAAGAATTAAAAACAGCACAAGGACAACGCCGTACTCGTGCTATTAAACGTCTAGAAGTATTAGAAGCATTCCGTAACTCTGGAAATGAGCCATCTTGGATGATCTTAGATGTTCTACCAGTAATCCCACCAGAACTACGCCCAATGGTACAGTTAGATGGTGGACGTTTTGCTACTTCTGACTTAAACGACTTATACCGTCGTGTAATTAACCGTAACAACCGTTTAAAACGTCTATTGGACTTAGGTGCACCAAGCATTATCGTTCAAAACGAAAAACGTATGTTACAAGAAGCTGTAGACGCATTAATCGATAATGGTCGTCGTGGCCGTCCAGTTACTGGACCAGGTAACCGTCCATTAAAATCACTATCTCACATGCTTAAAGGTAAACAAGGACGTTTCCGTCAAAACTTATTAGGTAAACGTGTTGACTACTCTGGTCGTTCTGTAATCGTTGTAGGACCGAACTTAAAGATGTATCAATGTGGATTACCGAAAGAGATGGCACTTGAACTGTTCAAACCTTTCGTAATGAAAGAGTTAGTTGAAAAAGGATTAGCACACAACATTAAGAGTGCGAAACGTAAAATCGAGCGTGTACAACCTGAAGTTTGGGACGTTTTAGAATCTGTGATTAAAGAACATCCAGTACTTCTAAACCGCGCACCAACACTTCACCGTCTTGGTATTCAGGCGTTTGAACCTACATTAGTAGAAGGTCGCGCAATCCGTCTTCACCCACTTGTATGTACTGCATACAACGCGGACTTTGACGGTGACCAAATGGCCGTTCACGTACCTTTATCATCAGAAGCACAAGCAGAAGCTCGTCTTCTTATGTTAGCGGCACAAAACATCTTGAACCCGAAAGACGGTAAACCAGTTGTTACTCCATCTCAGGATATGGTATTAGGTAACTACTACTTAACACTTGAGCGTGAAGGCGCAATCGGTGAAGGTATGGTCTTCAAAGATGCAAACGAAGCATTACTTGCATACCAAAATGGATATGTACATCTTCATACACGTGTTGCAGTAGCTGCAAGCGCAGTAAACAACGCAACATTTACTGAAGAGCAAAAGAGTATGCTTCTATTAACAACAGTTGGTAAATTAATATTTAACGAAATCTTACCAGAGTCGTTCCCTTATATTAATGAACCAACAAATTCAAACCTTGAAAAAGAAACACCAGCGAAATATTTCGTTGAAAAAGGTGCGAACATTAAAGAGATTATTGCTAGTCGCGAAGAAGTGGCGCCATTCAGCAAGAAAATCCTTGGTAACATCATTGCGGAAGTGTTTAAACGTTTCAAAATTACAGAAACGTCTCGCATGCTTGACCGTATGAAAAACTTAGGATTCAAGTACTCTACAAAAGCTGGTATTACAGTTGGGGTATCTGACATTCTTGTATTAGGCGAAAAAGATGAAATTCTCCACGAAGCACAAGCAAAAGTAGATAATGTAATTAAACAATTCCGTCGCGGTTTAATCACGGAAGAAGAACGTTACGATCGCGTTATCTCTATTTGGAGTAATGCAAAAGATGTTATCCAAGGAAAACTGATGAAGTCCTTGAATAAACGCAACCCAATCTTCATGATGAGTGATTCCGGTGCCCGTGGTAACGCATCGAACTTTACTCAGCTTGCTGGTATGCGTGGTCTGATGGCCAATCCATCTGGTCGTATCATCGAACTTCCAATCAAATCAAGTTTCCGTGAAGGTTTAACAGTACTTGAGTACTTCATCTCTACGCATGGTGCACGTAAAGGTCTTGCCGATACAGCACTGAAAACTGCCGATTCTGGTTACTTAACACGTCGTCTTGTTGACGTTGCACAAGATGTAATCGTTCGTGAAGATGATTGTGGAACAGATCGCGGTTTATTAATTGGTGCGATTAAAGAGGGTAATGAAGTTATCGAGTCATTATATGATCGTCTTGTTGGACGTTTTGCAAGAAAAACTGTAAAACATCCTGAAACAGGTGAAGTATTAGTTGCTGAAAATCAATTAATTACTGAAGATATCGCTCATATCGTTGAAAATTCGGGTGTTGAAACTGTAAACATTCGTTCAGCGTTCACGTGTAACACTCGCCACGGTGTATGTAAGAAGTGTTACGGTCGTAACTTAGCAACTGGAACAGATGTAGAAGTAGGGGAAGCGGTAGGTATTATCGCAGCTCAATCTATCGGTGAGCCAGGTACACAGTTAACGATGCGTACGTTCCATACAGGTGGGGTTGCCGGAGATGATATCACTCAAGGTTTACCTCGTATCCAAGAGATCTTCGAAGCTCGTAATCCGAAAGGTCAGGCTGTTATCAGTGAAATCGACGGTGTTATCGCAGCGATCAACGATGTTAAAGATCGCCAAGAAGTAGTTGTACAGGGTGAAGTTGAAGCTCGTACGTATGCTATTCCTTACGGTGCTCGTCTGAAAGTAATTCCAGGACAGAAAATTAGCCACGGTAAAGAGTTAACAGAAGGTTCTATTGATCCGAAAGAATTACTAAAAGTAACGGACATTACGGCAGTTCAAGAATACTTATTACGTGAAGTTCAAAAAGTATACCGTATGCAAGGGGTAGAAATTGGTGACAAACACGTAGAAGTAATGGTACGCCAAATGTTACGTAAAGTACGTGTAAGTGATGCAGGTGAAACAGATGTATTACCAGGAACATTACTAGATATCCATCAGTTTACTGATGCGAATGCGAAGGTGTTACTGCAAGGTAAACAACCAGCAACAGCTAGACCTGTTCTACTTGGTATTACAAAAGCTTCACTTGAAACAGATTCATTCTTATCTGCAGCATCGTTCCAAGAAACAACTCGTGTCTTAACTGATGCAGCGATTAAGGGTAAACGCGATGAGCTTCTAGGATTGAAAGAAAATGTTATTATCGGTAAACTTGTTCCTGCTGGAACAGGTATGAATCGTTATCGCAAAGTGGATCTTGTTAAAACAACACAAGATGACATGAATGTAGAAAACGATGAAGTTTATGTGGAACAGTAAAATTTTCCGTCGTAAATTTTGTATAAAAACAGTTAATCCTAGTTGACATTGTATGAGTCAAAATGTTACTATAAGCAAGGTTGCTCCTGAACGATGCTTTGGAGGATATTTATATGTCTTATCAAAAAGTGTCAAATGCTGAAAATGTGGTCGTTGGTCATAAACGCACATTGGAAGCAATCAAAAATGGTATAGTTAAAGAAGTTGTTATTGCAGAAGATGCTGATATGCGGTTAACCCATGTTATCATTCGCACTGCATTGCAACATAACATACCCATAATAAAAGTTGAATCAGTTCGTAAACTTGGAAAAGTTGCGGGGATTCAAGTGGGAGCTTCAGCAATAGGAATAATAAGTTAAAACTGTTTTTGTGAGGAGAGAGCATTTGCTCTCCCTTGCAAAAACTTTGTTTTCAACTAATAATGAACCACCTGGATATGTGGTCATACAAACATGCGAAGGGAGGATAATCAAATGCCTACTATTAACCAATTAGTGAGAAATGGTCGTACTGATAAAGTATGGAAATCTAAATCACCTGCGTTAAACAAAGGTTTTAACTCTTTAAAGAAAAAATCAACTGATATCTCTGCACCTCAAAAACGTGGTGTATGTACTCGTGTTGGTACAATGACTCCAAAGAAACCTAACTCAGCGTTACGTAAATATGCTCGTGTTCGTTTAACAAATGGTATTGAGGTAACAGCATACATCCCAGGTATCGGTCACAACTTACAAGAGCACAGCGTAGTATTAATTCGCGGTGGTCGTGTAAAAGACTTACCAGGGGTACGTTACCACATCGTTCGTGGTGCGCTTGATACAGCTGGTGTTGACAAGCGTATGCAAGGCCGTTCTAAATACGGTACTAAAAAGCCAAAAGCGGCTAAGAAATAATAACTTTTTAATGAAAGGAGGAACTCAATATGCCTCGTAAAGGACCTGTTGCAAAACGTGACGTGTTACCAGATCCAATGTACAATTCGAAGCTAGTAACACGCCTTATCAACAAAATGATGGTTGACGGTAAAAAAGGTAAATCTCAAACAATTCTTTATAATGCGTTCGATATCGTAAGCGAACGTACTGGTAAAGAGCCAATGGAAGTATTCGAGCAAGCTCTTAAGAACATTATGCCTGTTCTTGAAGTACGCGCTCGTCGTGTTGGTGGTGCTAACTACCAAGTTCCAGTTGAGGTTCGTCCAGAACGCCGTACAACTTTAGGTCTTCGTTGGTTAGTAAACTACGCTCGTCTTCGTGGTGAAAAAACTATGGAAGAGCGTCTTGCTAACGAAATCTTAGATGCAGCTAACAACGCTGGTGCATCTGTTAAGAAACGTGAAGATACTCATAAAATGGCAGAAGCTAACAAAGCATTTGCTCATTACCGTTGGTAGGATTCAACGTAAAATAAATGTAAGCATAAACCGCTTTATTTGTCGCTTATGGAAGTGTGGAGAGGGAGAATGCCTCTCCCTTTCGTTGGGCGCTCGTTTTACATAATGAGGGTACTGGACATACTGACATGTGTAACAATATAAAGTGGCTTTTTTGCTACTTAAAATAAAAAAAATCCAATCCATATATGGAAGGAGCAAGACACCAAATGGCAAGAGAGTTCTCTTTAGAAAACACTCGTAATATTGGTATCATGGCTCACATCGATGCTGGTAAAACAACAGCTACTGAGCGTATTCTGTACTACACAGGACGTATTCACAAAATCGGTGAAACTCACGAAGGTGCATCTCAGATGGACTGGATGGAGCAAGAGCAAGAGCGTGGTATCACAATTACTTCTGCTGCAACTACAGCACAATGGAAAGGTCACCGTGTAAACATCATTGACACTCCAGGTCACGTAGACTTCACAGTAGAAGTAGAACGTTCTTTACGCGTACTTGATGGCGCGGTAGCAGTACTTGATGCACAATCTGGTGTAGAACCACAAACAGAAACTGTTTGGCGTCAGGCTACTACTTACGGCGTACCTCGTATCGTATTCGTTAACAAAATGGATAAAATCGGTGCTGACTTCTTATACTCTGTAGGAACAATCCACGATCGTTTACAAGCAAACGCACACCCAATTCAGTTACCAATCGGTGCTGAAGATGAGTTCAATGGTATCATTGACCTTGTTGAAGAATGTGCTTACATGTACGGTAACGATTTAGGAACAGACATTCAACGTGTTGAAATTCCTGAAGAGCATAAAGAACTAGCTGAAGAATACCGTGGAAAACTTATTGAAGCGGTAGCTGAGCTTGATGAAGAAATGATGATGAAGTACCTAGAAGGTGAAGAAATCACTGTAGAAGAGCTTAAAGCTGGTATCCGTAAGGCTACAACTTCTGTAGAATTCTTCCCAGTAATCTGTGGTTCTGCATTCAAAAACAAAGGTGTTCAAATTCTGTTAGACGCAGTTATCGACTACCTACCATCTCCATTAGACGTACCTGCTATTAAAGGTACTCTTCCGGATACAGATGAAGAAGTAGAACGTAAGTCTAGCGATGAAGAACCATTCGCAGCTTTAGCATTCAAAATCATGACTGACCCTTATGTTGGTAAGTTAACGTTCTTCCGTGTGTACTCTGGTGTGTTAAACTCTGGATCATACGTGAAAAACTCAACTAAAGGTAAGCGTGAGCGTGTAGGTCGTATCCTACAAATGCACGCTAACAGCCGTGAAGAGATTTCAACAGTTTACGCTGGTGATATCGCTGCTGCTGTAGGTTTAAAAGATACTACTACTGGTGATACTCTTTGTGACGAGAAGAGCCTTGTTATCCTTGAGTCTATGGAATTCCCAGAGCCAGTTATCTCTGTAGCTATCGAACCAAAATCAAAAGCTGACCAAGATAAAATGGGTACAGCATTATCTAAGCTTTCTGAAGAAGATCCAACATTCCGTGCTCACACTGACCAAGAAACTGGCCAAACAATCATCGCTGGTATGGGTGAACTTCACCTTGATATCATCGTTGACCGTATGCGCCGTGAATTCAAAGTTGAAGCAAACGTTGGTGCTCCTCAGGTAGCATACCGTGAGACTTTCCGCGCTGCTGCGAAAGTTGAAGGTAAGTTCGCTCGTCAATCTGGTGGACGTGGACAATTCGGTCACGTTTGGATTGAGTTTGAACCTAACGAAGAAGGTAAAGGATTCGAATTCGAAAACAAGATCGTCGGTGGTGTTGTTCCACGTGAATACATCCCAGCTGTAGGCGCAGGTCTTGAAGATGCACTTAAAAATGGTGTACTTGCTGGATATCCAGTAGTAGACATTAAAGCTGCATTAGTTGACGGATCTTACCATGATGTCGATTCATCTGAGATGGCGTTCAAAATCGCTGCATCTATGGCACTTAAAGCTGCGGTTTCTAAATGTAACCCAGTAATTCTTGAGCCAATGATGAAAGTTGAAGTTGTAATTCCTGAAGAGTACATGGGTGACATTATGGGTGACGTAACATCTCGTCGTGGACGTGTAGAAGGTATGGAAGCTCGCGGTAACGCTCAAGTTGTTCGCGCTATGGTTCCACTTTCTGAAATGTTCGGTTATGCAACGTCATTACGTTCTAACACTCAAGGACGCGGAACATTCTCTATGGTGTTTGACCACTATGAAGAAGTACCAAAGTCTGTTTCTGAAGAAATTATCAAAAAAAATAAAGGTGAATAATTGATTTTTATCGATTCTTCACGTATAACTACTTATGTAAGCTTAGAAAGTGGGACGCAAGTTTCACTTTCTAGCCTAAATATAAAATAACCTATATAAACTAAGGAGGAATTTAGAATGGCTAAAGCTAAATTCGAACGTTCTAAACCCCATGTTAACATCGGTACAATCGGCCACGTTGACCATGGTAAAACTACATTAACTGCTGCGATCACTACAGTACTTGCAAAAGCTGGTGGTGCTGAAGCACGCGGATACGATCAAATCGATGCTGCTCCAGAAGAAAGAGAGCGCGGTATCACAATCTCAACTGCACACGTTGAGTACGAAACTGAAACTCGTCACTATGCACACGTTGACTGCCCAGGTCACGCTGACTATGTTAAAAACATGATCACTGGTGCTGCTCAAATGGACGGCGGTATCTTAGTAGTATCTGCTGCTGATGGCCCAATGCCTCAAACTCGTGAGCACATCCTTCTTTCTCGTCAAGTAGGTGTACCTTACATCGTTGTATTCTTAAACAAATGCGACATGGTAGACGACGAAGAATTATTAGAATTAGTAGAAATGGAAGTTCGCGACCTATTATCTGAATACGGATTCCCAGGCGACGACATTCCTGTAATCAAAGGTTCTGCTCTTAAAGCTCTTCAAGGAGAAGCTGATTGGGAAGCAAAAATCATTGAATTAATGGCTGAAGTTGATGCTTACATCCCAACTCCAGAACGTGAAACTGACAAACCATTCTTAATGCCTGTAGAGGACGTATTCTCTATCACAGGTCGTGGTACAGTTGCTACTGGTCGTGTTGAGCGCGGTATCGTTAAAGTTGGTGACGTAGTAGAAATCATCGGTCTTGCTGAAGAAAATGCTTCTACAACTGTAACTGGTGTAGAGATGTTCCGTAAACTTCTTGACCAAGCTCAAGCTGGAGACAACATCGGTGCTTTACTTCGTGGGGTTGCTCGTGAAGACATCCAACGTGGACAAGTACTTGCAAAAAGCGGTTCTGTAAAAGCTCACGCTAAATTCAAAGCTGAAGTTTTCGTATTATCTAAAGAAGAAGGTGGACGTCACACTCCATTCTTCGCTAACTACCGTCCTCAGTTCTACTTCCGTACAACTGACGTAACTGGTATCATCCAATTACCAGAAGGTACTGAAATGGTAATGCCTGGTGACAACATCGAAATGACTATCGAACTTATCGCTCCAATCGCTATCGAAGAGGGAACTAAATTCTCTATTCGTGAAGGTGGACGTACAGTAGGTTACGGTGTAGTTGCTACTATCGTTGAGTAATCTTAACTGATATAAAAAACCCCGAGGGATTTTCCCTTGGGGTTTTTGTTTGCGTTTATATAATAAACAAAATGATTATTTCATGTTTTGACGAGTTTCTTCTATAGTAATATAAAATCAACAAAACCAAAATCCAGAAACTGTAAAATGAATTCTGCTAGATGAAAACTTGAAATTCTTTAAAGTGCCATGTATAATAGCAAAAGTAGAGAAAAGCAGATGCAAACAAAAAGATGCTTGCATCTAGACGAATAACATTGTATAATAGACAATGTTGGTCTTTGACTGCGATGAAGTGGAAGGTTGCTGACACACCCGGCCGCTTTGCCATGGCATGGTGTGGGGAAATTTCCATGGAGAAGGTCTATTTTAGAAATAGGCGAACGAAGGAGGGAAAATAATGGCAAAAGAAAAAATTCGTATCCGTTTAAAAGCTTACGATCACCGTATTCTTGATCAGTCAGCTGAGAAAATTGTAGAAACAGCTAAGCGTTCTGGGGCAACAGTTTCTGGTCCGATCCCATTACCAACTGAAAAAACTGTTTACACAATTCTTCGTGCTGTTCATAAGTACAAAGATTCTCGTGAGCAATTCGAAATGCGCACGCACAAACGTCTAATCGACATCGTGAGTCCTACTCCACAAACAGTAGATTCATTAATGCGTTTAGACTTACCATCTGGTGTAGATATCGAAATCAAACTATAATTTATATAACTTAAAAATGTAGGAGGTGTAACTCATGACCAAAGGAATCTTAGGAAGAAAGATCGGTATGACTCAAGTATTTGCTGAGAACGGTGAGTTAATCCCAGTAACAGTTATCGCTGCTAATCCAAACGTTGTTCTTCAAAAGAAAACAACTGAAACTGATGGCTACAACGCAATTCAGTTAGGATTTGAAGATAAGCGTGAAAAGTTAACTAACAAACCTGAACAAGGCCACACTGCTAAAGCATCTACAACTCCTAAGCGCTTCATTCGCGAAATCCGCGATGCAGACGTGGACGGATTAGAGGTTGGTCAAGAGGTAAAAGTTGACGTATTCGCTACAGGTGAAATCGTTGATGTAACAGGAATTTCTAAAGGTAAAGGTTTCCAAGGTGTTATCAAACGCCACGGACAATCTCGCGGACCTATGTCTCATGGTTCTCGCTATCACCGTCGTCCAGGTTCAATGGGCCCAGTTGCTCCGAACCGTGTATTCAAAGGCAAAAAACTTGCTGGACGTATGGGTGGAGACCAAGTTACTATCCAAAACTTAGAAATCGTTCAAGTTGACACTGAGCGCAACTTATTACTAGTAAAAGGTAACGTTCCAGGTGCTAAGAAATCTCTTGTAGTTGTTCAAGGCGCTGTGAAGGTTAGCAAATAATTCACAATAGGAAGGAGGAATTCCAATGCCAAAAGTTACTGTATATAACCAAACTGGTTCACAGGTTGGTGAAATCGAATTAGCTGAAGCTATTTTCGGTATCGAACCAAATGAAGCTGTACTTTTCGAAGCTGTAATGATGCAACGTGCATCTTTACGTCAAGGTACACACAAAGTAAAAACTCGCTCTGAAGTTCGCGGTGGTGGTCGTAAACCATGGCGTCAAAAAGGAACTGGACGTGCTCGTCAAGGGTCTATCCGCTCTCCTCAATGGCGTGGTGGTGGTACGGTATTCGGACCTACACCAAGAAGCTATGCGTACAAACTTCCTAAGAAAGTTCGTCGTTTAGCAATCAAATCTGCATTAGCTACTAAAGTAGTTGAGAACAACATTGTAGTTCTTGAAGACCTAGTGTTAAATGCACCAAAAACAAAAGATATGCTAGCAGTACTTAAAGGATTAACTGTTGAGAAGAAAGCTCTTATCGTAACTGCTGATGCAAACGAATCTGTAGAGTTATCTGCTCGCAATATCCCTGGAGTAACAGTAATCACTGCTGATGGCGTAAACGTTTTAGACGTGCTTCATCATGATAAGCTAATCATGACAAAAGCGGCAGTGGAAAAAGTAGAGGAGGTGCTTGCATAATGAGAGATCCTCGTGATATCATTAAGCGCCCAGTTATCACTGAACGTTCTATGGAAATGATGGCTGAAAAAAAATACACGTTCGATGTGGACGTTAAATCTAATAAAACAGAAGTTAAAGATGCTCTAGAAGCGATCTTTGGTGTTAAAGTAGAAAAAGTGAACATCATGAACTACAAGCCGAAAGCAAAACGCGTTGGTCGTCACGCTGGTTTTACTAGCCGTCGTCGTAAAGCAATCGTTAAGCTAACTGCTGACAGCAAAGAAATCGAAATCTTCCAAGGCGTTTAATTCTTACTAAAGAAGGAGGGAAATTGAGATGGGAATTAAAAAGTATAATCCAACTACTAACGGTCGTCGTAACATGACTACGAATGATTTCGCTGAAATCACGACTGACAGACCCGAAAAGTCTTTACTTGCTCCTTTAAGCAAAAAGGCTGGTCGTAATAACCAAGGTAAAATCACTGTACGTCATCAAGGTGGCGGACACAAGCGTCAATACCGTATCATCGACTTCAAACGTAACAAAGATGGAATTCCAGGACGCGTTGCTACGATCGAATACGATCCAAACCGCTCTGCGAATATCGCATTAATTAACTACGTTGACGGTGAAAAACGTTACATTCTTGCTCCTAAGAACTTAGAAGTAGGTATGGAAATTATGTCTGGCGCTGAAGCTGACATTAAAATCGGTAACGCATTACCATTAATCAACATTCCAGTAGGTACTGTTGTTCATAACATCGAGCTTAAACCAGGTCGTGGTGGACAATTAGTTCGTTCTGCTGGTACATCTGCACAAGTACTTGGTAAAGAAGGTAAATACGTTCTTGTACGTTTAACTTCTGGTGAAGTGCGTCTTGTATTATCTGCTTGCCGTGCAACTGTAGGTCAAGTTGGTAACGAGTCACACGAACTTATCAAGATCGGTAAAGCTGGTCGCTCTCGCTGGTTAGGTAAGCGCCCAACTGTTCGTGGTTCTGTAATGAACCCAGTTGATCACCCACACGGTGGTGGTGAAGGACGTTCACCAATCGGACGTAAGTCTCCAATGTCTCCATGGGGTAAACCAACTCTTGGATTCAAAACTCGTAAGAAAAACAAAGCGTCTGACAAATTCATCGTTCGTCGTCGTAAAAAATAATGGGATTGTAGTACGGTTCACTTTAAGAACCGTACGGCAATCACGAAGGGAGGCACCAAAATGGCTCGTAGCTTGAAAAAAGGACCATTTGTCGATGATCATTTAATGAGTAAAATTGCAAAGCTAAATGAAACTGAGCAAAAGCAAGTTGTTAAAACTTGGTCTCGTCGTTCAACGATCTTCCCTCAGTTCATCGGTCACACAATCGCTGTATATGACGGTCGTAAACATGTACCTGTATATGTTACTGAAGACATGGTAGGCCACAAGTTAGGTGAATTCGCACCAACTCGTACGTATAAAGGTCATGATGCTGACGATAAGAAAACTAGAAGATAATGAGAGGAGGCACTTCAATGCAAGCTAAAGCAGTAGCGAGAACAGTTCGTATTGCTCCTCGTAAAGTTCGTTTAGTTGTAGACTTAATCCGAGGTAAGCAAGTGGGTGAAGCGATTGCTATCCTTAACCACACACCAAAAACTGCTTCTCCAGTTGTAGAAAAAGTTTTAAAATCTGCAATCGCAAATGCAGAGCACAATTATGAAATGGACATTAACAACCTAGTTGTTGAGAAAGTTTTCGTTGACGAAGGTCCAACGTTAAAACGTTTCCGTCCACGTGCAATGGGTCGTGCAAGCCAAATTAACAAACGCACAAGCCACATCACAGTTGTGGTATCAGAAAAGAAGGAGGGATAATCGATGGGTCAAAAGGTTAATCCAATTGGTCTTCGTGTCGGCGTTATCCGTGACTGGGAATCTCGTTGGTTCGCTGAGAAAGATTACGCTACATTATTACATGAAGACATCAAAATCCGTGAGTACATTAATGTACGCTTAAAAGATTCTGCTGTTGCTAAAGTAGAAATCGAACGTGCAGCAAATCGTGTAAATGTTACAATTCACACTGCAAAACCTGGTATGGTAATTGGTAAAGGTGGTACTGAAGTTGAAGCACTTCGTAAAGCTCTTAACCAATTAACAGGCAAGCGTGTACACATCAACATTTTAGAAGTTAAGAGAGCTGATCTTAACGCTAAATTAGTAGGCGAAAACATCGCTCGTCAATTAGAAAACCGTGTATCATTCCGTCGTGCACAAAAGCAAGTTATTCAACGTGCTATGCGTGCAGGTGCTAAAGGTATTAAAACACAGGTTTCTGGTCGTCTTGGCGGAGCTGATATCGCTCGTGCAGAATCTTACAGTGAAGGAACTGTTCCACTTCATACACTTCGCGCTGATATTGACTATGCAGCAGTTGAAGCTGATACAACATACGGTAAATTAGGCGTAAAAGTATGGATCTACCGTGGAGAAGTCCTTCCTACAAAAAAGAAAGCTTCTGAGGAAGGAGGAAAATAATATGTTAATGCCAAAACGCGTAAAATATCGTAGAGAGCATCGTGGTAAAATGCGTGGTCGTGCTAAAGGTGGAACTGAAGTAGCTTTCGGTGAATTCGGTTTACAAGCACAAGCTGCTTCATGGATTACAAACCGTCAAATCGAAGCTGCTCGTCGTGCAATGACTCGTTACATGAAACGTGGCGGTAAAGTATGGATTAAAATTTTCCCTTCTAAACCTTACACTGCAAAACCTCTAGAAGTACGTATGGGTTCCGGTAAAGGGGCACCAGAAGGCTGGGTAGCAGTAGTAAAACCTGGGAAAATTATGTTCGAAATCGCGGGTGTATCTGAAGAGGTAGCACGCGAAGCATTACGTCTTGCAGCTCACAAGTTACCTGTGAAATGTAAATTCGTAAAACGTGAAGAAAATGGTGGTGAATCTAATGAAAACTAATGATATTCGTGAATTAACCACTGCCGAAATCGAAACAAAAGTTAAAGCTTTAAAGGAAGAGTTGTTTAATCTTCGCTTCCAACTTGCTACAGGACAATTAGAGAATCCAACTCGCATTCGTGAAGTGCGTAAGGCAATTGCTCGTATGAAAACTGTAGTTCGTGAAAGAGAGATCGGAATTAATCGATAAATTGAGGGGAGGTTTGCATAGTGAGCGAACGTAACCAACGCAAAGTTTATACTGGTCGTGTAGTGTCTGACAAAATGGACAAAACGATTACAGTTTTAGTTGAAACTTACAAAACTCATTCCTTGTACGGAAAACGTGTTAAGTATTCTAAGAAGTACAAAGCCCATGATGAGCAAAACCAAGCGAAACTTGGCGATATCGTAAAAATCATGGAAACTCGCCCGCTTTCTGCTACTAAGCGTTTCCGTTTAGTTGAAATCGTTGAAGAAGCGGTTATTATCTAAATAGACGAATCGGAATTTTTAGTCCGAAGGGAGGTTTCATAACATGATCCAACAAGAATCTCGTTTGAAAGTTGCTGACAACTCTGGTGCACGTGAACTTTTAACAATTAAAGTATTAGGCGGCTCTGGTCGTAAATATGCTAACATTGGTGACATTATCGTTGCTACGGTAAAACAAGCAACACCAGGTGGCGTTGTTAAAAAAGGTGACGTTGTTAAAGCAGTAGTAGTACGTACGAAGAGCGGTGCTCGTCGTCCGGATGGTTCTTACATCAAATTTGATGAAAACGCAGCGGTTATCATTAAAGACGATAAGAGCCCACGTGGTACTCGTATCTTCGGACCAGTAGCTCGTGAATTACGTGATAGCAACTTCATGAAGATCGTTTCTTTAGCTCCAGAAGTTCTATAATTTAAGGTATTGCCTTGCTAAGGAGGTGCAGAATTAAGATGCATGTAAAAAAAGGTGATAAAGTACAGGTAATCACTGGTAAAGACAAAGGAAAACAAGGCGTTATCCTTGTGGCTTTCCCAAAGCAAAACCGTGTTATCGTTGAGGGTGTCAATATCGTTAAGAAGCACTCTAAGCCATCTCAATTAAATCCACAAGGTGGAATTATTACTAAAGAAGCACCTATTCACGTTTCTAACGTTATGATTTTAGATCCGAAAACAGGTGAACCTACTCGCGTAGGCTTCAAAGTAGAAGATGGTAAAAAAGTTCGTATCGCAAAAAAATCTGGTGAATTATTAGATAAATAATTTTCTTAAGAAAGGAGGTCACTTCATTGAATCGCCTTAAAGAGAAGTTCCAAAAGGAAATTACTCCTGCTCTAGTGAGCAAGTTTAACTATAAATCTGTAATGCAGGTACCAAAAATCGAAAAGATCGTAATCAACACTGGTGTTGGTGACGCGGTATCTAACTCAAAAGCGTTAGACAACGCAGTAGAAGAATTAACACAAATCACAGGTCAAAAACCTGTTGTAACGCGTGCTAAAAAATCAATCGCTGGTTTCCGTCTTCGTGAAGGTATGCCAATCGGTGCGAAAGTAACTTTACGCGGCGAGCAAATGTATGAGTTCTTCGACAAATTAGTATCAGTTTCTTTACCACGTGTACGTGATTTCCGTGGTGTTTCTAAGAAATCATTCGATGGTCGTGGAAACTATACATTAGGTGTTAAAGAGCAACTTATTTTCCCTGAGATTGATTATGATAAAGTAAGCAAAGTCCGCGGTATGGACATCGTAATCGTTACTACAGCGAAAACTGATGAAGAAGCTCGTGAACTGTTAACACAATTCGGTATGCCATTCCAAAAATAATGGAAGCCAACGCTAAGTAGAGGAGGCGAAAACGTGGCTAAAAAATCTATGATAGCGAAACAAAAGCGTACTCCTAAGTTTAAAGTACAAGAGTATACACGTTGCGAACGCTGCGGTCGTCCGCATTCTGTATACCGCAAATTTAAACTTTGCCGTATTTGTTTCCGTGAACTTGCATATAAAGGTCAAATTCCTGGTGTTAAAAAAGCTAGTTGGTAAAACCCACAAATGGGAAGGAGGTAAAACACATGGTGATGACAGATCCAATTGCAGACATGCTTACTCGCATCCGTAATGCGAACATGGTACGTCATGAGAAATTAGAGGTTCCTGCTTCTAAAATCAAAAAAGAGATCGCTGAACTTTTAAAACGTGAAGGTTTCATTCGTGATGTAGAATACATCGAGGATAACAAACAAGGTATCCTTCGTATTTTCCTGAAATATGGTGCAAACAATGAACGTGTAATCACTGGATTAAAACGTATCAGTAAACCTGGCTTACGCGTTTACGCTAAAGCTGACGAAGTACCACGTGTACTTAACGGATTAGGTATCGCTCTTGTTTCTACATCTAAGGGAGTAATGACAGACAAAGACGCTCGTCAATTACAAACTGGTGGAGAAGTAGTAGCATACGTTTGGTAATATATATTTAAAACGAACGGAGGTGTGACCACATGTCTCGTATTGGTAAAAAGATTCTTGAAATCCCTGCAGGTGTTACTATTACAGTTGCAGAAGACAATACTGTAACAGTAAAAGGCCCTAAAGGTGAATTAACTCGTACTTTCAATGCTGATATGCTTATCAAAATTGAAGAGAATACATTAACAGTTGAGCGTCCATCTGAACAGAAGGAACACCGTGCATTACACGGTACAACTCGTGCTTTAATCGGAAACATGGTTGAAGGTGTAACTGAAGGTTTCGCACGCGGACTTGAATTAGTCGGTGTTGGTTACCGTGCTCAAAAACAAGGTGATAAACTTGTATTAAGCGTAGGTTATTCTCATCCAGTAGAAATGACTCCGGAAGCAGGTCTTGAAGTTGAAGTACCTGCACCAACTAAGATCGTAATCAAAGGTATCGACAAGCAACGTGTTGGCGAATTCGCTGCTAACATCCGTGCTGTACGTGCTCCTGAGCCTTACAAAGGTAAAGGTATTCGTTACGAAGGCGAAGTTGTTCGTCGTAAAGAAGGTAAAACTGCTAAGTAAACCCGTTAGGTGAGAGAAAGGAGTGACAAGAATGATCACTAAAGCTGATAAAAATGCGACTCGTAAGAAAAGACATGCACGTGTACGTGCTAAACTTACTGGTACTGCAGAGCGTCCACGTTTAAACGTGTTCCGTTCTAACCAACATATTTACGCTCAAGTTATTGATGATGTGAATGGTGTAACGTTAGTAAGTGCATCTACTCTTGATAAAGACCTTGCTCTTAACGGTACTAGCAATATTGAAGCTGCTACGAAAGTTGGAGAATCAGTTGCTAAGCGTGCTGTAGAGAAAGGCGTTAAAGAAGTAGTATTTGATCGCGGTGGTTACTTATACCATGGCCGTGTTAAAGCTCTAGCTGAAGCTGCTCGTGAGGCTGGATTACAATTTTAATGGTCAAAGGAGGGAAAATTGATGCATCGCATTGACCCAAGTAAATTAGAACTTGAAGAACGTGTAGTTACGATAAATCGTGTCGCGAAAGTTGTTAAGGGTGGTCGTCGTTTCCGCTTTGCTGCACTAGTTGTAGTTGGCGATAAAAACGGTCATGTTGGATTCGGTACTGGTAAAGCACAAGAGGTACCAGACGCAATCCGCAAAGCTATCGAAGACGCTAAGAAAAACTTAATCGCTGTACCATTAGTTGGTACAACAATTCCACACACAATCAACGGTCATTTTGGCGCTGGTGAAGTATTCTTAAAGCCTGCTGCTGAGGGTACTGGTGTTATTGCTGGTGGACCTGTTCGTGCGGTCCTTGAATTAGCAGGTGTACAAGATATTCTTTCGAAATCTCTTGGTTCTAACACACCAATCAACATGATTCGCGCTACTGTGAACGGATTAAGCGAACTTAAGCGCGCTGAAGATGTTGCAAAATTACGCGGTAAATCTGTAGAAGAGCTACTAGGTTAAGGAGGGAAAACAAATGGCGAAAAAGTTAGAAATTACCCTCACTCGTAGTGTAATTGGTCGTCCACAAGATCAACGTGCGACGGTAGAAGCTTTAGGTCTTAAAAAGTTGAATTCAACTGTAGTTAAGGAAGAAACTCCTGCTATTCTTGGTATGATCAACAAAGTTTCTCACCTTGTAACTGTAAAAGAAGCTTAAGGATAACTCATTAATATAAGGAGGTGCCTGGGAATGAAACTTCATGAATTAAAACCTGCAGAAGGTTCTCGTAAAGTACGTAACCGTGTCGGTCGTGGTATCGGTTCTGGTAACGGTAAAACTGCTGGTAAAGGTCATAAAGGACAAAACGCACGTTCTGGCGGCGGTGTTCGTCTTGGCTTCGAAGGTGGTCAAACTCCATTATTCCGTCGTTTACCAAAACGCGGCTTCACAAACATTAACCGTAAAGAGTTTGCTATTGTAAACTTATCAACGTTAAATCGTTTTGAAGATGGTACAGAAGTAACACCTGAATTATTGCTGGAAACTGGCGTTATCAGCAAATTAAACGACGGTGTTAAAATTCTTGCAAGCGGCGCAGTAGAGAAAAAACTAACTGTTAAAGCGCACAAGTTCTCTTCAAGTGCTAAAGAAGCAATTGAAGCAGCTGGCGGATCAGTTGAGGTGATCTAATGTTTCGTACAATCTCCAACTTTATGCGCGTTGCTGAGATAAGACGTAAAATATTATTCACTTTAGCGATGTTAATCGTATTCAGGATTGGCACGTTTATCCCCGTGCCATTTACAAATGGAGACGTACTGAAGGCACAAGATCAATTAAATGCTTTAGGTATTCTAAATACATTTGGCGGTGGAGCCTTGAAAAACTTCTCCATCTTTGCGATGGGAATCATGCCGTATATTACAGCATCCATCATCGTGCAATTATTGCAGATGGATGTTGTTCCTAAATTTTCGGAATGGGCGAAGCAAGGTGAAATGGGCCGTCGTAAATTAACGCAATTCACGCGTTATTTTACAATTGTTCTTGCGTTTATTCAGGGGTTTGGTATGTCAATCGGTTTTAACGGTATGGTAGGTGGACAATTAATTTTGAATCCTGGTTGGAGCACTTATTTATACATTGCTACGGTACTGACTGCTGGTACTGCATTTTTAATGTGGTTAGGTGAACAGATTACAGCTAAAGGTGTAGGTAATGGTATTTCCATCCTAATCTTTGGTGGTATTGCCGCAGCGATCCCAAGTGTTATATCTCAAGTGTATCAGCAACAGTTTCAAAATATCGGAGATCAATTGTTCATGAGTATCGTTAAAGTTGCATTGATCTTACTAGCTGTGCTAGCAGTTATTGTGGGTGTTATTTTCATTCAACAGGCTGTTAGAAAGATCCCAATTCAATATGCGAAGCGTGTAACAGGAGGAAATGGTGGTTATGCTGGAGCACAAAACACACATTTACCGCTTAAGGTAAATAGTGCTGGTGTTATTCCAGTAATTTTTGCTGTTTCATTCTTAATTACGCCTCCGACTATTGCACAGTTCTTCCCGAAACATGATGTATCGCAGTGGATTATTGCAAACTTTAACTATTCTCACCCAGTGGGAATGATCATATATGTTGCGCTCATTGTAGCCTTCACATATTTCTATGCGTTTGTTCAGGTTAATCCAGAGCAAATGTCAGAGAATCTAAACAAACAAGGTGGATATGTTCCAGGTAATCGTCCGGGTAAGAATACGGAACAATATCTAACAAAAATCTTGTATCGTTTGACCTTTGTAGGATCAATTTTCCTAGCAGCGATTGCAATCTTACCAGTTATCTTTACGAAGCTGGGAAATCTTCCTCCATCTGCACAGATCGGTGGAACGAGTATGTTAATCGTTGTCGGCGTTGCTTTAGAAACAATGAAGCAGCTAGAAAGCCAACTGGTAAAACGCCATTACAAAGGGTTTATCAAGCAGTGAGTAAGTGGGAAGTATTGTCTTCCCTACATGCTCATGTACTCTGAGGGGGAACAAGGATGAACTTAATTTTAATGGGGCTTCCTGGTGCTGGTAAAGGTACACAAGCCGAACAGATTGTTGCCAAGTATAACATCCCTCACATCTCAACAGGAGATATGTTCCGTGCAGCTATGAAGGCTGAAACTGAAATGGGTTTACAAGCAAAATCTTTTATTGATAAAGGTGCACTTGTTCCAGATGAAGTTACAATCGGAATCGTTCGTGAACGTTTAAGTCAAGAAGACTGCGTAAGAGGCTTCTTATTAGATGGTTTCCCACGAACTGTTGCACAAGCATCAGCTCTTGAAGAGATTATGAAAGATCTTGGCAAAAAAATCGACTATGTTTTAAACATTAATGTGGATTCAGGGTTGTTATTAAAACGCCTTACAGGCCGTCGCATTTGTAAAGAGTGCGGTGCGACTTACCACTTAGAATTCAATGCGCCAGCAAAAGCTGACGTGTGTGATAAATGTGGTGGCGAATTATATCAACGCTCTGATGACAATGAAGAAACTGTAGCAAATCGCTTAGATGTAAATATTAAGCAAACTAAACCTTTGCTTGATTTCTACGAGGAGCTTGGTTACCTACAAAGCATTAATGGTGAGCAAGATATCAATAAAGTATTTGCTGATATCGATGTTCTCATCGGAGGCTTAGCGTAATGATAATCTGCAAAACTCCTCGCGAGATAGAAATCATGCGAGAAGCTGGCAGGATCGTTGCTTTAACTCATCAAGAGTTAAAACAACACATTACTCCAGGAATTACAACGAAAGAGCTCGATCAAATAGCGGAAAAGACGATTCAAAAATATGGTGCTACGCCATCTTTTAAAGGATACAACGGATTTCCGGGGAGCATATGTGCTTCTGTAAATGAAGAGCTTGTACACGGAATTCCAGGAAAGCGCAAGCTCAAAGAGGGCGATATCATCAGTATCGATATTGGTGCGAAATACAATGGGTACCATGGAGATTCTGCATGGACGTATCCAGTTGGAAACATTTCTGAATCTGTTCAAAAGCTACTTGATGTCACAGAAAAATCGTTGTATCTTGGTCTAGAACAAGTAAAACCAGGCGAGAGATTATCAAATATCTCACATGCGGTTCAAACCCATGCTGAAGAGAATGGATTCTCGATCGTTAGGGAGTATGTTGGTCACGGAATCGGGCAAGACTTACATGAGGACCCTCAAATCCCGCACTATGGTCCACCAAATAGAGGCCCTAGATTAAAGCCGGGAATGGTCATCTGTGTTGAGCCGATGGTGAATCAAGGAAGACGATATGTAAAAACACTATCTGATGACTGGACAGTGGTAACGGTAGATGGTAAATGGTGTGCCCATTTTGAGCACACGATTGCTCTTACAGAAGCAGGATACGAAATCCTTACCACTTTATAAGTAGCTGGCTCTCCGGGATTTCAGAGCAGTGTAAAATGTTACTGATTTGATGAAGGGAGAACTATTGAATGGCTAAAGATGATGTAATTGAAGTCGAAGGTACCGTTCTTGAAACGTTGCCAAATGCTATGTTCAAAGTAGAATTAGAGAATGGGCATGTCGTATTGGCTCACGTTTCTGGTAAAATCCGTATGAACTTCATTCGTATTTTACCAGGAGACAAAGTTACGGTAGAATTATCTCCGTACGATTTAAATCGTGGTCGTATTACGTACCGTTTTAAATAATATAGCACTCCGTAATCTTTAAGGAGGTTCGAGACATGAAAGTAAGACCGTCAGTTAAACCAATCTGCGAAAAATGTAAAGTTATTCGTAGACGTGGAAAAGTAATGGTTATTTGTGAAAACCCTAAACATAAACAAAAACAAGGTTAATCAGAAGGAGGTGCATTCGTAATGGCACGTATCGCAGGTGTAGATATTCCTCGAGACAAACGCGTTGTTATTTCTTTAACTTACGTATTCGGCATTGGTCGCACAACTGCTGAAAAAATTCTTGCAGAAGCAGGTATTTCTGAAGAAACACGAGTTCGTGATTTAACGGAAGACGAATTAGGACGTATCCGTGATATCATCGATCGTATTAAAGTTGAGGGAGACCTTCGTCGTGAAGTATCTCTTAACATCAAACGTCTAATGGAGATCGGTTCTTACCGTGGTCTTCGTCACCGTCGTGGTTTACCAGTTCGTGGTCAAAACTCTAAAAACAATGCTCGTACACGTAAAGGTCCACGTCGTACAGTAGCAAATAAAAAGAAATAATAAGTAAAGGAGGTTGAACTAACAATGGCACGTAAAACAAACACTCGTAAAAAACGTGTGAAAAAGAATATTGAAGCTGGTGTAGCTCATATTCGTTCTACTTTCAACAACACAATCGTAACACTTACAGATACTCACGGTAACGCACTTTCTTGGTCTAGTGCTGGTGCACTTGGTTTCCGTGGATCTCGTAAATCTACTCCATTCGCTGCGCAAATGGCTGCTGAAACTGCTGCTAAAGCTGCAATGGAGCACGGTTTAAAAACTTTAGAGGTTACTGTTAAAGGTCCTGGTGCTGGTCGTGAAGCTGCAATTCGTGCTCTTCAAGCTGCAGGTCTAGAAGTAACAGCAATTAGAGATGTTACTCCAGTTCCTCATAATGGATGTCGTCCACCAAAACGTCGTCGTGTGTAATTTTTCTGTATAGAATTTTCCCTTTTGTCTATAATGGATATGATGCATTATCGAGAAATTTCGTACAGAAACATCGCTTGTTGTGCACAATCGGGAACTGCCTAAGGGGGACTTTCGGTTAGACAGGGGTTATACCTTTGTTTAACCGGGGTTTCGACGTTTTGAAGGAGGGTTTAGTTAATGATTGAAATCGAAAAGCCGAAAATCGAAACGGTTGAACTTAACGAAGATGCTAAATATGGTAAATTCGTAATTGAACCGCTTGAGCGTGGATATGGTACTACGTTGGGTAACTCCTTACGTCGTATTCTTTTATCTTCACTCCCTGGTGCCGCTGTTACTGCTATCCAAATCGATGGCGTATTACATGAATTTTCAACAGTTGAGGGCGTAGTAGAAGACGTTACAACGATCATCTTAAACTTGAAAAAGTTAGCTCTTAAAATCTACTCTGAAGAAGAGAAGACGTTGGAAATTGATGTGCAGGGCGAAGGTATTGTCACAGCTGCTGATATTACTCACGATAGTGATGTAGAAATCTTAAATCCAGATTTACACATTGCAACGTTAGCAAAAGATGCGCATTTCCGCGTGCGTTTAACTGCAAAGCGTGGCCGTGGGTATACGCCAGCTGATGCAAATAAAAGCGAAGATCAACCAATAGGAGTAATTCCTATTGATTCTATTTATACTCCAGTATCACGTGTGACTTACCAAGTGGAAAAGACACGTGTCGGACAAGTGGCTAATTATGATAAGCTTACGCTTGATGTATGGACGGATGGAAGCATCGGGCCAAAAGAAGCTATCTCTTTAGGTGCCAAAATCTTAACTGAGCATTTAAATATCTTTGTTGGTTTAACTGATGAAGCACAAAATGCTGAGATTATGGTCGAGAAGGAAGAAGATCAAAAAGAGAAAGTTCTTGAGATGACTATCGAAGAACTAGACCTTTCTGTTCGTTCTTATAATTGCCTAAAACGTGCAGGAATTAATACTGTACAAGAGCTTGCGAACAAAACAGAAGAAGATATGATGAAAGTTCGTAACTTAGGACGTAAATCCTTAGAAGAAGTTAAACATAAACTTGAGGAATTAGGTTTAGGTTTACGTAAAGACGACTGAGGATTTAAACCCATCAACAAAGGAGGGAACTACGAATGGCATACAGAAAATTAGGCCGTACAAGTGCGCAACGTAAAGCTATGTTACGTGACTTAGCTACTGATTTAATTATCAACGAGCGCATCCAAACGACAGAAACTCGTGCAAAAGAACTTCGTTCTGTAGTGGAAAAAATGATCACTTTAGGTAAACGCGGAGATCTTCATGCTCGTCGTCAAGCAGCAGCTTTCATTCGCAATGAAGTAGCTAACGCTGAGACTGGTCAAGATGCACTTCAAAAACTATTCGCTGATGTAGCTCCACGCTATGCTGAGCGCCAAGGCGGATACACTCGTATTGCAAAAATTGGTCCACGTCGCGGAGACGCAGCACCAATGGTAATTATCGAGTTAGTATAATGATAATTAAAAGGGCAGGACAGTTCTTTTCAAGAAACTGGTCATGGCCCTTTTTTTTAAATATAAAAATAGGCTTACTTGGCGAAGGAAAGGGTGCCTTGTATTGAAAAAAGAGAAACTTCGGACAGAAAATATATCATTTCAATATCCTGGTGCAGCCACTTATGCATTAAAAGATGTTTCATTCTCCTTATATGAAGGAGAATGGGTATCTGTTATTGGACAAAACGGTTCTGGGAAGTCTACACTTGCAAAATTATTGAATGGTTTGTTTTTGCCGGAAGCAGGGACAATTACAGTAAATGATGCAATGGTTTTGTCAGAGGAAACGGTATGGGATGTTCGAAAACAAATTGGGATGGTATTTCAAAATCCAGATAATCAATTTGTTGGAACAACAGTGCAAGATGACGTTGTCTTTGGTTTAGAGAATATCGGAATGCCAAGAGAGCAAATGGTAGAAAGATTAGATCAGGCCTTACGACTAGTCCGTATGGAAGATTTTCTTAATGATGAGCCACATTCGTTATCTGGTGGGCAAAAGCAGCGAGTAGCAATAGCAGGCGTTTTAGCACTTCAGCCATCTATTTTGATATTAGATGAAGCAACGTCAATGCTAGACCCTCAAGGGAGACGTGAAGTGGTAGAAACGGTTAGACAACTTGTTAATGAAAAAGGTATTACCGTGTTATCAATTACTCACGATTTAGAAGAAGCGGCACAGTCAGACCGTGTCATTATTTTAAATAAGGGAGAGATATTAGAGGAAGGGACTCCAGAACAAATTTTCAAGTCCTCTCATATGCTCCAAGAAATTGGATTAGATGTACCATTTTCAGTGAAAATAGCAGAATTATTAAAAAGAAATGAAATTCTCTTGCAAAATACGCATCTTACAATGGAAAGCTTGGTGAACGAACTTTGGAGATTACATTCCAAAAAGTAGAACATCGTTATCAATATAAAACTCCATTTGAAAGACGCGCACTTTATGATGTAGACGTGTCGTTTCCAAGTGGGGGCTATTATGCCATTATCGGTCATACTGGTTCAGGTAAGTCGACGATGATTCAACATTTAAATGGTTTATTGCAGCCGACAAATGGCACAGTTCAAATTGGTGAACATTTCATTTCGGCAGGAAAGAAAGAAAAAAAGCTAAAGCCACTACGTAAAAAGGTAGGGGTTGTCTTTCAATTTCCAGAACATCAGTTGTTTGAAGAGACTGTGGAGAAAGATATTTGCTTCGGACCTACTAATTTTGGTGTATCTGTAGAAGAAGCGCAGCAAAAGGCAAGAGAGGCAATTGAACTTGTAGGGTTAGAACCAGAACTGTTAGTACGTTCACCATTTGAGTTAAGTGGTGGGCAAATGAGGCGTGTTGCGATAGCAGGCGTATTAGCGATGGAACCCGAAGTGCTTGTATTAGATGAACCTACAGCAGGACTAGATCCAAAAGGGCAAAATGAACTTATGGAGATGTTTTATAAGCTACATAAGGAGAAAGGCCTTACAGTTATCCTTGTAACGCATAATATGGAGGATGCTGCTAAATATGCCGAGCAGATTGTAGTCATGCATAAAGGAACGGTCTTTTTGCAAGGAAGTGCAGAGGAAGTATTTTCACATGCTGATGAACTAGAGAAAATTGGCGTGGATCTTCCTATGTCTTTAAAGTATAAACGTGCAATTGAAGAGAAGTTTGGCATTTCAATCCCAAAGGCTACCTTATCTTTAGAGGATCTTACTCATGAAGTTGTGCAGGTGTTACGAAAAGGTGGTCATGAATCATGCAGCAGTTGATTATTGGAAGATATATTCCAGGGAATTCTCTTATTCATCAACTTGATCCACGTACGAAGCTGCTGATTGTCTTTTTATATGTATTTGTTGTTTTCTTAGCAAATAATGCGATTTCATATGGATTTTTATTTTTATATGCACTCATTGCTTTATTTTTTGCAAAAGTGCCGATTCGTTATGTACTTTCGGGCTTAAAACCAATTCTATGGATTTTTCTTTTTACATTTTTCCTGCATATTTTTACAAATAAAGAAGGGGAAGTACTATTCCAGCTTGGTTGGTTTTCGATACATGAAAAAGGATTAGAGCAAGGAATATACATTTCTATACGATTCTTCGTTATTATTTTAATGACGACATTATTAACGTTAACGACGACACCCATTGAGATTACAGATGGTTTGGAGACGTTATTAAAGCCGTTGAAGCGTATAAAAGTTCCTGTTCATGAAATCGCATTAATGATGTCAATTTCTCTTCGTTTTATTCCGACATTAATGGATGAAACGAGTAAAATAATGAAGGCACAATCGTCACGTGGTATTGATTTTGCAGGGGGACCGATAAAAGATAGGATGAAAGCTATCATTTCACTACTCGTTCCTCTATTTATCAGTGCTTTTAAACGTGCAGAGGACTTAGCAATTGCTATGGAAGCCCGTGGATATCAAAGTGGCGAAGGACGTACTAAATTCAGGCAACTACGCTGGAAAACAAGCGATACAGTAACGATTATAAGCTTACTTTGTTTAGCTTGTATTTTGGCATGGGTGCGATCGTAATGGAGAATAAAGAAATGGATAGAATAAAATGTACGGTTGCATATGATGGCATGCATTTTTGTGGTTATCAAATTCAACCGCAGCATCGTACTGTTCAACAAGAAATAGAGAAAGCTTTACAGAAATTGCATAAAGGGGAACTTGTCCGTGTTCAGGCATCGGGCAGAACAGATTCTACTGTTCATGCTAAAGGACAAGTGATACACTTTGATACACCGTTGTCTCTTAAAGAGTGGCAATGGAGCAATGCATTAAACACAATGTTACCAGATGATATTGTTATCACACAGGTAGAGAAAAAAACAGAAGAATTTCATGCACGTTACGGTGTCGAGAGAAAAGAATATCGTTATCGTGTATTATTATCAAAGACTGCGGATGTATTCCGTAGAAATTACGTATATCAATATCCATATCCGCTCGAAATAAACGCTATAAGAAAAGCGATCCCTTATTTTATTGGAACGCATGATTTCACTTCTTTTTGTTCGGCAAAAACTGACAAAAAAGATAAAGTGAGAACAATTTATGAAATTGAGCTAATTGAGCAAGACGACGAATTAATTTTTCGTTTTGTAGGTAATGGATTTTTATATAATATGGTCAGGATTATTGTTGGTACGTTACTGAGCGTAGGGCAAGGAAAGCTTGATCCGGATAGCATTCCAGAGATTCTAGCGAAACAAAATCGTCAGTTTGCTGGAAAGATGGCTCCTGGTCATGGGCTTTATTTATGGCAGGTAAACTATAACAACTAATCCTGGTGTAACATTTGCTTGACATTAGAAACTCAAAAGTATATCATAACATATGGTATTGTTTCTAAAACCACGATTAGCCCCGGAAGGAAATCGTGTTTAAGATAAACAATAGATTTTTTCTATGGAAAAGATAACGAGGAGGGAAACACATGCGTACGACTTTTATGGCAAAAGCTAACGAAGTTGAGCGTAAATGGTATGTGGTTGATGCTGAAGGTCAAACTTTAGGTCGCCTTGCTAGTGAAGTAGCATCCATTTTACGTGGTAAAAACAAACCTACATTTACACCACACGTTGACACGGGTGATCATGTAATTATTATTAACGCTGAGAAAATTCATTTAACAGGTAATAAATTAAACGATAAAATTTACTACCGTCACACTAACCACCCAGGTGGACTTAAACAAAGAACAGCTCTTGAAATGCGTACAAACTACCCTGTACAAATGTTAGAGCTTGCAATTAAAGGCATGCTTCCAAAAGGACGCTTAGGCCGTCAAGTTTCTAAGAAACTAAACGTGTATGCTGGAGCAGAGCATCCACACCAAGCACAAAAACCAGAAGTTTACGAACTTCGCGGATAATCAATTAAAGGAGGGCTTACTTTGGCACAGGTTCAATACTATGGCACTGGACGTCGTAAGAGTTCAGTAGCGCGCGTACGCCTAGTTCCAGGCGAAGGACGCGTTATCATTAACGGTCGTGATTTTGAAAACTATATCCCATTTGCTGCATTACGTGAAGTAGTGAAACAACCTCTAGTTGCAACAGAAACTTTAGGTAACTACGATGTACTTGTAAACGTAAATGGTGGTGGATACACTGGTCAAGCTGGTGCTATTCGTCACGGTATTTCTCGCGCTTTATTAAAAGCTGATCCAGAATACCGTCTAACACTAAAACGTGCAGGTCTATTAACTCGTGACGCACGTATGAAAGAGCGTAAAAAATACGGTCTTAAAGGCGCACGTCGTGCACCTCAGTTCTCAAAACGTTAATTTTTGCGAACTACAAACCCCAACCATTTTGGTTGGGGTTTTTTTATGTTTCATTCCTCTTTTGAAATTTTTGTAGTTTGGAATATTTTAGTGCTATCCTCTCGCGTATGCTTCTTCTTTAGAAGTTTAGACTAATACGTATTAGGGAGGTTTATAAGTACTATGAATGTCATTGTCAGCTTACAAGAAAAACAAAAAGAAAAGCAGTTGAAATATGAGCGGAAGATGCTGCGGGAATTATCATTAAAAACATTACGTTCAAATATTAGAGATGCCTTTCAGATGCAGGAACTTCATCGTCAGTATGAAGATTACTGCATTGAATTAGGGATAGAATCGTATTTATTAGGAGCGAGGTATAGCAAATTTGGTTATTATGGCGAATCGTTCTTTGATGTGAAATATAGGGCCTTAGAAGAAGAGCGACAATTAACGGAAACACTATTTCAATTTTTAACGAGCATGACTATGCGGGAGATTAAGTTACAAGATGAGGAATTACTTTTTGAATCTTGCCAGCAGTTTATCGGCTTATGGTGGCAGGAAGGATATGAAAAAGGTGAAAGAAGATATCGATTAAAGCTTCATTAAGACAAGCATAAACTTTCCTCTTGTCCCATATAAGTAATTAGAGGGACTAGCTGGAGGAGGAAAGGTATGAAGAGAATTCGAATTATCTCTTTTGCACTCGCTGCGGTTATTTTGTTTTTTTTAGTAAAACAAGAATTTCAAATTACAAAATCGTGGCGAGCTTGGAATTTACCCTTATCAGGGAAAGTAATCGTATTAGATGCTGGGCATGGTGGACCAGACGGAGGGGCTGTTGGTGGCAAGGATATTGTAGAAAAAGATATTACGCTTGAGATTACAAAGAAGGTACAAGATTATTTACAAGAACAAGGTGCACTAGTTATTTTAACACGTGAGGGAGATTATGATTTAGCCCAGAAAGATACAAAGTCATATAGTAGACGTAAAGCAGAAGATTTAAAAAAACGTGTAGAGATTATTAATAAACCCGATGTAGACTTTTTTGCAAGTATCCATTTAAATGCTTTAACGAGTAGTGGATCGAAAGGCGCACAAACGTTCTATTACCGTTCTTCAATTGAAAATGAACGTGCTGCGAAATTTATACAAGCTGAGTTGAGAACGAGTTTAGAGAATACAAATCGTTCTGCTAAAACAATTTCTCATGTGTATTTATTAAAGTATGCGAAAACACCAGGCGCTTTAATTGAAGCTGGCTTTTTATCGAATGTAAATGAAAGATATATGTTAAATTCGGAGAAATATCAGCAAAAGGTAGCGGCTGCAGTATATCGTGGTATATTACGTTATTTCACGGAAAAAGGAAATCCTCCAGAATAAGGAGGATTTTTTTGCGTTTCTCTCGTTAACGAAGTTTTCCGAAAATATGTTATACTGGAAATGTAAACGCATTTATTTAAAAAGTGAAGAGAGATATATTTAATTAACATTATGTTATTTTTCATACAGGGGGCTGGGCTAATTATGGTAACGAAAGAACAAGTAGTGGAAGCGCTAGAGGGGATTGTAGATCCGTTTTTACATAAAACGTTAAAAGAAACAGGGGCAATTAAAGAGGTAACAGTCAAGCCTGAGAAGGGACATGTAAGTGTGAAAATTGCAATTGTAAAAACCGGTACAGCGGAACAAATGCAATTGCAATCTGGAATTGTAAAGTTAGTAAAAGAACTGGGAGCAGCAACAGTAGGGCTTCGCTTTGCAGAATTTACAGAAGAGGAATTAGCTCAGTTTGCACCAGAACAAGAAGAAGAGCAAACTGAATCCTTATTGTCACCAAATTCGAAAACGACATTTTTAGCAGTGGCGAGTGGAAAAGGTGGAGTAGGAAAATCAACAGTTTCTGTTAACCTTGCTATCGCTCTAGCTCGTTTAGGGAAAAAGGTTGGTATCATTGATGCTGATATTTATGGTTTTAGCGTACCTGATATGATGGGGATAGAAAAACGCCCTGTAGTAAGAGGAGATAAAATCATTCCAGTGGAGCGTCTAGGTGTAAAGGTAATCTCAATGGGGTTCTTTGTAGAAGATAATGCACCGGTTATTTGGAGAGGGCCTATGCTTGGGAAAATGTTAAATCATTTCTTTACAGAAGTAGAATGGGGCGATTTAGATTATTTAGTTTTAGATTTACCACCAGGTACAGGTGATGTTGCGCTAGACTTACATTCGATGTTGCCGGCTTGTAAAGAGATTATTGTCACAACACCCCATCCAACAGCGGCATTTGTAGCAGCACGTGCCGGAGCAATGGCTTTACGTACAGAACATAGTATTCTTGGTGTTGTTGAAAATATGGCTTATTTTGAAAGTAAAACAACTGGCGAAAAAGAATATGTGTTTGGAAGAGGTGGAGGAGATAAATTAGCTACAGAACTTCAAACAGAAGTACTTGGCCGAATCCCGCTTCAACAACCTGATTGGAATAAAGAAGATTTTGCGCCGTCAGTATATGAAGATACGCATACGACAGGTCTTATTTATCGCACAATAGCTGAAACGGTAATTGATAAAACAGCTGTTGCACAAAAATAAAATAATAATGAGTGGATGATACATATATTGTCCACTCATTATTATCGTTATTATTTTTACTGCTGTTCCTTTTTACCTGCTTGGGAACCACCTTCACCGCCGGCTTCCTTTTTATCAGAACCACTTTTTTCGGCTTTTTGGACACCTTTACTAATAATATCAATCATCTTAGCTTGGAAGAGTGGGCTTTCAGCAGTTTCTGTTAGTACTTGTTGTAAATATTGCCGGTATTCTTTGCTCTTCATCGTTTGTAACATCATTTTTTCTACTTCAGGGTTTTTCATAATTTCTATAACGCCTGCTTGGTATTCAGGGTCTTTTAGTAATGTTTTCATTAAGGCTGTTTGTTCTTTTCCCATACTTTTAGCGAATTTCGATGAGAACTCAGGGTCTTTAAAGAGCTTTTCCCAGAATTGTTGCCCTTTATCGGATACCATTGCATCTTCAATCGTTTTCTTTACCACTGTTTCATCTAGTATGAGTGCTTGTTTCATTTTTTCATCAGTTAACACATCTTGAATGGCTTTCTTACCTTGGTCGGTTTTTAAAATATCAACAATCATTTTCTTCGTTTGATCATAATCAAGTTCGGACTTTGCTTCTTTTTCTTGTGCACATGCTACAAGTACAAGGAATAGAAAAGAAGAAGTCAAAACGAGCAGCATCCGTTTCATAAGTTGGAACTCCTTTCAGCACAGTTCTCTCTTTTTAATATAAATATCTTTAAGGAATTTATACATGAACATGGCTAGCTTTTTGAAATTGTCATTGATACAATTTAATTAGAAATATAAGGATAATGGGGGATGTGTTGTGAATAGCCGCAAGTGGGTACGACTATTTTTTACGACGTTGTTTCTTGGTGGGGTTAGTACGGTTATTATTGGATTTGTTTTAGAGTGGGACAAGTACGCTAAATTTTTTCAAAATTTCGACGGAAAGGAAATTTTGGCAGTTTCCTTCTGGTTGATGGGTGTAGGATTTATTTTTAGTGTGATAAGTCAAATGGGGTTCTTTGCTTATTTAACAATCCACCGTTTTGGACTAGGAATGTTCCGGTCGTCTTCTTTATGGAATATAGTCCAGCTCTTCTTTATTGCATTCGTTTTATTTGATTTCGTGTATTTAAGATCGGTATTGATTGCAAATGGGGAAGTTTCATTAGGGAATAACATACTTGTTGCTGGTGTGTTATTTATGTTTGGAGCCATCGTTGCTTATGTAAAAAGTAAGGAAACGAATAAAAAGGCATTTGTGCCAGCTTTGTTTTTTATGGTCGTTGTAACAATTCTTGAGTGGGTACCAGCGCTTCGAATTAATGATACAGATTGGTTATATTTAATGGTGATACCACTTTTATTATGTAATGCATATCAGTTACTTATATTACATCGTTTAATTGGAAAGACGAGTAAGTCGGCCTAATTAGGAGAGTTTTTACGCAGGATAGTTGTACGAATGAAAATATCGGGATGAAAAAGCTCTATTACCTGAATGAAAGGTAGTAGAGCTTTTTATGTGTAAAGAATTATTGAACATCTTTACTTTTCGTACTTGTGTTGGAAATAAGTTGTGATACGGATATTTGCTCATAGCCGTCACTCTTTAATTTCTGTAGAAGCAGTGGCAAAGCTTTATTTGTTTGAAGGGCAGAATCGGATGCATGTAATAAGACGATATCTCCACCTTTTAAATTATTAGAGACGGTGGAAACGATATTGTTTACGCCAGGGTTTTTCCAATCGTTTGAGTTATTACTCCAATGAACGACAGTGTATCCGAGTGATTCTGCTATTTTAAGTGTTGCCTTGTTAAAGTCTCCACTAGGTGGACGTAATAGTTTGATTTGTTTCACACCGAGTTTTGTAAAAACATCTTGTGCTCGCAGAAGATCTCTTCGTATTTCATTTGTCTCTAGAGAAGTGTAGGACGTGTAATTATAACCCATACTACCAATTTCATGTCCATCTTTTATGATGCGTTCAACGACATCAGGGTGTCTTTCTGCCCATGCAGCAGAAAGGAAGAAGGTTGCATTCTTAATATCTCTTTCTTTAAGTGTATCAAGGATTGGAATTGCTTTTTTGTCTCCCCAACTAATATCAAACGTGAATGCAACTTGTTTTTTAGAGGTGTCGCCTTTGTAAATAACTTTAGGTCCTGTAGCGGTTGAAAAAGCAGACTCGTGTGAATATGTTTTCAAAAAGAGTAGCCATGCTGTAAATAAGGAAAGTATCACTATTAAGCTAATGTGTTTAAAGTTTCTTTTACTCGTAATAAAAAAGAAAAACATAATATTACGCCCCTTTGTCCAATCCTTTTCAGTTACATATATGCTGTAAATATAAAAAAGAGAACAAGGGATTAATATCGTAAGTAGTGGATATAATGGATGGTAGGATTTTGTTAAATGAAAATGGGCTTAATACTTATTGCTCTGTAAGAAATGACTGAGGTGATGATTTGCTTGGGTTTATGTTAACGAAAGAAGAGAAAAAAGAAATGGAATACATATTGAAGAGAGAGTTAGAAGAACTTTTATTTGATTTTGAAGATGAACGTATTCATGACGTTGTAAAAAAGGCAATGGAAGAAAGATATAAAATCATTTTTTGTTTGTTTCGAAGAGTCGCTAATGCAGAGGAATGTATTCGTTATGTAAGAAAAAGAACTTTTTATTAAAAAGTGTTGACGCTAATGGTTATTATATGATAAATTAATAACCGTCGCTGATGCGGAAACGCAAAAGACGACAAAAAAGAAATTAAAAAACTTAGTTGACATTGAAAAATGAAGATGTTAACATAAGGAAGTCGCAAATGAGCGACCAAGTAGTTCTTTGAAAACTGAACGAAACAAACAAC
>NZ_JBVVXV010000022.1:0-59111 GCF_055902415.1 Bacillus sp. SSR7 | reverse complement strand
CATACGATGAAAATGGAGTAGCGTACAAGTATGAAGTGAAAGAACAGCCAGTAGCCGGATATGAATCAAAAGTAAGTGGCACTGACATCACAAATACAAAAGTAGGCGAAACGAAAGTAGAAGGAACAAAAACTTGGAGCGATAACAATGCAACAGATCGTCCAAGTTCGATTAAAGTAGACCTTTTACAAAATGGTAAAGTAGTAGATACAAAAGAAGTAACAGCAGAAACAAACTGGAAATATACGTTTGAAAAGCTACAAGCATACGATGCAAACGGAGTAGCGTACAAGTATGAAGTGAAAGAACAACCAGTAGCTGGATATAAATCTGAAGTAAAAGGTTATGACATCACAAATACAAAAATCAAGGACAAACCAAATGTAGATCCAAAAGATCCAAGCACAGATCCAAAAGATCCAAGCACAGATCCGAAAGATCCAAGCACAGATCCGAAAGATCCAAGCACAGATCCAAAAGATCCAAGCACAGATCCAAAAGATCCAAGTACAGATCCGAAAAATCCAAACACAAATACAGGCAGCAATAGCGATTCAAAAGTTCCATCTACTACAGAAAATGATAAGCCAACATTACTTCCTAACACAGGAGGAACATCAGCAGGAATGAGTTCAATTCTTGGAGGTATGGTATTGTTCCTTTTAGGTGGAATCCTATTCGCTCGTCAGCGAATTAAATAATAAAAAAGCCTTAGATTATTAATTACACTGTAATCTGAGTAGCTGACAAATTAAAAAATTACTATTGATATTGCGCCCTTTAGGTAAGTATTCAAAAACACTTCACAATAAGGTGAAGGGAAGAATGCAGCCTGAAGGGTTTTTTTATAGAAAAAAGGGAACAATTTCAAGGTGGACTCAATCAGTGGCTCTAAAACGATAACAAAATCGTTTTTAAGAAGCCCATTATCATTGTTCCATAAGCTTAGAGTGTGGTATCTCATGTAATTTAAGGTCAATGCTATGTTTCATTAAGTTTTGGATGAATGCATAGCCATTTTTATAGCTAATTTAGAAATAGCATTTTGTAAAGCTTTGTTCTTGAGTAGCTGATGTAACGTTTATTTTAGGAATGAAGGTATTAGTTTCTGAAGTTCAAGTTAACACAACTGCAAGAGCACCTTTTTACAATCGAAAAATCTTCTCATTAGATGTAATCAATAGTATTTTAAATTTTTTATTCTACATAATGCTATGTAATTTGTATACTTTATTTATATATTACGATTTTAATTATACACCATAATACCATGTAATAAATATGCTTTTATGCATATTTATTTTTTCTTAATAAACAGCCACCGATTAATCGGTGGCTTGAAATAGTATTAAGCGGCTTTCTCTCCTGTTTTTACAGTGGAATGAAGGCTATTATAGACGCCTGTACCAATAACCTCTAATGCCATTTTCATACGTTCAGGTGAAATATTCTCAAATACGTTATCTTGAGGTGTGTGATATACCTTTTCGATATGATAGATTAATGGATTCCAACTATCGACACCCATCCAAATAAATAGAGCTGCAGGAATCCCAACTTCAGCAAACGGTACGTGATCACTAGAGCCAAATTTCCCTTGCAGTACGAGGTCATTATTTAATTGTTTGCCTGCTTGTAAGGCTGCGTCTGTTACAAGGTTTGGAGAACCGTTAGGCGTCATAGCATATAAATTTTTTGCTTTATCGTAATTTGTAGCAACCATGTCTGCGTTAAAGACACCTAAAATTCGGTCACGCTCTTTTTGGGATAGACTATTAACATAATAATCAGAGCCAAGTAAGCCAGTTTCCTCAGAACCAAAAGCAATAAAACGAATTTCTTTATCAGTTTCTACATTTTGAAAAGTACGAGCTAATTCTAATACTAATCCTGTACCAGAAGCGTTGTCGTTTGCTCCAGGTGCTCCAACGACACTATCGTAGTGTGAACTTACAACGACAGCTTTTTCATTACCTGTACTATTTTTGGGTTTCTTTTTAGCGATGACGTTTAATGATGTTAAATTAGATTCATGTCTCGCTTTGAGGGAAAGGATTGTTGCCCCTTTTTTAGCGATTTCTTCTTTAAATGCATTTCCTTGTGCATAAGCAAGACCAAAGACAGGGACAGATTGCTTTTTCGTTAGGCGAGGGTTGAAAGTTTGTCCATAGTTTCCACGACCACCAATTAAGCTATATAAAAGAACACCTTTTGCTCCTTTGCTAACAGCATTTTCAACTTGTTTATTATAGTCCGCTACTGTTGTTCCTCTTTCGAATAGGACAATTTTTCCGTTTACTTCATTTGGAATATCCTCTAATTTTGTCCCACCTTGAACAAAGATAAGAGGGGCTGTAACAGCCTCTGTAGAAATTAGTGCGTTAGGGGCAGCACCAGCTTGCCAATTACGCTTTGTGGATAATGGTGATTCAATAAATCCGACGTATTGATCCGGCACTTGGAATGGTTGATATTCTACTTCATAGCCCATTGATTTAAGCTTCATACCAACGTAGCGAGATGCCCATTCCTCAGATTTTGTTCCACCGGGGCGAGGACCAATTGTTTCGGATAAGAAACGGATGTGTTCGATAGCGCGGCTTGCATCAACTTGTTTTGTGATAGGTGAAGTCTGTGTGATTTCTGACGTGGAATCAGCTTTGACTTGTCCAATCGGAGCTAAGCTAACAGCGAGTGATACAGCAAGCAAAGAGCTTACTATTTTTTGTTTCAAAGATTTTTTCATTTTTTTCCTCTCCTATTCTTCTATTCTCTCTGACTGACAAAAGAAGACGGATAATGACTTCATTTTACCTTTACCTTTATTTAATTTCAATATTCTGACATTGAGAAATAAAAAAACGCTATATGCACATTTGCATATTTTTGACGGAGATATGTATGCTATCATTTTAAACGAAGGTTCGCTTTCTGTTTGGAAAGCTCCTACATTGCATGAATCTAGTGTACCCAAACTTTAGATTATGTAGGGAAAAGAATCCCATAGGGTTTCTTTTCTCATGTTTGAATCATGTGATGATAAATATGTTTCCGCATTTCATACTTATTATCAGTGATATATGTAAGGCATCCATATGAAAATACGAGGCTGTTCAAAGGTTTTCCGTACTTTTGGACAGCCTCACCCCGTTAAAAGGACGATACTTTATGTATCGTCCTTTTTTATACTTCTGTTAAAATAATCGGTTCGCCGCGTGTTACGACAACTGTATGTTCGCATTGTGCAACAAGGCTTTTATCAGGTGTAACGAAAGTCCAACCATCATCGCCACGTTCGATAATATGGTCAGCTTTCATAGAAATGAATGGCTCTACAGCGATAACAAGACCGTCTTTTAGAAGCGCATTATCCATTGGGTCAAAATAGCTTAAAATGTGGTTTGGTGCTTCATGTAAGCTAAGACCAATACCGTGACCAGTTAAGTTTTGAATAACATTGTATCCATTTTTATGTGCAAAGTTTGAAACGGCACGACCAATTTGGTTTTGTTTTGAACCAGCTTTCACCTTTTTCATTGCTGCCCAAAAGGCATCAACAGCTGCTTGGCAAAGCTTTTCTTTTGCTTCATCTTCTCCAAGTACAAATGAAATACCTGTATCTGCATAATAACCATCAAGTGCTGCAGATACGTCGACATTTACAAGGTCGCCTTCTTTTAATACACGATCACCTGGAATACCGTGAGCAACTTCTTCGTTTACACTGATGCAAGTTACGCCAGGGAAATCATATTCTTTTTCAGGTGCAGAAATAGCACCATGCTCATCTAATACTTTTTTACCGATCAAATCAAGCTCTTTCGTTGTCATACCTGGCTTCGCTTCTTTTTTCATTTCTTCACGTGCAAGCGCAACGATGCGGCCGATTTTTCGTAAGCCTTCTAAATCTTGTTCATTACGAATAATCATGAAAACCACTGTCCTTCCTCGAATATATATCTTATCCGATTGTATCATGTTTATTTTCATCCTGCTACTTGCTTGCAGTATGCGTATTGATTCCTCTCATAAAGAATACATGACAATTGTCATATCGATGTCATGACGCATCATACTGTTTCCTAAGTTTTCCAAGTAATACAATGTAAATATAAGAAACAGCGGGGGTGGAGAGATGGAAAAGATTATTGAAGTAAATAGTGTTTCTAAAACATTTAAATATAAAAAAGCAGTAAATAACGTTTCATTTCATGCGAATAAAGGAGAAATCGTAGCACTGCTTGGGCCGAATGGTGCAGGGAAAACGACGACGATGTCGATGATGCTTGGATTAAAGGATCCGACGGAAGGAACGGTTTCTACATTTGGAAAGAGTCCAAAGCATAGAGATGTTCGTAATAGAATCGGCGCGATGCTACAAGAAGTAAGTGTCATTGATAGCATTACAGTGGAAGAGGCAATTGAGTTATTCCGCAGCTATTATACGAATCCGATAGCGAAAGAAACGTTGCTACAGTTATCGAATTTAAAATCAGAGAGAAAGCAAAGATGCGAGAAATTATCAGGTGGTCAAAAGAGAAGGTTAAATTTTGCACTCGCACTTGCAGGAAATCCAGATTTGTTATTTTTAGATGAGCCGACAGTCGGAATGGACATTACGTCTCGAAGAACGTTTTGGGAAACGATTCGAAAGTTAGCAAGTGAAGGGAAAACGATTATTTTAACGACGCATTATTTAGAAGAAGCAGATGTATTAGCAAATCGTATTTTATTATTTGCGAATGGAAAGATTATCGCAGACGGTACGCCAGATGAGATGAAAGCGACGATTTCCCGAAAAACAATTACATTTTATTCGAAGGAAAGTATTCCTGCAAAATTACTAAAAGAATTACCAAATGTAACAGAAGTACAATCAAAAGAAGGACACTTCACTTTAGCAACAGAAGATACAGATGCAACGTTAAGAGCAATTTATGAAAAGAACTTACCTGTAACAGATGTTTCTGTTGAACGTGGAAGCCTTGATGAAGCATTTGAACAGTTTATCACAAATCAGGAGGGGGAAATCGCATGAGAGCTTTATGGATGCAATGCAAAATAGAAATCTTACGTACGTTTCGTAATAAATTGTTTATCTTTTTCTCATTATTAATGCCAGTTATGTTCTATTACATTTTCACAAATGTGGTTCAAGTGCCACAAAACGGAGATGCGTGGAAAGCACATTATTTAATCTCAATGGCAACGTTCAGTATTGTAGGGACAGCACTTTTTAGTTTTGGTGTGAGAATTTCTCAAGAAAAAGGGCAGGGTTGGACACATCTTTTAAAAATTACACCACTTCCAGAGGGAGCATATATAACAGCTAAAATCATCGCTCAAACTGTAGTGAATGCTTTTTCAATCTTAGTTATCTTTATCGCAGGAATATTAATTAATCATGTTGAGTTAACAGTAGGGCAATGGATTGGAGCTGGGTTATGGTTGTTGTTAGGTGTGACACCATTTTTAGCGTTAGGGACAGTAATAGGTTCTATTAAGAAGGCGGATGCTGCTGCGGGCTTAGCGAATATTTTAAATATGTGTTTAGCAATTCTTGGTGGTCTATGGATGCCGATCGAAGTATTTCCGAAAATATTAAGATCTATTAGTGAATGGACACCAACATATCATTTTGGAAGCGGTGCATGGGATATTGTAGCTGGAAAATCAATTGGTTGGGAAAACATCGCGGTATTAGGAGGCTATTTCCTTATATTTGTTGTAGTATCAATATATATAAGAAAAAGACAGGAAGCGGTATAAATGATAGAGAAGAAGAGGATTGAGATTTTTCCGAAACATATGGGATTCTTTCCGTATATGTTTCTTGTGTATTTATTATTTCCAATTTACCATTTAGCGCAAGTGTCAGGATGGAAGCTTGTGCTAGGGAGCGGTATGTTGATACTTTTTATTATCACATACCGTCAACTTTATTTTGTTCAGAAGACGTTTGTTTTGTGGGCATGTATACAGATGGTGCTCATCTATTTATTTGCTTTATTTTATAATCCCTTCATGATATTCTTTGGCTTTTTCACGGCAAGTGCGATGGGATTTGCACCAAGTAAGAAAGTATTTCGGATATTACTATGTTTGTTAGTTGTAATGCTTGGAGCATTTGTATTTGTAAATATGAATCAACTAACACCGACAAGTTTAGTAAATATCGTTCCGATGTTTATTTTAATGCTTCTTACACCATTTGGTATGCGCAATTTTAATCAGAAAAAGATGTTAAGAAATCAATTAAACGAAGCGAACGAGCAAATTAAGGACTTAGTAAAACGTGAAGAGAGGCAGCGTATTGCAAGGGATCTTCATGATACGTTAGGGCATACGCTATCTCTTATTACGTTGAAAAGTCAGCTTGTTGAAAAGCTAATCGTCAAAAATCCAGAGCGCGCAAGTGCGGAAGCGAAGGAGATTACACAAACATCTCGAACTGCTTTAAAACAGCTAAGGGAATTAATTTCTGATATGCGCATGATTACGGTAGAAGAAGAGCTTGAGCAAATAAAAGCGATCTTACAAGCTGCTAATGTTGAATTAGAGATCAAACAAGAAACGAGTGCAAGTTCGCTATCACCCATTGAACAAAATATTTTAGGAATGTGTTTACGTGAAGCTGTTACGAATGTTGTAAAGCATAGTAAGGCAACGCGGTGCATAGTTTCTGTACTAGAATCACAAGGTGAATTGATTTTGACAGTAGAAGATAACGGAATCGGTTTAGCGGATCAAAATCACGATGGGAATGGTATTCGTGGTATGAAGGAGCGAATCGCTCTTATTGATGGATTTGTTGAACTGGGTACGATTAATCCAGGAACACTATTAACAGTAAAAGTTCCAGTTGTTATTAGAACAGGAAAAGATGAGGTGAAGGCATGATTCGAATTATTATTGCAGAAGATCAGCGAATGCTTCGTGGTGCGTTAGGAGCCCTACTTGATCTAGAAGATGATATTGAAGTAATTGGGCAAGCAGCGAACGGAGAAGAGGCGCTGAAACTAATCGAATCGTTAAAACCTGATGTAAGCATTATGGATATTGAAATGCCAATTCAAAGCGGATTAGATGTTGCAGAAACGTTGAAGAAAGAAAAATCGGCATGTAAAGTAATGATTTTAACAACATTTGCGCGCCCTGGATATTTTGAACGAGCAATGAAAGCTGGTGTGCACGGATATTTATTAAAAGATAGCCCAAGCGAGGATTTAGCTGCATCGATTCGCAACGTAATGAAAGGTAAACGAGAGATCTCTCAAGATTTAATGTTCGGTTTATGGCAGGAGCAAAATCCGTTATCAGATCGTGAAAAAGAAGTATTGCTACTTGCGAAAGAAGGAAAGACAGCAAATGAAATTGCAAAGACACTTTATCTTTCACCTGGTACAGTACGTAATTATATTTCTGAAGTATTAACGAAGCTTGATGCGAAAAATAGAATTGAGGCAATTACAATTGCGGAAGAAAAGGGATGGATATGAAAAGAAGTTTACCTATGAATGGTAAACTTCTTTTTTTCTTGTACACAACAGTTTCATTAGAGAATTCCGTCTCGGTTGAATGGCTTGGAAGTTGAAGTGTAGTACGTAATGAAGATTTTACTTCATTTTTCGACAAAAAATTTGTTATAGTTAGATTAAGTTGTTGGTCTAAATTTTGGACCACTTTGCCACTAATAGTTGTAATTACTCCATTTTTATCTACTTTTACAATGAAATCTTGACTATATATTTTATAGTTTTTGTAAGTTTGTGCAAGGCGAACTTCGCTTTGATTTTCTTTTGTATCTTTATTGGTAGGTTGGGAATCTACATTCATTTCAGCTGTCACTCACTCTTGTTGAGCTTTAGCCTCGTTTATCTCACCTTTTAACTACTTTTTCGTTATATTTTTTCATATTATTTTGAGGTTGTGTTAATTTTTAAATTGTTAAACTAGGCTGAGCAATGTCGATTTTTACTTTATTTTTGTCTAATTCTTGGGTGTGAATGGCTTCTGCTAATAAAGGATAAAGAAGAGCGAATGTAACGAAAGCATAGGTAAGTTATCTATAATTTATCTATAAAACTCCGAATCTATTACTATAAGTGAGATGAATTGTATGGAAAATTTGCCGAATCTTATATATATTATGCATTATTTCATATCAAAAATTGTCGAATTCACATTATTGTAGTGGTATGACAACTTAACAAATTAGATTGTTCTAATGGGATGGTGAGTAAGTATGCACGCAGAAAAATTAGGAAGTGAAATTAAGAAAATTAGGGTAATGAGGGGATTAACACAAAAACAGTTATCCGAGAACATATGTCATCAATCGGAAGTGAGCCGAATTGAATCGGGTGCAGTGTACCCAAGTATGGATATATTGCAAGGTATCGCAGCGAAATTACAAGTTCCCATTATTCACTTTTATGAGGTACTTGTTTATTCTGATATTGAAAGAAAAAAGCAGTTTAAAGATCAAGTCATTACGCTATGTAAGCAAAAAAAATATAAAGAGATTTATAATAGAGTATGGAATGAGCTGAAAAAGGAAGAATATCATCCCGAATTCCAGCAGTTTCTTCAATGGCAATATCATGTAGCAGCTTACATATTGAAGAAGATTGATTACGAATATTGTATTTTAGAATTGAAAAAATTGTTAAACCAACAATTAGCTGGAATAGATGTATACCAAAACCTCTATATAGAAAATGCAATCGCAAATATTTATGCTGAAAATGGCTATTTTAAGAAGAGTATTGAGTTATTTGAAGGTATATTGAAACAATTAGAGTCATTGCATGATAATGAAGAATTCGACGTGAAGGTAAGATATAATCATGCAAAAGCATTATACTTAGATAATCAATATGAACAAGCCTTATATCAAGTGAATAAGGCGATTGAAATATCTTGCCGAATTAATAGTATGGCATTAATTGGGCAGCTGTACTATCAAAGAGGTGAATGTCTAGAAAAGTTGGAGTATGATGAGGCAGAGATTGAAGATACATATAAGAAAGCAAGTTTCTTTTTTGATATATTAGAAATGCATGCATATAAAGAGGCAATTGTAAATAAAATCAATCAATGAATAACCCCAAAAAATGGATATGCATAATTGCATACGGCATGGATAAATTTTCATGATATATTAAAAGAAAAAATGTGGGTGATGGAATATGAAAAAATTACTTATTGGTAGTTTATTAACGTTAGCAATGGCATGGGGTATTTCATTAACAGATACAGCTTTAGAGAAAAGCCAAGTAATTTCTCATAATGATCAAGAGGTACAATTAGCTTCGGACCTACCTTTTGAATATTAAAAAAACAACCGTCTTACTTAGACGGTTGTTTTTTTGTGGAGTAACCTCCAAACGTCTTTACTAGAAACAGGCTTGCTAATAAAGAATCCTTGAATGTGGTCACAGTTTTGTTCATATAAAAACTTCCATTGTTCTTCGGTCTCTACACCTTCTGCAATAACTTCTAAATTTAGTTCTTTTGATAGTGTAATAATGGAAGAAATAATCGCTTCTTCTAAAGGGCTAGTTGTAATTCCGCAAATAAATTCCCGAGCAATTTTTAATGTATTGATTGGATATTTTGTTAAATAAGCTAAAGAACTATAACCAGTTCCAAAATCATCAATTGAAATTTGAATACCGAGATTTTGAAGCTGTTCTAATTTTGTAACTACAGATTGATTTTGATTAATAGCGATACTTTCTGTAATTTCAATATCTAGTGCTTCTGGTTTTAACTCTGTTTCCTCTAAAACCTTTGAAATAGTTGGTATTAAATTTGCATGGTTAAATTGAACAACAGATAAATTTACACCGACTTTTAAGTGAGAAAAACCTTGATTATGCCATCTTTTTGCTTCTAAGCAAGCGGTACGCAAAATCCAATTTCCAAGTTCAATAATGAATCCAGTTTCCTCTGCTAGCGGAATAAATTGGGCCGGGGATACGATACCAAGCTTTGGATGTTTCCAACGAAGTAATGCTTCAAAACCGATAATTTGTTTTGTTTTTGTGCTTACTTGCGGCTGGTATTCAAGGAAAAATTCATTTTGTTGTAATGCTTTTGCAAGTTCGCCTTCTAAAAATTGGATTTCATTTTGAGCAATACTTATTTCTTTTGAGAAGAAAACAAATCGATTTTTTCCATTTGCCTTCGCGCGATACATAGCCATATCAGCATTTTTCATTAATTCTGTTACATCTGTTCCATAATCAGGGTACATTGCAATTCCGATACTCGGTGTAATAGACAGTTCTTCGCCTTGAATGAAGAATGGTTTGTTTAAAATATTTAAAATCTGTTCAGCAATAAAAGCCGCACTTTTTTCTGAGTACATATCTGGTAATAGAATTGTAAACTCATCTCCGCCTTGGCGAGCAACGACATCCTTTGAACGTAAGCAACTGCGTAATCGTTTTGCTACTTCAATTAATAATAAGTCTCCGACGTCGTGTCCAAGTCTATCGTTAATTTTTTTGAATCGATCTAAATCAAGGAACATGACGGCAACATCATTGACGCTAGTTTGAGCTGTATTTAAAATGTTTTTTAAATCTTTTTCAAACTTTCGGCGATTTGGTAATCCAGTAAGTGCATCATGAAAGGCTAAATGTTCTACTTGTTTTTGTTTTTCATATAAAGTTGTAATATCACGTGCTATGCCGAACATCCCAACAACTTCTTTGTTTATGAAAGTAGGAATGAGGGTAATGTGAAGGTAATAGTAATAGCCTTCTTTTTCTTTTGTGCGAACTTCTAAAGTTTGTGGTCTACCTTCTGTTGTTATTTGTAAAGCTTTCTTTAGTAGATCATGGTCTTTTGAGTCAATAAAGTGTAGAAGAGAATAGCTTTCTACTTCACAATAGTAGGCGGTAAATAGGCTTTCACAAGCTGTATTAGATTGTTGGAAAATACCATGCATATTTAAAGAGAAAACGGCATCAGGATGATCTTCGAATAAAGATTTATAGCGTTGTTCACTCTTTGATAACGCAGATGCACCCTCTTCTACTTTACCTTCTAGTTGTGTAGTCAACTGCTCGTATGTATCGATTAGTGCCTGATTATCTTTCCACATATAAAGTTGTCGTAAAAATAATAAGATGAGAGATAATACTAGACCGATCAACATGAACTTATCATCCCAAGGTTGAAAGATAATAAAAGAAAAAGTAATGATTACACTAAAATAAGGTAATATAAAGCGTACATAATCAAACCGGTAATATTTTGCTTTCGTTTCATGCTGTATTGGTTTATTTAAAATATATAGTATGGATGACAAACCAATTAATAAAATCGAAGCAGTATGTATTAAGTAAGAGACTTCAGAAGAAGTTTCCATCCCTGCGTTTAATTGAAAGAGATGTATATATCCGTATACAAGTATGATAGTAAAGCCGATAATTAATGAGATTCTACTAGCAGAATATTGTTCTCGTCTATATAGACTAATAACGGCGTAAATGACTAATGATTGTGCAATAAAGTATCCAATTAAAACCCAATGATCTATTGTTAACATACGAAAGCTTGAACGGTCCAAAATAAAAGTTAAGGTAAAATAAATATTCATAATAATGATAAAGATGCTATCGAATGAAAATTGAGCTAGGCCTCTAATGGAGTAATGTTTTATGAACTTTATAGCAAAGCCAGAAAAGAGCAAAATATATTGTACGATAAAAAAGGGTAATGCCGTATATGAGAATATGACTTGGTCATATATAGAAAGTGAATGAAGAAATAAAGTTATCTCCATTGTCAATCCACATAGGCAAGTGCATAGTAATAAAACCCAAAATAATTTATCACCGCGCTTCATTTTCTTAATAGCTTTATATAAACAATAGCAAGAAAAGAGTGCAGCAAAACAAAATAAGAAGAGAATTCCAATTTCTTTTATATTCAAGTTCTTAGGAATAAGAAATATCCAAAGAGAAAATATAATTATATATATCATAACAAAGTGTACATATTTTTTTTGATTGATCATATTATGACTCCGTTTCAATAAAGTTGAATCACAGGTGGAAAATGCTAATTCCAATCATAGCATATAAAATAGGGTGTTTTTTACTAAAAAAATTACTTTTTTTGAAAAAAATAGCTCAACATTACAATTTACCATTGTAATGTTGAGCTATTTATTCTTTTTATTCCTCTTATAGCGGATAATTCATGTATGAATTGCAGCATCGCTAAATCTTTCTGTTTACTTTCAATCATAATATCGAAATTATGATTGATTTTTTTTGCAACGTGTAAGAAAGGTTTAATAAACTCTAAATCAATATATTCCGCGTGAGCCCTAAATTCTTTTTTTGATTTAGGGGAGGAAATATGAACTTTAGGAAGGATATTTGTATGTGCCCAAGTTTCAAAAATTGCAGGAAGTAACTCTTCTAACGGTTCTTCGCAAAGATTTGCCATGTGATGATGATAATCAAATACAAATGGAACCTTTTCTTTTTGGCAAATAGATAAAGTTTCAGCAGTTGTATATGTTTTATCATCATTTTCAAGTGTCATTTGCCTCTTTATATGTGCAGGAAGTTTTTTTATGTTTTCATGGAAACGTTCAACCGCTTTTTCTTTATTTCCGTAGGCACCACCTACGTGGATGTTAATATAAGAAGAATCTGCAATTCCTATTGCATCTAATACTTTATAGTGATAAGTCATATCTGTAATAGCGTTAGTTGTAATGTGTGGCTTATCGCTTGTAAATAGTGTAAATTGATTTGGATGAAAACTTACTCGTAAATTATGTTCTTTAATTAATGCCCCAATTTTACGCCAAAGCGGTGTGAACAAACCGATGTAATCAAACTCGACTTCGGGATGTGTTGCAAGTGGGACGATGGAAGAAGATAAGCGATATAATGGAATTTCATGCGCTATATTGTAATGAAGAATACGTATTGTATGCTCAAGATTCTGCCGCGTAACATCGTATAATTTATCTTCTCGTTCTTGTTTACTAAGCTTTTGAAAGCTTGTAAATGTCATCGTTTTAGCCGGAGAACAGTCCCAGAGTGCCATTGCATGTGAGACATATCCGAAACGTATAATCATAATGAATACATCTCCTTTATGCATTATCTTTCCTATAGAAAGAAAGCAAGTATTGTTCCTATCCATTCTTTGCCTCTATTAATGAGGGAATTCGGACTAACATCTTTCAAGGAAAGTAATGACGCATTTTCTAAATCTTCGTGGAATTTATTTTTTACTGTTTGTATAAAATGTTCATCATATAAAAGGCAGTTGATTTCATGGTTAATATATAAACTTCTCATATCAAAGTTTGCAGTTCCGATATCACAGATGTAGTCATCAACTATAATAACTTTAGCGTGAAAAAAACCTTGTTGAAATGCGTAAATATTACAGCCAGCTTGTATTAACTTTCGGCAATATGGGAATTTTGCTTCTCGAACAAGGGGGTGATCCGCTTTTTCTGGAACGAGAATCGTGATTTGAACCCCGCGTTGTCGCGCTTTTAATAATGCATTCATAATTTTTCTTCCAGGAATGAAATATGGTGTACCGATAAAGAGTTCTTTTTCTGCGCTTTCAATTAAATATAAAAATGTATTTTGCAAGTAGGCCCCATCAGTAGGGATAAAACGATGCAGAATGGTTCCTGGTTGTTGCTTAGGAAAATAAAGAGATGCCTCTAATAAATTTTGATCTGTATCGTCCAGCCAATCATGTAAAAATTGCTTTTGTAAATCTTGTATTCCTTCTCCTGTAAGACGTAAGTGATAATCGCGCCATAATCCTAATTTTTGATTATGCCCTAAATATTCTTCTCCAATATTAAATCCACCAATATAACCAATTTTCCCGTCGATAACTGTAATTTTTCTATGGTTTCTTTGATTTGCAGAAAAGAAAGGAAAAGGAAACTTTACTTTGTGACAAAATGAAAAAGAGACACCATGTTTTTGTAGGGATCGAATGGCCTCATTTGATAAATGATGGCTTCCCAATCGATCGAGTAGAAGTCTTACTTCAATTCCTTCCTTTGCCTTATCAATAAGTAACTTTAAAAATTCCCGGCTGATTTTATCGTTTTTTACAATGAAGAACAAAACGTGCACATGGTGTTTCGCCTGTTTTATATCAGTAAATAGAGCGTCATACAAATCTTTTCCGTATGTATAAAGGTGAAAATCACTTTGACGTAAAGGGAAAGAACGAGAACGTACACGCTTTAAATGAATAATTCTCCCATAAGAAAGATCAATTACAATCCAGAGAGTGCTACCTACTAATAAGAGAGATAAGAAGAACATGAGTAAATTCCCTCCTTCACGGTCTTTTCACCATTTGTTTTTTATAAATCAAACATTCATTTTATCCTGTTATTTGTGGCCTAATAATTAGTAAGGAGTAAATAACTTCTACTGATTAAAGTTTCACTTTATAGTTTCACCGAAATAAACAGCTTTATTAAAAAATATGTTGTTGTATAACAAAAAACTGTTGACTGAATGCTCACTCATTATATAATGAAGGTAGGGGATAAAATTCAGAAAATTATATGTTTTTGAAGATTCTAAAAAAGAAAGAGGGCTTACAAAGAGAGGGGTAGCATAAAAATGAATAGCTTACTGATCATGAATTGGCTGGCTGCCATTGCTGTTATTGCTTATGCGGGATATTTGTTTGTGTATCTTATACGAACGAGGATGGCCTACATACAGTTAGGAAAAAAGATTGAATTTGACCGTCGTTTTAAAGAGCGTTGGGATCTCCTTAAGGTCAATGTTTTCGGTCAAAAAAAGCTGCTGAAAGATAAAAAGAGCGGCATTATTCACGTTATGTTCTTTTATGGATTTATTCTTGTCCAATTTGGAGCAATTGACTTCGTTTGGAAAGGACTCGCACCAGGATCACATCTTCCACTTGGACCACTATACCCTGCATTTACATTCTTCCAGGAAATTGTCACACTTGTTATTTTAATTGCAGTCTTTTGGGCTTTTCATCGACGTTATGTTGAGAAGCTAGTTCGTTTAAAACGTAATTTCAAATCAGGCCTTGTTCTTATCTTTATCGGTGGCTTAATGATTTCTGTGCTACTCGGTAATGGGATGGGAATTATATGGCATGGCGAGGAGCTTTCATGGAGTGAGCCAATCGCTTCTGCAATCGCTTACGTTTTCTCAGGGATAAATGAAACCGCAGCCATTTCTGTGTTCTATTTCTCTTGGTGGGTGCATTTACTAATTTTGTTAACGTTTTTAGTTTATGTTCCACAATCGAAACACGCGCATTTAATTGCGGGACCAGCTAACGTTTTCTTCGGCCGTCTTTCAAATCCAGGGAAACTTGAAAAGATTGACTTTGAAGATGAAACACAAGAAACATTTGGTGTTGGTAAAATCGAAGACTTTAGACAAAATCAGCTTATTGATTTATACGCTTGCGTAGAGTGTGGTCGTTGTACAAATATGTGTCCGGCAACAGGAACAGGGAAAATGTTATCGCCGATGGATTTGATTTTAAAACTTCGCGATCATTTGACTGATAAAGGAGCTGCAGTGACATCAAAAGCACCGTGGGTTCCGGTAGTTGCTTTTAATAATACACAAGGAAATCAGTTAGCGATGATGGCAGCTGGGAAAGGACAACAAGAATCTGCAGCCACAACACTCGCTTACGATCCGAGTTTAATCGGAGATGTTATTACAGAAGAAGAGATTTGGGCTTGTACAACGTGTCGTAACTGTGAGGATCAGTGTCCGGTTATGAATGAGCATGTTGATAAAATTATTGATTTACGCCGCTATCTTGTTTTAACAGAAGGAAAGATGGATGCGGAAGCGCAGCGTGCGATGACAAACATCGAGCGTCAAGGGAATCCGTGGGGTCTAAACCGTAAAGAGCGTGAAACTTGGCGCCAAGGTGATGATGAAGTAACGGTTCCAACTGTAAAAGAAAAATCGAAAGCTGGAGAGGAGTTCGAATATTTATTCTGGGTTGGTTCAATGGGGTCATATGATAATCGTAGTCAGAAGATTGCGATTTCGTTCGCGAAGTTGATGAACGAAGCAGGCATTTCATTTGCGATACTCGGTAATAAGGAAAAGAACTCTGGAGATACACCGCGCCGCCTTGGAAATGAATTTGTCTTCCAAGAGATGGCGACAAAAAATATCGAGGAATTTGAAAAAGCAGGAGTGAAGAAAATCGTTACGATTGACCCTCATGCTTATAACACATTTAAAAATGAGTATCCGGACTTTGGCTTGCAAGCAGAAGTCTATCATCATACAGAACTGCTAGCTCAGTGGGTGAAAGAAGGACGCTTAAAACCGGTTCACGCTATTGAGGAAACAGTTACGTACCATGATTCCTGTTACTTAGGAAGATACAACGAAGTATACGAAGCGCCACGAGACATTTTGAAAGCGATTCCTGGTGTGAACCTTGTAGAAATGGCACGTAACCGTGAAACGGGAATGTGCTGTGGAGCAGGTGGTGGCTTAATGTGGATGGAGGAAACAACAGGTTCTCGCATTAACGTTGCTCGTACAGAACAAGCATTAGCTGTACAGCCATCCATTATCGGTACAGGATGTCCTTATTGCTTAACGATGATTAGTGATGGGACGAAAGCGAAAGAAGTTGAAGAGAAAGTTCAAACTCTCGATGTAACAGAGATTTTAGAACGCTCAGTGATTGGACAGAAGAAAGAAGCAATCTAGTTTGTAGGAATGCATACAACTTTAGAAAGAGGTGCAATTATTGCACCTCTTCTCAACGTAGGAACACCGAGCGCACGCTCAGTGATAAAAAGAAATGGGGGAAAGAAATATGAGTAAAACAGTTATTTTAAGTGCTGCAAGAACACCGGTTGGGAAATTTGGTGGATCTTTAAAAGATGTAAAAGCAACAGAACTTGGAGGGATTGCAATTAAAGCGGCGCTTGAAAGAGCAAATGTTGCTGCTAGTGATGTTGAGGAAGTTATATTCGGAACGGTTATTCAAGGTGGGCAGGGACAAATTCCATCGCGCCAAGCGGCGAGGGCTGCTGGAATCCCTTGGGAAGTGCAGACGGAAACAGTGAATAAAGTTTGTGCATCGGGGCTTCGTGCGGTTACGTTAGCGGATCAAATTATTCGTACTGGTGATCAATCATTGATTGTAGCTGGTGGTATGGAGTCGATGAGTAACAGTCCTTACATTTTAAGAGGAGCAAGATGGGGATACAGAATGGGCAACAACGAAGTCGTTGATTTAAACGTTGCTGACGGTTTAACATGCGCATTTTCAGGTATACACATGGGTGTTTATGGCGGAGAAGTTGCGAAGGAAGATGGAATTTCTCGCGAAGCGCAAGATGAATGGGCATATCGTAGCCACCAGCGTGCGGTTTCAGCACATAAAGAAGGACGGTTTGAAGAGGAAATCGTGCCAGTAACGATTCCGCAAAGAAAAGGCGATCCTATTGTCGTTGCAAAAGATGAGGCGCCACGCGCGGATACAACAATTGAAAAGTTAGCAAAATTAAAACCTGTATTTGATAAAACAGCGACAGTGACAGCTGGTAATGCACCAGGCTTAAACGATGGTGGTGCTGCACTTGTATTAATGAGCGAAGAGAGAGCGAAGCAAGAAGGAAGAAAGCCGTTAGCGACAATTTTGGCACATACAGCAATTGCAGTGGAGTCTAAAGATTTCCCGAGAACGCCAGGTTATGCAATTAACGCATTGCTTGAAAAAACAGGAAAGACAATTGAAGACATCGATTTATTCGAGATTAATGAAGCATTTGCAGCAGTAGCAATTGCAAGTACAGAGATTGCGGGAATTGACCCAGAAAAATTGAATATAAATGGCGGCGCAGTGGCGATGGGGCATCCGATTGGAGCAAGCGGAGCGCGCATTATCGTTACACTAATCCATGCACTGAAGCAACGCGGCGGCGGAATTGGTATTGCTTCGATCTGTAGCGGTGGTGGCCAAGGTGATGCAGTGATGATTGAAGTTCACTAATTAAAGTTCGAGGGTATAAAATTTATTAACAATTAAGGGGGAAGAAAAAATGGGTGTACAAAACATTGTTGTAATTGGTGCAGGGCAAATGGGATCAGGAATTGCACAAGTATGTGCAATGGCAGGATATGACGTGAAGGTACAAGATTTAAAGCAAGAGCAATTAGATAGAGGATTGGCTATCATTACGAAAAACTTAGCGCGCCAAGTAGAAAAAGGACGCATGAAGGAAAAAAAAAAGAAACCGACATTAAATCGTCTTACAGTAACGCTTGATTTAGATTGTGTGAAAGAAGCGGATCTTATTATTGAAGCAGCTGTTGAGAAAATGGATATTAAAAAGAAAATCTTTGCGAATCTAGATGAAATTGCTCCAGAACACGCAATTTTAGCGACGAATACGTCATCTCTGCCAATTACAGAAATTGCAGCGGTAACGAAGCGTCCGGAAAAAGTAATCGGTATGCACTTTATGAATCCAGTTCCAGTTATGAAGCTTGTTGAGATTATTCGTGGTTTGGCTACCGATGATGCGGTATATGAAGCAATTGAAGATATTACGAAAAAAATTGGGAAAGTACCAGTTGAAGTGAATGATTTCCCAGGTTTTGTATCAAACCGCATTTTGCTACCGATGATTAACGAAGCAATTTATACGTTATATGAAGGTGTAGCGACGAAAGAAGCAATTGATGAAGTCATGAAGCTTGGTATGAACCATCCGATGGGGCCTTTGACACTCGCTGATTTTATCGGTTTAGATACGTGTTTATACATTATGGAAGTGTTGCATGAAGGATTAGGAGATAGTAAATATCGCCCATGTCCGTTATTACGTAAGTATGTGAATGCAGGATGGTTAGGGCGTAAAACAGGTCGTGGATTCTACGTTTACGAATAAATGCCCCTTTGTTACAAAATAGTGGTCTTACCAAATTATTTAAAGGATATATAGCAAATGGAGGCGGAATATATGAACTTTCGTTTTAATGAAGAGCAGCAAATGATGAGGAAAATGGTTCGGGATTTTGCACAGAAGGAAATAGCTCCCTTTGTTCCTAGTATGGAACAAGGGGTATTCCCAAAAGAGATTTTGCAGAAGATGGGTGAGCTTGGGTTAATGGGAATTCCAGCGCCTGCAAAATACGGTGGGGCAGAAATGGATTTTATTTCTTACATTTTAGCCATTGAAGAAATTTCAAAGGTAAGCGCAACGGTTGGTGTAATTTTAGCTGTACATACGTCAGTTGGAATGAACCCGATTTTATATTTCGGAACAGAAGAACAGAAAGAGAAATACGTTTCTAAACTTGCGACTGGTGAATATTTAGGTGCATTTGCATTAACAGAACCAAATGCAGGATCGGATGCAGGAAGTTTGAAATCAAGAGCTGTGAAGAAAGGCGATCATTACATCATTAATGGATCGAAGGTGTTCATTACAAATGGTGGTGAAGCAAGTACATATATTGTATTCGCTTCTACAAATCCAGAGGCAGGAAAGAGTGGGATTTCTGCATTCATAGTAGAGAAAGATACACCAGGCTTAATTATCGGTAAAGATGAGCATAAAATGGGACTACTCGGTTCTCGCACTGTACAACTTACGTTCGAGGATATGAAGGTACCGGCTGAGAATTTACTTGGTGAAGAAGGACAAGGATTTAAGGTAGCGATGGCGAATTTAGATGTTGGACGAATTGGAATTGGGGCGCAAGCATTAGGGATTGCTGAAGCGGCGCTTGCATGTGCGATTGATTATGCGAAAGAACGTGAGCAATTCGGAAAGCCAATTGCGGCGCAGCAAGGGATTGGCTTCAAACTTGCAGATATGGCAACTAGCGTAGAAGCGGCGCGATTACTTGTATATAGGGCGGCATCGCTAAGAGCGCAAGGATTACCATGTGGTAAAGAAGCATCTATTGCGAAATTATTCGCTTCTAAAACAGCTGTTGAAGTTGCAATTGAAGCAGTACAAGTATTTGGTGGTTACGGTTATACGAAAGATTATCCAGTAGAAAGATTTTTCCGTGATGCGAAAATCACGCAAATATATGAAGGAACGAGTGAAATACAGAAACTTGTTATTAGCCGGGCTTTATAAAAGCACAAGGGGGAGACGGGCATGCATTTTAAACTATCAGAAGAACATGAAATGATAAGAAAAATGGTTCGGGACTTTGCTAAGAACGAAGTAGCACCGACAGCAGCTGAACGTGATGAAGAAGAGAGGTTTGATCGTGCGCTATTTGATCAAATGGCAGAGCTTGGTTTAACCGGAATTCCGTGGCCTGAAGAATACGGCGGAATTGGAAGCGATTACTTGGCGTATGTAATTGCTATTGAAGAATTATCACGCGTATGTGCTTCTACAGGTGTAACATTGTCTGCACATACTTCACTTGCTGGTTGGCCAATTTTTAAATTTGGAACAGAAGAGCAAAAGCAAACGTTTTTACGACCGATGGCTGAAGGAAAGAAAATTGGTGCATACGGCTTAACGGAGCCAGGGTCTGGATCGGATGCTGGTGGAATGAAGACAATCGCCAAAAGAGACGGAGACCATTATGTTTTAAATGGATCGAAAATATTTATTACAAATGGCGGTATTGCCGACATTTATGTTGTATTCGCGTTAACTGATCCTGAATCAAAGCAGCGTGGTACGAGCGCGTTTATTGTGGAAAGTGATACACCAGGATTCTCAGTTGGGAAGAAGGAAAGCAAGTTAGGGATTCGCTCTTCACCAACAACTGAAATTATGTTCGAAGATTGCCGTATTCCTGTAGAAAATTTACTAGGGGAAGAAGGACAAGGGTTTAAGATAGCGATGCAAACATTAGATGGTGGCCGTAACGGTATTGCGGCGCAAGCGGTTGGCATTGCACAAGGGGCTTTAGATGCTTCAGTAGAATATGCAAGAGAGCGTCATCAGTTTGGGAAGCCGATAGCGGCGCAGCAAGGGATTGGCTTTAAACTTGCAGATATGGCAACGGATGTGGAGGCGGCGCGTCTTCTAACATATCAAGCAGCTTGGCTGGAATCAGAAGGACTTCCTTATGGTAAAGAGTCGGCGATGTCAAAAGTATTTGCAGGTGATGCAGCGATGAAGGTGACGACTGAAGCGGTACAAGTATTTGGTGGTTACGGTTATACGAAAGATTATCCAGTAGAGCGATACATGCGAGATGCAAAGATTACACAGATATATGAAGGAACACAAGAGATTCAAAGGCTCGTAATTTCTCGTATGTTAACGAAGTAGGATCAAAGGCGTAGGTATTTTCCTACGCTTTTTCCTTCCAATAAAATAATAGAGAGGTGAAGGGGATGGTTAAACATAATGTGCACGCATCAGTGAAAGATGAGAAATTAGTTGCGTTAAGACGTGAACAAATGATTAAAGGTGCAGTGCAATTGTTTAAGCAAAAAGGATTTCCGCGTACAACAACGAGAGAGATTGCAAAGGCAGCTGGATTTAGTATTGGAACGCTTTATGAATACATTCGTACAAAAGATGATGTTTTGTATTTAGTTTGTGATAGTATTTATGAACATGTAAAAGAAAGATTAGAGGAAGTAGTTTGTACAGAAAAAGGAAGTATAGAAAGTTTAAAGATAGCAATAACGAATTATTTTAAAGTGATGGACGAATTGCAAGAAGAAGTATTAATAATGTATCAAGAGGTACGCTTTTTACCGAAAGAATCACTCCCGTATGTATTAGAAAAGGAGTTTCAAATGGTAGGAATGTTTGAGAATATTTTAGAACAGTGTACGGAAAATGGAACATTTACATTAAATAAAAAAGAAATACAGCTTCTTGCGCATAATATTTTTATACAAGGACAGATGTGGGGATTTCGACGTTGGGCGTTGCAAAAGCTATATACGCTCGAAGAATATACAGAAATGCAAATTAGGTATGTATTACAAGGGGCCCATATGCTTCCGAAATAAGGAATGCACAAATTATAATTTTACTGCCCTATAAAAGTTTCCCGTTTTTTTTGTAGCATATTTGTGCGACTTTTGTTTATAATGAATAGTATGGATTTTTTTAAGCAGGCCGTTATATATAAGGTTATATTTGATGAAAGGAAGTGCCGCATAAGTGGATTTTAAGCAATATTCACCAGAAGAGCTAAAAGAATGTTCAATGATTGAAGTTGTACATAGCGTTTTAGGGGATAAAAAACAAGCAACGACATTCAACGAGTTGGTTCAAGAAATCGCTCAAGTGCTGGGACTATCTCAAGAGCAAGTTAATGCGAAAATCGCACAATTTTATACAGACTTAAACATCGATGGACGTTTCATTAATTTAGGAGAAAATCGTTGGGGGCTACGCAGCTGGTACCCATACGAGCAAATTGATGAAGAAATCTTGCCTCAACCAAAACCGAAGAAGAAACGTAAAGTTGAAGAAGACGGTTTTGACGACTACATTGAAGAAGATGAAGATGACTTTGATGATGTAGACGGAAATGAAGACGAAGATGAAGATGTAGAAGATTTGGACAAGGTTCTTGAAGACGAAGACGGAGACGACGATGATCTTGATGATTTAGACGAAGATGAAGATGACTTCGCTGAAGAAGAACTTGAGTATGATGAAACTGAAGAAGAAGAAGAGGAAGAACTGTAGTTCTTGACTTTTCATTATCGTCCATGTAGAATCATTTTTGGGCTCTTTAAAAAAGGACGATAATACTTTTAAAGTGTAAATATAAAAGAAAATTGCTCCCTACTTATTACTTTATGTGATGAGGGGAGCAATTTTCTTTTTTGTTTTTTGTTTAGAAAATAAAAAGAGTCTAACAATAAGATGGATACAGTGTTATCTACATACGTTGCGCTTTGCAACGGTGATTATATAACAGCAAAATAGAAGGGAGCTTTTTCATGACTAAGTATATTTTTGTAACAGGCGGTGTAGTATCGTCTCTAGGAAAAGGTATTACAGCAGCATCTCTTGGAAGACTTTTAAAAAATCGTGGTTTAAACGTAACGATTCAAAAGTTTGATCCATACATTAACGTAGACCCAGGGACTATGAGCCCATACCAACACGGTGAGGTATTCGTAACAGATGATGGTGCAGAAACTGACTTAGACCTTGGTCACTATGAGCGTTTCATCGACATCAATTTAAATAAATACAGCAACGTAACAACAGGTAAAATTTACTCTTCAGTTCTTCAAAAAGAGCGTCGTGGTGAATACCTAGGAGGAACAGTTCAAGTTATTCCTCACATTACTAACGAAATTAAAGAGCGCGTATACCGTTCTGGTCGCGAAACAAACGCGGACGTTGTTATTACAGAAATTGGTGGAACTGTTGGTGACATCGAGTCTCTACCATTCTTAGAAGCAATCCGTCAAATTAAGAGCGACATCGGTCGTGACAATGTAATGTACATTCACTGTACGTTAATCCCGTACTTAAAAGCAGCGGGTGAAATGAAAACAAAACCAACGCAACATAGCGTTAAAGAGCTTCGCAGCTTAGGTATTCAACCAAATATTATCGTTGTTCGTACAGAAATGCCTGTTTCTCAAGATATGAAAGACAAGCTTGCATTATTCTGCGACATTGATACAAAAGCAGTTATTGAAGCACGCGATGCAGATACTTTATATGCAGTTCCATTATCTCTTCAAGAGCAAAATATGGACCAAATCGTTTGCGATCACTTAAAATTAGACAATCCAGCTGCAGATATGACAGAGTGGACTGCGCTAGTTGAAAAAGTGCGTAACCTTTCTAAGAAAACAAAAATCGCTCTTGTTGGTAAATACGTAGAGCTTCAAGATGCATACATTTCTGTTGTAGAAGCACTTCGTCATGCAGGTTACTCTTTCGACACAGATGTAGAAGTGAAATGGGTAAATGCTGAGCACGTAACAGCAGAGAACGTACAAGAATTAGTAGGAGACACAGATGGTATCCTTGTACCAGGTGGCTTCGGTGATCGTGGTGTAGAAGGTAAAATCGTTGCAATTCAATATGCTCGTGAAAACAAAGTTCCATTCCTAGGAATTTGCTTAGGTATGCAACTTGCATCAATCGAATTCGCACGTAACGTATTAGGATTAGAAGGAGCTAACTCTTCTGAAATTAATCCTGACACACCTTATGCAATCATCGACTTATTACCAGAACAAAAAGATGTAGAAGACTTAGGTGGTACACTTCGTCTTGGCCTATACCCATGTAAGCTTGCTGAAGAAACAAATGCTTACAATGCTTACAATGAGCCGGTTGTATATGAGCGTCATCGTCATCGTTATGAGTTCAACAATCAATTCCGTCCGGATATGGAAAAAGCAGGATTTGTATTCTCTGGTACAAGCCCAGACGGCCGTTTAGTTGAAATCGTTGAATTAAAAGATCACCCTTGGTTCGTAGCAGCACAGTTCCACCCAGAACTTGTTTCTCGTCCAAACCGTCCACAACCATTGTTCCATGACTTCGTAAGAGCATCTATTACGAATAAAGAGAGCAAGTAATAAAAAAAGCGCCTGAAATAGGGCGCTTTTTTTAATATTCATTTAACATTTCATCGATTGTAAATTTGATCCCGTGATATGCAAATAAAGCTATCATTAAGCTGGGGAATCCGTAGCGATTACCTTCATCGTCTGGAATAAGCCCTTTTAACAATTTTGTATCAATATGTACATCTGTATATTGTTCTAGTGATTCAGTACCTTCTTGAATAGCAGAAATGCCGACAATAGAGTGTCCATCTGCTTGAAGTTTTTTTGCTATTGCTACAACTTCTTCATCTGTTGAAAAACGGCTGATAAGAAGTACACGATCTGCAGAAGTTACTTCTACTTCTTTATTATTTTCAAATAATCGTTTTGCTTGCTTCATTGGTTCAGCACCGAATAGCGCTTCAGCAATAACGCCCTCCATTTCATTTGTACCATGTAAATAAATGAAACCTTCGCCAACTAATGCTTGAGCAAGTAGACGGGCGCTATCTTCTATATTCATTTCCTCTTTTTGAGAAACTCTGGAGAAATAACCGCTTAATTGGGTTGAAAAAATTTTTAACATAATGTTACTCCCTTCGTACGTGTTTACCGGCTTTCATTATAGTTTATTTTTTTAGAAAGGTGAAATCGAAGGTGGCATAACAAAATGGGAAACGGTAAAATAAGAAAGAAATAGGAAGGAATTTGGTAAAGAATAGCGAAAATTAATCGTTAAGATATAAGAAGCTTTAAATCTTGTACTTACACAGAAAGGTTGGGAGTTATGGAAGGGAAAATTTTAATCGTTGATGATCAATATGGCATTCGTGTGTTATTACATGAAGTGTTCCAAAAAGAAGGTTATCAGACATTCCAAGCAGCGAATGGATTTCAAGCTTTAGATATCGTGAAAAAGGATAATCCAGATTTAGTTGTGTTAGATATGAAAATTCCAGGTATGGACGGTATAGAGATTTTAAAGCATGTAAAAGAAATTGATGAGAGTATTAAAGTGATTTTAATGACTGCTTATGGAGAGCTTGATATGATCCAAGAAGCAAAAGATTTAGGTGCTTTAATGCATTTTGCTAAACCATTTGATATTGATGAAATTCGTCAAGCGGTGAGAAATGAGCTCGCTGTAGAGGCTTAAAAATGAATTTTTTATAAAAAATATGGAAAAAAGCGTTTACATGGACTATTGTGCAGGTGAATACGGTTGAGTTTTTGAGTACAAGTTGTTATCCTATTGAGTGTAGAAAAAAGTCCGGTATGTAGATATACATATTTTACCTTATTCTGGTCATACTACCAGCGATAAGAACTTATCGGATACAAAAAACGTTTTTTAGGAGGATTCACCATGCCTTTAGTTTCTATGAAAGAAATGCTAAACAAAGCACTAGAAGGAAAATACGCAGTTGGTCAATTCAACATGAACAACTTAGAGTGGACTCAAGCTATCTTAGCTGCTGCGGAAGAAGAAAAATCTCCTGTAATCCTAGGTGTATCTGAGGGTGCAGCTCGTCATATGACTGGTTTCAAAACAGTTGTAGCTATGGTTAAAGCTTTAATCGAAGAAATGAACATCACTGTTCCTGTAGCGATTCACCTTGACCACGGTTCAAGCTTCGAAAAATGTAAAGAAGCAATCGATGCAGGTTTCACATCTGTAATGATCGACGCTTCTCACCACCCATTCGAAGAAAACGTAGAAACTACTAAAAAAGTAGTAGAATACGCACACGCTCGTAACGTATCTGTTGAAGCTGAGCTTGGAACAGTTGGCGGACAAGAAGACGACGTAATCGCTGAAGGCGTAATTTACGCTGACCCAGCTGAGTGTAAGCACCTTGTTGAAGCAACAGGTATCGATTGCCTAGCTCCAGCTTTAGGTTCTGTACACGGTCCTTACAAAGGTGAGCCTAACTTAGGATTCGCTGAAATGGAACAAGTTCGTGACTTCACTGGCGTACCTTTAGTATTACACGGTGGTACTGGTATCCCAACTGCTGATATCGAAAAAGCTATCTCTTTAGGTACTTCAAAAATCAACGTAAACACTGAGAACCAAATCGAGTTTACAAAAGCTGTTCGTGAAGTATTAAACAAAGACCAAGAAGTTTACGATCCTCGTAAATTTATCGGACCTGGCCGCGACGCTATCAAAGCAACTGTTATTGGTAAAATTCGCGAATTCGGTTCTAACGGTAAAGCGTAAGAATAAAATTCCGTTTTGGAAACCGTCTACTCTTTTAGACGGTTTCCTTTCGTTGTATAATGAAAGCGTGAACAAGTCTAAAGATTTTATCATTTTGTTTTTGAAATAGAAAATAATGTGCATAGTCCTATTAATAAATGTGATAACGTATCTAAATTGATAAAGTAAATTCGATAAATAGTTAATCTTTATCTTTTTGTATTACAGGAGAAATGAAGATAATGGTTTCCTATTTATTGAGTTTTGGGATGGAAAAGTAATTGAGATTCTTAAGGGGGAGCTTTCTATAAAAATATAGAAAGTAAATACATTCACAAGAAGGGAGCTCAATATGGAAAAATTGCTAATTGAAGGCGGAAGAGCTTTAAATGGAACAATTCGCGTGAGTGGTGCAAAGAACAGCGCCGTTGCACTAATTCCAGCGACAATTTTAGCAGATACTCCAGTAACTATTGGTGGTGTCCCTAATATTTCGGACGTGAAAATGTTAGGAGACTTACTAGAGGAAATTGGAGGGAGAGTGACTTATGGGCAGGAGGAAGAGATGGTAGTCGATCCTTCTAACATGGTTGCAATGCCTTTACCAAATGGAAAAGTGAAAAAATTGCGTGCTTCTTATTATTTAATGGGTGCGATGCTTGGCCGTTTTAAAAAAGCTGTTATTGGGCTTCCAGGTGGATGTCACTTAGGACCGAGGCCGATTGATCAGCATATTAAAGGGTTTGAAGCGTTAGGTGCACATGTTACGAATGAACAAGGTGCTATCTATTTAAGAGCAGATGAACTACGAGGGGCACGTATTTATTTAGATGTTGTTAGTGTAGGAGCTACGATTAATATTATGCTAGCAGCCGTACGAGCGAAAGGTAGAACTGTTATTGAAAACGCAGCGAAAGAACCAGAGATTATTGATGTAGCTACACTGTTAACTAGCATGGGAGCACGTATTAAAGGTGCTGGTACAGATGTAATCCGAATTGATGGTGTGGATTCACTGCACGGTTGTCATCATACGATCATTCCAGATCGTATTGAAGCGGGTACGTATATGATTTTAGGTGCTGCGTCAGGAGGAGAAGTAACAGTTGATAATGTTATTCCTCAGCATTTGGAGTCAGTTACCGCAAAATTAAGAGAAGCTGGTGTCCAAGTTGAAACGAATGATGACCAGATTACAGTGAACGGTGATAGAAGATTAAAAGTAGTTGATATAAAAACGCTTGTATATCCAGGTTTCCCAACCGATTTACAACAGCCGTTTACAACACTTTTAACAAAGGCGCATGGAACGGGGGTTGTAACGGATACGATTTATGGCGCACGTTTTAAACATATTGATGAATTACGTCGTATGAATGCGCAAATTAAAGTAGAAGGTCGGTCAGCTATCGTAACTGGTCCTGTTTTATTACAAGGTGCAAAAGTGAAAGCGAGTGATTTGCGAGCTGGAGCAGCCCTTGTTATTGCAGGATTAATGGCGGATGGAATTACAGAAGTAACCGGACTTGAGCATATCGATCGTGGTTATGAAAATATAGTAGACAAGCTTAAAGGGCTTGGTGCAAACATTTGGCGAGAACAAATGACAAAGCAAGAAATTGAAGAAATGAAGAACGCATAAGTGATACTTCCGCGAGGGGGAAGCGAAGCATCACTACTTGCGGAAGTACACTTTATAGAAAAACACGGTTCACAAAATACGGCAGAAATATAAAGGCTTAAAGGAGAGGGATTATCGTGGAAAGAAGTTTATCTATGGAGTTAGTACGTGTAACAGAGGCTGCAGCTTTATCATCAGCGCGTTGGATGGGACGCGGGAAAAAGGATGAGGCAGACGGTGCAGCAACATCAGCTATGCGTGATGTATTTGATACAATTCCGATGAAAGGTACAGTTGTAATTGGTGAAGGTGAAATGGATGAAGCACCAATGTTATATATCGGAGAAAAATTAGGTACAGGATATGGTCCGCGTGTAGACGTTGCAGTTGATCCTTTAGAAGGGACAAACATTGTAGCAGCTGGTGGATGGAATGCTCTTGCTGTTATTGCAATTGCAGATCACGGTAATTTGTTACATGCTCCTGACATGTACATGGATAAAATCGCGGTTGGCCCAGAAGCGGTTGGGGCGGTCGATATTGATGCGCCTATTATCGATAACTTACGTGCAGTTGCGAAAGCGAAAAACAAAGATATTGAAGATGTTGTAGCGACAGTTTTAAACCGTCCACGTCATCAAGCAATTATTGAAGAAATTCGTAAAGCTGGTGCTCGCATTAAATTGATTAATGATGGAGACGTAGCTGGCGCAATCAACACCGCATTTGATCGTACAGGTGTAGATATTTTATTCGGCTCTGGTGGTGCGCCTGAGGGTGTGTTAGCAGCAGTTGCATTAAAATGTTTAGGTGGAGAAATTCACGGGAAATTATTACCACAAAACGACGCTGAATTGGCGCGTTGCAAAAAGATGGGCATAGACGACATCAACCGCATCCTTCGCATGGAGGACTTAGTAAAAGGTGACGATGCAATCTTCGCAGCAACAGGCGTAACAGACGGAGAACTATTACGCGGCGTTCAATTTAAAGGTAGCGTAGGAACAACACAATCTCTTGTTATGCGTGCGAAATCAGGCACAGTACGCTTCGTAGACGGACGTCACAGCTTGAATAAAAAACCGAACTTGGTTATTAAATAAAAAGTGTAAGCGGCTCGTTCAGAATCGCAGGCTATTTGGAGCTCTCGACCTTGAAGCGCTCTTTACTTCGAGTGAGAGATTGAAATGACCGGAGATTCTAGCTGATGAAACTAGATTAAATAAAAAGCGAAGACAAATTTTCTTGTCTTCGCTTCTTGTATTTGTGTTTCAACGTATTGATTAAAACTAGATAAAAGGGTTACAATAGTGAATATTACCCTACTTGAACTTATTGCCTTTCATTATTAATTATTTGCCTTCCGTATTTTTTCCCTTTACCCATGTGAAAAGAGAATAACGTTAAAGTGTGGTGTCTGAATGAATTTGTCAATTGCAGCATTAGAAAACATGAAATTAAAAGAGTTATACGAGCTTGCGAAAGAATTTAAAATTTCGTATTATAGCAAATTAACGAAAAAAGAGTTAATCTTCGCCATTTTAAAAGCTCGAGCAGAAAAAGAAGGTTTCTTCTTCATGGAAGGCGTATTAGAAATTATTCAATCAGAAGGATTTGGATTCCTACGTCCTATCAACTACTCTCCAAGCTCAGAAGATATTTATATCTCAGCTTCGCAAATTCGTCGTTTCGATTTACGTAATGGAGACAAAGTTTCTGGTAAAGTACGACCTCCGAAAGAAAATGAACGCTATTTTGGATTATTACAAGTTGAAGCTGTAAACGGAGATGATCCAGAGTCAGCAAAAGAGCGTGTGCATTTCCCTGCATTAACACCATTATACCCAGATCGCCAAATGAAATTGGAAACGGAACCGAAAAAGTTACCGACACGCATCATGGATTTAATTGCACCAGTTGGATTTGGACAACGTGGTTTAATTGTCGCGCCTCCAAAGGCTGGTAAAACTAGTCTATTAAAAGAAATCGCACACAGTGTTACAACAAATCATCCGGAAGCTGAATTAATTGTCCTTTTAATTGATGAGCGTCCAGAGGAAGTAACAGATATTGAACGTTCTGTTAAAGGAGATGTTGTAAGCTCTACTTTTGATGAAGTACCAGAAAATCATATTAAAGTAGCGGAACTTGTGTTAGAACGTGCAATGCGTCTTGTAGAGCACAAAAAAGATGTTATCATTTTAATGGATAGTATTACCCGTTTAGCGCGAGCTTACAATCTTGTTATTCCGCCAAGTGGTAGAACATTATCGGGTGGTATCGACCCAGCTGCCTTCCATAGACCGAAGCGTTTCTTTGGAGCTGCACGTAATATTGAAGAAGGCGGTAGCTTAACAATTTTAGCAACAGCTCTTGTTGATACAGGATCTCGTATGGACGATGTAATTTACGAAGAATTTAAAGGAACTGGAAATATGGAACTTCACTTAGATCGTTCATTAGCTGAGCGTCGTATCTTCCCGGCAATTGATATTCGCCGTTCTGGTACACGTAAAGAGGATCTATTAATTCCGAAAGAACATTTAGACAAGCTGTGGGGTATTCGTAAAACAATGCGTGATACACCAGACTTTGTTGAAGGTTTCTTACGTAAACTTCGTCAAACAAAGACAAATGAAGAATTTTTACAAAATATTGTTGCAGATTCGAAAAGATATGTAACAACGAAGTAAAGGGAAAAGATTGGGACTCGCTTATTTTATGGTAAGCGAGTTTTTTTATGTTTTTTAGGTGATGTTAAAGAAAGATGAGTGGAAGGGCATTAGTTGGTTCTAGCTGGATGAGTTGCCTCCACTTTAAGATAATATCCAGCTCCAGCGGCTAGAATCTCCGGTCATTTCACTCTCTCGCTCGAAGCAAAAAGCGCATCAAGGTCGAGAGTTCTAAATAGCCTGCGATTCTGAGCGAGCCGCTTCTGCTTTTAAATTGTATCTAGTTCCGACGGCTAGCTCTTCGTGTCTAAGAACCTCCCGCACTAAAGGTAAAAAGCACCTTTTGTGCGAGAGAACCTTAGCCAGTCAGAGCTGAACGAGCCGTCTCCACTTTTAATTTAAAAAGACAAAAACAGGTAGTTGCAAAATGAAGTTAGCCTTGTTATAATTTCATCATATGTGTTTCATCAATATAGTTGTGTATGCAGCTGAAGATGAAAAACTCTGTTTCGAAAATGATTCAGGGCGGAAGGAGATGAAAAGAATGAAAGCAGGAATTCACCCAGATTACAAGAAAGTTGTATTCATGGACACAAACACAGGCTTCAAATTCTTAAGCGGATCTACTAGAGGATCTAACGAAACTGTTGAGTGGGAAGATGGTAACACTTATCCATTACTAAAAGTTGAGATCAGTTCTGATTCTCACCCATTCTACACTGGACGTCAGAAGTTTGCTACTGCAGACGGACGCGTTGACCGCTTCAATAAGAAATACGGTCTTAAGTAATAAAAACATAAAACAGGCAAGTGTATCTATTCGCTTGTCTGTTTTTTTTGCGAAAATATTATACCTTTACCCTACTTTTAATTAAAAAGTAGATGAAAGGAGAGCTTCATGTACTTAATAAATCAGAACGGTTGGATTGAAGTGATTTGCGGTAGTATGTTTTCTGGTAAATCAGAAGAGCTTATCCGCCGTGTGCGTCGTACGCAATTTGCGAAACAACATGCAATTGTATTTAAACCATGTATTGATAATCGCTATAGTGAAGAAGATGTTGTATCACATAACGGATTAAAGGTAAAAGCAGTTCCTGTTTCAGCTTCAAAAGATATATTTGAACATATCACTGAAGAAATGGATGTAATTGCAATCGATGAGGTGCAATTCTTTGATGGGGACATTGTGGAAGTGGTGCAAGTATTGGCAAATCGTGGCTATCGTGTCATTGTAGCTGGTTTAGACCAAGATTTCCGTGGTCTACCATTTGGACAAGTTCCTCAGCTGATGGCGATTGCTGAACATGTAACAAAATTACAAGCAGTATGTTCTGCATGTGGATCTCCGGCAAGTCGTACACAACGATTAATTGATGGAGAACCAGCGGCATTTGATGATCCAATTATTTTAGTTGGTGCTTCAGAATCGTATGAACCACGCTGTCGTCATTGTCATGCAGTTCCTACAAAACAAAGATAAGTAAACTCGCTGTGCAAGGCGGGTTTTTTTCAGAATAGAGAGTGTGAGCCGCTTACGCTTTTAAATATATCTAGTTCCGGTGGCTAGCTCTTCGCATCTAAGAACCTCCCGCACGAAAGGTAAAAAGTACCTTTTGTGCGAGAGAACCTTAGCTGGTCAGAGCTGGACGAGCCACCTCCACTTTTAAATATAATTTGCGTTTTTTTGAGTAAGTACCATATACTATTTGTATTAGATACTAGGATGTAGAGGTGAATGATGTGTTAGATCGTTTGCAAGCTGTAGAAAATCGTTATGAAAAGTTAAATGAATTGTTAAGTGACCCAGAAGTTATTAGCGATACAAATAAGCTTCGTGAATATTCAAAGGAACAGTCTGATATACAGGAAACGGTAGAGGTGTATCGTGAGTATAAAGATGTTCGTGAGCAATTAAAAGATGCGAAAGCAATGTTAGAAGATAAGTTAGACGCAGAAATGCGTGAAATGGTAAAAGAAGAGGTTTCTGAGTTAGAATCACAAGAAAAAACATTATCAGAGCGTCTGAAAATTTTACTTGTACCAAAAGACCCTAACGATGATAAGAACGTTATCGTTGAGGTTCGTGGAGCTGCTGGTGGCGACGAGGCCGCTTTATTTGCTGGTGACTTATACCGTATGTATAGCCGTTACGCTGAGGTGCAAGGTTGGAAAACGGAGATTATCGAGGCTAGCTATACAGAGTTAGGTGGATATAAAGAGATTATCTTTATGATTAACGGTAAAGGTGCTTTCGCGAAGCTGAAATTCGAGAATGGCGCTCACCGTGTACAACGTGTTCCTGAAACGGAATCTGGTGGACGTATCCATACATCTACAGCAACTGTAGCTGTATTACCAGAGGCAGAAGAAGTAGAAATTGATATTCATGAGAAAGATGTTCGTGTTGATACATTCGCTTCTAGTGGACCTGGTGGACAGAGCGTTAATACAACGATGTCAGCGGTACGTTTAACGCATTTACCGACTGGTGTAGTTGTATCATGTCAGGATGAGAAATCACAAATTAAGAATAAAGAAAAAGCGATGAAAGTATTACGCGCACGTGTTTATGATAAGTTTAGACAAGAAGCACAAGCTGAGTATGATCAAAACCGTAAACAAGCTGTTGGTACGGGTGATCGTTCAGAGCGTATTCGTACGTATAACTTCCCGCAAAACCGTGTTACAGACCATCGAATCGGTTTAACGATTCAAAAGTTAGATCAAATCTTACAAGGTAAGTTAGATGATTTCATCAATGCCTTAGTAATGGAAGATCAGGCTCAAAGGATGGAGGCAGCTGAGTAATGCGTGTCTATGAAGCCCTGAAATGGGCTTCTTCTTTTTTACAGGAAAATGGACGAGATGAAAATGCGGGAGAAATTGTCCTTTGTCATGTATTAAAGACGAACAGAACCGGAATGCTCATGAATATGCGTGAAGAAATAACTGCGGAACAAGAAAAAAGTTTTACAGAGTTTATCCACAAGCATGTAGAAGGTACTCCAATTCAATATATGATTGGTCATGAAATGTTTTATGGAAGATCGTTCTTTGTGAATGAAGAAGTATTAATACCAAGACCGGAAACCGAAGAGCTTATAGTAGGAGTGTTAGAAAGAATCGAGCGTCATTTTGGTGATGAGAAACTACATGTAGCAGATATCGGTACAGGTAGCGGAGCGATTTCGATTACGCTTGCTTTAGAAAATAAAAATATTCATGTGTATACGGTAGATATTGCGCGGGAGTCGATTGAAGTTGCAAAAGAAAATGCGAAAACTTTGGGCGCAGAAGTAACGTTCTATCATGGTGATTTATTATCACCATTTTATGAAACGGGTCAAAAGTTAGATGTTGTTGTTTCAAATCCTCCATATATACCGGAAGAAGATTGGCGTGGTCTTTCTCCCGTGGTGAAAGAGCATGAGCCAAAGAGAGCGCTTGTTGGTGGTGAAGACGGATTAGATTTCTATCGCCGCTTTATGGAAGAGTTGCCGAATGTGTTGCAGAAGAAAGCAATTGTCGCATTTGAAATTGGAGTAGGGCAAGGCGAGGACGTGAAAGGGCTGTTACAACAAGCATTTCCACATGCTCATGTTGAGGTTGTTTTTGATATTAATGGAAAAGATCGTATGGTATTTGCGGAGATGGAGTAAGGTTCACACCTTACTCTATTTTTTTGTGGAAAAATTCATATAGATTTTGAATTTAATAGTTTAGAAAGATGAAAGTCTGTCCACACTGTTTGTAGAAGGGACGGTGGAGGAAATGAAAAAACAAGTTATTGCTTATCTTCTTCTATTATTAATTGGTGCACAGTTACTTGTGCAGTTTGGATATATGAAAGCTGATGCAAAAGGGCCTTCAGTTATTCCGAAAGAGGCCGTTCGATTACGGATTTTAGCAAATAGTGATTCAGATAAAGACCAGGCGTTAAAGCGCAAAGTGCGTGATGAGGTAAAAGCACAAATTGATGGATGGGTAGCTGATTTAACTTCATTTGAAGAGGCACGCAAGGTCATTCAAAGTCATATTCCAGAAATCGAAAAAACAGTAGCAAATACGTTGAAAAAAGAAGGAAGTAAAGATTCATTTCAAGTGAAATTCAGTAAAAATGTAAAGTTTCCTACAAAGGTATATGGGAATTTTATTTATCCGGCAGGGGAATATGAAGCAGTCTTAATTACAATTGGGGAAGGTGAAGGGGCAAACTGGTGGTGTGTATTATTTCCACCGATGTGTTTCTTAGATTTTTCAAGTGGTACAGCTGTAAGGAAAGAAGAACATGTTGTGAAGGCTGAATCTCCTGAAGAGGAGCAAGTGAAACAAATAGATGATGAAGAAGTAGTAAATGCAGAAGAGAAAAAAGGGGATGAGGTGAAGGGAAAGAAAGTTGTAAAGCAGGAAGTTGCAAAAAAAGTAACAGCTTCTGAAAAGAAAGTAGTAAAAAATGAAACGAAAGTAGAAGAACAACCTGTAAGTAAAGAGGAAACAAAAGCTGTGGAAAAAGTGGAGAAAACTGTGGAACAAAAACAAGAAAAGCGAAATGAGTATGTAAAAGTAGAGGAGGAAGAAGAAAAGCCAGAAGTTAAGTTATTTATTGTAGAAGCTTTTACATCTTTATTCTCTAAATAGTACTATTCGTAAATCCCTTCTCATATATAAAAAAGAGGAGGGATTTATTATGAAGAAGGTATATTTTGCGACGAAGGCAGATGTGGAAAGATTGCATTCTTTTTTCGGACAAGCTAATAAAAAAGATGATAAAATAAATGAGTTGTACGCACAGTTTATGATTTTGGAAGAGGCGGAAGAAATACGGGCAGTCATCGGATATGAACAAAGTGAAGAAAACGCACTTATTCGTTCTTGTTTATTCACACCTAATGTGGATAAACAGACTTTCTTATATTTTTTTGAAATGTTTTTGCAGTATATGAAAGAAAAAAATATTCTACAATTGTACTTACTAACAAATCATCCACAATCTATAACAATCTTTCAGTTTTTTGACTTTGTTACTATAGAGAAAGAGGACGTACCAGAGGGAATTCAACAGTTAGAACACTTTTGTAAAAATATAAAAGAGCCAAATGCAATAATACTAAATTGTCAGCTATTCACAAAGTTATCCACGGATTAATTAGGTTTATCCACATTTTGTGGATAAACCTTGTTTGTCTTTTGGATAAATCTCATAGTAAACTAAAAATAGACAAGTATTTCAGGGTAGAAAAGGACGTGGGAAAAAATGCATACAAATATGTGGGTTGTGGATAATGTTGTGGAAAGAAAAAAATATTATCCACAGTTACAAGAAGCAGCAAAATTATTAAGGGAAAATGAGGCGATTGCCTTCCCTACAGAAACGGTATATGGACTAGGTGCAAACGCGATGAATGATGAAGCGATTGCGAAAATTTTTGAGGCGAAAGGAAGGCCGAGTGATAATCCACTTATTGTCCACATCGGTACAAAATCGCAGTTAGATGGGATTGTGAAGGAAATTCCGCCAGTTGCAGAAACGTTAATGGAGCATTTTTGGCCGGGCCCTTTAACAATCATTTTACCTAGAAAAGAAGGAATTTCAGAGAAGGTAACGGCAGGACTTAATACGGTTGGAGTAAGAATGCCTGATCATCCAGTAGCTCTTGCTCTTATTGAAGAGGCAAATGTACCTGTTGCAGCACCAAGTGCGAATCGTTCAGGTCGTCCAAGCCCGACGTTAGCATCTCACGTATATGAAGATTTAAATGAGAAAATCGCAGGTATTGTAGATGGTGGTGCAACAGGAGTCGGTGTTGAATCGACTGTAATTGATTGTACGAGCGCTGTTCCAACGATATTACGCCCAGGTGGGATTACGAAAGAACAATTGGAAGCGGTGATTGGCACGGTTTCTTTAGATCCGGCTCTAAAGGATGAGAAGGAAAAACCTAAATCACCTGGAATGAAATATACACATTATGCACCGAAAGCTCCACTGAGTATTGTTGAAGGTTCACGTGAATTTATTCAGCTTATTGTGGATAAGAAAAAGGAAGAAGGATTCAAAGTCGGTGTATTAACGACAGAAGAGTATCAGCATGTATATAGCGCGGATGTTGTATTATCTTGTGGTGTTCGAAGTGATTTAGCTAGCGTTGCGACTAAATTATATGATGTACTTAGAACATTTGATGCAAGTGAAGTGGATGTTATTTTTAGTGAATCATTCCCGAATGAAGGGATAGGGAATGCCATTATGAATCGTTTAACAAAAGCGGCAGGACATCAAATTATTACTGAATCATAAGGTATGATTAGCAAACAGAATATTTCTCCTCGGATAAGCATATTTTGAAGTAGCACGTCCGAGGAGGGACATGAATGACGCTTGAACAGATAATACCTTTAATAATTATGGCGTTCGCCTTAGGGATGGATGCGTTCTCGGTGAGTCTTGGTATGGGAATGATGACCTTAAAGATAAGACAAATCCTGTATATCGGTGTGACGATAGGGATATTTCATATTATCATGCCATTTATAGGGATGGTATTAGGTCGTTTTTTATCAGAGCAGTATGGAGACATTGCACATTTTGCTGGTGCTATTTTATTAATAGGATTAGGATTTTATATTGTGTATTCCTCTATTTTAGAGAATGAAGAAACTAGAACAGCCCCTATTGGAATTAGTTTATTTGTATTTGCATTTGGTGTTAGTATAGATAGTTTTTCAGTAGGGCTTAGTCTTGGTATTTACGGTGCACAGACAATTATTACGATATTACTCTTTGGATTTGTTAGTATGTTATTAGCGTGGGTTGGTTTATTCATTGGTAGGCATGCGAAAGGTATGCTCGGTACATATGGTGAGATAGTAGGTGGTATCATTTTGGTTGGATTTGGGTTATATCTCCTTTTTCCTATATAATTTTAAGGGGGAGGGCGTTATGAACACGTTATTGGAATGGTATATTCGATTTGTAACTTTTTTTCCGAGATGGTTACGGCTGCTTATTATTTGGGGTGTTATTTTACAAATTTCAATTTTAGGTTGGATTAAATTAATTCGCGAATGATAAGATAGTTCCTTTCTGTGCATAGTTTTGTTTGTACTATACTGATTGCGCTAAAAAATTACAATATAGAAAGGATGAGATGGATGACGAGGTTGAAGCAAGTTTTTGGTGTTATTATTAGTTTTTTTGTTTTTTGGTTTAGTATGCTCGGTGTACAAATGTTTGCTGAGTTTTTAGATATTGAGTCATTGAAGTTTGTTGCGGGGAAAACGGAGGCAGCGCGTGCTTTTTATTCTCCATACCCGTTTTTAATTGTTTTTCTTATTACATTGCTTTCCCTTTACTTCTTCGTAATTAAGCTTGGGAAACCGAAAAAAGAGAAATTCCCGAATTTAGAGGAAAAAAAGGAAGAATTACAATGATAAAATCCCCTGCTATTTAGCAGGGGATTTTTATGTTTAAGTGATGGAAGGAATCGAGCCGCCTTTACTTTTAGATATTATCTAGCTCCAGCGGCTAGAATGGTCGGTGGCTTCGCGTCTTCCTGCGAGGCAAAAAGCGCCTCTACGTCAGAAGCTCCATCCTCCTTCCATTCTGAACGAGCCGCTTCCGCTTTTAGATATTATCCAGTTCCAGTGGCCAGCTCTTCGCATCTAAGAACCTCCCGCACTAAAGGTAAAAAGCACCTTTTGTGCGAGAGAACCTTAGCTGGTCAGAGCTAAACGAGCCCCTTCCACTTTTAAACTGGCCTCACTAATTCAAATTGTTCTCCTAGTTTTGCGTAGTTGTGTCCTGCTAGGCGGCTTACTGGTTTTAGTCCTTCTGCATGAATGCGTCCATTTTCGTATAGGTGTTCTGCGACGTGGAAACGAACGACGCGTCCGATTAGTAGATCGCAAGCCGGTGAGTCTTCTGTTCCGCCGAGAGGGATTGCACGTTCTAGTACGCATTCCATTCGAATATTTGCTTCTTTTACACCTGGAACGGAGATGACATCACTTTCAATTGGTGTTAATTTTGCTAGTTCAATTTCACTTTCATTTGGAGGGAGATTAGCTGCTGTTTCGTTAATTGCCGCTACGTATGATTCATCAGAGATATGTACGACAAATTCCCCTTTTTCAATTGCGTTTCGGGAAGTGTCTTTTCTTTCTCCAGCTTTTCGTTGTACAGAAACTGAAATCAGTGGTGGATTAGCAGCGACAATATTGAAATAACTATATGGTGCGCCGTTTAATACGCCGTCTTTTGTTACAGAAGTAACGAATGCGACAGGGCGTGGGATGATACTTCCCGTTAATAATTTGTAATTCTCTTTTTCCGATTGTTCATTTGGATTAATGGATAACATGATTGAAATCCCCTTTCTAAATATGACGACTTATTGTTTGTTTACAAGATGTTAGTGGAAAACTCCTGCTGAAAATAATATTTTTATTACATAAAAAGAACTTACTTCAACCATAATGAAGTAAGTTCCACCTAAATAATCTCGAATTCAAGATAAAAATTATAGTAAAACGTATGCGCCAGGACCGATTAAAGCTACACCGATAGCAACGGCGATTAACATTAAGTTATATTCATATCCGTTTTGTGTTACCCAGTAACCATTTTTTCCGTGAACAGTGAAGATCGCCATTAACATTGTTCCAACGATAAATAATGAACCAACTACAATGAAAATACCTGATGCGAATAAGAAACCACCTAATAATTCAGTTGCGCCAGCCATAAATGCCATAAATACACCAGGGCGTAAACCAATTGATTCCATCCAGCCACCTGTTCCTTTTAAACCGTAACCGCCGAACCAACCAAATAATTTTTGAGCACCATGACCCATGAATGTAATACCTATAATAAGACGAATAATAAGAAGACCGAAATCCATCATTTTTGAAAACCTCCTAAAAGTTATTAACTTACCTTACGTAAGTAATAATAAAATAGTTACTTACTTTAGTCAAGTGGATTTCGAAAAAAGTTTGAAAAAAATTTTACAAATTAACAACAAAAAATAAAATGTAGTAAAGACCTCTAGACAAGTTAGGTAAAAAAAGAGAAAATATAAGTAGAAGTTAACTTCTTATTGTTATTCAGACAATCAGAATTGACTGGAATTTTGTGAGACGCTACAATAAGAGTCTAGTAGTAATGACGTAATTTATTTCGAAAGCGTTTTTACAGTATAATATTCGAAGTATGAGGTCTTACGTTTATTCTGATCTTTAATAGAGATTGCCCTATAAACTTTTAGGTAAATTATAAGGAGGACTATCCTATGTTTAAAAAATTATTCGGTCTTGGTTCAAAAACAAATGAAGAAACAATCGTAGCTCCATTAACTGGAGCAGTGAAAAATATTGAAGAAGTACCAGATCCAGTATTCGCTGGTCGTATGATGGGTGACGGTGTTGCAATCGATCCTACTGAAGGTGTAGTTGTATCTCCAGTTGATGGCGAAATCGTACAATTATTCCACACGAAACATGCAATTGGAATTAAAGCGAAAAACGGTACAGAAATTTTAATCCACGTTGGATTAGAAACTGTAAAAATGGAAGGTGAAGGTTTCGAAGCTCACGTTTCTGAAGGACAAGCTGTAAAAGCTGGAGATAAATTAATCTCATTCGACTTAGAATTAATTCGTGAAAAAGCGAAAAGCACAATTACTCCAATCGTTATTACAAACACAGATGCAGCTGAGTCTATTAAGACAACTGTAGGTGTAACTGCTACAAAAGGTTCAACAGAAGTAATGAAAGTTACAATGAAATAATTATCACATGAAAGGAATCCGTTTCGTATGAAATGGATTCCTTATTTTGTTTTGTAGTCTGTTCCTTATATATGGTAAAATACTTTGGGCACTTGGAAATAGGGTTTCACATATATGTGGATAAGGCGCATTTTTCTTAGAAAAAATATAAGAGAAATGCGCCTTTCGTATATTCACATTTCTTTTGTTCTATTGTAATGTACGATATGATAAATGGTAGGAAATAGAGAAAAGGGGTGGGTTTAGATGAAACGAGTATTATTTGTTTGCACTGGAAATACATGCCGTAGTCCGATGGCTGAGGCGTTACTGCGCCATTATGGGGAAGGTAAGTTTGAAGTGCAATCTGCTGGTGTTTTCGCCTATCCTGGAAGTGATGCGTCGGTACATGCAAAGGAAGCTTTAGCTGAAAAGGGAATTGCAATCGATCATGCTTCGCAGCAGGTAAACGAAGCCTTAATTGATTGGGCAGATATTGTAGTAACAATGACGGAAAACCATAAGCAAATTATCCTTGGGCATTATCCGAGTGTTGAAGGGAAAGTAGATACATTATATGGAGTAACTGAGGGGATGGGTAAGGATATTTCAGATCCATTCGGCGGCTCTCTTTCTATTTATAAAGAAACGTTAGAAGAGATGGAAAAACTTGTACAAACTTTACTGAAAAAACATTCAGAAGGTTGATGTTTCGTGTATAATACGATATTGGAGATCACTTCGTCCCATTAAAGGATCAAGTGAGAAATGAAGATAATGGATTGAAACTTTGGAGGGGTAAAAATGAAAGTAGTAGTAGCATCTGATCACGGCGGTATGAATATCCGTAAAGAACTTGTAAGCTTATTAGAAGAGTTAAATATTGAATATATTGATTTAGGTTGTGAATGTGAAGCTGGTTCTGTTGATTACCCTGATTTTGCGTTTCCAGCGGCTGAAATGGTAGCGAATGGCGAAGTAGACCGTGGTATTTTAGTTTGTGGGACAGGCATCGGTATGTCAATTGCTGCAAACAAAGTAAATGGTATTCGTTGTGCGTTAGTTCATGATACTTTCAGTGCGAGAGCAACGAGAGAGCATAACGATACAAACATGTTAGCAATGGGTGAGCGTGTAATTGGTGCTGGTCTAGCACGTGACATCGCAAAAATTTGGTTAACAACTGAATTTGAAGGTGGCCGTCATGAAAACCGCGTAGGAAAAATTAAAACATACGAAGCAAAGTAATAGATTCTAACTAGAAGCAGTAGGAAATATAATTTGGTGAACCAACCTGTGAAAGGAAGAGGCGTAATGACAGAAATCGTAAAGGTAAGAGAACAGCTACAAATTTCGCTTTCTGATTTCCAAGAACAAGCTTCATTACAAAGTGGTCAAATTTTTGTAGTGGGATGTAGTACGAGCGAAGTGCTAGGAGAAAGAATTGGGACATCAGGAACGATGGAAGTAGCAGAGGCGATTTTTTCTGAGTTAAAACAATTTCAAGAGCAAACAGGTATTGAGTTGGCGTTTCAATGTTGTGAGCATTTAAACCGTGCTTTAGTAGTTGAGAAAGAGTTGGCGATGAAATATCAATTTGAAATTGTAACAGTTACGCCTGTTAGATCAGCAGGTGGTGCATTAGCAACATATGCTTATCACAATTTGAAAGATCCGGTAGTAATTGAGTTTATTAAAGCAGATGCGGGAATGGATATTGGTGATACATTTATCGGTATGCATTTAAAGCACGTAGCTGTTCCGGTTCGTACTAGTGTGAAGGAAATTGGAAGTGCACATGTAACGATGGCAACAACACGTGGAAAACTAATTGGTGGAGCACGTGCTGTTTATGTGGCGAAGGAAGAGACTATCACTTGCCGTTAAAGTTACGAATAAGGTATGTTGTCTGACTTTATCATAGAAGAAAGAAAAGACCGATTTTCGGTCTTTTTTTTCTTTTATGATATAGAAAGTCATGTTAGAATGTAGTTGAAAACATGAAGGTTCGAAAGAATTACAACCTGAATTTTCGTTTTTTCTGAATAAATAAGAAAAAACTGTTGGGAATCGATGTAATTCGTTCAGAAAAGGGGGATTTTGGTGGATCATTTAAAACGTCAAGATGAAAAGGTATTTGCTGCAATTGAGGCAGAACTAGGAAGACAGCGTTCGAAGATTGAGTTAATTGCTTCGGAAAACTTCGTAAGTGAAGCAGTAATGGAGGCGCAAGGTTCTGTTTTAACGAATAAGTATGCTGAAGGGTATCCTGGGAAACGTTACTATGGTGGTTGTGAACACGTAGACGTAGTAGAAGATATCGCACGTGATCGCGTGAAAGAAATTTTCGGCGCAGAGCACGTAAATGTTCAACCGCATTCTGGTGCACAAGCGAACATGGCAGTATACTTCACGATTTTAGAGCAAGGCGATACAGTACTTGGTATGAATTTATCTCATGGTGGTCACTTAACACACGGAAGCCCTGTTAACTTCAGTGGAGTACAATATAATTTCGTAGAATATGGCGTGGATGCTGAATCTCACCGTATTAATTATGATGATGTATTAGCAAAAGCGAAAGAACATAAACCAAAATTAATCGTTGCAGGTGCAAGTGCATACCCTCGTGTTATCGATTTCAAACGATTCCGTGAGATTGCAGATGAAGTGGGCGCATACTTAATGGTTGATATGGCACATATCGCAGGTTTAGTAGCGGCTGGTTTACATCCAAATCCAGTGCCACATGCACATTTCGTTACAACAACAACACATAAAACATTACGTGGTCCACGTGGTGGTATGATTTTATGTGAAGAGCAATTTGCAAAACAAATTGATAAATCAATCTTCCCTGGTATTCAAGGTGGTCCACTTATGCACGTAATCGCTGCAAAAGCTGTTGCGTTTGGTGAGGCACTTCAAGATGATTTCAAAACATATGCACAAAATATCATTAACAATGCGAACCGCTTAGCTGAAGGTCTTCAAAAAGAAGGACTAACACTTGTTTCTGGCGGAACAGACAATCACTTAATCTTAATTGATGTTCGTAACCTAGAAATCACAGGTAAAGTAGCAGAGCACGTATTAGACGAAGTTGGTATTACAGTGAACAAAAATACAATTCCATTTGAAACAGCAAGCCCATTTGTAACAAGTGGTGTACGTATCGGTACAGCAGCTGTAACATCTCGTGGTTTCGGTTTAGAAGAAATGGATGAAATTGCGTCACTTATTGCTTACACATTAAAAAATCATGAAAATGAAGCTGCATTAGAAGAAGCACGTAAGCGTGTAGAAGCGTTAACGAGCAAATTCCCAATGTACACAGGTCTATAATAGATTGAAGAAGGCTGCTGAGACGTAATTGTTTTAGCAGTCTTTTTTGTGGACATATATTGTTCTTTAAGTATGTATACAAATGATGAATAAATTTTGGCGATATAATGAAGGATACAGCTCCCATAATTGGTAAAGATACTAGATAGATTCATCGGAAATCATGACTTTCCCAAATTTGCCCTTGAATATTAGTAGCGTTTTCTTTACAATCGTAAATAGTGTAAAAAAGCGTGCAAACGCATGAATATCATCTAAAGGAGAGATTCACATGGGAAAACTGTATGTATTTGATCACCCGTTAATTCAACATAAGATTACATATATTCGCGACAAGAATACAGGTACGAAAGATTTTCGTGAATTAGTGGACGAAGTAGCAAGCTTAATGGCTTTTGAAATTACTCGCGACCTTCCACTTAAAGACATTGAAATTGAGACGCCTGTAAGCAAAGCGACAACAAAAGTGATCGCTGGTAAAAAACTTGGTTTAATTCCGATTTTACGTGCAGGTTTAGGAATGGTTGATGGAATTCTGAAATTAATTCCAGCAGCAAAAGTAGGACACGTTGGCTTATACCGCGACCCTAAAACATTGCAACCGGTAGAATACTATGTGAAACTTCCAACGGATGTAGAAGAGCGTGACTTTATCGTACTAGATCCGATGCTAGCAACAGGTGGTTCTGCAGCTGAAGCAATTAACTCTCTGAAAAAGCGCGGCGCAAAACAAATTAAATTAATGTGTATCGTTGCAGCTCCAGAAGGAGTAAAAGTAGTACAAGAAGAACATCCTGATGTTGATATTTATGTAGCAGCATTAGATGAGAAATTAAATGACCACGGATATGTAGTACCAGGTCTTGGTGATGCTGGTGACCGTTTATTCGGAACGAAGTAAGACAACTGACGAGCAGGGGGATTCCTCGGCTCGTCTTTTTTTGATGTAAGCAAGTAGGGGAGGGGAGAGGATAAATATACATAGTATATACAACATAAGTTGCATACACATCACATATAATATAGAAGTCTTACGTCTAAAGAGCACTATATTATGGAAGGAAAGCGTTATATCGTAAAAATATAATAGTGACAAACTTGTGAACATTTCCTTCTATTATAAAGAGAAAACTGTTAGAAATTGCATATCTCTAACCAGTATTTAGAAGGGGAACGTTTTCATTTTTGGGAGGAAATGACTAATACTCAAATTTTTTGATTTTTTACGATTTCTCGTTGACACTGTTAATACCCTATTGTATGCTAACAACGGGGATAGATGGTAGGGCTTTCAGTGACAAAAATACATCTATTCCGTGACGAAAATGTAAACTTTTTATTTTGTATAGGATTTATGCAAAAAAATGAGTTATTATTAACACATCGTGAATGAGGGTTACATATTGGAGGGATGAATCCTTGCAAAAAAACGATCGCAGCCATATAAAAGCTTATGCTTTAATGTCAGGTATTCTTGCTCAGTTAGTCGGTTCTATTCTTGTTGGGATCTTTGGTGGGCAGTGGATTGATAATAAGGTTGGAACGTTTCCATTGTTTCTTATTATAGGGTTATTACTCGGATTAGGAACAGGGGTATACGCAATGATTCGACTCATTCGACATTACTATTCGGGAGAGCAATGATGATAGACGTACATGGACTTGTCCAAAGACAAAAGAAATATATGTACTACTTGCTTGCGCTTCTAGTGCTAGGATGGGGATTCACCTCTTACAAGGATGTATTTCTTGGACTGATTATCGGGACGATTTTCAGTTTTCTTAGTTTGCGCATCATTGCACGTAGAACAGACAAGCTGTTGGATCGCGTGACAAATGGAGAAAACGTGAAGTTTAAGGCGACAGCGGTAAGTACATATTCAAGATTCGCCACGATAGGGTTATTAATTTTATTTGCAGCCAAATATCAAGAGTTAATTGCGATGTGGGGCTTAGGTGTAGGATTGCTGACAGGATACCTTGTCATGATCATAGATTTTCTTTATTTAGAGTATAAGAGCAGGGAAGAGAGGTGAATTACTAGTGGAACACGGTAAATTAGTTGAATTTCTAGGTTTAACGTTCGATTTGTCATCAGTTATGATGGTTACTGTAGCAGCAGTTATTGTTTTCTTAATCGCTGTTATCGGAACTCGCAGCTTAGCTCTTCGCCCAACAGGAATGCAAAACTTCATGGAATGGGTGTTTGACTTCGTGAAAGGGATTATCAATAGTACGATGGACTGGAAAACAGGTGGACGTTTCTTAACGCTTGGCGTTACGCTTATCATGTTTATCATCGTATCGAACTTCCTTGGTTTACCATTCATGTATTCAGCAACTGAAGCTGGCGAACATATTGCATGGTGGAGATCACCAACGTCTGATCCAGCAGTTACATTAACATTAGCCGTGATGGTAGTTACCCTCACCCATTATTATGGAATTAAGATGAAGGGTACGAAAGAATACGTAAAAGGTTATTTCCAACCTATGAAATTCTTATTCCCATTAAAGGTTATTGAGGAGTTTGCTAACACATTAACGTTAGGTCTTCGTTTATTTGGTAACATTTATGCAGGTGAGATCTTATTAGGATTACTTGCTAAGCTGGGCGGAGCATCATTCCTTGGAGCATTAGGTGCACTTGTGCCGATGTTAGCATGGATGGGATTCAGTGTATTCGTTGGATCAATCCAAGCATTTATTTTTGTTATGTTAACGATGGTTTATATGGCTCATAAAGTAAGTCATGACCATTAATATAATTTAAGTAAGAAAAAATTTATTTTTTTATAATACAAAGGAGGACAAATTAAATGAGTTTAGGTGTAATCGCAGCTGCAATTGCAATTGGTTTATCAGCATTAGGTGCAGGTATTGGTAACGGTCTTATCGTATCACGTACAATCGAAGGTGTTGCTCGTCAACCAGAATTAAAAGGCGCACTTCAAACAATTATGTTCATCGGGGTTGCTTTAGTTGAGGCACTTCCAATCATCGGTGTAGTTATTGCATTCATCGTAATGAACAAATAAGGGAGACTCCCCTTACATAGATGGCGAAGAGTGTTTTTCCGAACTTTCTTCGCCATTGCTTTATGAACGAAACGTATGTCTTTTTTTTTCATATGATCAATTTAGATATTTTGAAGGGAGTGAATCCTTGTGCCAACTTTATTATTAGGGGCTGCCATTCCATTTGGAACGATTGCTTATACATTGTTCATTTTCTTACTTCTATTAGTAATGCTACGCAAATTCGCGTGGGGTCCTTTAATGGGGATTATGAAAGAACGTGAAGAGCATGTTACTAATGAAATCGACGCTGCAGAAAGAAGTAACGCTGAAGCGAAGAAGTTAGTAGAAGAACAACGTGAAATGTTAAAACAATCACGTGTTGAAGCACAAGAGTTAATCGAAAGAGCGAAAAAACAAGCTGTAGATCAAAAGGATGCTATTGTTGCTGCTGCGAAAGAAGAAGCAGAATCAATTAAAGCATCTGCTGTACAAGAAATTCAACGCGAAAAAGAGCAAGCGATTGCTGCTTTACAAGAACAAGTTGCTTCTTTATCTGTTCAAATTGCTTCTAAAGTAATTGAAAAAGAATTAAAAGAAGAAGATCAAGTGAAGTTAATTCGCGATTATATTAAAGAAGTAGGAGAAGCGCGATGAGCAATGGGATTGTAGCAAAACGTTATGCTGTCGCTCTTTTTAAAATTGCTAAAGAAAAACACGTATTAGAAATGTTTGAAGAGGAATTACGCCTTGTACAAAACGTTTATGTAAAGAACGGAGAACTACATAGCTTTTTAACGCAACCGAACATTTCAAAGGAACAAAAGAAGACGTTTCTTGCAAACGTATTCGGGTCTGTTTCTGAATCTATTTTAAATACGTTATATATTTTAATTGATAACAAGCGCATTGATATCTTACCTGAAATTGCAGATGAATATGTTGTTCTTGCTAATGAAGAACGTAACGTAGCGGACGCAACTGTATATTCTACTCGTCTTCTATCAGAAGAAGAGAAGCTTAACATTGCAGAAGCATTTGCAAAGAGAACAGGAAAAGATGCAATTCGCGTAAAAAATGTTGTAGATGAAGATTTACTAGGCGGCATTAAAGTACGTATTGGAAATCGCATTTATGACGGAAGTTTACAAGGAAAATTAGCACGTATTCAGCGTGAATTAATGAAGAATAGATAGGGGTGAAGCACATGAGCATCAGAGCTGAAGAAATTAGCGCACTGATAAAGCAACAAATCGAGAACTATCAGTCTGAAATCGAAGTTAGTGATGTTGGTACAGTTATCCAAGTTGGTGACGGTATCGCGCGTGCTCATGGTCTTGATAACGTTATGGCTGGTGAACTTGTAGAGTTCTCTAACGGCGTTATGGGACTAGCACAAAATTTAGAGGAAAACAACGTAGGTATTATCATTTTAGGACCTTACACAGAAATCCGTGAAGGTGACGAAGTTCGTCGTACTGGTCGCATCATGCAAGTACCAGTAGGAAAAGAACTAATTGGTCGTGTTGTAAACCCATTAGGTCAACCAGTTGATGGTTTAGGCCCAATCAATACAACAAACACTCGTCCAATCGAAAGTCCAGCACCAGGTGTAATGGATCGTAAATCTGTTCATGAGCCACTTCAAACAGGTATTAAAGCGATCGACGCTCTTGTACCAATTGGCCGTGGTCAACGTGAGTTAATCATCGGTGACCGTCAAACAGGTAAAACAGCAGTTGCACTAGATACAATCATTAACCAAAAAGATGAAGATATGATTTGTATTTACGTAGCTATCGGACAAAAAGAATCAACTGTACGTAACGTAGTAGAAACACTACGTAAGCATGGTGCATTAGAGTACACAATCGTTGTAACTGCATCTGCTTCTCAACCAGCTCCATTATTATACCTAGCTCCTTACGCTGGTGTAACAATGGGTGAAGAGTTCATGTACAATGGTAAACACGTATTAGTAGTATATGATGACTTATCAAAACAAGCAGCAGCTTACCGTGAGCTGTCATTACTATTACGTCGTCCTCCAGGTCGTGAAGCTTACCCAGGGGATGTATTCTACTTACATTCTCGCTTATTAGAGCGTGCAGCAAAATTAAGTGATGCAAAAGGCGGCGGTTCTTTAACTGCACTACCTTTCATCGAAACACAAGCAGGGGACGTATCAGCTTACATCCCAACAAACGTAATCTCGATTACGGATGGACAAATCTTCTTACAATCTGACCTATTCTTCTCTGGCGTACGTCCAGCGATCGATGCGGGTACTTCTGTATCTCGTGTAGGTGGATCTGCTCAGATTAAAGCAATGAGTAAAGTATCAGGTACACTTCGTCTTGACCTTGCATCTTACCGTGAGTTAGAAGCGTTCGCTCAGTTCGGTTCTGACTTAGATAAAGCAACTCAAGCGAAACTAAACCGTGGTGCTCGTACTGTTGAGGTATTAAAACAAGGATTACACAAACCGTTACGTGTAGAGAAACAAGTTATCATTCTTTACGCTTTAACACGTGGATTCCTAGATGATATCCCAGTAGTAGATATCACTCGTTTCGAAGAAGAATTCCATGCTTGGTTAGATTCTAATGCGACTGACTTATTAGAAGAAATCCGCACAACTAAGAAACTTGCGGATGACGATAAATTTGCAGCAGCAATTAATGGATTTAAAAAAGTATTCGTAGCTTCTGAATAATAAAAAGTGAAGCCGACTGTTCAGCCCCATCGGCTAAGAGGCGGAGCTAGATAATATATATAAAGGCATCTCGGGCTTTGGGATTGCCGACGGTTGTGAAAGGAAAAGAGTAGGTGCACCTATTCTTTTCCTTCAATCATGAGCAAGAATATCTTGCAACGTAGATTAGGAAGAGGATTCTTACTAATCGTGCCAACTTCCGGAAAAAAGGTGGTGAAAACCTGTGGCATCTTTACGCGATATAAAAGCGAAGATTAACTCGACAAAGAAAACGAGTCAAATTACGAAAGCGATGGAGATGGTATCTGCATCTAAGTTAAACCGTGCAGAGCAAAATGCTAAATCTTTCGTTCCGTATATGGAAAAGATTCAAGAAGTAGTAGCGAGCATTGCGCAAGGAAGTAAAGGAATTAATCATCCAATGCTAAATGCGCGTCCTGTAAAGCGTACAGGATACATCGTTATTACATCTGATCGCGGACTAGCAGGTGGTTATAACAGTAACGTATTACGTACAGTAAGTAACGTAATTCGTGAACGTCATAATATGGATTCAAACCAATATTCAATTATTGTGCTTGGACGACTAGGACGTGATTATTTAAAACGTCGCGGCTTTAACATTATTGATGAAGTAGTTGGATTATCTGATCACCCATCATTCACTGATATTAAAGACCTTGCTTCTCGAGCAATTGCGATGTTCGCAGATGGTGCTTATGATGAGCTGTATATTTACTACAACCATTACGTAAGTAAAATTTCACAAGAAGTAACGGAAAATAAAATTTTACCGCTTACTGATGTGGCGTCTGATAAACCGACGACAGCTTATGAATTCGAACCTTCTGAAGAAGAAATTTTAAAAGTACTATTGCCACAATACGCAGAAAGCTTAGTGTACGGTGCATTACTAGATGGTAAAGCAAGTGAGCACGCAGCGCGTATGACAGCAATGAAGAGTGCTACAGACAACGCAATGGAAGTTATCGATTCACTTACACTTTCATTCAACCGTGCGCGTCAGGCAGCGATTACGCAAGAAATTACGGAAATCGTTGGTGGAGCAGCAGCGTTAGAGTAGTAATAAAAAGTGGAAGCGGCTCGTCCAGAACAGAAGGGCATTGGAGCTCCTGACGAAGAGGCGTAGTTTGCCTCGCAGGAAGGCGCGAAATGACCGACTGTTCTAGCCGCTGGAACTAGATTCAATAAAAAGCGTAGGTGGCTTGCCCAGAAGGGGAGGGCATTGGAACTCCTGACAAAGAGGCGTTCTTTGCCTCGTAGGAAGGGGTGAAATGACCGACCCTTCTAGCCACCGGAGCTAGATTCAATAAAAAGCGGAAGCGGCTCATTCAAAAGAGCCGCGTAAGCTTATAAACCAATAAAAAATTAAAAGCTAACTGCTCGTAGAAAGTTGGCTAATTAAAAGAAAGCTAGGAGGGAACCCGATGAATAAAGGGCGCGTTACGCAAATCATGGGTCCGGTTGTAGACGTTAAGTTTGATGGCGGAAAGCTACCAGAAATCTACAACGCCCTTACGGTAAAACAGAGCAACGAAAACGGAACAAGCATTAACTTAACATTTGAAGTTGCACTTCATTTAGGTGATGACACAGTTCGTACAGTTGCAATGTCTTCCACAGATGGACTTGTTCGTGGCACAGAAGTAGAAGATACTGGTAAAGCAATCTCTGTACCAGTTGGTGATGCAACACTTGGTCGTGTATTTAACGTATTAGGTGATGCAATTGACTTAGATGGTGAGGTTCCTGCGGATGTACGCCGTGATCCAATTCACCGTCAAGCACCTGCATTCGAAGAATTATCTACTAAAGTAGAAATTCTTGAAACTGGTATTAAAGTAGTAGACTTACTTGCTCCTTACATTAAGGGTGGTAAGATCGGTCTATTCGGTGGTGCCGGTGTAGGTAAAACAGTATTAATTCAGGAATTAATCAACAACATCGCACAAGAACACGGTGGTATCTCTGTATTCGCTGGTGTAGGTGAGCGTACTCGTGAGGGTAATGACTTATACCACGAAATGAGCGATTCTGGCGTAATTAAGAAAACTGCGATGGTATTCGGACAAATGAACGAGCCACCTGGAGCACGTCAACGTGTTGCGTTAACAGGTTTAACAATGGCTGAGCATTTCCGTGATGAGCAAGGACAAGACGTTCTTCTGTTCATCGATAATATCTTCCGTTTCACGCAAGCAGGTTCTGAAGTATCTGCCCTTCTTGGTCGTATGCCATCTGCGGTAGGTTACCAACCAACACTTGCAACAGAAATGGGTCAATTACAAGAGCGTATTACATCTACAAATAAAGGGTCTATCACGTCTATCCAAGCGGTATATGTACCAGCCGATGACTATACTGACCCAGCACCAGCTACAACGTTCGCTCACTTAGATGCAACAACAAACTTAGAGCGTCGTTTAACACAAATGGGTATTTACCCAGCCGTAGATCCATTAGCATCTACATCTCGTGCACTTTCTCCAGAAATCGTAGGAGAAGAGCATTATGAAGTGGCTCGTCAAGTACAGCAAACTTTACAACGTTACAAAGAGCTTCAAGATATCATCGCTATCTTAGGTATGGATGAGTTATCTGAAGAAGATAAGTTAGTTGTACATCGTGCTCGTCGTATTCAATTCTTCTTATCTCAAAACTTCCACGTAGCGGAGCAGTTTACAGGTCAAAAAGGTTCTTACGTACCTGTAAAAGAAACAGTTCGTGGTTTCAAAGAAATTCTAGAAGGAAAATATGATGACCTTCCAGAAGATGCATTCCGCTTAGTTGGTAGCATTGAAGAAGTTATTGAAAACGCGAAGAAAATGATGGCGTAAGGCCTTAGGAGGGACGAAGTATGAAGACATTTCCAGTCAGTATTGTAACTCCTGATGGACCGGTTTACGAAAAAGAAGTAGAAATGGTAAGTGTAAAAGCAGAGAGTGGGGAAATGGGGATTTTACCAGGTCACATTCCAACTGTTGCACCATTAAAAATTAGTGCAGTTCGTCTGAAAAATGGTGGACACACTGATTATGTAGCAGTAAGTGGTGGCTTTATCGAAGTTCGTCCAGATAAAGTAACTGTATTATCATCATCTGCTGAAGAAGCAAACCATATCGATATCCATCGTGCAAATGAAGCGAAGCGTCGTGCGGAGCAACGTCTGCAAGATAAACAAGCACATGTTGACTTTAAACGTGCAGAAATGGCATTACAACGTGCTGTGAACCGTTTAAACGTTTCCGATATGAAATAAAAAATTCGTAAAGGCTTTGCCTTTACGGATTTTTTTATGGATTTTATGGATAATTTTACAAAAATGGTATAATTATATCAGTGCTCGTATAAGTAGAAAATGTACAACAATTTATAAAGGAGATGAATAAATGATTGGTGAAATGAAACGAGAAGCATTGCAATCTTTAAAAGGAAAATGGGGACTAGGTGTTGGATCAACGATTTTATATCATATTATAAGTTATGTCGTTTCAATGGCTGTAATGCTTATACTATTAATTCCAGTAGTTATAATAGTTCTTTTATTGTCTATTTCAACTGGTTCCATTGAAGAAGACACGATGGCAATTGGAGCTGCTATTACGTTTGGGCTTTTTTACTGCCTTATGATAATTTTAAGTTATGCGGCTTATGGCATTACCTCATACGGTTATACAAATTTGTTTCTACAAATAAGTAAACGAGAAGATGCTAGAGTAGATTATTTATTTGAAGGATTTCGTGGTTTTAAAAGAATGATGAAAACAATGTGGGCTATGCTTGCAATTTTGTTATATACAGGTACATGGGTTCCAATGCTAGGAACGATTGTATGTGGGATATTAGGATTCTTTGATGAGAGTGCAAACCCATCATTCATAATCGTTTTCTTTGTTTTATTAGCTATTTCGTTTGTTGTAATGGCTATTTTGTATTTTTCATATTCGATGACATATTATGTGATGGTTGAAAAACCAGAATATAGTGTTTCGCAGGCAATGAAAGAAAGTAAGAATCTGATGAAGGGGCACAAATTAGATCTATTTCTTTTATGGCTAAGCTTTATAGGTTGGGCAATTTTAGCGATTTTTACACTTGGAATAGGTTTTCTATGGCTTAGTCCGTATGTGAGTACAACGACAGCGCATTTTTATCGCTACATTTCAAAGGGTGAATTGCAGTAGGAGTATGCTATACTAATAGAATTATTGTGTATAGGAGGCGAGGCTAAACATGATTAGTGATTTAAAAGGAGAAGCGCTGGATTCATTAGAAGGGAAATGGGGCTTAGCTGTCGGGGCAACATTACTGATTTCGATTCTTCTTACGACCTTTAGTTTTAGTATTGAGTGGGTATTTTCTTCAATTTTTGATTGGAAAGAAACGAAAAATTCAATTTCAATAAATATCATGACGTTTTTTGTTACTGGTCCTTTAACTTTAGGTGGATATTATCTTGCTTTAAATATCCTTCGTGAAAAGCAAGCTAGTATCGGTAATGTGTTCATTTGGTTTTCAGAGGGAAAGAGATTTTTAAAATCATTTTTATTATATTTATTAGTAAATTTTTATCTTTTCTTATGGACGTTACTGTTCATTATCCCAGGCATTATTAAATCATTTTCTTATGCGATGACGTACTTTATAATAAATGATCACCCTGAGTATTCCATAAATCAAGCGATTACAGAAAGCCGTCGTATGATGGATGGGCATAAGATGGAGTATTTCATTTTATGTTTGAGCTTTATTGGTTGGTTTATATTAAGTTGTATTACACTGGGGATTGGATTCTTATGGCTAATTCCATATTTTTATACGACGTCAGCAGCCTTTTATGAAGAGATTGCAGAGGAATATTACGAGAAAAAAATTCCGACATTGTAAAGTGAGCGGGACACCCTGCGTCGATGAATCGTTTTACTGTCCGCAAATAGCATGATAAAAACACCCAGTATGAGCTATTGGTTCATACTGGGTGTTTTTTGTAGAAATTTTATAAATTGATGACTAGTAAGTGGTTTACTGAAATAGTAACCTTGCATATATTTACAGTTGTTCTTTTGTAGAAACTTAAGTTGTTTTTCTGTTTCAATTCCTTCAGCAACGACAGATAGGTTTAAAGTATTTGCAAGAGAAAGGATAGTGGAAACGATGGCCCTTTCTTCAGGGCGATGATCGGCCAGTTGTGTAAATTCTCTCGGTACTTTTAATGTATCAATAGGGAAAATGGATAAATAAGCAAGAGAAGAATAGCCGGTTCCGAAGTCATCAATGGACGTTTGAATACCATATTCCTTTAATTGTTTTAGCTTGGATAACGTTTCCTTTTCATCGATCATTGCAATTCGTTCGGTTAATTCAAGTGTTACATCTTTTGGATCGACTTTAACGTCTGTTATTATTTGTAAAATTTTCTCAATTAAATTATTTTGCTGGAACTCTTTAGCTGATAAGTTAACACTTATTTTTAAATCTTTGTAGCCAAAAGTATGCCATATTTTTAGCTGACGACAAGATTCATTTAATACCCAATGACCGAGTGGAATGACTTGGGGAGTTTCCTCTACAATTGGAATGAACTCACATGGCGGAATGTCACCTAGGAGTGGGTGTTTCCAGCGTAGCAATGCTTCGGCACCAATGATCTTTTTCTTCGTAATATCAATTTGTGGTTGATAGACGAGATAAAATTCTTCGTTTACTAAAGCGAGTGGTAAATCTTTTTCAATTCGAGCTTTTCGTTCCATTTTTTTATACAATTCTTTCGTGTACAGAGAGCTACCATTTTTTCCTTTATTTTTTGCTTCGTACATGGCCATATCAGCATGTTGTAAAATTGATAACGGATCTTCACCTGCTTCAGGGTATATTGCTATCCCAATGCTCGGTGAGATTTGTAAATGTTGATTTTCAATTTCAAATGGTTCGTTCATGGCTGCTACAATTGTATCAGCTATTTTTTTTACATCTGGCCTCTTTTTATAATTTTCGATAAGGAGTGTGAACTCATCTCCAGCTAATCGGGCAAGCTTCATATTGGGTGTCGCTATACTTTCGAGTCTTTTTGCTACTGCAATTAATAGAAGGTCTCCTACCCTGTGACCGAGGGTATCGTTAATAACTTTAAAGCGATCTAGGTCAAGAAACATAACAGCAAAAGGCATTTTTGATATTTTGGATCGCGCAATTGCTTGTTCTACATATTGATGAAATGCACGTCGATTTGCAAGCTCTGTTAGCGTATCATGATATGCTAGAAAATTAATTTGTTCCTGTTGTTGTTTGCTTTCCGTAATATCTTTAATCATTAAATAAACTCCAGAAATATGATCCTTTAAAAAGATAGGAACAGCTGTCACATGCAAGTAGTAAATATCTCTATTTTTATGATATGCCCGTATTTCTAAAGAAATAGATTTCCCCTTTTTTACGCGATGAAAGGCATTAATGATTTCTTCCAAATCTTCTTCATACGTAAGTGAATAGTAAGGCTGATTTAATAATTCATTCGTTTGATAACCGAGTAAAGTCGTACCAGCGTTATTCACTTTAAGAAAATTACCGTATAAATCTAATGTGAAAATGGGATCTGGATGATGCTCGTATAAAGATTTAAACATTTGTTGGTTATGATATAGTTCATTTTTTTGTTCTACTAAATCTTCTGTACGCAGTTCAATTTGTTTTTCGAGTTCTGAGTTGAATTGCATTTGGGCTAATAATAATATTTTATTTTGCTTGCGAACTAAACTATGGCGAATGAGAACGAAGGAGAAAGTTATCATAAGCCCGATTACTACAATAGGCGCAAAAACGTATTCGACTAATATGAAAACAATAAGCATTATGACAGAAATATAAGGTAACGATAATCTGATTGATTCCCCAAGTTTAGGTGTTAATAGCACTTGTTCTTGTTTTTCAGGTTCTTTTGTATGAAGAATACAGGCGATTGCTACTAGCACTAAAGTTACTTGATAGAGTGGAGTAATTGTAAACATAGAATATTCGGGCGTGAAGTATTTAATATAAGCATAAATCGCATCTGTAGTCGCATACAAAATTAAAGCACTACCAAGGAGCGCACCGACTTTTTTCGGTAATAAGGAAAGTGGTTTGAATAAAAGGTTAATTCCTATGAGAAAAAAGAGTAAATCGGTCATTGGATAGGTAAGTTGAACAAATATGTCGATATAGGATGTTGAAGAAATGTAAATGGTTCGTTCAATAAGTAAGTAGTAACTTAAAGTGAACTGTGCTGTAACAATAATACAAATATCACATATCATAAAAAGCTTTTCTAATAAATCTCGGTTATAAATGATTTCATATAGAAAGGCAAATGCAAAGCTAATTAAAAAAAGTAGATAAAAAAAATCAGACGGATCAACGAATGTATAGTAGTCCTTTAAAATTAAACGTTGATAGGCAACGATGATATCACCAATGAAATAAGAGAGGGTTCCAACACATAAAATGGTCCAAAATAAACGAGGTAACCCTTCTTTCATGTTTGAAAAATAAAGTATATAACTACAAGCGATAATATCAATGAATAATGTACTCATACCAATTAATATTTGAAAAGGAAATGAGTATTCATATAGAAAAGGCATTGTCACGTAATGAATCATTATAGACAACAATAGAATGCTTATAAGAATGCTTACATGTGTTTGTTTTTTCATTTATCTCACCCACAATATATACATATAGATTCCTCTTTTTATTTTTTATAGTTTCTATACTTATTTTGTACAGGTATGGCCAGTTATAAAAATAGATTTTAATAATTCTCGTTTCTGTCCCCAACATATCGACATAGGAATTTGAAGTTTGCTATAATGATTAAAATAGTTGCATTATTTAGAAAAATTTAAAAATAATAATTACTGCAACTAGGACATATTGTTTACTAAGTGAACTTGTTCTTAATTTAGGGGGGAGGGTTTCACAATGGCAAGTGTATATGAAAATAGTTATATGATTGTTTTGATTTTCTTGCTATTAGGCATATTGCTTCCGGTAGTGGCTCTTACATTAGGACGGATGCTGCGCCCAAATAAACCAAGTGCAGCGAAAGCGACGACGTATGAGAGTGGGATTGAGCCTTTTCATGATGCAAATATTCGGTTTCATGCTCGTTATTATATTTTTGCTTTATTGTTTGTCATCTTTGATGTAGAAACTTTATTTTTATATCCATGGGCTGTTGCATATGACAAGCTCGGTTTATTTGCACTGATTGAAATGTTCATTTTTGTTGTAATGTTGCTAGTTGGGTTAGCGTATGCTTGGAAAAAGAAGGTGTTACAATGGTTATAAATTTTGAGGAATTACATCCAAATGAGCGAGCGGAATTAGAACGAAATATCTTTTTTTCTACATTGGAACAGTTAAAGGGATGGGCGCGAAGTAATTCTTTATGGCCAATGACATTTGGACTGGCATGTTGCGCAATTGAAATGATGGGAGTAGGTTCATCACATTATGATTTAGATCGATTTGGGTCATTTTTTCGGACTTCACCAAGGCAATCGGACGTTATGATTGTGTCGGGAACGGTAACGAAGAAGATGGCTCCTATTGTTCGGCGCTTATATGATCAAATGCCTGAACCAAAATGGGTTATTGCAATGGGATCTTGTGCGACAGCAGGTGGTCCATACGTAAATTCGTACGCTGTTGTAAAAGGTGTAGATCAAATTATACCAGTTGACGTGTATATCCCTGGTTGCCCACCCAATCCCGCTGCTTTAATTTATGGAATTAATAAATTAAAAGAAAAAATTCGTTACGAGGCAAAGACGGGGAAGCAGGTGACGAATAAATGAGTGATCCAAACAAAGATTTAGAGGATTTGAAAAGAGAAGCGGCTAGGCGTGCGAAAGAAGAGGCGAGAAAGCGTCTCGTTGCGAAACATGATGCGGAAATAAGTAAACTTGAGGAAGAAAATCAAGAAAAAGAGAAAGCGCTACCAAAAAATAATGGTATGACTGTGGAAGAAGCGAAACGTCGTGCAGCAGCAGCCGCAAAAGCGAAAGCGGCGGCGCTAGCAAAACAAAAAAGAGAAGGAATGGAAGAAGTAACAGAAGAAGAAAAGGCCAAAGCAAAGGCGAAGGCAGCAGCAGCCGCAAAAGCGAAAGCGGCGGCGCTAGCAAAACAAAAAAGAGAAGGAATGGAAGAAGTAACAGAAGAAGAAAAGG
>NZ_JBVVXV010000021.1:0-64686 GCF_055902415.1 Bacillus sp. SSR7 | reverse complement strand
TCTATGGACAAACTGTATTTTACACTGATGTGAATTCTATTTCTAAAGTAAATGAAGAATCTAATAAACAACAAGAAAACCATGTAGTTGGGGTAATAAATGATTCAGATTCTTATTATGTGACTGTTGCATATAAAGATGCTAATGGAAATAGTCAAGAAGTTACTATAAACTTCCCGAATGGTAATAACTCTAACTTTAAGAACGGTGAAAAAGTTAAAGTTGCTAACAAAGATCAATGGAAACATCAAAAAATCTATGGACAAACTGTATTTTACACTGATGTGAATTCTATTTCTAAAGTAAATGATAAATCTAACAAACAACAAGAAAACCATGTAATGAGTAAAGATAAAGAACAAAAACTCTTAGCACAATTAAAAAAACGTTCTGGTACAGTGACAAAAAAATCCGAAGATAGCCTAGAAATTTCAAGTGAAAATCAAACCATTCGTTCCCATGTTAATCCAAAAGTACTACCAAACATTCAGATAGGTGATACAGTAAATGTTTATGCTCAAGCATTTGAAATGGCCCCTATTCTTCTAAAGGACTTACCTTTCGAGGCAAGAAACGCGATTATTCAAAAAGGAAATGAACAAAATATTTTAGAGAATCAATACAAAAAAATCACAGGAAATGTTACAGGAAAATCTGATAATTCAATCTTAGTTTCAAGTAACAACATAACTTATGAAGTTGAAACTTCTACCGAAGTATTACAAGATATTGTAATCGGTGATACAGTAAACGTTTATGCTGCATCTTTTGAGTTTAGCCCTATTTTACTTGCTGGTGTTCCTGTGAAAGCTATTTCTCCGATTGTTGAAAAAACAAATTAATGTTCAGCATTCTATAAATTTGTTAACTTCATCCGAAAAGAACTCCTAAATAACATAGGAGTTCTTTTTATGAAGTTCTATTTTTTCTATCGTGCTCGTAAGACCTAGTATATTAATCGTGATTTACTATCTGTTCAACAGTAACTATCTTATTTTTATTTCTATAAATTTTTATCAAGAGACAGAGCTTAATTTACCCTTCTTTCTTTGAACTCCCCCACTCTCACTTCTAAATAAAGCGAACGTGTGGAATTCAACTGTTAAAAAAAAAAGCAAATTTTATAGTTATGCTATCAATCATACTTTTCGACATATTGTATGACTTTTTAATAAATAAAAGGAATTCTTCCCTTTTAGGGACTTAGACAAAAACACCCAGGTGACGTTTTATGTTGCCTAATACAAATTAGGGGGAATATGTATCATTTTCGAGGAGAAGAAAATAAACGGAAGACCAGTTTATCACTTAAAATACTTAGGTGAGACAGTAGCAATCTGTTCACGGAATGCTTGGAAACGTTGGGAAGTCAAGGGCATTACTATCGATATTTACATATCGGCAAAAACAAAGTTTCAATCAATAAATTTATTTGAACATAAATATGAATTGTATTTAAGAGGTATGAAATATAATAACTGATTTTATTTGCAAAGTTTCCTAACCCTAGTTACAATCTAGAAAAATGTGAGAAAAAGCAACGGTGATTACAACAGACAAGATTCCCGCTTTACTTAACGTGTCCAATAATATTGAAAGGGCAATGTTTTAAAAGCATACCACTCATTGCACAATCAAGCATTTGAATAATCTCACTACACAGGGGCATAAACATATCAAACGGCGTTATTCCAGATTTGCAGAATTTCAAAGTCTTCTCTATACTTCACACACCTTGAAAGGAATCGAAACCATTCATGCCCTATGTCCTATATTAACAAAAACGAAGTTTGACAATCAAACTTCGTTTTTTCGGTGTACATTTACGAAAGACGAAAAAAGAAGAGGGGTTTCCTCCCTCTTCACCAATAAAATCGAACATATTTACAATTAAGGAAGGGTCTACATTCATCAGGGGATGAATGTAATAATAATAGTTCACCTAGTGAATTATAACACGAATCCACTTCCATTAATAGATAATTTTAACATTCATGGGTTATATGTGGCAGAACTGTTAAACATTTTAATATTAAAAGGTTTTATATGATAGAACTAGAAAATGGCAAGTGTAGGGATAAAATATAAGGGGGATATGTATTATGTTTACAAAAAAACAAAAATTAGTAACAACCGTAACAGCTTTAACATTAGGATGTGGATTTACTTTCGGATTAACACCGGCATTTGCAGATTCTAATAAGGCGTCTGTAAGCACTACACCTATTCATTCTACTCATAAACAAGAACAAGATCCTTTTACTGGATATGTCATTTCAGTAGAAAAAAATTATTTAGTGGTTGCTTCTACATCTACAAAAGATGAAGCTCTCGCTTACCAAAATGATTGGTGGGAGTTAGTAAATCAAAATAAGATTTTAAGGGTTCCTATTTCAGATGGTGAAAATTACACTATAGGTGAACAGTTAAATGTTTATGCTGCTGCATGGACCAAATCTTTACCACCAATTGCTGTAATGCCTAAAATTGAAAAAGTACTTCAATAGATTATACTAAAAATAATAGGGCATTATTCTAATTAGAATGATGCCCTATTATTTAGCAAAAAACTGAATACGTAATATTTATATTCTTTTTCGTTGCTCTCTGATTTCCATCATATATTAACCTAATACTTGTCATTCTGTACCTGACGCAAGATCTTCCATCTCACATTACTGTAAAGATATTACTCGCTATCTTCATCTCTAAAATAGTAGTGTCGTTTACAATTCCATGACATACCCTTTAAAAGCATTAAGAAATATCTTATTTCATACCTCTATCTTTTACAATTTTACTGCTATCGCAAACCAATTTAATTCTTCAATTCTATTTTCACAGATTCATATATTCTTCTAAAGTCAGCTTTTTCTTATATATACTTTCAGCAATATCCCCTACGTAGCGAATATGCCACGGTTCATAAGCGTATCCAGTAATACTCTCTTTACCTTTTGGGTAACGGATAATAAATCCTGCACGATGCGCATTTTCTTTCAGCCATTTTCCTTCTTTCGTATTCGCAAAAGTTAGCTCTAGCTCATTATTTGCACTTTTAGAAGAAACATCCATCGTTAATCCTGTTTGATGTTCACTATGTCCGGGTTTTGCCGAGAAGCGATCAGTATGCTCTTGTCCTTTTCTTTTCACGTTGTTTGCATACAGGTTTTTTTGATAATCATAGGAGCGAAACCCTGAAACAGCATTTAACTGGATTCCTTCTTTCTTTGCTAAATCAAATAACTTTTCTAGTGCTTCTGCTGCCTCTTTACGAAGGTAACTCTTTTCTAACGTCCCACTGAATGAGAATGGTACATTTGGTACGACTAAATCCTCCGGTTTATAGTCTTCGGGCAATCCATATTCCTTATTAACTACAGCCTGTATACTAGCAAAAGAACTTGCTATGTTATTTGAAGTACTATTTTTCTCTCTATTTATGGAGTTTTCACGAGTTTCATAGTTTGTCTTTTTTGGTTCTTTGCCAAGAGATTGATTGGTGTAAAAGATAAAGATACCTAGTATTACAATCATACAAGTAAAAATCCCTACTAATTTAATTCTCATTATTCATTTCCTTCCTGCCACTCTTAATGTTTCTCGTTCATAATACTACAACCATATCAAATTCATATTAATTCGAAGTGAACTTTTGTTCTTAACATATTTCTTAACAGAAAGACAGTATATCCTCCTATTCGTTTGACACACTAAAGATACTAACACATAGAAACCAATTCTATTCCTACATATGGAAAATGAATCTGAAAATTTGTATAACAAGATTAGAAGTGTAGCATTCTATTATAGAAAGGTCTTGGTATAATGCTAGGTATTGATGTAAAAAAAACAAAAGAAGAGTTAATAATTTCATGGCAATTGGCGAAGATTACGATTCCATTACGTGATGTAATTGAGGTTACTGAAGATGCTACCTATGCGGGTATTGAAGATACTAGTGCAATCCGTATTGGCACTGCATATGGAACAACGGATTGTATTTTAATCAAAACGGTAAAACAAAATTTAATCCTTTTTGCTTATCCCTTTACTGTCTCGATAATTGAAACTATCCCTTTCCCCTTTATAAAATATAAAAATATTATAACCAAATCTAGTTACTGGTCAATCCTGCAATTTTTTAAATATGACACCATTATATTTTACATCTACATAAATATATCTATCAAACCTATTATATTTATATATAATTATAATAGGTTTCGGTATACTTATTAAAATACTATATCGCTTTTACGGAGGAAATGTTATGAAAAGAAAATTAGTTAAATTATGCTCTGCTCTATCTATTAGTACCTTAACAATACTTGGAGCTGGACATTATACTGCCCATGCTGAAGAAGTCTTTACTGATGTACCACAAAACCATTGGTCATTTACAGCAATACGTGACTTAAAAGAAAAACAGATCCTATCTGGATACGGAAATGGGATATTTGGCTTTGGAGATGATGTAACACGAGAACAAGTTGCCATTCTTATGTACAATTACCTCAAACCAGGAAATAAAGAAACATATACTAATCCTTATTCAGATATCAGCTCTCTCACAACCCACTACTCAAAGGAGATTTTATCTCTCACAAACTTAGGAATTTTCACTGGAGATGAACATGGTAACTTCCGCCCTAAGGAGACTTTAACACGTGCTGAAATGGCTTCTGTATTAACGAAGGCATTCCAATTAAAAGCAACGGGAGCATTTACTTTTAAAGATATACCGAATGGATATTGGGCAAAAGATGCAATTCATGCTATTCATTCCAACCATATCGCGGAAGGCACAGGTAACAATAACTATAGTCCATATATGAAGGTATCTAGAGAGCAGTACGCACAATTTATCTTTAATGCTATGAACAGGAATAATGAACCCGATAATAATAATTTACCACTTATACCTGTTGAAGAAGTTGGAGAAATTGGAGAGTCTCATGTTACTAATGGTGGAACACTATTTAAAGGATAAAATGCACTAATACAATATTTATAATTAACCATCTATATCTACTTTCGAATAATACACTGAAAGTTTGTTAACACTAGAAAAACCAAGTCTCCAATTCCCCTGGAGCTGAGCAGTTAGTTCATTCTAACTGCTCTTTTTATTTTTTATCGTCACCCTTCTATAGTACCTCCATATGTTGTATAGAGATATCTCCTTCTAAATTTTCATCGATGTCTCTTTCAAGTCCTAATGCACCTCTTAAAAAGAGCACTTCTAAAAAAAGTGCTCTTTTTACTTTGCATGTCACTCATCGTACAATGAATTGAGATTTTAACTTACGCATAATTTATGTAATTATTTCCAATACTAAGAATAGATTGGTAACAGCCGATCTGTATCCATAATGAGTCTCTGATTTTCTTGAATTCTCCCTGAGGCAAGGCGGCTATTTTTAATAGCCGCCTTGCTTGTATGGATTATAAATATTTACACATACTATTAACGGAATGGTTGAATCATTGTCATTGTAAAATGTTCAGCGCTTCCGCTCCTTAAGAGAACAGTCTACGCAACTGTTCTCTTTCCTATTTCCTTTTTTCACAGATATAATATGACAAGCGTTATTAACTCCGCTAAATTCAATAGCATTGCAACATTTTCAACGTTCCCTCAACAAATTCTCAATATTTTTCATGGACAACAGCACACTTTCTCAACAGTTTTAATATCTTAATATTAGATACTGAAAGGAGATGTTGAAAAATGACTTGGTTCATTATTTTAGGATTTATGCTTATTTTAATAATAAGCGGTTTTCATGCACATAGTATTCATATCATTTTCAAAATAGGTTCAGATACAAAAGCTGTGCCAAGTTGGTCTTTCGTTAATAAAATAAACTTCCAAACATTAAAAGAATTAATAAAAGGACTAAATAAGGATACACTTAAAATCCTTACAATAGGAGAACTTGTTATTCCTTTAAGTTTCTTTAATAGATTATTTGGCAAAACATTAATTTTTCTATTCCTATTCTTTTACTCTCAATACTTAAACTAACGTAATATGAGATGAGTTAAAGAATAACAATCACTAAGCGTAGCAAGCCAACAATCGATCGCCTATGATGAACTGGACCTGAAGAATTAAACAAAAAATTAAGCGGCTGTTTGAATGTGAGTCCGGTATTGTACTGGACTCATTCCTTTTAACTGTACTTTGATTTTTTTACGATTGTAATGACCTCTATAATTATCTAATACTATCTTAATATGATCTATACTTTCGAATTTTGTAAGATAAATTACTCTTGCTTTGTCTTGATCTGTAATTCCATCTCTTTTTGAACGAAGGCCTTTAACTTTTTTAAGTAATCGATTTCCATACGTAAACATTCATTTTCACCTTTTAATGCCTCTATAGCCTCTTCAATAGCTGCATTATCTAACTTGGATCTTGTATTTGTAATTCCCATAGCTGGATCCCCTTTCTTCTTTTATATAGGAAATCCATGTCTTATAAATCATATATTTCCCTTCATCTACGGACTATTTCAATGAATTCCTTAAGACAAACGATTCATTTATTTCCTTCGTATTTAATCTATTTCTAAACATTTCAGATATATTCTTTGATAAATCCCACTATATTCATTCCATATTTTTCTCTCCTAAATGAACCGTCGTACATATTATCCACAACATATTTATAGGTTTTTATATTATTTTTAACAAAATCTGTTTACATTTAAATAGACATACAACTTTAATCTGTCAACTCCACCTATATTGATAAATATAAAAAATCGGATTTATTCGACAATTCAATGACTTATAACAGGAAAATATATACATTAAATAAAACATGATATATCTTTAATTTGTAAGTTGTAGTTAGTTGGCCAACTTTCCATACAATTTAATAATTTAAAATATGGGGGATCTAACATGAATCAAGTATTAAGGAAAAGTAAGAAAAAAATGATGTATCTAGTTGGTTCACTTCTAATTTCTCTATCAATGTTTTCAACTACTAGTTTTGCAGCTACAGAAGGTGCTGTAAAAAGTGTTACAAATAGTACCTATACTGGGATTGCAGCTGATATAAATCTACCAAAATCAGTTGTTGTTAAAGATGGATATGTGAATTGGTATTTAGGTATTGGAGCATCTAAAGTTGAGGGTGGTATTTCCAAAACACCAAGTGGATATAAAGTATTTCTAAATTCAGGATATAATGAATCAGGTCAAAACAGTAAGTATTGGAACACACAGTTTGATGCGTCAATTAAAGATGGTGATCGAGTGAACCTTAAAATTGTTAATAACGGAAATGGTACGGTTACTATGTATGTAAATGGAAATCCTAGATATGCAAATCAGCCTGTATATGGCTCATTTTCTCAATATGAACCAGTAAAAATGGTTCAAGGAGTCGAAGATACTGGACGTAACTCCTTTAGCCAAGCTAGCTTTTCAAATGTACTTCTAAGAGCAGATACATCTGGGTCTACCTACAAAAGTTGGAACAGTTCAATTTCTTCCTCATTTTCAAGGCACGGTACTTATGGTAACAATTTCACAGTTTATTCTCAAGTACCATTAAGCGCAAGTTTACGCTAAAGGTGTTATTTGAATCATAATGTTTTTGTGAAAAAGTAGTTGCACTTGCAGCTACTTTTTATATAAATTACATTGTAATAGATATTCCAGCCAACATAAATAACTTCTTTCAACTTTTTCAAAAAATAAGCTGTTTTTTTAATGTTATGTACAAAAAAACGTAGAAATATTTAATTCCTACGTTTTTTTATAGGTTAATCAATTCATTCATTTACTATTACTATTCTTCAAATTCAGCAATTTCTGCTTTACGCTTTAAAAATAGTTCCATATCTTTATTCTCTCTTTTTATTAAACCAAGAGCATGTCTATGGTTTAATGATAATTCTTTATAACCCCACATGTATTCTATTGTTGTCGCTTTACTGAGTTTATAATCCGCAAAATACCATCCCAAAGGTAGTAAAGGAAAATTTTAAAAAATTTGCTTACAGAGACGCTTTTTTAGAACTTAATAGTTAAGTGTTTCATTCCCCTTAACTATTCAATTCATAAAATAACTTTAAAAACGCTTCAAAAGTTTCAGCTACTTTTTCAACTTTTTGCTTTTCTAATTCAAAATAGATAATTGTAGGTTCCTCAAATAGTGGATCGAAATAAAAACATATATAGTTCCCAAATTGGTCTACCATAAAAGGATAAACATCTGCAGGTAATTGTTTTTTTATTGCACTATATGTTTCCCAGATATTTTCACGATGTTTTTTATCAAAAGACAATAAAACTTTTGCGATTCGCTCTTTTGTTTCTTCTGTATCAAATACATTTGGTCTCGGTCGACCATAATTATTTTCTTCTATAACAGAAATATAACTAGTTGGAAATTGAATTTCATATTTCACTTCAAATTCATTTAATGACTGAATATTTTTCAATGGTTTTGTCAAAACCCAATTCATAGATATCCCCTCCGTTAACGATTTTCATTTCCGCCACCCCAAATACTACGTCCACCTGTATGACCCGTCTGTGCATGAACCGTAGTATCAACCAATTGAAGTGTTCCTGGATTTTCTGAATGATGCCAAACATAGCCTTCTGGCGTATCCCCAGCCTCGATTTGTTCTAATTGTTCTTCTGTAAATTGGCCTCGAATATCTGGATTATTTTCAACCGCATCTTTCAATTGACTATTTGCTTCTTTAAATTGTCTCGCATCAGAATCTTCATATCGTGATTCATCTAATTGAGCATCAAAAAGAGATTCAAATTTTGGAAAAACACCCTCTACTTTTGAACCATCTGGTATCTCTACTACTGCTTTTTCAAATTCAACTCCCGTTATTGGGTGTCGATCGCCTTCAAGTGACTCATTTCTACATATTATATATCTATCGTTTTCTGAATCTTTCTTAGAAAGTTCAATATCAGATTGATAAGTAGTCGGCATATCGTTTTGTTTTTCTAATGGGGAGGTTTCCTTTACCTCATCAATTTTCCCTCCCCTTACTTCTGATACAAGACTAGCGATTAAAGACATTAAACAATCACACCTTTCTGTTTATATTCAAACCATTGTAAATAATACTCTTTAAAAGATGGATCTAACTTGCAATAATATATCATCAATAATTCTTGTATTATCTCTAAATATTCGTTATGTTCAACATACATCGCTAATGCTTTTTTGAACTTGTAATCGTAATCTTCAAATGTATATCCTGTGCGTGCAAATGCTATAATTTCACTGATAGAAACATAGCTATCAATTACCTCGCCTAATAAAGCCTCATTCCCTTTTAATAAAATTGTTAAGGGCTTATTTTCTATTAATTCCTCTATAATTTGTATCTTAATCATTACATTTAAATTCATATTTTTCTTAAATGCTTCAATTAAAGATTTCGCATCATAGTTATTAGAAAGTAATTCTTTCAAAACAAATGACGCTTGCTCCCTGCGTTCTCTTAATTGGGCTTTCAAATCAAACACATAGTTATAAGCTTTAGGTTTATCAAAAGCTTGTACCTTACATAAAACAGGCTCTAGCCAATCATTTTGATATACAACAGATACACCTGTTTCTAATTTAGAAATTTCATTAAGCTGTTGTTCATTAAGAGCTGCTGCTCCTCCTACCAATAAGCGATCTGATGCGTCTGGAAGACGTAATATAATTTTCGTATTTGTATTACGAATAGCAGACGGGTCTAATAAATTTGGTGACTGGTCTACTATAATAAACCCTTCTCCATAGGTACGCATTTCTGCAATACTATTCGTTATCATTTCCACCGATTTTCCTTGTAGATTTGCACCTTCATCTGATTGAACACCTGATGTTCTACGTAATAAATGGTGCGCTTCTTCTAATACTGTCACATGCTTCAACGGTGTATTCGCCGTTTGTGTAAACCTCATTCGATGTTCTTGTAATCTCATAAATAATATTCCCATTACAAGTGATTTTGTTTCTGCGGACCCAATCAAACTCAAGTCGATAATACAGTTTTGATCAAATAAAATAGTATTGTCAATTTCATCTTCAACAAAAACATTACTCAGTAAACCAGTTGTTAAAGATTTTACACGTGTTACCAATGCGCCTACATAATTACTTTTAACTTCCTCTGAGTATCCAGACTTTTCAATGACCTTAGGCAAAACATCAACTAGTTGTTTCATAGTTGGATAATATGCAATTTTATTGAAATTTAAAGATGTCTCTAGTTGCCAACCACAACTCCTATATACTTCTTCTACAGCTTCTCTCAAAACTGCAGGCATAGCAGCATACATTGGCCAACATGCATTAAAAATCTCAATCAATCTTTCAATATGCTCTAATACATGTATTCCATTTGGGAAATAAAATGGGTTAATTTTTAACAACCTTGTGTGATTTTGATTAGTCCCAAATACATTTACATTACTGTAACCACCAAAAACCTGTTTATATTCTCCTTTTGCTGGTTCAATAACAAGGAAACGAATATTTTCTTTTAATAGCTCATCTATCATTTGATAAATCGTATTTGATTTACCTGATCCTGTTGAGCCTGTAACAAACGTATGCATAGCCAAACTGTTAATATCCAGTTTTACAGCCGTTTTCTCTATATCACCCATGTAATAAATTTCACCCAAATCAATCGACCTTTGTTGTTCTTTATTAGAAGGCGACGAAATATTACGACCAAACTCAGCCATTTCTATAACTGGTAATCCGTTAACCGATTTTCTAGGTAAACCACACGCTATTGAAAGCTCTCTCGTGTTTACAAGCGTACTACCTGTGACAATATCTAAACCTGCTTGATTTACTTGGAATTTTGGATGTTGTAATTTTTTTAACGACTCACGCATTGGCAAATTATATGGATGCTCAGCATTCCATATATTAATAGCAGAACCTTCTATCGCTGATTCAGTCCCTCTAATAATAGCTTGATAATTCGTAGCAGCTACCGTTGCAGTTTGCTCATCGTCCGCTAAAAAGTATGCGGCATAATGCCATAAGCCTAAATCGGCTGCACTATTTAAACGTTCCAAATGCAAATCTATTTTTTTTAGAAGCTCCGTAATTCGCTTGTCTTCCATATGAACCTGTAGCGTTTGCGTAGAACCTTCTGTTGTTGTAGATCCACTTGTAACATTTTTAGCAGTAGCTCTTGAGCTTCCTGTCGTCGTTGTAGATCCACTCGTATCAGAAAATGTTTCAGAGTGATTCGTACCTGTAGTTTTACTACTATTTTTACTAGCATTAGCCCCCAGGCCTATAGGCGATATGGAAATGCCGTTTGATTTTCCATCAGTATGTGATTCATTCTTTCCATCTGTTTTCGAATTTGTATAGCTTTGTGTTAAACCAATACTTTCATTGACAGATTCCGTAATTCCTTCACTAATACCTTCTGCTAATGCCAAACTTTCATTTTTTCCAGCGCTATACTCGACTTTTTGAAATTTAGATAAGGTCGAGTACATGTTTTCATAACCTTGCTTAATACTGAATAATTGTTCTGAAGAAACAGTATCTGCTAATAAAATCGCTGAAAACTTTTCACCATACATTGCATTTATTAATTTTTCGAGTCCTTGAACATACGAAGTTTTTTCAGTATCTTTCATAGCTGGAATTCCTGTAACACTAGCCACAGTTCTTCTCAAACGCTCTTTATTCCCAGTAACAACAGTATTTATTAAGCTTGCGTAATCACTATTTTTTACTTTACTTAATTTTGTGCCTGGAAAGTTTCCTTTCATGCCCTTTATTAAACTTTCTTGAGCTGTTGAAACTTGCTCTGAACGAGTTCCTATGAAAAAGTTTACTTCATACCCATCACTATCAATAATTAAAACTAAAGAATTATTTAAATTACCTAAGGTATTGTATACATTTACGAGTTTTTCTGTAATGTCTTCGTTTTTATCATATACAATTTTTTCTATTTGAAATAAACGAATTTGACGATCTGTGCTATTTTCATTTTGAACTAGAGTTTGTCCAATACTAACAATTTTATAATTACCTAACTGATGTAAATAAGCTTTTTCCATTAATTTTGTAGCATTATTTAAAGCTGGTTCTACTTGTTGCTGAAGTGCCACTAAATCATTCATTATGATTTTTCCTCCGATACTAATCGAACTCTACTATTCCACCGATAGTTTTTTTCTCTCTTTTAACAGTATTGTTTTCAAATTTATTTTTTATTTCCTTATAAGAATTGTTCAATGCTGTTGGATCTATTAGTTTACTTTCTGACGCTGTTTTTAAAATAGTTATTTCTTTTTGAAGTGCATTATTTTTTGCACGTTTTCGATCTAATTCATTTTGCAGTTCATTAGATAAAATTCTTTCCTGTTCGATTTCTCGCAATTGTTCATTTGAAATAAATTCTCCATCTGCTAATTTACAAAGTAAACCTATCATCTTTTGGGAAGGTTTTTTCCCTCTCTCCATAAGTTCATCAATATAATAAAATACTTTTCGAACAGCAGAATTTAACTGTTCGTTTTTATCATTTTGATAAGAACTATTCCTAGAATAAACGCCCCCAGTGCTGCGATCCCCCACACTAGGGCTTTGGACTTTTTTTTATTATCCACCTTCATATATTGTTGGTTCGATGTTGAAGTGCGCACTGTTTGTGTTGGAAGAGTTGGTGAAGCAACTACAGAAACTCCATAAACCTTTTTTCCTACTTCTAACATGTGCAAATAACGCTCTTTTGAAAAATTCATACGTAAATCTACTTGTAAATCCACAAAGTAATCTTCACTCCATGTATTTGAAGACATATTTAATTCCTTTCCATCATGTGGTTGCCATACATCAATTCCATTTGCATAGATTTTCTGAAGACTATTTTTTATAGTCGCATCTGAATCTGCTGGGTCACCTGTTATATACGCTTTTAGTAAATTGCGTAAACCTACTATATTTTTTTCTGTAATTGCTTGATTTAATTTATTCATTGCTTTATACCTTCCTTTACTTTAAGTTCTAAGATACTGTCTAAGTCTGCCATGAAGTTGTTTAACCATTGTTGTTTTTCTAGTTTTTCCTCAAGCTGTTCTTCAAGCTGCCCGCTTTGCTCCGCTAAAGAGCTAATCTCAGCGACACGTTCTTTTAATATTTCTTCCAAACGGTCAATTTCAGTAATAAAGAAATTTTGTAATCGCCCTAATTCTTTGTGAGTAAAATCAATTGCATTTTGAATATTAGCTGTGACTTGTTCTTCAATAGGTAGTAAAAATTCTTCAGATAATTTATTCATGCTTATGTACTCAACATCTTCATAAATATTACGTTCAATATATTTCGGTCTCCAGAATGTGTACCATTTACGATCTGGATTAGATACTGTTTTTGTACCGACTACAACTGCTTCTGAATAACTAAAACGTCCCATTAAATCATCTAAATCAACACTATCTGCAGTTAAAGCTTTGTCCCAACTATTTAACTTAATTGTATTTAATTCAAAATTTGTAATACCTTTGATATACTGACGATATTCATTTACATATCCTTCAGCCGTTGAGCGAAGTACATTACTAATATTTACTTCTAAATCTGTAACTAAATCATCTTGTAGTAATAACACATCTTTTTGAGCTTTACTTAGAATACGTTCCGATTCATGCCTTTTAATTTTTTCATGACTACGTATTTTCTTATTTATATCATTTAATAATTTAAATACTTTTTTATTCGTTGGGGCAAAGAAATCGCCAGAATCTAAGTCCATACTTTCAATTTTCTTTTTAAAGTCTTTCGCCTTATTACCACTACTCAATTCTTTTTGGATTGACTTCATTACACGAGCAATTTCCTCACGTTGTTCAGAATCTCCTAATATTTCTTGCTCTAATTTATTTTTCATATCCGCTTGTTCCACAATGCGTTGGAACGTATTAACGGCATTAGTGACTTTCGATGTTACAGCATATTTTTCTAGATATTCATTAATAGCTGCTTCAATACTTGTGATACCAGAATAATGAATCACTTTCTCATCTTCTGATGAATTTGAAATTTGATTATTAATCTGCTGCTTTAAAGAATTACTCAATGGTGCATATTGATTTAATTGCATAGAAGGCTCTTCAATAAATAAATCATTTCGAAAATAATCTGCCTTTTCTGAGCGAGTTAAATTTAAACCATTATTTTTTTTACGATTTACTTTAGCAATTTGCGCAGAAACAGGATAAATATTTGGATTTTCAATACCTTCTTCTTCTAGGTACTCTTTAACTCCCTCAATCGCCCCAGCAATACTTTCGCCTTTTTCCGGATCAAATTCATCTGATTTATTCATAGCAAAAATAAATCGGTCCTTTGATTGTTTTCCGCCTACAGACATTGCTTCAGCAACAGTATGTAACAATGACTTATCATCATCTGTACGTAGCTGTGTTGCATTTAATACATATAAAACCATTGGTTTGTCATCGCTTTTAATTACTGAAAATGTATGTTGACGATGTGTCCCATCCATAGAGTTATTTGGTCCTGGTGTATCAACAAGCACTAAATTCATTTGCCCTACATTAATGGAAGGAATATTACCTTCGATTTCAATTAGGTGAATCGCAGGATCACTATTAAATAATGTAAAATCTTCAGCTGTTGCGTTTGTAATCGTTTTTATCATTTCACCTTGACTGTCATATGCTACAGCTGAATAATTCTCTATGTTGGGATTATTTTTTATGCGTGTAACCTTTGCTGTACATGCTTCATTCTTTGAAGGCATTAGTTCTTGACCTAAAATTGCATTTATTAAAGTTGATTTTCCTGAACTCATTGTTGCGATTACAGCAATTTCAAACTCGCTATTTAAAGCTTTTTGGAAGTTTTTTTCAATTTTTTCATCTTTTAATTGTTCAAATGGTCCATCTTTCATCATTTGAACAAGCTTTTCAAGTTGTGTAAATTTATCCTCAACTTCTTCGACTGGAATATGTGTTAAATTAACAAATGGATATAAAGATTTTGCTTCTTCTATATCTTCAAAATCTGGTAAAGTACCGATAAACTCAAGATTAAATGCATCTTCATTTAACTCTTCGACTAACATTGGAAAAAGTTTTTCTACCCAAACTTGTAGTCGGTCATGTTTAAATGCCCCAAATTTAGTTGTTTCCATTAAATTTTCACTATCAATCCAAAGCTGTGTTTCTACTTTATATGGATTGTATTTCATTGAAATATTCATTTCACACCTCATAGTTTATTTAAGATTTCTGAAATACCTGAATTTACCCATAAAGGGTCATTACTATTTATAACATTAGATTTTTCAGATGATTCATTACTTATATTTAAGTTATAATCGGAAAGTTTCCGATCAAGTAACATTTGCAAACGTCGATAATCACTAGATTCTTTTCTAGTTAACTCAATTTTGTTTTTCACCTTCATCGCTAGTAAACCAGCAAGAGATGAAACAAAGAAAACCTTAGGCTTTTTAAAGCCATTTTTCATTAAATAATTCTGAACATTATTCGAAAAGTTCGTTAAACTTTCAGCTTCTGTATCATCAATAACATCAGATTTATTTACAACAAAATGAATATTTTCATTACTACAATTTTCTTTAATAAAATGTAATAAATTTTGATCGTCTTCAGTTCCTAATTGACTAGCATTAAGTAAATACAATATGTTGCTATACTTAAATTTATTGATAGCCTTTTTCATAACTTCTTTATGCTCTTTATCCATAGAATTATTAGGACCAGGCGTATCTATAATTCCAAAACAGTTTCCAAAACTATTTTTTAGTGGCCCTTCGATTTTTATTTCCCGTATTTTGTCATCTTTATTCCATTTTTCAAGTTGGACTGCATCTAGACTCTTTCTGAAGTATGGTCTCTTTGAATTATTTTTTAAATACAAGAACTTCTCAATCGCTGGGTTAGCATAATAGGATATAACTTTTGCAGTACAAGCTTCGTTCTTCGAAGGAAACATTTCAAATCCAATTAAACTATTCAAGAATGTAGACTTACCTGCGCTCATCGTACCTACGACTAAATAGTTATTAACACTTAATTTATTTAGGATAATAGACTCAGTTTCTAATGACATTTGTTTAAGCAAGTTATCACACCTTTATTTCACAGGAAAATTACACCTTTTTTATTCAAAAGCTTTTCCTTATATTTTTATTCATGTATTACTTTATGATAGTATTTTTGTTTTAGCCTTTCGGTTTTCTGTTTAGATAACTTATCCTACACGTAAAATATACAAGTTCAACAAAATATTATGATTTCTCTTCATTCTCTCCATTCTCTCCATAAAGACTCAGCATCTCCCTCAAGCTTTTCATAACTTCGTTACGAAACTCCAACGGCTCTAGCACTTCAATATGTTCACCTTGACTTAAGATCCACATTTTTATCCCTTGTCCAAAAACCTCTGCTTCAAAAAGAATACCACTTTCATCTTTTGAAATAATTGTCGCAGTAGGCAGTCGATCTAATACAGCTTGTTGGGATGGGCCTTTGAATTTAAATTTCACTTTTATTAGCTCACCCGTATACATAAACTGCACTCGTTTACGAAATTCTCCTTCTTGAAATCGATCGCTATAGGGAATTGAAAAATGTTGCTCTTTAATATAGAGTTCATTCATCCTATCAATACGATAAATTGTTGGGAAATCAAATTCATATTTCGTTTGATAAGCTACTAAGTAAAAATAATACTCCGAAAAAATAACACCAACTGGCTTTACAATCCGTTCATCAGGAAATTGGTCAAACTCCCGTTGATATTGAAAATGAATAACTTTTTTAAACTGAATCGCCTGTGCGAGTTGCCATAATAGACCTGACACATCTTTTTGATGTTGTAGCTCTCCATATAAAATTTTTTCGTTTGCCGTCATTTTCTTAATTATGCCTTGGCTTTCCGTTTGAGCTAAGCCTGTTAAGCTATCAATTATTTGGTACATTTCATTTTTAGGAAAAGCTCTTGACTCTAGTAGAACCTTTAGGATGGCAAAGATTTTTTCGTTAGTTAGTGAGTTTTTATTTTCACTGTTCAAATTGTAGGCGTTAGTCTTACGGTCGTATTCGACATATCCGTTTACCATATTTGTTTCAATATATCCACGTAAATGATCAATATCCCGTTGAATGGTTTTTTCGCTTACATGAAAGTTAACTGCTTCAATCTGTTTATTAATGCTTTTTTCATTTCTTAGCCGATCGTACATCGATAATATACGATACATTTGCCCTTGCTTATCACTCATTTATTTATCTCCCATTTGAATACTTATACCATTTATTTTACAAGTTCACATGGACAGATAATGCCCATGTGAATGATATAAATTATTTTCATCATAAAAAATTAAATTATTTCATTATACTAATAAGGAAGTATTAAACATTCAATAATCGTATTATATCATTTTCGATACGTTTTTTTACCAAAAATATTACAAATTAATAGAGTTAGTATAATCCTATGAACACAACTTAATTAAGTCCTTTCAACAGATTTCAAGGAGGACGTGTCCGTATGTCAAATAAGAAAATTAATAAAGAATTTAATAAATGGTGCTTTAATTACATCGTCTAGGGCAAGCAGTCAAACAATTAAGCAGCGAGTTTAGCATATCAGAAGTAACCGTTTATCATTTTAGCCTAGAAGACTTCTTCCTCAAGGAACGCGAAGTAAGTAGATGGGAGATAAATGAGCTGACCTAACAAAAGTGCTTGTTAATGGTTAAGTGTCGTAAAATTTATTTATAATAGAATTATCAGTACGAACATTCGAATAAGCTTCTACTTTGTGTATAAATCTCATAAAAACAAAAAACCACCCAATTGGATGGCCTCTAAATTTACTAGTCTTAATATTTTTCTGCTACTAAAATATAATCAAAGTTATTATCTTCATTCCCTCTTACCGATGAACTTACTTCAATTATTTAATTAGGAAATTCATATGTTGACCATTTACGCCTATGATTTTTCTTTCCACATTTCGCACGACGGTTCCTTTTTGCTCTACGGTAACAATTTCATACATACACATCTTCCTTTCCATTTGAATGATAAATTATTAAATCAAGATTTATTATTATGCAAAATTACATTCCGATTGTAGTTGATAATCATTCTTATTGTAACTATAATGATTACATGTTAGGCGATATACGAAAGTTATTTACGAATTAAGCCTAACTGCGCATTTAACTACAACCGGAATGGAGATGTTATAAGGTATGAAAAAAATCATTTTAGCTGGTGCATTAGGAATTGCAGTTCTTGCAGGCACAGATCTACCAGGATTAGAAGTTACAAAAGCAAGTGCAGCTTCTATCGAGTCAAATTTATCAACAATTGAAGGACGTGTAGTTGAGGTTACTGATAATGTTATCACTGTCGAATCAACAAAGTATTCAGAGCCTATCAGTATTTATTTAAACTCTACACCAAATGTAAAAGTTGGTGATCAAATAAAAGCTACTGGTGCAATGATGCGTAATTTTACGGACTATATGATTGCAGAGTCAATTGAAAAGGTTCAAGGTACTGATATATTACACCAGGGAAGTTATTTAAAACATGTTTTTGCATACGAATATGAAATAGGACATGTTACAAAAGTAGATAAGTTTAAATCTGGAATAGAAGAATATAATTATGTAATTGTTCAATATACTGGAAATGATGGAAGTAAACGTAATGTTACAGTTTATTTGACACACGGGCAGAAATTTAATGTAGGTGAAAAGGTGAAAGTTCATATGGCGAACGCTGAAAGAAGTAATGAGTGGTCGATAACAGATGAGATTGAAAAAGTTAATGATTCTCAAACATTAACTGATGATCGATGGATTTGGTCTTAATATAAAATAGGATTTTTTCTCTTATTGAAAAGAAGTATTTGTCTTGGTTAGTTTCTTCTGTTAGTAATATGAAGAATTGAAATATTATCCAACCAACTAAATGTATAAACCTTTTAATTGAAAAGAACTTGTAGATAAATATACAAGTTCTTTTCAATTTTCCAAATAATATGCGAAAGCAAACAAATATTCAAAACTTCATATTTGTAAACCAATCTGTTCAAAATCATTAGTATATTCTATAGCAATATTGGTTCTTAAATGGCTGGTAAAAACTCGATACTCATAGCGTAATGTAAAAACAAATTGATATATCCTTGATTTGGTTCTAAACAATGTACATTCTTCAGATATCCTTGCGTATACGAACAAGATGGTATAGCTACTGATAGTTCTTCTACAGATTCTAATAAAGGTATTATGAGCTCTAAAGCTTTCTGTTCATGAGTAGTTAGATTAGTATTAAAAATCTTCTCTATATACTTTTCTTGTTTCATTAACAGGATATCGTATCCAAAAGCTTGTAAACTATGAATAAATTGGTCCCATTTTAGCTGAGTTGGATTACAAATATGCATAGTTTTATTTACTGTATTAGACTTATAAGCTATTTCGGTAATAGCTAAACTTCCATAGTCCACAAGCATTAAATCTACAAACGTATTGATTTCAGATGCTATGCTAAAAAGGCATATCGCTTTTAATAATCTCTAAAATACGTTTTCATTAATATTATATTGAAATTTACCCGTTTTAGAGTTAACCACTAAATTCCCCACACGGTATATCGTGGCACGAACCCTTTTTTCCATTGCTTCTCTGACCATTTTCTCACCTTGAAATTTACTTTCTAAGTACAAATGATCTGAATTTTATCCTCTGTCAAAATTAGATTCAAAGAATATACATTCTTTTGGACTGCTTTCAACCTGCCCTACCACACTTAAAGACGATATTTAATGAAGACGTGCATTTGCATTCTTAGCTAATTCTAATAAGAATTTTATAGACTGAACATTTCCCTTTTGAAAATGCTCACGTTTCTCCGTAGTGTCTAACTTCTCCACCACAATGTATGATTGACTCTCCGTTATTCTTTAAATAATTCACTTTCTTTGAATCCAGACCTACATTTATCAAAGATAAAACTCCCTCAATTATATATATTAAAATGTATACTCTAATTTATATCCTGAAAACAAATTCAAGAATATTCCAAATGGTCACTATATATATTTCTAATAACATAATCTGAATAGGAGGAGTTCGTACATAATGGAATATAGATTATTAGGTAACACAGGATTAATAGTTTCTGAGATAGGATTCGGCTCTTGGGCAATTGGTGGTGATGAATGGGGCACAGTAAAAGATAATGAATCCATTGATGCAATCAATAAAGCGATTGACCTAGGGATTAATTTTATTGACACTGCTGACGTTTATGGATTAGGTCATAGTGAAACACTCGTTGCAAAAGCTATACATAAACGTAGGCAGGATATCATTCTTTCTACAAAAGGTGGATTAATTGGTCATCATTATGACCCAAATCAACCAGCGGTTTATGGAGACCCTCAAAAGATCATTGATGCGTTTGATGCTAGTTTACTACGGCTTAAAACGGATTATATAGATGTGTACTTTTGTCATATTTGGTGGGATAAACCTGAAGAAACAGAAGCCTTTCTACAAGCTTTCCAAACATTAAAAAAATCTGGGAAAGTGAGAGCAGTTGGGGTTTCTACTAATGATTTAGATTATATTAAACATTTTAATCAAAATCACGATTTAGATGTTGTACAACTCGATTATAGTATTCTGAATAAAGAACCTGAAAAAGACATCCTTCCTTATATTGAACAACATAATTTAGGTGCTGTGATAAGAGGTCCACTTAAGATGGGAATTTTAACTGGGAAATTTAATCATGAAACTCAATTTCCAGACGATGATTTAAGAAAAGATTGGCCCCAAGAAAAGTGGTTTAAAGAAAACTTAAATAAGGTAGAGAAATTAGATTCACTTGTACGATCAAATCGAAGTCTAGCGCAAATTGCCTTACGTTATGTTTTAAGCCACCCAGCCGTTTCAGTTGCGATTCCTGGTGCAAAAAATTCTACTCAGGTTGAAGAAAATTCTTCACACTTAACTCGTCCATTATTATTAGATAATGAAATTGAATTCATTAAAAAACTTTAACTATACTATTATTCTTCCATAAAAATCATACTAATTTAACTGCTAATTCATCCTCTATTCCATATGTCTATCTACTCTTCATCAAAGAATCTAATTTAAAATTTATAATAAAAGTAAATAACCATTTCATATGAAGATTACTTAGGGAAAGGATTTTAATTTACTGGATTCTCCTTTCTTCTCATTATCTTTAAGGAATTTTTAAAGTCTATTTCTACTACATTCCTACTTGATAAGACATCCACTAACCATTAACAATTTGTATAACTGTATATAGACTCTACCAAATTACTAAAGGAATCTCCTTTCCCCTATCGAATTATTTGTAGAGGAAAGGAGAGGAATACATGGAAATTCTAGGATTAGACCCTCGCGCATTAGCGACTTTAGGTGCACTTGAATACACCAACCGTCGCAATAAATTAATCGAAGACTCGGAGAATAACATATACGAGTGTAAAGAAATTAAAGAAATACTTCAATCACTCCCTAAAGAGAAGCAGATTGAGGTTCTTGAGAATCAAGCTTACTTTGAAGCTGTGGCAAAGATGATTGAACAAAACAATTTAATTCTTTTAGAACAGATGAAAGCTCTACAGCTAATTCAGAAATAACAAACTTATGATTAATTAATTCTACATATGCTTCCATAAATAATGTATCTTTATTTATACCATCAGCCTCTGTTTGTACAGGGGCTTTTGTTATGCGTTGATTCATATTTTGAATTTGAATGGTTTCTTTCACATGTATGAATAAATCTTCTAATAAACCTGGTGTAGACTCTAATTCCTGCTTTTCAATTTCCTCTGTTACAGCACTTATAAACTCCCATAGTACTTTTGCGCCCAACAGTTCCGCTAAGCGTTTTTCACGCATTTCAAATGTTTTCATGTTCATATTTAAAACACTTCCCTTATCTAATATTTTCTCAAAAATAATTAATAAATTATTTCGTTTTAGGAAAACAATATAGAAATGATATTCCCACTCTCTAAATTACACGTATCGTGACATTAATCTTCAAAAAAAAGAGTCCATTCAAAATTTAGTACCTTTGCTATATTCTTTGCGACAGGAACACTTGGATTTCTTTCACCACTTTCAATCATTGCATACATACTTCTAGATATTCTTGCCTTATATGCAACATAATCTTGTGTTTTCTCTTTATTTTTACGTTTTTCCAATAACCAAAACCTCATTATTCTCCCTCTTTCTTCGTCACAAAATGTGTAACTAATGATTATATTACATAATAATAAGTATGAAATCAATGTTTTTTACACATTTCGTGTACTTTGTTAAATGTTACAAATTGTGACGTTATAATTGATATAGAAAACACCTAAAAGGAGGTAGCATATGTTTGGCACTAGACTACACACTCTTCGAAAAGAACGCAAACTGCGTCAAGAAGACATGGCAAAGCAACTAGGGATTGCTCGTACTACATATGCAATGTATGAACAAGGAAATCGAGAACCTGATTATAATACATTGATAAAATTAGCCACTTTCTTTGAAGTATCAATTGATTACCTCCTCGGTACAACTGAAATAAGACGAGTTACAGACATACAAGATCCTGAGCTTTATCAATGGTTTAAAGATATAAAAAATGCAACTCCTCAAAAACGTGAGGAGTTAAAAAAATTTTGGGAATTTATAATACAAAGAGAAGACTAGATTATTAAAAAAACCTCCACCTTGACAGGGTGGAGGTCGATGTTTCAAGGCCAGTCGGGATCATAGTTGTAGAAACCGTGTCAAATTAACGTTTGATGCGGTTTTTATTTGTCTACTTTATATTCTATAAAGTCAGGGGTAACAGAATTGGTCACATTACCTACAAAATCTCTTCTATGTACATTATGAAGAGGGGGTTTCATTATTTTTTTGATTGTGAGATTTAGCTTTTTCATCTATAGCTATATTAGCCTTAGTTTCATTAATATCTACCTAAGGCTCCTCTTTATTGCTTGGTTTCTCCCAAATATCCTTTCAATAAATTCCACAAAAATTCTTTACAAAAGATAATATATTTCGTGCTACCTTCATTTTTTCAACTAACATGCTATGACCAAAAATATTTATAAATTCTTCATCTGTATACTCTTTTCCCTCAATCTTTGCTCAAACAGCAGGAAATCAAGTAATTGTGGCATTGTTAAATACACAGGCATACTTATTATACTTTATCTAAAAAACCAAACTGACAAATACAATTTTCTTTATTAATTACCCAGGTTCTTTTATATACAGCTTGAATATATTGATTATCAGATGTTATTTTCATCCGTCTTTTTCGATCGCTATCCCATTGATAGCAGTTCACACAATACCTATTATCTAATAAAATTTTTGGGAAATCATCCCCCATGGAAATATGGGCACTATCCGTCCTGATCCAAATCCCCTGTATGCCACAGCTACTTAAGTATTTTTTTATTTTTTGATATGCCGTTGCATTATTACGAGATCCATGATGTGGAGATGTAATTAACATTTCATTACCCTTTACAAACTTAGGTATGTACTTACAAGCTTCCAAATCAGAATCTGAAGAAAATAAAATTCTGTCATTCTTGTCAAGTAAGACTATACTTTCTTTATTAACCTTACTCAATGTATATTGATACAATTTTGAATAATTCTTTATAACTCCTTTTAATTCCTTATGACATAAAGGCGTAAGTATTTCATTACAATTATTAATTTTAGACTTCATAATTTCATTATTCTCTACATACTCCCACCATCTTATTCTCTTAACTCCTCTAAGTATAGCGTAAAGTACAATCGTTACGATTTTACTATAATACTTAATTATATTACCTGTTAACTCAGAATATTTCCATAACAATGGTTTATCATAAAAATTAAATACATCATTAAAATCAAAAAAACTCAATAGCCTTCCAACATTTTCATATTCTCCAAAAGTATAATAACTTGGATAACGCAAAATCTTATTATAATTAAAAAAACTTAGTAATTTTTCCTTGTCACTACGAAACTCATCAATAATTTCTTCTAAATCTATTATATTTCTTATATTCCCTTTTTCATTTGCTATGTTGACTTCTTCTCTAATCTTCTCCTTTGTTTGCTCCGTGTATTTCCTTAAGCTAAAATCATCCTTTTTTATCGCCTCTTTAAGCTCTAGAGCTAATTCTTGAAGAAATTTATTATCACCGTTTAGAATTTCAGTAAGGTTAGCAGTCCATAATGCAGGTAACCAAATCTCCTCACATGTAAAACCCTTCTTAAAAAAACTTATAATACCATTTACATGATCGGCATCAGTATGTGTACAAACTACTAAATTTATACTCTTTCCTTTCAATTCTTTATAATATTGCTCTGCAAATTGTTCGTCTTGCCCTCCATCCACCAGTATATAATTATTTGACTTTCCCTTGACTTCCTTCTCTAAAAGAAATGCGTCACCTTGTACATTAAAAGCGATTAAACTTACCAATATTTCTCCCCCTTTTACAGTTTATGAACTTAAAGTATATACAATAATCTTATAAAAAATAAACTAAGAAATACTCTATTTTCTACTCTTTCCAACTACAATAAAATTAAAATACATTATACTTATGCACCATACCAATCTTTCAACCGACATAGAGCTCATAAGTTCAAGCCCCCTTAGGTTCATAAATAAAAAAACCTCGTCAAATTAACGATTCGTTTTGTATTTGCATACCCACATCTCTAAAAGAGTGAGTAATCCCCCTACAAAATCCCTTTTATTTTGTTGACTGCATCTTCTTTCACGTTGACAATATATATGAATTTAATGTTACTATGCCCGAACCTATTAGGAATCATCTTTACATTCAAGCCCTTAGCCAATAACATATTGCATATGCATAACACAAATCTTCAAAGTAAATCTCCAAAACAGCCATTTTCTGGATCAAAACGTTTAAATTTCGTCTAATATTAGCAGGATTAATTGATGTTTCGGAAGGAGTACTACACATTACTAAGTCCTTATCTTGGTATTTCTCACCATGACTCAACTTCTCTTTTAATACTACTGCTCTATGTTTCTTTAGCCTTTCTACAGTCGATGCAGGTAATAATATCTTTCTTAAACTTGACTTCTTCTTTCCTCCAAGCAAGAACGTCTTCCCATCATGACTTAACGTTTGGCTAATGTTCAAATGCCCCTTTCTAAATCAACATCTTTCCACCGTAACCCTAATTTTTCCTTTTCTAATCTTTTACGACCAAAAGTTTTAATAGTACACAGAGGTCTCGAAAAAGGAAATTTTTTGGAATCAAGTTAATTTTGAGTAAGGTAAATAACTGTTCCACGGATACTTTCCTAGTCCTTTTGCTTTTTTTTCGTTCCTCACAAGACGAAGATAAAATACAGAGTCTTGTTAAAACATTAATTATGCTTCGAAAACATTTTAACTGAAAATAATATTTTCAAAATAAATATAAATATATTAATTAATTTTTCCTTCCTTCCCTTAATATCTTTAAACATATTTTTAACCTCTTTTTGATTGCTAGAAGATAACTTTTTATAAATACTGTTTATATCATCGGTGCTTATATCACGGTCGAATTCATGTGCCAAACTGTTTCTTACTTTTTTTATTTCAAATAGAACATTAATGATATCTGTAGGTAGTTTTTCCAATTTTTTTAGAGCTTTTAATTTATTATGAAAATCCATCTTTTTTTTATATTTATCAAATTTGTTTAATATACCACTAATCATCTGCTCTATATACATTTGACCTTTTAAAAATATTACAAAAAGGTTATCATTCGCTAAATATTCCTGTAATTTCCGTTCTAATTTATATGTTTCTTTTGTAATTCCATGTTTTTCTTCCCTTTTATTATCATCAAATAAACTTAAATATTTAACTTCTACTTTTCTCATATACTATCCCCCACATCAACATCACAACGAAATAAATTATCACTTTATACGAATTTATGATAGTTTACAACACAGCTAAAATAAACTTTATTCAAATTATATTTTATATAGTTAGCTAGAATACTCTTTTCTTTTCTTTTCTTATTTTATCCGAAAATCTAATCTATTTTAGTAGATTTAATGTAACATACAGCATAGTAAATAAAATAATTACTCATACACAAACAATCCCCACTATTAGGAGATGGAGAATAAATGCAAAATGGTATAATCGTTCAACAATCTATTTCAACCACACCAAAGATAATAATTTTATTTTCATAGTTCCACTCTGCATTAGTTCAAACTATTATTCATCATGTTTCGACAATTCTAATTTAATGAGGATATCAGCATATACTTCTTTACATGTATAACAACATCAATAAATTTTCAATTTATCTTCCCCAAGAACTCAAATTTATATTAAAACTAAATTCCTTTTCCATATATACATCATTTAGGGAGAAAGAGCCACCTACTGAATTCCCCTTTCTTCCCACCCTTTTTATGAAGTTCTTTTAAGACTAATTCTATTACATTCCTGCTAAATAACATGTCCACTAATCATAAACAATCTGTATAACTGTATAAAGATTCTACCAAATTCCTAAAGGAACCCCCTTTCCACATACAGAATTGATACTAAGCAGATTGATGAATAAATAATAATGTTGATTTGAAATAAAGTTTAATCAAAAAAGCTCCACAAACCCATAATATATGGTAAATAAGAAGACTCCATTTTGAAAAAAGTTTAATCAAAATGGAGTCTTTTGTTAAAAATCCGCATTTAGTTTTATAAAAGATTTTGTTCAAAACTCATTTAGGAGTACCGTTAGAAACATAGAAATTTAGCAAACTCTTCTTCTCGCATAATGGATTCCCCTTTTCAATAAAATATGAGCCAGCATATATTTCTGGCCCAATATTTAGATACAAAAGTTAATTATTGAAGAACCCTAATTTCGGATCAATGAGTAATGTTCTATCTAAAAAGAAATTTCCTAATTCACATGAGGTTTCAGGCAGATACGAACAACTATGGCATGCAGCACCATTAAGATTATTAACACCTTGACCTGAAGATTTTCCTATTTCCGAACAAACAGGGTCAGAACTGCACCAGCGTGCTTTATCAATTGCTTTATAGACCACCGGGAAGAAATTCTCTTGTCTCCCCATTCTTACAAGACCTCCAAACGTACCATCTATATCACCCGAAGACGTATAGATTAATATCCCGCATTGCTCTTTATTTAGATATAGCCGTTCACGAATAGAAGCGGAATTATAGCCACATGTTAGAGCCAACTCATCAATAATAATGTGTGACAGTGTATGAAGAAGAACATTTCTTGGCTTTAAAATATCCTCATCAATATTTGTTCCTCTTTTCTCAGCACGAGTAAGCAACTTATTGAAATATTGTTGGACATCGCCTCTTTGTTCCCATAACTGCAATTTTTCAAAATTAATAGTAAAGAAAATACCTTCTCCATATACCTTATAAGCCGGTAACCAATTATTTTCCGGTAAACTTGGGTCTTTAAATAATAAATGTTTACCTTTATTAATTTGGTTCTTTGCAGCCTCTTCATCATTGGTTGATAGTCTATTAAATCCGGTTAGAGCAATTGTCTCTTTTAATTTAGTTACTCTATTTATCATGCTAAAGAAAGTAGTGGTATCTTCTTCATCTACTTCATCGCAAATCCATTCTTTTCTTACCTTTAGGTTTTCTGTAACAATTTCTTGTGTTAGTGTTTCAAATTCCTTTTTCCTTAATTCCTTTTCTGCATTCCTAGTACTCACTCTTTCAGGAGTTTGCTCTTCCTCTATCCCTCCTTCGATGTACAAAATAGCAAGTTCAATATTTGATTGATTATATTCTTGTATTTCAGGCGGGCATAATTTTTTCACTGTCTTAATTTTCCCATCCATATTATCAGCCATTTCTAGCCAAGATGAGGTAACCCCATTTTTTTCAAACATATCTATAAGTTTTTCTACTTCAGGATTTTCCCCCGGTAAATGAATTGCACTTATCGTATTAGGATAATACACATTTATAGAATTTTTTAATACTGCTATTGGATAAGAAGAGCAACTTTCCTTATCATTTTCAGAACCATACCATGGTTTATGACCATGACATTGGTATAACTTTTTTTCATTTTTATTTAGCATTTTACTTAATTCACTTACTCGATCCTCATCCGAATTGGAAGTAGTTTTTCTGGACATTATTCCTCTAAGTGGTCTTTCTTTATTACAAGTACACTTAACTTTGAGAGAATCGAGAGTTGCCCCTCCTGTTGAAAGAAGTTTCATTTTCCCGTCACAAGCGGTATTTTCGTCACCATGAACCCATTCTCTCCATGGAAAATCAGATATGTGACCTTGACTACAGACCATTACAAATGGGACTTGAATCATCTTCATTTGCTTTTTACATTCTTTACAATCTAACCAACTTGTTCTTGATGACATGGAAGTTTGATGTAATGTTTTGCATTTTGGACAATAGTGCCAAGTAGGGAAACGTAACAACGGGATATATAAATCCGTATTTGTTTGAGTTATCGCACCTCCTGCATTTTTGTATTGATAACTCGGTCTAAAATCTGGAGGCATCAGTAATTGTTTTACCTTTAATAATGATCTTAATCTAGGTTCTTGTATTTCATATTCATCAAATGTTTCAATACGATATTCATTTTTGTCATGATACCATTTATCAAGGGCACCAATCATTGCTGATTCCCCTTCAGGACTAATAACAAGAGCACCGGGACCAAATGTTGTAACAAGTTGTCCTCTTCTTAAAGGTAAATCTTTCATGAAAACAAAGCCTCCCAACCATTTTCACTTTCATTATTACTAGAGTTATATATTGTAGCAATAAGTCCTCTACATTCTGAATCTACATTTCTCATTGAATTAATCATCGACTCGGCATTTACTTTTAATGTATGGGGAATCGTAGTACCTGCCGAATACATATAACCATTTACCTTAGGGTCTACTCTCCATGCAGTATAATTTCCTTTTTCTAGTCGTTTCAATATCTCCATAAATCTGCTTTTCAATTCTTCAACTTGTTCTGGATCAACTAGTTCCGCCCTTTCTATTAAGCGATTATAAAAAGGGACTATTTTTTTATTTAGATTCTTCTGGATTTCTTTCCAATCCGGAGTTCTAGCAATATCATCATTTAATGCTTGGCGTAAAAAACCAACAACAACTGCATGCAAACCTCTATCTAAACATGAATCAGAAAAAGGCGTAACACTTGTAGGTTCTACCTGAGCATATAATTTTTGATGGTATTCTCTAAAATGTTCAAAATGGGATTTGTCTCTTGATTTTGTGTTTGAATATAAGGTGAATATTAGTCCCGGTCTTTCCCACCAGCGACGTCCAACACGACCACTGACCTGAATATATTGCGCTGTCATTTTTGGTTGCCCTACTATGGCCATTACCGATAAACGATCAATATCTACTCCAACCTCAATAATGTTAGATGCCAAACATAAATCAATTGTTGAATTTAAATCTTTTTTATCTTTATTAGGTCTATATTCTAGTTTCAGATCATCAATAGTTTTTGAGATTTCATGGCTTTGCTTTCTTGATGTTAATTCAAGAACATTATTTATATACCTTATATCCTTTTGAAGTCCCTTTCTCATCGCCATTGAACTTGAATATTGAGGTATGTCTGTTTGAGTTAATGTCAGACCACCACCTAATTCCCGTAATGTATTATAGAACGTAAGTAAGGTCCAGTAAGGATCTTTTTCCTGCTCATTAATTTCAGCAGTAGATTGAAGAATAGATGAAAACGCCATAACTTGTGACATCATAATACGAACAGTTGTAGTATAAACTCCCAAATATTTCCGTCCCGGCATCGGCTTGCCAGTTTCCTTATTTATTGCTGGAGTTGCAAAAAAGGAATCTTCATTTTCAAGTCCCGGACTTGGAAATAATCTTGAATTTTTTCTTCCGAATAAAGCAAGGGCTTGTTCTTCAAATTGTTTAATTGTTGCAGTTGCTGCAATAATTTTTGGTTTGATAACTTTTCCGTCTACATTTTTTAAACATAATTCTTCAATTAAGGTCTCAAATAGCCCTGTTAATGTTCCTAATGGCCCAGAAATTAAATGTAACTCATCTTGCACTATTAATGATGGAGGACTAATAAACCTTTCTCCGTTTGAGTCGATACCAAATAGCGCTCTTGCCTTGGGCTGCCATACTAATTGTACAAACTTGTCAACTGTTCCAATTAAGAAAGTCGGGCGTTTCTCATATATAGTTTCATCAACAATATAAATAGGCAATTCATCGTGGAAATGACAATTTTTATCTGGACAATGGACAACTAACTTATCATTGTTAATTTTGTACCCGAAGTAGTACTTTTTCTTGCTACCTTTTTCATCGTAGTAACCTAAATGTGCTCCACACCATGAACAACTATTAACAATAAATTGCTGTGCATTTTTTTCGTTTTTCTGAAGTTTATTTAGAGAAGTCTTTGCAGACTTGTTACTATTAGGCGTCGTGTTTGAGCCCACCCAAATTCCTATAGAAAACGATGTATCACCTAATTTTTTACTGTTTCTGCTTCTTAGATACTCTATAGCACAAATAAGCCTTGAAGATCGTTGAAATTGGTCAGCAGTTAAAAGTCTTAGTGTGTATCTCATCATAACGTCAACACCAGCATCCAATGGATTTTTTAGGCGTCTTAGTATCATTTGAAAGGCTGCAACACCTAAATATGCCTCCGTTTTACCTCCCCCTGTAGGGAACCAAATTAAATCAACAATTTCTCTTAAATCGCACTTTTCGTAAACTAATGACTCAATAGACATTAATATAAAAGCAATTTGGAATGCCCTCCAAGTATTACTAGCATTCTTAAGTTTAGTTTCATCATTAACACTTTCTTTAAAAGTTTTATTAAAAATAATTTGTTTATCCTCGATACGCCCAAAACGTCTATCTTTACCATTAACTTGTTGAAGGAGTATTGCCGTATTCGCTAAACGAAATGCTTCCAAAATTTGTGGATCCTTAAGCAATTTAAGACCCTTTTCCATTCTATCTAGACTTTCTTTACAAAGTTCTAAATGCTTTCCTGCAACCGGTTGCAACAATACTGGGACATTATCAACCTCTGTTGATTTATTTTCTATCCATTCCCTATAGCCTTCAATTAAGGGCTTTAGTATTTTTTCAGGGGATTCATTACTAGAAAGACCAGCAAGATCACTCATTTTAATTTCTAGTTCAACCTTTTTCCCATCTTGATTAACAAAGACGTTTGGAGTCATACTTAGCGCTTCATACTCCGGCATAAAAGTTGTAGATAATTGCTGGACGTTCTTTGAATTTTGCTCCCAGTCTGCAGCGCATCCATGACCAAATGCATATACTCCTTCGTTTCGATAAAGAAGTTCAGTTGAAGCCTCTTCATCACTCATCAACTTTTTCATTTCATACTGTTTTGGATAAACAGAAAAAGAGTACTTAACTGGTGTACTTATAGTCATGATTGCTTGAAACAATATTAATTGTTGTCTATTAAACTTCGGAACCGAAGAACGGTTTGTTACACTTATGGTGATAATATACTTATCCTTTACTTCACGAAGACGAGCCTGAAATTGAATATGATAATGGGAGATTTTCTCGCCTTTTTTATTTTTCATTTCAACTTGTTTTTCCATTTGTCCTTGGCTAATAAGTTCGCTTAAAGGTAAATTCCATATTCCTTCTACAGTTTCCCTCAGCCACCATTGAACACTGTTACTTTCCCCCTTAACTTTTACATTGTGCGGAGTATATGTTCCGCCTTCTATTCTAACTTTTAATTCAGGAAGATCTTTATTAACGCAAAATGTTAACCCCATAGTTGAAGGCATAAAGTCATTTTTTTGCGGAAATAATTCTACTTCACCATCGTCCTCAGTCGTTTCTATACCTTCTTTACGCTCAAACAATTTATCTATTTTATCGTCTTCAAGTACTTCATTAGGTTCTTCACCAATTGGGGTTTCAAGGGAAACTTCGTCATTTTCACATGTACCTAATGGAAACAAATGGCCACTTACATATCTTTGAGTCGGTGTTTCTCTTTGAAGTATCTCCTCTTGAATTCCACCAACTTCCCAATAATAAGGTTTGTACAATTCATCTCTTGATTCAAATGTCGTAGTACCGATATGATTAAATTTTATATAGTGTTCCCTAATTTGACCGGGTCCAATTATTTCTTCTTTGACATTATCCATTACTTTTTGACGATTATTTAGTGATTTATCTAATGAGATATCCATAGCTATTACCCCTTCCCTACTAATCTATATTCATTGGCTTCATAAGGTTGTATGGTGCTATTAAATGTCTTGAACGATCTATTGATACAATTCTTTCAATATTAAAAGAAGCCCCATTAAACTCTTTTGACATAAACGTGTAGTAGCCTTTTTCTTGTAATTCTTTTAAGATATCATTTGAAAGTTCGCTCATTAATTTTTCAGAAATAATTCTTCCTGCTTTTCTATGGGCAAGTTGGATAATCTTCATAGTATTATATATTTCTTTTAATATTTCATCATCATACTTTAATGCCTTCAGTATTTTCGGAAGTTCAGTTGGGCAAATTGAATCTTCATTACACCATGACCTTAATGATGCCATAGAAGCAGTGTTAATATTATATTTGTTAATCAATATTGCACTTACTTTCCTAATTCCTTTTTTCTTTACATTAAAGCGTAATTTTTCCTTCCATTTATTTTGAAGAAGGCGATATTTCTCAGCATTTTTCTTTAGAACATCATGGTCAGCAACTTCCGCAATTAATTTGGTATCTCTATCATTTCTAATTACAATAAAGTCATCTTCTTCTATATCCTTAAAATTAAGTTGTTTGATAAAATTACTTTTTTCATTAGGGGAAAAAACTCGGATTTTTGAATCTTTTGGTACAAATAAGAAACGATCATTCTCCAGATAAACTACGCTCGCTTCAACAGCATCCTGAGAGTTCACCTCTAATGTACTTTTCTGTTCCTCTAGGAACTTACTTACTGCTGTATTTAACAACTCTGCTTGTTCTAAAGTAATATTACTTTTCTTTTGTATTGGCTCTCCAAAGGAAATATTATCAAATATTGTGCTATACACACCTTTCTTGTCTATATCCTCAAATATCTTGTTGGGGCTTATGGAATTGGTAAAAACATCATAGGATATAAAAGCAACAGTCTTACCTTTAAAAGTATTTTTAACATACTCGCCAAAATAGGTGGCATTACCTACAAAAACAACTTCATCAAAGGTCTCAATATCTTTCCTAAAACTGTTCTCAGTAAAAAAACTTTCCTTTAAGAATGATTTCAACCCATCTTTGATTAAAAATCTTTCCTCAATTGTTATTGCCCTTTTTGTAACAATTGCTATTTTTAAACCTGTTTTCGCCCTGCTATTAATATAATTGCATAGGTAATCATACAAATTATTATTTGTACTTTCTATCACTTGCTTAAATGATTTTGCTATTTGTAATACAACATTTGTGAATAATTCAGGATAACCCTTTTTAATCTGAATAAAGTTTGAAACGATCTGGTCTTCAATATCCTTGTTAATTACTGTATTATACGGAAGTAAACTACTTGATAACCTAAAAAACACTTTCTTTAGCAGGTTCAGAACTTCTAACAGATGATCGTCATTCTCATATTTATTTTGAATCTCTAATCTAAACTTTTCAATGCTGTTAGCAAATGGCAATAATTCATTACTTTCCACATGCTTAAATAAAATAGTCTTTTCACCCAAACTATATAAGTCTAATAAATTATTAAAGTTCATCACCATTACCTCCAAGCAAGGAACTCAATTCCAATTGGTATTTGAACCTCATTGGAATTTAAATAGTAGACAACTTCTTCAGTAACTATTTTTTGGTCACCCTGCAATAATTCTCTTCTTAATTCTTCCTTCACCTCATGCAGTCGATTTTCGTTGTCAGTTCTGCTTGATAAAATAATTTTAGGGTTTTTAGTGAATTGCTTGTCTTGTTTAATAAAACTAAATAGATCCGAATAAATAACTGGAACTTCATCATTAATTTCTACGTCAATTCTTTTCATCTGAGCTGAAAAGAATTTCCCGTTTGTATAACTATTACTGTTATCAAAATAAAGAAAATCTTTTATTGTTCCCTTTACACCCTCATAAATAAAAATTTCATTATCCATAAATTCATTGATTTGACCCGTATTTCCAACCAAATAAAATGATTCTCCCGGATAAAACTCAACTTTATTTAATTGGTCTGATGTATACAAAACCCTCAACAATCGACTATTATCTAGACCTACCTGTTGCTTTTTACTTACCTTTCGTGTTCTTTTAATTTCATCAAATTCTTCATTTAAAAGAATAACTCTATCAATCCAATATCTTTCAGGAATTCCTCTTTCAATCTTTCCGTCTTTTATCTTAAGTATCATTTCGTTTTCAAAAACAGGGCTAGGTTCTACAGAGATAACTGATGCTTTTCTCGCAGATTGTTCATCCTGATAAATAATTCGGCTACCCTTTTCTAAATTAATTACTGCTTTTCTTATAGACCGCATTTGTTTATTTTTAGAAAACGTTTTGTCTACTATTCCCATTGCAATTAATAATGAAAAGAACTGTTCACTGGGAAGAGATAGTATGAGGTTAATAGACTTTTTATACTTAATTCCATGGTCATTTATATAAGCACCTAATTCGAATGCAAAATTGATCCAATCAGGTATATCTATGGGGCCCCTTCTACTAAGAACTTTTAAATTCTTAATGGTCATTCGATTCACCACTTTCATAACCCAAAATAGTTCATTATCTTATACGAGTAATTTTATCACATCATTTGACAAAAAATTTATCATTTTCCATATTTATTCCTTTCCCAACAATATATATAGTACGTTTGACACATTGAAAATAGATTATCCTTGGATAATAACTTTCCGATCAACTTTTTTACAAGATGGTATGGGTTCTGTTGCAAATTTTTCTAAGTGAAATTTGGAAGAAGAAAAATAAATCAGCACATTTCGTATGACATTTAGATGAGACCTACATCAAGTTCAACGGAGAGTGGTGTTATCAGTATCGTGCGATTGATTGAGAAGGGTACACCTTGGATATTCAACTCCGTAAAACCAGAGGTCATCAAGCCGCCTATATGTTTATGAAAAGATTAGTGAAAGCTTTTGGAGCACCAACGGTTCTCATAACAGACAAGGCTCCTGCCCTACTTTATACGCTCACAAAACTGAAACATAAAGATTTTTATGTGCGTACGAAACATTGCACCGTTAATCGTTTCAATAATCTCATCCAACAGGAAGACATGTGAAACGTCGCTTTGCCAAATCCGCAGGATTTCAAAATCTTCGTCATTCTTCACGTACAATTAAAGGCATCGAAACGATTCATGCCATATATAAACGAAAAAGAAGTTCGCAACAGGCAAACTTCTTTTTTTCAACATACAATAAATTACAGAAATTACTCGCAAGCGCATGAATTCTATATCCCAAAGGGGGCTTGTTTTGTCTATTTAAAAACCTTGCAAAAGAACCAAATACATCCCCCTCAAGAAATCCTCACCTTGTTTACTAATTTGATAAAATACGGATGTATTAGTATGTTTTAATTCAAATCAATAAATAGTATAATTTTAATATTCGGTTTTAATTCTTTGGTTACATATAAATCTTTTTTGAATTTACATTAATAAGGTGGCATATTTATGTTTTTTAATTTTCAGGATGTTTTTACACATTTACAATCATCAAAAAAAATTGAACTTATACTTACCCATTCCTATCGTCAAGTCGAATATCCTTTTAATAAGCGTGGAGTGTATGCGCGTAATTTACCTCTTTTCAATAAAGAATTGTATGAATTAATTGTAAAAATTAAACGCTTGCCGACGGTCGAGGAATTTGAGGAACACTACGTAAAAAAATATTTAACACGCTCGGCTAATAGAGTCGCACTGCAATATCACTCGAATACGGCCTATAAAGCGTTAGTTTCTGAACTACATTTTTATTTTATATTAAAAGAGTCTGGCTTGTTCGATGATGTGAAAATGAGCTACACATATGACTTAGAAGCAAAAACAGATTTATTAATTCGTAAAAATGGCAAAATGCTCGGCATTCAATTGTTTAGTGGTGATGAAAATTATCGTTTATCAAAAGAAAAATCAATTGAGAAATTACAACTTGGTTATGAGTTAAAACTATATAATCTACGTGATCATCCAGAACGTAAAAGTATTATTACAGGTGTCGATGGCTCAAGATTTAATTTATATGGAAAGCAAGATGGGCAATTTTTTGCAGAGTATTTAAGTGATACTCCGAACATTCCTCCTGAGGAATTAATGAAAGACGAACCAACTGATGTTTTTACATTATTACCAGATGTAACAATACAAAATGACACTACAATTGACGCTATAGATGTGCAATATTCATATGTTTATATCGGATTACGCTTTGATCATATCGAACAATATATTAACATGCTACGCAAACAAGGAAAAAAAGTATTCGCTCTTTATCGAAAAAAATCTGGTGACACATTTACTGCGATCGATGGAAAAAACTTCACACTAAATGGAAAACGCTTAAAAAGAGCAGACGGCTTATGTTATTTAAAGAAATATAGTAATCATTTTAAACGCTTTAATTTCTATCAATACAAAATTGAACATGCTAATCCAACCTTCAATATTGCTGTAAATGCAGGGGCAGGTAGCGGGAAAACGACAACGCTCGTATCGCGCATTTTATATCTACTATTCACTAAGCAAATTAACAGCTTGCATGAAATCGTAATGATTACCTTCACAAACGAAGCAGCAAGCAATATGAAAGAGGCTTTAGAAGAACGATTAGAAAAACTGTATCGTACAACTGGTAGTGAGGCGCATTATGAATACTTGCAGCAAATTAACTTTATGAAAATTGTAACAATCCCAACGTTTGCAAAAGATATTTTAAAGCAATTCTCGCATTATATCGGTTTATCAGCCACAATCGATATTACCGAAATGGTTGTTAAACGTCGAGAAATTTTAGAGCATTCTCTTGACGCGACGCTTTCAGGACATTCAATTAATCCATTTGGTCGTTTAGATTATCATAAAATTATTCGTTTCCTTGAAAATATCTGGGATAAATTCAATCAAAAGGGCATTGTCGAGCAAGAATTAACGCAATATTTAGGGCTTAATCCTCAAGACGATACGTTAAAGATTGCTATAACGAACATTTTAAAAGCGGCTGAAGAGCAGTTTACAGCATTAAAATTCGACGAGGATTTTCTAACAGTTGCCGATTTAACCCGCTTTTTAAAGTTACTTATTGATCGAAATGTACCATTACATGAATTAAATCAACATTATAAATACTTACTTGTGGATGAATTTCAGGACACTGATATCGCGCAAATTCAATTTATCGCAACGGTTGCTGCAAAGGCGAATTTGCACTTAACTGTAGTTGGTGACACAAAGCAAAGTGTTTACCGCTTTCGCGGAGCTGACTCTACAGCATTCTCAGTATTAGATGATTATTTAGAAGAACTCCAGTGCCAAAAGCTTCATACCTATCATTTAATCGAAAACTTCCGTTCATCAAAAAAATTAATAGAAGAAATGGAAAATATTTTTGGGCGTTGGCGTGAAAAGGAATTATTACCACGAAATGAACAACCGATGTATTCGCGTCAAGACAACTTTATGGATGAGGATCAGATATTCAAATTATATACAGACGAATTTAAAATTGAATATTTACTTGAAGATTATGCGCTCATGCCCTCTAAAAAGGAAACACCGCATGTCTTAGCTGTATTAGTACGCAACAATCATGAAGCACTTGCAATTGGTAAAATGCTAAGTGATTTGGATAACGCTCCACAATATGAAGTGCGCACAGAAGGAACGTTATATATCTCAAAATCAGCACGTGATTTAGGCATTTTACTACATTCATGGCTTTATGCAAAAAGTGACCACATTATGCGTAACCAAGCATTATTTTCATTGAGTGAAACAGCTTTTTGTGTAAAAGAAGAACCAATTCATTTTACAGTAGAAGAGCGCTATCAAAATTCCCGTCAAAAAAAACCAAGTAGCTTTATTAGCGCTGATAATTTTTCTTTTAAATTACCTGAAGCGTGGCATATAGCACTTGAATTAATGAAGGAAAAGCCAATTTTACCAATTGTACAGGAATTTTTAGAACAAAGTGATTACATAACTAATTTAGATGAGATTGGTTTTAATGAGATTGAAATTTTAAAATATGAACTGAATCTGGAAAAAATCATTACCGACATTTATGCAAAGTTCAGTAATAATGCAACCTTAATTCAAGTATATGATTGGTTGAAGCTACAAATTTTAACGAACCGTGAAAGTGATGAAGCAGAAATTGAAGAATCAGCCTTTGACGATAATTTTGTACGGGTCATGACCGTCCATAAATCAAAGGGTCTTCAGTTTCACACTGTGCTGATTACCTATCCGAACAATGCCTTCATTCTCAAAAATGATGCCATAAAAAAAGATATTATCGTCCAAATTGGAGAAAAAGATGAGTTGAAATTTGGTTGGAAATATTATGATGAGCCTAGCGAATTTGAAGATATCTCATCTAATTATCACGCGTTACGTAGCCAAGAAAATGAAGAACAGCGCCGTGAAGAAGCTCGCATATTATATGTAGCGATGACACGTGCAGAGCAATCATTAAAAATTTACGAATTGGAAGATGCGCAAGAGAGTGCGAACAACCCAAATACTTGGGGAGAACTATTACTTATGTAAGGAGAATACATGTGTCTGGATATAAAAATTTAATTTATACAAATGCTGAAGAGCTTTTTCATCAAAATAGTGCATTTTCTGCTTATAAAGATGCTATTCACATTACAGCCACTAACTCGCTAAAAGCAGGAATGATGAAAAGTAATAGTGGGCTGAATCGTTGGTTTACAGGACCTATTATATCCTTTGCTGAGTTAATGAAATACATTGGTGGTGACTGGTCTAAAGGAAAAACAAACTTAAAACAATATACATTACTCTCAAAAGAATTACGCCGTTTTAATGAGCAAAATCCATCCTTTGATGCTGACTTATTTGCAGCCATCGATAAAAACCAAGAACTTTTATTGAAAACAATTAGACTATTAAGCGAAAGCGGCTACACAAGTACGACAGTACGTGACATGTTACAAACTGTAACTGAACAGGAACGTGTCTTTTTAGAGTTATGGCGAGCAGTGGAGCAAAATTCTTCTTACTCTAATATTCATGTATGGTTTGAAAGCTTAAGCAAATCACCAAAACGCGAATTTCGAGCTACACTCAAAAAATTATTTGAAGACATTATTGTAGACGATCAAAAACGCATAAATACCAATATTCCGTATGGACATTCTGTACATGACATCGTCCATACACGCATTACACAGGGGGGAAAAAGCCAACTTGTATTACATGGCTTCTACTTCCTTGTACCAATTCAGAAGCGCTTATTCGACTTGTTAAGCGAGAAATTCGATATTATTCATGTCGTTAACTATCAACCCATTTATAAGCATGGCTTCCGAACGATTGAACAATTTTTAAACATTCAGCAACTCGGGTTCAAACGTGCAATGCCTTATCCGTATACAGTTAACTATCATGCAAAGGAATTCCTATGTGCCATTAATGGTTCCTTCACAGCAACAAAAATGATAACCGACGAACAAGACATAAGAAAAATAAACTATTTCGAATTTAACACGCTTCAGCAATTTAGGCGTTATACTCAAAATAATGATGAACGCTATGTTTCACCACGCACTATGGAAGTTCGTGACTTTTTATCGCCAATTGAACAAGCTAATTATAAAAGGTTATCTGAACATCCATTAGGTGCCTTTTTAGTTAATATCCATCTTATTAACAAGCGTAAATTTAACGTTAAAACCGCACAATACAATGACATCGAAAATGTCACACATATATTGCTACGTGAAATTTTCAATTCAGGCTATTTATTCGTAGATGGGATTAATGCACAAACAGCAATGCGTACGTTAGATTTTCTACAGGAAATTACAAAAAGTTTTACGACCTTTAACGAGTGGATAACATGCATTGACACTCTCATTGCGACAAAGCAACAAGCCGAGGAGCAATTTGCACACCGACGCTCATATGATAACGATGAGCATCGCTTGTATTCATTTTATCATGAAGTAATAGGCTATTTTTATAGCTCAGAAGAGGACTTGAATTTTATAAAAAAAGGTATATTCAAAATCGAGCAATTATTCAACTTGCTCTTTAACGGTACAGAAATTAATATTTCACATTACGTTGATATGCTAGAAGCTCACGTGACAAAAGATATTGTACCATCTCTATCAGACAATCTCGATAAAGAAATTGCAAAAAATATTTTATCAGCACTAGAAGAATTAAAAGACGATACGCTAGATCGATTAGACCGCAAGGACTTAATGCGGGGGTTACGCTATTTTTTAGCGCAAGGTGCAGACTTAGAAGATGAGTATGAAGCTGAACTATACGGTCATGTAGAACCTAGCACGATTGAAACGATTAACTCCCTATTAAATAGTGACGGCTTACAATTTGATGACAACCGTGTAATTCATTTTAGCTTGATGGATAACGAAGCATTCCCAACATCGCAACCGCTTAATATTTGGCCACTGTCAAGGGATTCCTTCGATTTACTTTGCCAAGACAATGTGTATTTACATCAGTTACAGATGCGAAAAGAGCTCGAAGTTGAAATCGCTTGCTATCAATTTTATCTTATTATGTCGAATGCGGTTAAATTGAATTTCTCTATCGTTCGCCGTCTTAATGAACGAAAGCATTTAAAGCGCTGCTTCTACTTAAACTTTTTAACACTCATTAAAGGCTCTCAACAACAGGTAAATAGACTTATACAAAAAGAAAAAAAACCGACATACGTAGAAGAGACGATTGGATTTAATGAGAGACAATACGAAATGCTACCAGCACAAGTATTTAATCGTTGCCCAAAACGCTTTGTATACTCCTTTTTAATTGATCGTCGCCCAACTTTTTATGATGGATTCCATGAGCCCTTTTTATTCCAGCAACTTATTGGGTATAATCAAGTCTATGCAAAGGAGCAAAACCGCCAAGATATGTTTGAGCAGTACCGGAGTTGGTTCCCCCACTGGTCGGAAACAAAAAAAATTGTATATCAAACAGCGGCAATTGAATATGCAACAAAGAATCCTGATAAAATTACTCAACAATTCACATGGATTAACAGATGGAAATATCATGATATCCGCATGAGATTGAATTTATTTGGTTCTGCTTCTAAGGGGGAATTAACGAATAAGCGAGAATATAATGTAAAAGATGTCTCATTTGCACGTCCTGGTGATAATTGTAAATACTGTTCATTCCAACTTGTATGTGAAGAATCACAACTACATATGCCCTAAAAATAAACTTTTTATGACGTAATTTAGGTTGATATCCTGTACTGGATGAGTGACCAATAAAACTTGAGACCCTTTGACCTGGATTACGTGAACACTCATTACCTGACATATATAGGTCTAAAAATAGAAATTTTGATTTCATGTGGAATGACATTAATTTTACAAACGGTAATATTAAGTTTTCCAGAATATTAATAAACTATTATAAAAAAGAATTCCACATTTGAGTGCAAAAACGAGGAAGTTCTATTTTGATACAAACTAGTCTAATTTTCACTATATATTGAATACAAAAAAGGCCTACTTCTCTTTGAAGTAGAAGCCAGTATAAAAAGTACTTTATGCTATAAAACAACATATGTTTTCGATTAGCTGTGGCTTTAAGGATCCCAATCTTAACATCTGATACCTTTCCTGTAACACCTTTAATTTCCCATCCATTTCCACGACACCCACTCGTGGAAATAATTTTTTTATTAAGATTTCAAAGCAAGATAACTTGCAATAGTTTTGTCAATCTTATTAATTAAATATTCTATTTTTATAACCAAATCATTAGCAACCTTCCTAGACACCACATCCCTATATACTTACATATACAATACTTTCCAGTCATTTGCGCACGGTAAACTCTTAATGTCACTATGTTTTTCCCATCTATCTGTTTTTATTAGTGGACCTGTTTTATTCAAACAAAAATTTAGCTTTCAAATGTTACCATCATTGTCATTATATCAATATAATACACATTGTTAAAAAACAAGCAAAAAAAGACCCCAATAGAGGTCATTTTCTTAATTGAGTTTCCGATTGAAATTCATCATAACTTCCTATTTCACAAAAATCAATAGAGAAATGTTTTTGTGAATGCTTGTATACTATAACTGAATCAATTCCAAGCACCTGAAGTTGTTCATAGGTCAATAATTCTTTTTCTTTTAAGTTAAGTACTTTCCGTAACATCCATTCACCTAAATCACGATTAGGATTTGACATAAGAGCTTTATTATTATCTTGACATACTTTTGCAGATAAAAGTACTTTGTCAGGTAGTCTTAATTGAAATTTCTCGTCTCGTTCAGGAAAGAAATTAGGAAAAATATCATGAATCCATTTTGGAATAGGAATATAAACTTCATCATGATGACGCTTTCTACCACTCGCATTCCATTGATTTAATCCACTTTTCTCAGGTACATGTCGCTTGTTTCCTCGATCAGAATACAGTGGCAAAATGACAAAATTATCAGATATGTGTTTTTGTTTTGATTCAGATTTTTTTTCTTCCTTTACATCTATCACTTCATTCAGTTTAGCTAATACTAAATATGGTTGTTCAAGAATGTTTACTTTAATTTTTGCTAATGGAGTTTCAGTAATAAAACGTTTATAAAGAGTACTTTTTGCTAAATTAAAACTATATTCGTTAATACCGTCTTCAAAAGTAATAGTGTTTTTATTATTTATATTAATGTTTCTGATATTCGGAATATCAACCTTATCCATTGGCGATTCAAAAATAAGAATTTCCCCAGGTTTTCTTGTTACGCAATGATAAATCATAGAATGTAATCCGTATGTACGCATTGTAAATTCAATACGTTCATTACGTAAAGTTGCAACTGTATAGATAAGTTCCTTTGGTTGTTTATTGCGATATAGCACTGCGTCCTTATTAAATTCAGCTATTTTTTGTAGTGTTTTTCCATTACCATGTATGAAAGTCTTTAAACCCACTCCTATACCATCTAAAGAAGCATCTGCAGAACAATCTGATCTACCTAAATTATCCGCACCAAACGCTTCACAATATGCGTTTTCTACATTTCTTGAAACAATATATGGTGAAGAATTATCTGAAAAAAGATTAGACAATGCACCAGCAGACTTTAGCATTTGTTTATACAAATTTTGATTTTCTATAGCTTGTTTATTAAATAGCATTTTTATTTCCCCCATTATTTTATTTCATTTCATCCTTTAAACCTAATAAGTAGTCAGCTGAAACTTCTAATTTTTCCGCAATATGCTTTAATACTTCTGCAGAGGGCATTCTCTTGTTACTTTCATAAAGTGACCACATACTAGGAGAAACATTACATAAGGTAGATGCTTGTTTTGAATTTAACCCTTTTTTCTCTCGAGCATTTTGTATCCTATCCCCTAAAAATATAACCAAAATAAACCAACTCCTTTTGAAATCATAGTATCACCCAAGAAACAAAAAACAGTCCCAAGTTTGCTAAGAGTCAACACAAAAAATTAACTTTCAGCAAAAACATTACATTTGAAAATTTGATTCTTTTGTTTGATTCCGAAGTATTCTGTGATAAAATATCAATACATTAGGGCAACTAATGTTCGTAGGAGGTAATTGAAAATGACATATAGAGTAGGAAGTATGTTTGCTGGCATTGGAGGAACATGCTTAGGTTTTAAAGAAGCAGGAGCAAAAATTATTTGGGCAAGTGAAATCGATAAGAATGCTTGTATAACATATAGAGAAAACTTTGGAGATAGCTACTTATTAGAGGGAGATATTACAAAAGTAGACAAGACCACTATCCCTCAATTGGATATCTTAATAGCTGGTTTCCCCTGCCAAGCTTTTTCAGTAGCTGGATATCGAAAAGGGTTTGAGGATGATAGAGGAAACCTTTTCTTCCAAGTAATCGAAGTAATAGAGGCGCAAAAAGAAAAGCCTAAAGCAATAATGTTAGAGAATGTAAAGAATTTAGTTGGTCATGATAAAGGAAATACTTTTAAAATAATAAAGAAAAATTTAGAAGATAAAGGGTATACAATTAAATATAAAGTATTAAATTCAATGGAGTATGGTAATGTTCCCCAAAACAGAGAAAGAATTTATGTAGTAGGATTTTTAGACAAGAAACAAGCAGATGCTTTTGAATTCCCTGGACCAATTCCTTTAACTAATAAACTTAATACTATAATCGATCGCGAAAACAAACTAGATGATAAATTCTATTACAATGAATCTTCACAGTATTATGAAATGTTGAGCGATGCCATGATTAGTCATGATACGACTTATCAATTAAGAAGGGTATATGTCCGAGAAAACAAAAGTAATGTTTGTCCTACATTAACAGCAAACATGGGTACTGGTGGTCATAATGTCCCCCTTATCCTTGATTACAATGGAGGCATCAGAAAACTAACACCTAGGGAATGTTTACTGTTACAAGGTTTTCCAAATGATTATCGTATCCCTGAAAAAATGGCGAATAGTCATTTATACAAACAAGCAGGAAATTCTGTTTCTGTGCCTGTAATCAAGCGAATTGCCAATAACATAATTAAGGTTCTCAATGGTCAAGCCGTTTCTAATGAGTAAAAAACACCTATTATCTTCTTAAGATGAATAAGTAATTTTGGAATAAAAGAACCCCCCAGCACTTTTTATAAAGTCTAATCTGATAAACATTTGCAATTATAATATTGAATTAGACATAACTTATTTTAGTACGAATTCTTGGTTTGATTTGTTTAAACAATATTATTTTAAACAAATCAAACCAAAAATAAAATCGAGTTCAAAACTCATGGCTTAATATTTTAAATACTATTTTCCCCGGAATACTATTTAAAAATTCGTCAATCATTTAGTAATTAAATGCAAAATATATAAAATTTAATTATAATATTATTTTTAGCTATAATGTTCTTTAAATGGGTATACAAAACTAAAAATTACTCCTAACTAAGTATTTCAAACCCAGGCATAGAAAATAATTTAGCTCTTGAATATTACGCAACTCTGTATTTGTTATACATAATAATAAAATTTTTCAACAAATCTCTTAAATAATATTAATTATAGTGTGGTGAAAATATGGAAATCACAAAAAAATTGGGGAAACGCATTCGATTACTAAGAAAAGATAAAAAATTAAGTCAAGAGCGCCTAGGAGAACTATCGAATATGCACACAAACCACATAGGCGCTATTGAGCGTGGAGAAAAAAACGTTTCAATAAAAAGCTTACATAAAATAACAAATGGATTAGAAGTCACTTTAGAAGAACTATTTCGAAATCTTTAATCAATAAATTAATAGAAATCACGCATTTTAAATACAGATTAAAATTAGATAAAAACTATGATATGTGAAATTATTAAAATAAAAAAGGTGTAGCAAATAAATGCCACAACCTCTTTTAGTACTATTTGTTCTTCTCTAAAATTTAGTGATCTCTCCACATAACATTTACAAATTCATCTGCTTCGACCTCTACCATTCTAAAGCCAGCAACACCAAAATAATATTTTTCATTTCTAATAGTGATTCCTTTTAACTGATGAAACTCCCCATCACTTTGTAAAAGAACACTATCAGTCTCTGTCACTTCACTAGGAGTTAACCTTACTAAATCCCCATTATTTTTACCTATATCGATCAATACTTTTCTACCGCAATCATCACATTCCCAAGTTTCTCTGTTAACGTCCCCCCCTCCAATTTCTTTTCTGCATTCATGACATTCATAAGTTTCATTCTTAAAACGCTTTGTAGTTATTTGCACGAACAATTCCCCCTATTAATAATTTTTTCCTTTAATCGTTGAATATACATATTAAAATGTATCTATTTTTAGTATACAAATAAAATAAAAAATATGGAATAAAATTAAGTTTCATTCTCCTACTTCTAAAAACAAATAAGGTATGTGAAAATATAACTTATTCGAAAACATTATAATTTATCATTAAAATCATATTATATTGTTATAACAATTAAAAGAATATTTAAAGAAGTTTATATGAGGTATAGGAAATATAAAGAAAGTCGTTTTGCTAAATTCAAACCTAAATTTTCAATTATTCTAGATTATTCAACATTAAGTTTAATTCGTATAATTAAAGAGCTTTTTTATCCATACTACAAAATAATTTTTTACAAGAAAGAGCTTGATATTATTCACTATATTTATTTGTATGACACCAATTTTAATTGAAGGGTATAAAAGCTAAAAAGAGTATTCGATTGAATATGATAAAGATAGGCTCGAGAAATGATTAGTAATCATAACAATCCGTTTGCTTTTTGGCAAGGTATTAACGGGAAGTCATGTGATGATGCCAGAAAAGTACATTATGGTGAAGAAGTTTTTTTAAAGATGAAACGTCAATTGGTTAGGACTGGTGAAGTAACAGAAGAAGATTTTTTATACAGTCAATATAAAAGAGAAATGGAAGAAGAATACGAGAAATTAAAATAAAAAACTACTCCTATTACTGCTATAGTATATAGCAAATTACTTTTCTCTTTAATATAATTTACAATAACAGAAATCATATTGTATCCTCCTTAATTCATTTTTTATTGAAAACATTATTCCTTTATAATTAAAACTCCTTACCCTAGTTCATTATTCATACTACACTTTTTGCTTCCCTATGTTCTTTTTCATTTTGATAATTATTATGTTTATCAAAAAGCTTCCCTATTAAATTTAAACATACAAATATTCAACTTCAATAGTAAATTTGTTAAACTTAATAATACATTATTAAAAATACGGAGGTTGTTTAATTGGATTTATCTCAAATATTTGAAGCCTTAAAACTTTCATTTGTAGTTGGAGCTGTCTCACTCTTTTTAAAAACATGCGTCATGATGAAAGCAACTGGATTTGAAAAAATTTTCTTTTCACAAGAAAAGAATCTTATGATTAATATAGTGCGTTTAATTTTTTTCGCAATTGTTACTACCCCCCTCTCAATTTGGTATTTAAGTTTCGGTTCGAACATTTCAATTACCCATGGAAAATCTGAAGAGATTGTAGCATTACTTCTTATGTCTCTATTATTAAGCATATTTGTTGTTTTTCAAGTAGGATACCCCTTCTTTTCTGACCCTCTTGGGAAGGATGCATATTATATTATACTCCCTGATCAAACTAAAGCGTATCTAATTAAAAGCCTGAACCGAAGCGAGATTTTAGCTTATACTTACCCTCGTTTTGAGGAAATCAATATAGATAGAAACTCTTCAGAAAATCAAATAATTGTTTTAAAAAAGGAAGAAATAAAAACTAGACGTATATATAGGATTCGCCATAAACATGGATTCTTATTAGCAATAAAAACAAAAATAACTAAACTAAAAAACAAAAGACGTGCTCAATAAATAATTAAAATTTTAACATGAAAAAGGCGTATCTTATTTATTAGATACGCCTTTCCACTGTTTTTCTATACAACTACCAAATAATATTTTTATCTACTTTGAAAGATTTACAATTACATATTATCTATTTTTTATAAGGTTTATTAAACCAATAGTATTTCCTTCATCTATTTTATGATTAGTAACTCTTTGTAATTCCTGAATCGTTCTTAATTCATCTATTTTTCTTTCATTATGTCTTTCTTGCTCAAATATATTCACGCAATCTTTATAGTTATCTGCTCTATAATTAGAAAGATAATTCTCAAACCTACTAATTGCATATGGATAACGATAATCTACTGGTATCTTTAATATATCTAATTGTTCTACTAATTGTTTCTCAGCTAGTATTAGATTCGTCAATGTATGATTATTTTTTTCAACTCTTTTATTTATTTGTATCCTATTTAATCTATAAATTACCTCGGTATACAATCTTGCCCCTAAATATATTGAACCACCAAAACTGATCCATACAAATATAAATCGTATTATTGCAAAATACTCTGGAATTATACTAAAAACTAATGCAAAGGGAATAAACACTATAAATATAAATACTATACTTAAGATAATATTTAAAAAATTTGGAAGTTGTTCTAGATCAAAATATGGACTACTTAATCTATAGTATTCTTTCCTAACATTATACAATTTTCCTACTAAAGGTTTCCCCTCACAAATATTATTGAAACATATTTCTCTTTCCATAGATGCACCTCTTATGCAATTAATAATTATATATATTAATATATTATTTTAATAATATCAATGTTTTATTACTATTACACACTAAATAGAATTCGCTGGGTATCTCCTCTTACATATTAACTGTTTTTATTGATACAAGATATAAATCGTGAATTTTGACTATATGGTTGAGAAGGAATGCTAATAATAAGGAGGAAGAAAATGATGAACTATCAAGAAATATTCCCCTCATTAAAAAAATCTCTTTTTATCTTCATACTTTCTTTCAGTATGTTAATTTTCACACTTCCAGTACCAGCCTTTGCACAATCCAAAAACAATACAAATTCTGTTATAAATTACTATGTATCTCCTACAGGTAACGGCCCCAATCCCGGCACATTAAATCGGCCTTTTGCTACCATTCAAAAAGCTGCTAACGTCACTAAAGAAGGAAGTACAATCTACATAAGAGGCGGAGTTTATAACCAAAAAGTTCGTGTCGCTCATTCTGGTGCCTCAGGAGCACCCATTACTTTTCAAAATTACCAAGATGAAAAAGTCATTCTCGATGGTTCTAAAGTCAAGTTAGAAGATGATGGGTTATTTACAATAGAAAACAAAAACTATATTCAAGTAAATGGATTAGAATTTCGCAATTTAAAATCTACGAAAGTTAACGAAACTCCTATATATTTCGGGATTTTAAAGGTTTTAATGTATATTAAGACAATATAAAGCAGCTCTTATCAAAAGAGCTGCTTTATATATCTTTCACATTTCTATCAATTGAAGTTCACTTCAAATTAAGAATCTGATATTTTTCCCAAGATACAATACTTCCATTTTCCCCTTATACAATGATGAAATATTCGAAGTGTTTTTCATAAAAGATTTTTAAGTACTTTTAATTCTGGATTTAAAACAAAGTTAAACCGTTTATATGTGGATTTTTGATAATGTAGGATTTTTTTCTTATTAAGCAAACGGGCCAGATTATTGAACACGTACTTTTAAAAGTTACTAAACAAAGCTTTGATTGATATAAAAATAAAAAACACAGAATTACATTGCCGATGTTTGGCTGTGTAACTACTGTGTTTTTCGCTTCATGTTATATTATTTAGTTTAGCACTGGCTGAAGCGAACAAAGACTGGTAAATGTACATTTATTCTTTAAATCATCTGTAACTGTCTCGATAATAACAGAGACAGACTTTTTTATCCCACCCTGAGGGGTTCCATATTTTTTAAATACAGGTTCTTCTACGCTATTAACTTTGTTAATTTACGTTCCATGCTAATGATTTGTGAAAGGTTATCTTTTTCTTCATTAGTTAGATGTTCTTTTGCATTCATTTCTTCAATATATCTTTCGTATTCATCAAGAAGTTGTTCATATTCTTGCTTTTGACTTTCGAATATTTCCTTTTGGTTGAGGAAGGCATTTGCTTGAGCGATCAATTTTTTCTCATATTCACTAGAGGCTTTTTTATAACCATCTTTCTTGCCTTCATGTTTGCCAGCATTGTAGATATGGCTACTTATTGGTGTGTCTTCTAAAAAGTCTTCACGCATTTTTTCTTTAATACCGTCAACGAAACCATATGTCTGAACCTTCTTAATCATGTCTCTTGTATTATAAAACGGAATAAGGTTTTTCTTCATAAATCGTTTAAAACCCACTGTTACTCACTCCTATAAGTTATATGTCCCCTTGAATAAGGTCGTTGAAGCCGCCAAATACAAACTCATCTTTCACTTGTTGGATAAATTCAATATCAGAGATTAAGCGGTATAATGCGACAGCAAGACCACCAATATCTAGTTTTTTAACATCTCTACTTATCCCTACATAGATGAGATTGCTACTTGAAGCAATTAGATTTGAATAGCTTAGTATTTTTCTTGTTTTCACTTCGTATTGTGACCACGACGAATACTTGGTTGGGTCATAATACAAGCCATGTATAGTTGCAATCAAAGTGTTAATTAAAATCGACAGAGAGGCTTGTTTCCCTACTGTTGCAACGTTTCCCATATCTATCCCATATTCAGCTAGCTTTTGTGATAACTGAGGGGAAAAAGTACTAATAGCTGGTATTGGTAAGCCTGCAGTCGAATACTGATCGGATTTTAAGTGGATAGCATGTTTAAATACCGCGATTCCTAAAGCTTTTTTCCCTTCTATCCCATCATCAAGAAAGCGATCTTTGGTATATGATAGGACTTTCATGGTATCTGCTCTATTGCTAATTTTATCCCGTCGATGTTCATTAGCTGTCAGACCAGTTTTAACATGAAAGGATTGAAAATCCCATGTAGTAAGTGTGCTGGTTACAATATTGGCAAGACCAAAAACCCATCCAAACAAAGGATCATGCCCCAGTGTTTTATGGCGATGATTACTCCCGCTGAAGCCCAAATCAAAATCTTTTGAACCATAGATAGCATCATATGGGACAGGACTTGTTTGAATTTCTTCAATAGATGGCCAGTACCATTGATGCATCCGATTACTCGTTTCTTTCGGATGATTGTTCTTCACTTTTTTTGCTGCCTCTTTGTCATTTAAGCGTTCTTGAAATGGAGTCAGTAAATACTGTCTGGCACATTGAAGGGCAGTAGCAAAGAAGAGAAATTTCAAGTCCAAACCATTAAGCCCAGTTTGACGCTCAAATTCTAACGTTAACTCTCGCAAATGTTTATCTGCTTGATTCGCCACTAATGCCACCCGATTAGATTCTTCCGCAATTGTAGTGATGTTATTTAATGTGATATCGGTGCTCTTACTTAACGCCGCCCTCTTTTTTCTTAGCTCTTCTAAACTCATAGTTCTTCCCCCAGCCACACTATATATTAGGTTCTGTATATTCAGTTCTATATTACCATGTTTTTTGATTCTTTGGAGATATTCCCCTATTTTTTTACAAAAGAATGATTCCATTAAATAAATTAAGAGCGTGTTTTGAATTTTTTTTTCAAAATACGCTCTTTCTTTCTGCTCTTTTATCAAGATTATTTGTATTAATCTTACCAAACATTATTCCAAAGCTACATCAATAAAACACACAGCAAGTTTATGCTTCCAACCGTGGTAAACTTATGAGTAAAGTGACAAATTTTCAGGGAGAAAAACAAAGTAACTCGGCCGACCTTAACCACTGAAGAAAAAGAATTGATTGAGAACATATTGTTATGTTCCCTATTATCTGAGGAAAACATATTAATTACATATTATGAAGATAGGTATTTACTCTCTAGCTATATGACCGTTGTTGGATGTTTATTATACCAATGTCTTATTACTATTACATGCTAAATAGAATAAGCTGGGTATCTCCTCTTACATATAAACTATTTTTATTGATACAAGATATACATCTTGAATTTTAACTTTATAGTTGAGAAGGAATGCTATAAAATGAAAAAAGATGATGATGAAATATCAAGTAATATTTTTACTTAATTTCCCCATTTCTATTTCCTACATAATCCAAGAACAGTGCTATACTTGCTCCAATAAATATTGCAACTAACCCTATAATAATCAAACCAATAATGTTGAAAATAAAAAATATGTATATTAATTTATTTGCATATACTTATTCTTTGTGTTATGATTTAATGGTTGTTAAATTAAGTAAAATTATTGCGTTTTGCTTACTTAATGATTTATAATAAAAAACCAATAAAGATAAAATTCAGCGGAGTTCTTTTCTGTTTCACCTCCGTAATTATACAAATTAAAAGAACAGGGACATATTTAGCGAAGTTCTTACCCATTCACCTTCGTAATGATATAAATGAAAAGAATGGCGATTAAATTTTTTATGGCTCTACTGTAAATGAGCCATAAAAAAGAACTCTCAATTCTTAGAAAATCAATACAAGACGAGGGTTCGTTTTTTGGTTACACTTGGCTAAATAAACAGCTGTTAAAAATAAAATTCAGCGGAGTTCTTTTCTGTTTTACCTCCGTAATTACACAAATTAAAAGAACAGACACATATTCAGCGAAGTTCTTTTCCCATTTACCTTCGTAATGATATAAATGAAAAGAATGGTGATTAAATTTTTTATGCTCTTCTATAGTGAGCACAAAAAAACTGCCTCCCAACTGTTAGACATGTCTAACGATTGGGAGGCAGTTTTTTCTATAAAGAAATATAAATACTCTTTGTACAAAAAAATCAATGACTAAGAAAATCTTTATGATTCAAGGGTAGTTCATTCTAGAGATGTATTTTCAATTCTTTTATATTGAAACCCACCATGTAATGTCATTCTTGAGTCAATAATGAATCCTACAAATTGAGGTATCATTATAGATAATAAATACTAAGGTACACCCGAAGCAGAAAATTACACTGATATTATAAATAATGATATCCAAACGATTCATCTATTCATAATACTACGTATAACGAATATTCAACTAATAGTATTTACTTATATCAGGGAAGGAAGAATTTAAATCAAGAATACTTTTACATTTAGTTCGTATACAACGAATTAATACGCTTTAAAATTACTATCAATATCCCTCATTCCCTCGTCCACCGATAGTAATACCCATATTTCTTTAAGTACACGTATATATGGCTAGTTATGTTATTTCTAAATTAATATGGTCATAATTAAAAAAGAGGGTGCTCGCAGCTCCCTCTTTCTTTAGATAATTAAATATGCTCTCCATGATCCATAAACACTTGAATAGTTTCATTTTGTGATACGTCTTTTACATTAGTAAGACCAAAAGTAAAAACAGCGGATAACATCATCATTAATAAGATTGCTTTTTTCATTTTAGCGCCCTTCTTTCTATACTCTTTTTGTCTGCATCTAAAGCGATGTGTAAATACTTGCTGGATTTGTCGTGATTTTCTGAACAATAGAATATATTACCTAAAAGATAAGCATATTCTTTTACCCAATCATATAATTCTTCTCTTTCAAAATACGAAATACCTTCCATGACCACCTTTTCTAATTCTTCTTGTGGTGCATAGTTATGTACTGCTTTTAAAATTAGTATCTCTCATTCCCTCGTCTACCGATTTTAATATCCATATTTCTTTAAATACACGTATATATAATTTGATTTTATACGAAAAACCATGAATTATTAAAAATTTAGTTTCAGATAGAAGACGTAGACCATAGGAGTTGGTGTTTCTTAATCCAGAATTCATTACTCGGTCTTTTTTATTAGTACAAGATATAAATCGTCAGTTTGAATTATATAGTTGAGAAGGAATGCTAAAAAAGAAGGAGGATCATGATGAAATATCAAACCTTATTTCCCTTATTAAAAAAATCGTTTTTTATCTTTCTACTTTCTTTCAGTATGTTAATTTTCACACTCCCCGCCCCTACCTTTGCACAATCCAATGACAATTTAATTTCTGGTGCAAATTACTATGTATCTTCAACAGGAAGCGACCTCAATCCCGGCACATTAGATCGACCTTTTGCTACCATTCAAAAAGCTTCTAACGTTGCTAAAGAAGGAAGTACAATCTACATAAGAGGCGGGATTTATAACCAAAAGGTTCGTGTCACTCATTCTGGAGTCTCGGGAGCACCTATTACTTTTCAAAATTACCAGGATGAAAAAGTAATTCTTGATGGTTCCACAGTCAAGTTAGAGGATGATGGGTTATTTACAATAGAGGACAAAAATTATATCCAAGTAAAAGGATTAGAGTTTCGCAATTTAAAATCAACAAAAGTTAATGAAACCCCTATTGGTATTTATATTACTGGAACAGGAAGTAATATCGAGATTAGAAATAATTATATTCATCACATTGAAGCAAATGTAAAGAATGGAAATGCACACGGGATTGCTGTATACGGTACCTCATCAAGTGCACAAAATAATCTAAATCATATTGTCATCGATAATAACGAAGTAACAAATTTAAAATTAGGGCTTAGTGAAGCGATTGCTGTGAATGGGAATGTAGATTCTTTTGAAGTTACCAATAACAGAGTACATGATAACAACAACATCGGAATTGTTCTGATTGGACATGAAGAAGTATCTCCAGTAGCTACTTTAGATCAAGCACGGAATGGAGTCGTTCGTAATAACATTGTTCATCACAATTCATCAATTAATAATACTAGTTATAATGAATATTCAGCTGATGGTATTTACGTGGATGGCGGAAAAGAAATTATCATTGAGCAAAATCAAAGCTATGAAAACGACCTCGGTATTGAAGTAGCTAGCGAACATGCAGGAAAAAGCGCAAGCCGTATTACTGTTAGGGACAATACGATATCCAATAATATCATGAGTGGCATTGCAATTGGTGGTTATGACAGTCAGCAAGGATATGCGGAAAATAACACAATTACGAACAATGTTATATATAAAAATGATACAAAAGATCAAGAGAGTGGCCAAATCGAATTAAATTACGATACCCGTAACAATGTAATTACCAATAACCAAATCTATGCTAGTAACAGCCGTATTTTTATCAGCAATAATTTTAATAAAAACACTGGGAACAAATTGGATTACAATCATTACTATGGTGAATTCAATCAAAGTAATGGCTTATGGCAATGGAAAAGAAAAACGTATAAAGGATTTTCAACTTATCAAGCAAATATGATTCAAGAAGGAAATGAACAACATAGTATATTTAGCAAATTATCCCCTTCGTTCAAACATATTTTAGAATAAAACAAATCTACTAAAGCAACTTTATCTTAGCTCATTCCCCTCCCCTCTCCTATAAAAGTGAAAGAAAAATGAAAAGTTGTAGTTTTAATTGAAACTGCAACTTTTCATGCTCATAAAAACTCTATATCCACTTCACATTTACATTGGATTCATCCATAAGTATTTCATATAATATAGCTGTTTTTTCTTAATATTAAGTATTTACATTCCCTCTTCCTTACCTCATAATTTTAATCGGGAAAGGGAGGAAAAAAATGGTTCAAATAAAAGTAACGCCCGAAGAATTGGAACGAGTTGCACAACGGGCAAACGATACAAAGCATGCATTAGAATCTATACATAATAACTTATGCAATCAAATTGATTACATGTGTTTTCAATGGACAGGCGCATCAAATCAAAATTTCGTTCAAATGTTTAACAATGCAAGACCAAGCGCATTCACAGCTATTAATGCGCTTGTGCATGTTGAAGAAGAATTAAAGAGAATTGCTGAGAAATTCCGCGTTGCAGATAGTGAAGATGTAACATCCCAAAAAACGACTAAGTCTAGTAAAGCACCTGAAAAATCTTTCTTAGGAAAAGTATGGGATGGTATAGTAGATGGTGCGGGAGATGCTGTTGGAGATACAATCGACGGTATAAAAGCATTAGGTGACTGGGAAACTTGGAAAGGCATGGGCTACACTGTCACCCATTTAGATGAAGCTTTACCTGCTATGTGGAATGCATTATCCGACTCTTTTAATAAAGATGTGATAAATGGTGATGCAGAGACCCGTGCAAGATGGGGATCTTATGCTTTAACACAAATTGGATTAGGTCTTCTTGGAGATAAAGGGGTCAGTAAGGCTGCAAAACTAGCACAAGGGGTTAAATTCTCTCAAGGTATCTCAAAAGCTGGACAATTATTTAATAAAGGCGATAATTTGGCTTTCGCAGGTGGTAATGGTGGTAGATCTGTATTTGATAGTGCTACTTTTAAACAAGCCGAAGAAAAACTTTCAACCTACCAGTTTTCTAAAGGTGACGGAAGTTCTGAAAAAATTGCTTCAATTGAAGATATTCAGACTCCCCCACTTTCTAACCAGGAAGTCATATCTAGTTTACAAGGAACAGAAAACTTCAAACAAAATGGTCTCAAGCATATCTTAGAAGGTGAAATAAATAGAAGTGGTAATGCGGTTGGTTATCATTCTGAGGCATTGGAGAACACACCGGGAAAAATAATTAGAGGAACTGAAGAAACAGTAAATAATCAAGGCATTTATAAAGCTAAAATAGAAGTAAATGGAACTATTAAGACTGCAAATGGGGGATTTTCTACATTTTTCCCTAAAGATTGGACCCCACAAACCATTGTAGATAATGTAAATGAAGCATACAATAATAAAAGACATGTAATCGGTAATACATACAAAGGGGTAGGTCCTGATGGTGTAGAGATAACTATGTATCTAGATAGTAATGGAAAAATTATCTCTGCCTTTCCAAAAGAATAAACTCAAATTTTAATTAGGTTAAGGGAGTATAGCAAAAATGAAATATGAATATAGTTTTGAAGTACTTGATGATGAGATTCTAATCATGAAATTACCAAAGGAAATTGAACTAGTTGCAACATTTTTATATGTCGAAGTTTCCGCTTTTGGAGATTGGATTTTAGATGAAATAAATAGTGTTTTAAACAATGAAAAAAACTATGGGGTAGTAAATGGTAACATTTGCGGTTTAGAAATTCGGAGAAGTACAACCACCGTCTTAGACAATTTAGCAGAAGATGGTAAAGGCGAATTTTGTGAGATAGAAACAGATGAATTATTAAATTTAATTCACATTTGGATTGAAAAACAAAAAGAATTTAAAAAAGAAAAAAAATAAAGAAATGCATTAAAATAAAAAGCTTATCTTTAAGTGCTAAAGGATAAGCTTTTTTGTCTATATTTATTAAATAAAACAGCAGCACCAACTTTAACGCTAGAGGATATAATCAATAGTGTCTATGTTAGAAGCCGCTCGATCCATTTTAAATAATGAACCGCTTCCTGACATTAAAGCTGTATCAAGCAGTAACTTTTCAGAAATACAACAAACTGTACGTTCAATTATTGAAGAGGCCCAACATACAAATACCCATCATCTCATTTTAGTATCTAGCGAGCCAGGAGCAGGTAAAACATACCTGGGTCTGACCATTGCACATGAGATGAAAAATGCAGTTTATTTATCTGGCAACGGACCATTAGTAGATGTATTACAAGATACGATAAAATGGACTTTCTCGAAAAGAGAATGATTCCCAAAGAACAGATTATCATTTTTGATGAAGCTCAACGGACATGGGATACAAAAAGGATCGATCAATCGCTCACTAAAAGAAATCGAAAAGCCCAAAACTTAAGTGAACCTGATATTATAATGAATATTACAACAAACAATAAACCGTGGATTGTAACAATTGGCTTAATTGGTGAAGGACAAGAGATCTATTCTAGTGAAGAAGGCGGCCTTGCTTTATGGAATACTGCGATCGCTGGAAAAAACGTGACTGTTCACTCTAAACATCCTAATTCTATATTCACAAATACAGCACATTATAGAACACATTCTCAGTTACATTTAAACTCATCTTTCCGTGCTCATGCAGCTTTAAAATACTATGAAATTATTAATACCTTATTAGATACTAATTTTGAACAAACAAAACAGCTTATTCATAGTCTACCAAAAGAACATTATCAACTTTTTATTACGCGTGATTTAGCCAAAGCCCCACTTACTTTACATCAGCTTTATCAGGATGATACAAAAACCGTTGGCGTTGTCTGTGCTGGTGGCGCTGATCGTCAAAAGGAAGCCCCTGTTTTACCAAGGGATGAACGGGATGAACGGCCTAGTAAGATCGCTCAATACTTTAACTATCCCGAATCCCAGTACTATTGTAGGGCGCTCAACTATAGCTCAACTGAATTTCAAACACAGGGACTTGAACTAGATATGACGCTTGTTCATTGCGATGATAATCTATATCTACAGAATAGGACTTGGAAGGGACAGCACTATCAATGGGGTGTTGAAGATCCGTTCCAAATTAAGCTCTATGCATATAGAGTTATTTTAACAAGAGGTCGTGATGGAACAATTATTTACATCCCACCAAAACCGATTCTAGATGAGACTTGGAACTTATAAAAAAACCATTTGCACATTCCTGAATTGATGTTTTAGAGATTCTGAATAAAAGAAGTGTAAAAAACGTTATTCTTTCTAAAAAGATACTAGAAAGAATAACGTTTTTATGAATTTTTCAATTCAACATGAATTACAACTTTTTAGAGAAAAATTACAGCAATATTTGACAATTTCATACATAGACAATTATTCAATGGGATTATCTGTTCCTAAAAAAACTTGTACAGAACCTTTCTTAGATACTAGTAGGTTCAGAGACTAATATTGTTTTAATGGAATTAATCTCTTTTCTTTCATTAGTAGTTGGGTCAAATCCCATTAAGTTACCAATAGCTGTATCAAAATTTTCAAGAGCTACCTTTTCCGTAATTAAATTCGATAATTCTGGAAGATCTATAGCACAGGATAAAGCCTTTTCCATCATATGATGCGCTTCTCCAGTTCCAATAATTGTAATCCCTTTTGATAGTAATTCAAACGGTTTAATCTTAAACTCATAGGTATCATCAAACCCCATCGGAATAAGCCTTCCACCTTTTTCAATTAACGGATATGCCCAGTCTAGTTGATTACCTATGGCATCAAAAATTACATCGAACTTTCTTCCTTGATTAATCCGGTAGATTTCTTCTAAAGTAAGTTTTTGCGGATGATATACATATTTAGTTATTTTTCGTGCAGCTTCTGTTCTAAAGGGACCAATTTCCGTGGCAACTGTAATTCTAGAAAGTTTTCTAGCAATCATCTGAACTAATAGTCCAATCGGCCCAGACCCTAAAACTAGAACAGAGTCATCTGGTTTTATATTAGCTTTTTCTATAACGCTAAGAACACATGAAAGAGGTTCAATTAATGTTGCTCTCTCCCATTCCATTGATTCAGGTAATTTGTAAATAAATCTATCTTCTCCAACGTAATATTCTCCAAAAGTCCCATGAGCACCAATTCCTAGCTGCCATTCATCAAACTCTTCGCAATAGCATGTTAAACCTTTTCTACAGTAATAACATTTCCCACAAAACTGGGTAGGATCAATTACAACACGATCTCCCACGGTTACATTTCTAACCTCTTCTCCTACCTCCACTACGACTCCAACCGATTCATGTCCCATAACCATATTTGGAGCGGCATACATCTTCCCTTTTAATACATTTAGATCGGTCCCACAAATCCCAGTACCATAAATCTTGACTTTTACATCATTATTTTTTTGTATTTGAGGTTCTTCCACTTCTTTATATTCTAACGCTTTATTTTCAGTCCATACCAATGCCTTCATACTTTTTCACGCTCCGTTTCCAATTAATTTTCTCCAATAAATTTTGGTGTAATTCTTTGGTAGAAGCTGCTATACATGACTGCTGGTTAGTATAACTGAGATCTGTTAAAAGAGTTTCATCTAAAGAATTACCATATGCGTCAGTAATAATTACTCCTGCTTTTTTCGCTAGAAATACACTAGCAGCTATATCATATGGAAAGAGGTGTAAGACTTGACCATTTCCTACCCTTTGAAAATCTGGTAACAAATCTGGATAATCTTTAAGAAGTCTATTCCCGATATCTACATATGCATCCATTTGACCTGTAATAATTCGTGAAATAGAATAAGATGCACTATTAAATATAAATACGCCACCATTATTCGCTGACTCATCAATTAGATGTCCATAAGCTTCAATCATTAAATTAGTAGGATGACCGTTAAATTCAAAACTCCAAAACATATTCTTAATATCTTTACCCTGACTTAAGTTTGGTAATTGGCTATTATAGCCTTCAAATTCAATGGAATTTGAAAAAATATCACTATACATGTAGTTACCTGTTTTCAGTTCCATTAAAAACGCATATTCAATATCTTTAATTTTAGAATTGTCCTTGTATTTTGCTAAAGCAATAGAAATACAAGACATTTCAAGTCCTGCAGCTGCAGGACGTGTACCATCAATTGGATCTACAATTATAATATATTGTGGATTTTCTCCAAAAATCTTAAGTCCACCATCTTCAGTATAGAATGCAACCGGTTCTTTCTTATCTGCTATATAATCTAGAACCGCATTTTCTGCTGCAGCATCAATATTAAACTGTGCGTCTCCACCTGGGGAATATCCATTAACCAAACGATTTTTCAAAGTTCCCTTTTGACTTTTCACCTTATCATATACGTATTTTCCTAACTCAATAATATAGGTTTTCATTTGATCTCCTCCAATAGATGAGTTAATTTATAACACAATTCTTCTGCTTCACTTAGAGTAATAGTAAGAGGTGGACGAATTTTAAAAACATTTCCGTAGCCATATCTAGACGTTCTGATAATTATGCCATGATCCATAGCACGTTTTGCAATATGATTTGTAAGCTCAACATCGGGTTCATTATTATCTTTTACTATTTCAACCCCAATCATTAAACCTACACCCCTTACATCTCCAATAAACTTAAATCTATCTTTCATTTTTTCTAAACGTTCCATTATATAATTTCCAACGACAGTCACGTTGTCCAAAAATCCAGGTCTTTGTAATATATCAATTGTGGTACATGCTGCAGCAGACGCCATTACATTGGATCCATAAGTAAAAGAGTGATGATGACCAGGCATTCCCACATACTTCTCTTCGGTAAGAATAGCTGCAACTTGGAATCCAGTTCCACCTAAACCTTTAGCTACAGTCATCATATTCGGTTGTACATCAAAGTAATCAGCAGCAAACATCTTACCTGTTCTACCAAATCCAGTTTGTATCTCATCAAAAATTAATGCAATATCGTGTTCTTCACATAATTTTTTTAACGCTTTGAAATATCCTTTTGGTGGAACAATATTTCCTCCATTTCCTGAGATCGGCTCGACCATAATAGCTGCAACATTCCCAGTACTTGCATATTCAATAAAATCATTAATCCTCTCCACACATAGCATTCCACAAGAATCGGATTTTTGATTATAAAAACAACGCATGCAATAAGGGTCTGGGACTTGCAATCCAAAGGAAAATTGAGGTGGGAATGGTTCTCTTCGAAAAGCATTTCCTGAAAGAGCTGACATCATATATGTTTGTCCCAAATGGCTGCGAAACAAAGAAATAACATCACGTTTCCCAGTATTGTATTGTGCCATTTTAATAGCACCTTCATTCGCTGCTGAACCACTGCTAACTTTTGGGTGTGCTCTTGTGAGATTGCTAGGAGCAATTTCAACAAGTTTCTCTGCTAATTTATTTACGGGGTCTGTTTGATAGGATGAAGTAACATGAATAAGATTATCCATTTGATTTTTTACTACGTCGATCACTTCTTTATTACTGTACCCTAAATTCAAATTGAATGTAGCTGATGCGCAGTCAAAATATTTATTTCCATTTTGATCGTAAAGGTAGATGCCTTCCCCTCTCTCCATTACAACATCGTCTACTTTGTAATACAGACTGTCAGGGTTTGTTAAACTTTTAACTTTACCATTCATTTTTACAACACTCCTATTATTTTAGTAATGTTAAAATTTGTTTGTTAGGGGCCCCACCTAACAAATAATGGATTATGACTGTATTTACTTATGCACCAAAATTTGAAAATTGTTATTAAATAACAGTCTCATAATATAATGTGAAATATCCATACTACAAGTTAATTTAAAGTAAATTATGTTGAGAAAGTAAAAAATAATGAATTTTTAGAAAAAATAAAATAAAAGGTAGTATAATTAAAAATTATTAACATTTAAAAATTTAATTTTAAAATTAAAATTTTTTCTACATAAAAATATTGGTAATATCTAGATATTAAATATTTAGTATATGCAATTGATTTAAACAATAATAAATTATTTATAAGGGGGAGAAATAGTTGTTAAAACGTTTACTTTGGATAAGCTTCTTTTCTTATATGTTAATCGCTTTTACCTTAGTCATCATTGGTGCAATGCTACCTGAGATTCTACTTCACTATAACCAAAATTATAGTAATGGTGGTTTACTCATCTTTGGTCAATTTGTTGGTTTTTTATTTGGTGTACTTAGCATGCCTATCCTAGTTAGAAAACTAGGACGTAAAAATGTTGTTCTCCTGGGTTTAATTATGATTAGTTTTGAACTTTTTTCATTTTTCCTACCAACTTGGTATTTTCTTTTTCCATTAGTTGGATTAGCAGGATTCGGGGCTGGATTAGCAGAATCTTGTATTGGCACAATCATCTTAGTTACATTTCAAGAAAAACAAGCCTCAGCAATGGGTAAACTAGAGGTTGCATTTGGATTAGGTGCACTATTCATGCCACTTTTCTCGAGCATACTTATAAGTAAGGGTATTTGGGAGTATGCATTTTTAATATTGGGGTTGAGCTCATGTTTAGTTATGATTGGATGGAAGGTATTGTCTTTTGGTGAAATAGATGATTTTCTTATAAAGAATACCAATCCCAATACACCTATTAATAGAACAACTGGTTCTTATACTAAAAAGACGTTTTTAATCATTACATTTTCTGCGATATATTTCTTCTGTTATGGTGGGAGCGAAGTATCTATTGTTCATTTTTTACCTTCACTTTTCATGGAAGAGTGGGAAGTCCCTAATTCTCTTGCAACACTGACTGTAACTGTTTACTGGACGGCAATGGTAATAGGGCGCGCGTTAACAGGTGTTATCTCTGAAAAGCTTACCTATAACAAGTTTTTACTTTCAATTAATATCGGCGGCTTAGTTGTACTTATTTTGCTAGCCATTAGCGGTAATGTCTGGTTAGGTTTCTTTCTGTGCTTCTTTCTGGGTTTATTTATGGCAGCAATGTTCGCGATTGCCTTAATTATCACAAACCTATATTTTCCTGGTCAAACAGAAAAGACAACTAGTATATTATTAGCTACAAACGGCCTAGGTGGATCATTGATTCCAATTATTATAGGACAAAGTATGGATAAGTACCCTGTCCAAATTACTTTCTGGCTATTTGCCTGTATAATGTTACTAATGCTCATATTGATAATTGGAATTCAAGTTTTAGGAAATACTCATTTATCAGTTATACGAGAACATGAAAACAATCATGAAATTTAGATTCTAGAGTTTTGATGCAAGTATATAAAGAAGAGCAAGCATAATCGTAGATTTCCGATAAACCATATTTTATATCACCTCCGGGTTAAAAATTACGTGGATTTTTAATAAAAAACGGCTTAGTTTTTCATTTTGAGGATATTTGCTTTTCTTAACTTGATAATGATGTCGTACCCTCAGCATTTCGGAGAAAACACATGCTAAGAAAAAAAATGAGCCGTCCATATGGACAGCTCATTTACATAATTTTAGTTTGTTAACTTTAGTCATTCACTAGTTAAATAATCAGAATACGTTCTTTGTCTAGTAACTCTAAAAATTCTTCTAGATATTCTAAGTTCAATTTGAATATCTTTTTCTGATTCATTAATAAGCTCCCCAATTTTACTTTGTTTAAAAGTGAGGGATTCTTATGTAAAAAATTCTATTAAACTTTAATTGATCAAGCCATCCTTCCTGTATATTTCTACAAAAAGAATAGTGATTTTTTTGAGCTATATGAATAAAAATTTATTTTAATTTAAATTACGCCTTTTTCCTTTAAAAATATTTACTATATTAATAAGGAAAATTAGTCCGCAGACAAGAAATAAAAAAGAGTGCACCCATGTTCTAAAATTAACAAAGCTTATAATAAACATTATAATACAAAGGATACAACCTATAATATCAATGCTAAGAAATAACTTCCCCTTTATTGTTTTCATTTATAACTATTCCCTTCCAGATGCCACCTTAAATTTATCATTCTCAATATAATAATATGCATTTTGTCTTTCAACTATTTTTTACATTCAATTACTGTTGTTGGTTCTGGCGCAACAAATACTGTTACTGTGTGCACCCGGGTAGCAAAATAACAATTACCGATGAAATTAAAAGTACATCTCAACAGATTGAAGAATTCACTACAAAAAAGCTAACGAAGCAAAAGTAAACAACATATAGATTTGAATTATATTTCTCAACAACCAAAATTATTTAACGTGGTAAAATGATAATTGGATTGGCATCCAATACCATATGACGATGGTTCAAGTCGCAGGAAGGCACCTTAGGGTGTCTTTTCTTTTGTTTGAAACACATTCTGCCAAAATACCTGTATCTTTGTTGAATTACGACTCATATAATCCAACAAACTTCGTAT
>NZ_JBVVXV010000020.1:0-95230 GCF_055902415.1 Bacillus sp. SSR7 | reverse complement strand
ACGACCGATCGGTTAACAGCCGATAGCTCTACCACTGAGCTACTGCGGAATAATAAAGACAATTTGTATCTTATAAAATTTCTCATCGTAAGTCAAGAGGTTTTTTCGCAACATCTTGTACAAACGTGACATGTTTATAATATACTGGATTGCGTTTTCACTGTCAAGATGTTTTCTTTATCAGATTTAGTTTACCTTTACACTTTCCGCAGACATATCTTTTTGTATTAATTTGACGTCTTCTTACATATTGAAGCAAACACTCCATACATTCATACACATAAACCTTTTTTTCCTTCTCTTCATTCATCATTCGTTTACAAAAGCGTGGTGCATCAACTGCCTTTAATAGTTCTCGAAAATCCTTATCCCGATGCTTATACCCTCGTCCTGTAATATGTAAGTGATAATGACAAAGTTCATGTTTAACAATGCCAACTAATTCTTCTTTCCCATACATTTCGTAATATCGATAATTCAGTTCAATATTGTGTGTCTTCAATAGATAACGTCCGCCAGTTGTGCGCAACCTACTATTAAACATTGCCTTATGTAAAAATGGCATTCCGAAATATTGTAGTGATACTTCTTCCACTAGCCGCTGTATTTCTTGTTCATCCATTTTCATTCCCCCTAAACAAAAAAATATTTTTACACTTTTCTCCTCTCTTATACATATATTAAATAGTACATATACCCATCCTCATTCAAGAAGCGTGGTTTCTAAAAACATAGCAAAAGTAGAAATCCACTCACCAACCTCTCATTAATAGTACCTTACATTTATGAGAGTAGGATCAAACAAGGAGGGATTCCTATGCCTACATGGCTCAAAAAACAAATGCAACGCGCATATTTTGAAAAAAACCGGTATCAAATTAAATTATTAAATGAATGCTGGTTTTATTATAGCAAAATACATCAAAGTTCCTAATCCATTACACATTTTATCCTATAAAAAAAGAGCAGTTTCATCTGCTCTCTTCTCTTACTATTCAATCGGCAACATAGATAATGCAACGCGACCTTTTTTCGTATCAATATCATCTACCCATACTTTGACGATTTGTCCGACAGATACAACATCTAACGGATGCTTCACGTATTGTTTGCTTAGTTTAGAAATATGTACTAAACCATCTTGTTTCACACCTACATCAACAAAAGCACCAAAATCAACAACGTTACGAACTGTTCCTTCCAGTTCCATACCACGTTTTAAATCTTCTAATTTCAAAATCCCTTTTTTCAGAAGTGGTTTAGGCAACTCATCCCTCATGTCTCGCTCTGGACTAATGAGAGCATCTATAATATCGACTAATGTTGGCTCTCCTACTCCCGTTTCTTGGGACAACTTAGAAATCTCCACTTCTTCTAAACTCTTTTGTAACTGTGGTTGCCCTACATCATCTTTTGATAATCCCAGACTCTTCAATAACAATTCAACATTTTTATATTGTTCTGGATGAATACCTGTACGGTCTAACGGATTTGCCCCTTCTAATATACGTAAGAAACCTATACATTGTTCATATGTCTTCGCGCCTAGACGTGGTATTTTCTTTAAGTCTGTTCGTTTTGTAAATTTCCCTTCTTCTTCACGCTTTGCTACAATATTTTTCGCAACAGTTTTTGATAAACCCGAAACATATTGCAACAACGCAACGGAAGCTGTATTTACATTCACACCGACTTGGTTAACTGCCGTCTCTACTACAAATGTTAATGATTCATTTAATCTCTTTTGAGATACATCATGTTGATATTGTCCAACTCCAACTGATTTCGGATCAATCTTTACAAGTTCAGCAAGCGGATCTTGCAGACGTCTGCCGATAGAAACCGCACTTCTTTCTTCAACCTGTAAATCCGGGAATTCCTCACGGGCTAAATCAGAAGCCGAATACACACTCGCACCAGCTTCGTTCACAATAATATAGAAGACTTCTCGTTTCACATTTTGTAATACATCAACTATAAATTCTTCTGATTCTCTAGAAGCTGTACCATTCCCAATCGCAATCATTTCAACCTGATATTTATCTATAATAGAAAGAACTTTCGCTTTTGCATCTTCATATTTACGCACTGGTGGATGCGGATAAATAACATCAATATATAGAACTTTCCCCGTATCGTCTACGATAGCTAATTTACAACCCGTTCTATATGCAGGGTCTACAGCTAACACAACCTTTCCTTTCATTGGAGGTTGTAATAACAAATTACGTAAGTTCTCAGAGAAAATATGTATCGCTTGTTCCTCAGCTGTTTCTGTTAATTCTTTTCGAATCTCCCTTTCAATAGAGGATTGAATTAATCGTTTATAACCATCCTCTATTGCTAACTTTACATACTGTGCACTTTTTGAATCGTTATCACGAATTACTTTCTTATATAAGAAGGTTACTATCTCATCTACTGGTGGAACAACAGAAACTCTCAATATATCTTCTTTCTCACCTCGATTCATCGCTAATACGCGATGCGGCACGACTTTCTGCAACGGTTCTTCATAGCTGTAATACATTTCATATATATTTTTTTCATCTTTCTCTTCATCTTTTACAGCCGAAGACATAACACCTTTTCTAAAAGTAACGTTCCGAATCCACCTACGATATGCCGCTTCATCTGAAACGATTTCTGCAATAATGTCTTGAGCACCTTGCAATGCTTCTTCTGCAGATTGCACTTCTTTCTCGGCGTTTATAAACTCTATTGCCTTCTGATTCGGATCTTCTTTCGTATATAACAATAACCATTCAGCTAATGGCTCTAATCCTTTTTCTTTTGCAATCGTTGCTTTCGTTCTTCTCTTCTCTTTATACGGACGATATAAATCTTCTACTTCTTGCAACTTTGTAGCTTTCACAATTTGCTGACGTAATTCTCCTGTCAGTTTTCCCTTTTCATCAATAAGACGAAGAACCTCTTCTTTCCTATCTTCAAGCTGCATCATATATTGCCATCTCTCTAAAATTGCACGAATTTGCACTTCATCTAAAGAGCCTGTCCATTCTTTTCGGTAACGAGCAATAAATGGAACTGTGTTACCTTCTTCTGTTAATTGAATAACATGACGAACTTGCTTTTCGGTAAAGCCTAATTCCTTCACTAACATTTTCATTAACGCTTGTCGATTATCTACCATTTCCATATACAACCGTAACCTCCTCTATAATAAAAAAAGTTGCCCTTCAAAGAGAGCAACTTAAACTGCCGATTTAAAAATCTATTAGTCCTAAACTAATTTGTAGCGCTTCATCTACACGAATCATCATCACTTCATCTAAATGAGTGATTTTGTCCGTTAAGCGCTGCTTATCGATTGTTCGAATCTGCTCAAGTAAAATAACAGAATCTCTCTCAAAACCGTACTTTTTCGCATCAATTTCCACATGAGTGGGTAATTTAGCTTTTTGAATCTGTGCAGTAATAGCCGCTACAATCACCGTTGGACTAAAACGATTTCCGATGTCATTTTGAATGACAAGAACCGGACGAACGCCTCCTTGCTCAGAACCAACAACTGGGGAAAGGTCTGCAAAATACACGTCGCCGCGTTTTACAATCAAAATATTACCCCCCGCTAACTAAGCGTTCTACTGTATGAGCTGCTTCATACTCTGCTAAGAAAGCTTCAGATGCAATACCAAGATTAATTTTTCCCATTTCAATGTACCCACGTCGCATTGATTCATGTTGGTAGCGTTTCTTCGTCTTATGTTGACGCAATAACAGTTGTGTTGCCTGGCAAATTAGTTCATGGCGATTCTTATTCTCTTGTTTTCCAATTCCGTCCAATTCCGTTACCATTTGCTTTGGCAACCGAACCACGATTTCAGTAGTTACACTTGATTCGGACACAAAAATACACCTCCACCGTCAACTACACACCCAAATATATATATGACACCTATTGTAATAATACCATTGTATGGAGCCTGTTGCAAAGACTTCCTTATTCCTTGCTTATGTTTTCCAATTCACAAACAAAACATTCATATTCTTTTATTTTTTATCTCATTACAAACAAGAATCGAAAGAGTTTCTCCGCAAAATTCACGTTAAATTATGTTAAAAGTAACTATAAGTACAAAGCTTCTCATCAAAAACGAGCTTATTCCTAACCAATGAACAGCCCTCTCAAATGACAAGAAGCAAATCATACTACCTTCTATATATTATTCAAATAATTAATTACCTCTACAACCTTGCCATGCCGTATAAATATTCTCGGTACCCGAAAGCTTATCGTTGCAATAATTTCATAATTAATAGTTCCGGAATATTCAGCAACCTCAGTAGCACTAATATACTCATCACCTTGTCTTCCAATGAGTGTAACTTTCGTACCAAGTGGCACTTCACAAGGAAGATGAATCATGAACTGATCCATTGTTACTCGCCCTACAATCGGTACCCTTTTACCATTTACAAGCACTTCAAATCCTTGTAACCTTCTAAGCCAACCATCTGCATAGCCAATCGCTACAGTCGCAATCCATTCTTCCGTTTTCGTTCGATAAGTGACGTTATAGCTGATTCCATCCCCTTTAATCACCTGTTTAATATGAGCAACTTTCGTATGCAATGATAGCGCTGGTTCTAATTTAAACGGTAAAAAAGGGCGTATTTCTACAGACGGGGATAACCCATACATCGCAATGCCAATTCGTACTGCATTAAATGTAATCCCTTGAAAACGTAGCGTTGCAGCACTATTAGCTGTATGGACAAACTTAGGATCTACTCCGAATTCTTTCAACCAACTTAACTGCTGCAAAAATGTGTTATATTGTTTATCAAAGTAAGAAGTCTCCACCTCATCCGCTGTTGCAAAATGTGTATAAACTCCTTCTAATTCTAAAAATGGTGCACCTTCTAAACTCTTTAAAAATCCCTTTAATTCTTTTCGTTCGCGTATCCCAATTCTCCCCATACCACTATCAAAATTAATATGGTATTTCATTTTAGATGAACCATCCCATAGTTTGATTGCTTCATCCACCCATTCTTTTTGAAAAACAGTTAACGCTACATCATTTTCAGCAGCTACATTAACATCACGAGGTGGGGAAGGACCTAATACTAAAATTGGCACAGTAATACCAGCCCTTCGAAGCACTAAAGCTTCATCTAAAAAAGCAACTGCTAACCTTGTCGCCCCCGCTTCTAATGCCGTTTTAGCTACCGGTACATAATCGTGTCCATATGCATTCGCTTTAACTACAGCAAAAATCTCTACATCACTTGGAATGAAATTTTTAATGTGTGTAATATTGTTATAAATCGCATCTAAATCCACTTCCACCCAAGTGTCACGGTAAAATGGTGCTTCTTCCATAAATACACTTCCTTATACACGATATGCGAAGCTTATTCTTTTATATGCTTCTTTTATGAAATCCACCCTTCAAACTAAGAAAAGACGTGGTGCACATATATCACCACGTCTAAGAAGTTTACTTCACTTGCTTCTCTGTAACTGAACGAGCAACCATTAACAGCTCCTTCGGCTCTAAACCTTTAGACACGAGCATATATTCTACTCCGTTATGCGACCACGTTAAAGAGTCTTTCGTCAATGCTCCAATTGTAAAGCCAAGATCAACCAATTCTCCACTTACATTTATCGCTGACGAAGCCTCTGCAACTTTTGCCTTTTCTTGTATTAAAGTAAAGGATTTCTTACTTCCAGTGTATGTGAGTATCGCACGCTTGCCACTGTCTGTCTTCAACTCTTTTTCATCTTTCAAAGTCATACCTTGCGGCGTATCACGCGGATACAAAATAGCAAATGGTTTGTCTTCTTTCGCTGTCGTTTGAACATCTACTTGCGCTCTAGACATATTTTGTTTCGTATCAAATGCACCTTTATCAAATTTCGCATCAAATTTCACTTTAGAGAAATCTACTTTCACAAGAACATTTTGATCATTATCCATTAACTTCACCGAAACTGGTGTTAAATCACTTTTCTTCAATGTAATCTCTTGTTTCGGCAACATGTTTTGGTGTTGATAATTTGTTTTTGTTTTAAAGATATAATACTTATCTGTTTTTTCAAAAGTAAGGTTTTTCTTATCCTGCAAAATATCTCTAACAAGAGATTCGTATAAATAAGCCTGGCTACTATTTTGCGGCCAATCACTTTGGAAACGGAAACTCTTATTAAGCGCTGGCGTTAATACAAATACACCTTCTTCATTCCTTAAAATAATTTGACTTTGATCTTTTTTCGCATTCTGCAAATTCACACGATAAAAAGCAGGTTCCTTATGCCATATTTCTACCTTATACTCCTGAGGCTCATTCCCTGTTTTAATAGATAATTTCGCTTCAGCTTGATAACTTTTCAACCCTTTTACTTTCGCCTCTAAATCTCTCACAACATCATCTTGTTTCTTTTCCATACAACCGGCCAACACAAAAACGGTTAATAAACCGACAAGAACTAAAAACAGACGCCTTTTCATCACTTCAGCCCCTTTGCCCCTATAAATGAATGGAAGATGTACCTTCCTTATCGCTACCACAAATATATGAGACAAAGATATAAAATATGCAGACTAGCGTGACGAGCTTTCTAAAACAACTTGAGCAACAGCAAATTCCTTACTATGACTAATTGATAAATGAACAATATGCTCTGTACTTGTAATAAGAATCGGCTTACCTCTATCATCATTTCTTACTTCAATATCTAAAAAACTCACTTCTTTCCCGATACCAGTCCCTACCGCTTTTGAATACGCCTCTTTCGCTGCAAATCTTCCAGCTACAAACTCTGTAAGGCGACTTCCCTTCAGCTCCTTAGCAACATTACGTTCATTTTCAGTTAAAATACGTTCCATAAATTTAAGCTTTCCATCTAGCATTTTTTCAATTCGATTTAATTCAATAATATCGATTCCAATCCCTACAATCATTTCAAAATCCCCTTCTTCTATTTAGCTTTCTTTTTTCATATTGTAAGAATAACAGAGAATCTTTCTGATGCAAAAGGAGTGATACTCACAACATGCTAATACCATCCGCCCGCATTTCCTTACAACCAATCGTCATAGCTTTACTTCTCATACAATTAATCATGATTATACTAGGCGATTTTTTCCTCTTTCCTATGGCAGCTTATAATGAATATATCGCTAAAGGAGAATGGTGGCGTCTCATAACTTCCCTGCTCGTACATGTAGACTTACAACATTTTCTTGCTAATAGTATTTGTTTATTCGTACTTGGCTCTTCTATTGAAAAACAACTAGGGCACTTTTCTTTCATCACTATTTTTTTCCTTTCCGGCATTCTCGGAAATATTTCCTCTTATCTAATTATGCCTCATGAATACATTCATGCCGGGGCATCTGGTGGTATTTTCGGATTGCTAGGTGCACAATTATTTCTATTGTATGGCCGATATCGTTCTTCCAATCCAAGAGACATCGCTATTTTTTCAATCATGATATGTATATTACTACTATTCACTTTCTTCAATCCCTCTGCCAACCCTATCAGCCATTTAACAGGATTGATCATTGGTGGTATTTGCACTCCTTTATTAATAAAGTGAAACTTTAATCAGTGGGGGTTTTGTCCATCCCCCACCGATTATTAGCCCACACCAATCGGGCTTTTACGGGCAGTTAATCTCCCACCTCCCCCTCGTATTCACCAATTTTTGAGGTAGGAGTCTTACAGCTCGCAAATAGCGGGGCAAAAAAACTCGATGGTGCAGAGCTCATTTAATATAAAAGCTCGCACCATCGACAATCTCTACATCTGTTTGTTCACTTAAATCTCTCATGAGTTGAAATAAAGACTCATCCTTCTTCTTCGCTTCAATCATACAATCAATTTGCGGAACACTTCCTTTTATCTTTTTTAAAAAAGATAAAAAAGTATCTACATTAATAAAGTCCGCATGTGCCCTTGGGTCTTTTCCCTCTCTAGGACTAGAAATGTGCATTTTCACCGGTAACAAAGACGATTCCCACGTATGTACAACACGCGCCCAATCTTCATGCCAATCTTCTCGCTCATGATTCATCATATGATGATGTAAATCAAATACAACGGGAATGTCCAACTTTTCTCCTAAATATAATGTGTCCTCGAGCGTAAAAGTTGTATCATCATTTTCTAACATAATCATTTCCTGAATACCTCTTGGGACATTAGACCAATTCTCTATAAAACGCTCTAATGCGAGCTCTTTATCTTTATATCCGCCACCAACATGCATTACACATCGTTGCTTATGTTCAATTCCCATACCTTTTAATAATTTTCTATGCATTTGTAATGTCTTGACAGATTGTTTAAAAATATTCTCCTCAGGTGAATTGAGTACAACAAAATGATCTGGATGAAAATCAATACGCATATTCATTCGAATAGCGTACTCACCTAGCACTTTTAAATTTTCTTTTAAGGGACGAATGTAGTTCCACTCTAACAACTCATCATGATTCGCTAAAGGAATCAACTTAGAGCTAAGTCGAAAAAAGGATATATCATGGCCTTTATTATGCTTTAATAACCGTAAGCAATTTTCCAAATTAGAATTAGCAATTCTTTCAAGTTTACGAATCGCCGCTTCCCGATCATCTATTTTTTGAAACTGCGCGTACGTCATCGTTTGAGACGGAGATGCATTTTTTAAATGTACACTCATCGCAACATACCCAAGTCTTACAAGCATGTAGCACCTCATTTCTACACAAGTTATTATGTAGTATGTACAATTACAGAAATAAAAAAAAGAGAATGCCGGAAAAGGGCATTCTCTTTTTTTTATTATTAAGCTTGTGGCTTACGGCTATGATGTTTTCTTTCGCCGCGTCCGTTTGAAGATCCTGGGCGACTTTGACCTTCACCACGACGACCACGGTTACCTTCACGGCTACCTTCACGATTGCGATCACGGTTACCGTCACGATTACGACCATCACGATTACGGTCACGGTTACGACCATCGCCACCGCGTCCATCACGACTACGATTACGGTTACCATCACGGTATCCGCCTCCGTTACCGCCACGTTTTTTAGAACCGCCACCTCTTGAAACAACTGGTGGTTCTGATGTTAAAGCGATTGGAGTTGTATCTGGCTCTTTTGTCATCATTTTTAAAGCAGCAGCTACTACTGTTACAGAGTCGTTCTCTTCTAACATTTCTTCTGCAATACGCTTGTAGTATGCTAAGTTTTCATTTTCAATTGTGTTTTGAAGTTTTTCAGCGATTAAACGTTGTTGACCTTCTAGTGCCTCGTCAAGTGTTGGTGCATCCATGCGGTCCATTTTACGTTTTGTTGTACGCTCAATATTTTTTAATTGTCCAGATTCACGTGGTGTTACAAATAGCATTGCAATACCTTTTTTACCTGCACGACCAGTACGGCCAATACGGTGAACGTATGATTCTGGATCTTGTGGAATATCGAAGTTGTATACGTGTGTTACACCTGAAATATCAAGACCACGCGCAGCAACGTCTGTTGCAACAAGAACTTCAATAGAACCTTCTTTGAACTTACGTAATACAGACATACGTTTCGCCTGAGTTAAATCACCATGGATACCTTCCGCAGCATAACCACGTAAATTTAATGCTTCTGATAATTCATCAACACGACGCTTTGTACGACCGAATACAATCGCAAGCTCTGGAGATTGAATGTCTAATAAGCGTGTTAATACGTCAAACTTTTTCTTTTCTTGCACTTCTAAATAGAACTGCTGAATGTTTGGCATTGTTACTTCTTTTGCTTTTACTTTAATGTGTTGAGGCTCAGTCATGAAACGCTCAGCAATACGACGGATTGGGTCCGGCATTGTCGCTGAGAATAGTAATGTTTGGTGTGTTTCTGGCACATCTGTTAAAATTGCTTCAATATCTTCAATGAAGCCCATGTTTAACATTTCATCCGCTTCGTCAAGAACAACTGTCTCTACGTTTTGTAAGCGAAGTGTTTTACGGTTAATATGATCTAAAATACGACCCGGCGTACCAACAATAATGTGTGGGTGTTTTTTTAGAGCACGAATTTGGCGGTTAATATCTTGACCACCGTAAATTGGTAAGATACGAACGCGTTTATGTTTACCAATTTTGTATAGCTCTTCTCCAACTTGAATTGCTAATTCACGCGTTGGCGCGATAACAATACCTTGAACCGATTCTTTATGTGTATCCACTTTATCTAATAGTGGTAATCCGAATGCTGCTGTTTTCCCTGTACCTGTTTGTGCTTGCCCAATAATATCCTTACCTTGCAATGCATGTGGAATTGTTTCAGCTTGAATTGGCGTAGCCTCTTCAAAGCCCATACTTTCAACAGATTGCAGTAAAGAATCACTTAATCCTAATTCTCGAAATGTTGTCAATGTTACTTCTCCTTTTCTATCCTATACTTATCATTTAAAAAAAGGCGTTTTCCGAATTTGCGGAAAAGCCCTTTTCCTGAATGCTCACGTATATAAACGGGCGTATATTCTTCACGAAAATACTTCTAAACGTTATTACACTTTATCAATTATAAGTTTTGTATGTGTAAAAAGCAAACCCAACTGTTACCTTATTTTCATATTCAGAGGTTTTTTCTTCACTTTTATTTTTTTATATTTACTGTAAGCGCTTATTATAAGTTTCTTCTTTTTTCGTAGCTATCATCCCTATTTATATACACCAATTATTTCAACATCGTAATTACTTCTTCCAATTTCATACCGCGAGATGCTTTTACTAATACAACATCTTTTGCATCGACTACTGCTTGCAACTCTTTTACTAACTCTTCTTTATTATCATAAGCCTTTACACGTTCGTTAGGGAAATTAATTTTCGCTCCTTCAGCAATTTGAGCCCCTAATTTACCATATGTGAACACATAGGAGATTTTTGCTGGATCGATTAATTTACCTACCTCATAATGAAACTGTACTTCTTGATCTCCAAGCTCTAACATATCGCCGAGAACAACAATTTTTTTAGAGAATCCATCTAAACCATTCATTAGGTGGAATGCTGCTTCCATAGCCGTTGGACTTGCATTATAAGCATCGTTGATAATTGTTAATCCACTATTTGTTTTTACAATTTCCATACGCATGCCTGTCATTTGAAGTGTTACTAAACCTTCTTTCATCTCTTCCCACGTTACACCAAAGTGTTTCGCAATTGCCATAGAAGCAAGCGTATTATACACATTGTGTTTCCCTAATACCGGTAGATAGAATGAAATGTTTTCTTCTCTATTCATTTTAAAGTGTGTCCCAGTTGCTTGTAACGTTACAGTCGTTGGATAGTAATCATTTGCTCTAGCATCACCAAACGTAACTGTTTCAGCTATTAAATTCATTTCAGGAACACGATTCGTTAATAATGGCTCGTCTCCGTTATATACGAACACTCCACCTTCTTGTAGTCCTGTCACAATTTCTAATTTCGCTTCAGCAATTGCCTCACGAGAGCCTAAGTCCATTAAATGCGCTTCACCAATGTTCGTAATGATAGCTGCATTTGGACGAGCTAACTTAGATAGGAATTCAATTTCCCCGCGGCTTGACATTCCCATTTCTAATACAGCCACTTCTGTATTTTCTTCTAAGTTTAAAATAGTAAGAGGTAGCCCGATATGATTATTGAAGTTTCCTTCTGTTTTTTGAACTTTGAATTTAGTCGCAAGAAGACTTGTTACAATATCTTTTGTAGATGTTTTACCGTTACTACCTGTCACACCAATCACTTTAACATCCAATTGGTCGCGATAGTTTTTTGCTAACATTTGTAATGCTGATAGCGTGTCTTCTACAAAAATAACCGGAAGATTCTCAGGTGGATTTGCTACATCTTTCATCCATAATGTCGCCACAGCTCCATTTTCAACAGCTTTATCTACAAAAGCATGTCCATCGAAACGTTCACCTTGAATCGGAACATATAAGTTTCCTTTTTCGATTTTTCTCGTATCAATAGACACTCCTTGTATAGTAATCCCCTCATATTGCTCTGCTAATCCCGTACCATTTGTCATTTGTTCTACTTGTTTTAACGTTCGATTTATCATAAAAAACACTCCTCACATAGAGGAAGCACTATTCCTGCGAATAGTGCCTCCTCCTTTTTTGTTAGATTGTATATTTAATTTTTTGTTTTTCTTCGTGACGCTCCATTGCTAAACGAATTAGCTCTTCAATTAATTCCGGATACGGTAATCCAGTATGTTGCCATAATAGAGGGAACATACTAAACGGCGTAAATCCTGGCATCGTATTCACTTCGTTAATATATACTTCTCCATCTTTCGTTAAGAAGAAATCAGCTCTTGTTAAGCCCGCACCATCTAACGATTGGAATGCAATAATTGCATCTCGCTTAATAACGTTAGACTCTTCTTCTGTCATTTCAGCTGGAATAATCAACGCTGTATCGCCATCGATGTATTTCGACTTATAATCATAGAAGTCTTTTTTCGGTACGATTTCACCTACAACTGAACATTTCGGCTCATCATTACCTAATACACCAACTTCTACTTCACGTCCAACAATATTTTCTTCTACAATAATTTTGCGGTCAAATTGGAATGCCTCTTCAAATGCATTCTCAAGTTCTTCACGATTTTTACACTTATTAATCCCAACACTTGAACCAAGGTTTGCTGGTTTTACGAAGCAAGGATATCCTAATACTTCTTCTACCTTTTCATATGCTGTTTCACGATCTTTTTCCCATGCGCTACGAATGAATGATGCATATTTTGCTTGCTTCAATCCAGCTTCCGCAAAAATGTTTTTCATAATAACTTTATCCATACCAGCAGCAGATGCTAGAACACCATTTCCTACATAAGGAATATTCATCAATTCTAATAATCCTTGAACCGTTCCATCTTCACCATTTGGTCCATGTAGTAATGGGAAAATAACGTCAATAGCATTTTCCTCAGAACCTGCCGATGGAATGATTTCTGTGCTTAATGATAACGGAGAAATCGCATTTTCTGCCCCGCTCATTTTTAGAACTTCAACATCTGTCACTTCACCTTCAATACGCTCACCGCGTACCCATTGACCTTGTTCTGTAATATAAATTGGATGAATCTCGAATTTATCTTGATTTAATGCTTTAATAGCAGCAAGAGCCGTTTGTAGCGAAACTTGATGCTCAGCTGATTTTCCACCATATAATAAACCTAATTTAATTTTTGTCACTGAAATCACCCTAACCAATTGTTTTCATTTTTCTATTTTAGCACTTTTTATAAAAATAGGTAGTTCCTATTTGAAATAAAATGCAACTTCCACAAATAATTAAATGACACCACTTATTGGTTTTCTATACTTTTTCCACTTAACTTTCTTCATACATATATAAAGTGAAACTTTAATCAGTGGGGGGTTCTTCATCCCCTACTGATTATCAGCCCTCACCAATCGGACTTTAATGGGCAGCCCGCCCCCCACCTAACTTCTTTGCTTTCGCTGAATTTTGAGGTGGGGGTCTTACTGCCCATTAAAGTGGGGTAAAATTGCAAACCAATCTAGTTATGTACCTAAAATATGTAGAAATCCCCTTTTTGTGTATGTCATCTAATCATTAAGAAGATTGTTTGGTTAGTGTGCTTTTGTGCCTTTGTTCAACGAGACGATCTAAAGAAACATATACAATACCTGCAACTACACATCCTACAGCTAAAATTGTAAATAAAAAGTGGCCAAGTAATCGATCTAATAAAAAACCTCCAAGAAGTGGACCGAATGCACTTCCTGTAATCCACTGCAAACTCGCAGCTCCCATATAAGTCCCTCTCAAATGCTCAGGGGCCAAATTCGCTACAAACGTCATCTGTACGGGGGACATAATCATTTCACCTAACGTATATATGGCATATACAAACAATAAAGTTATTAAAATAATCGTAGCATTTGCATCAAATTCTCCAAACCACTTCGGTAACCACCCTATAAAAAATAACCCAATCCCAAACAAACATGCACCATATAACATCGTCTTTCCGACAGGTTTATCTGTGGCCCATTTTGAAATTTGAAATTGAAACAACACCACTAGTAGTCCATTTAAAGCCATTAAATATGGATATGGATTGTTAGTTCCAAAAATATCCTTCATTTCATTATCAAAGTGCAGTGGCAACATGCCTTCTGTTTGAGAAAATCCCATCGAAATAATGATACCTGCTAATAAATAAATCATAAGTGCCTTATCTCGAAATACAATTTTCCACACTGCTCCTGATTCCTTTTCTGTATCATCTTCTTTATTCGTACTCTTTGGCATTGTCTCTTGAATAAGGACGAATACAAGTAATGCATAAAATAACATCGTAGACGAAGCAATAACAAACACAAGGTTCTTCGATAACATAACTACTGAAGCTCCCATTATCGGACCAATTGCAGCACCTATATTGTGTCCCATTCGCAATAAACCATATGCTTCTGTTCTTTTTTCTGGCGCCGTTACATCCGCAACCATCGCTGATGCAGCTGGATGAAATAACGAATTACTTAACCCTAAAAAAATAGATAAAATCGCATATGGAATAAATCCTTCTATAAATAAAAAACCGAGCATGAATACCGCATTGCTCGCCATCGAAAATATCATAATCGGTTTTCTTCCATATATATCAGCAATTCTTCCCCCTATAATTGATCCAAAGCTTGCAGCAATTGGAGACAGTGCCATAATCACTCCGACCTGTAATAATGAATCTACCTTATCTTTTAAATATAATGCAAAAAAAGGCATCAACATCATCATTGCAATTCCATTTAACGTCTCACCAATAAACCGAATCCATACGTTACGGTCCATCTCCCTTAACTCACGCCACGTATTTTTCATTATTTCACCCCTTTTGTTCACCAATAATTATCTTATAACAAGTTCAGAAGAATGTAAATTTTCAAAATTAAAAATCCATTCTAACAGAATTAGAATGGATTTTTCTACTTATAAATTGGCTGCGTCGTCTTCTTCTTTACTATTATTTAAAGCACTATGTTTTCGGCTATATAAGAAGTAAACCGCAATACCGATAATCATCCATACACCAAAACTAATCCAAGCCGTCCCGGATAATTGAAGCATTAAGTATAAACAAAAAATTACCGTTAACGCTGGTAAAAATGGTACAAGCGGTGCCTTAAATGCTCTTGGTAAATCAGGATGCGTTCTTCTCATTACAATAACAGCAACAGCTACAAGTGCAAAGGCTGATAAAGTCCCCATATTTACAAGATGCGCTAACACATTTAAATCTATTAATCCTGAAATAAGTGCTGCAATAATTCCCGTTGTCCACGTATTTAAAAACGGTGTTTTAAATTTCGGGTGAACTTTAGCAAGACGTTTCGGCAACAATCCATCTCTACTCATTGCATATGAAACGCGTACTTGCCCATACATCATAACTAACATTACTGTTGTGATCCCTGTAATTGCTCCTACTGAAATTACTCCCGCTAAACTATCTTGTCCAATAAATTGAAGTGCAAAAGCGACTGGATCTGATATATTTAACTGTCCGTATGGAACAATTCCTGTCAAAATAAGCGAAACGATAATATAAAGAGCCGTACAAATTAATAAAGATGCAATAATACCAATTGGTAAATCACGTTGTGGACGTTTCACTTCTTCTGCTGCCGTTGAAACTGCATCAAATCCTATGAATGCAAAGAACACTGTAGCAGCTCCAGCCATTACACCATCTAAGCCAAATGGCATAAAAGGCGTCCAGTTTTCAGGTTTCACATAATTAAAACCAGCAAAGATAAAAATAAGAACAACCGCTAGTTTAATAAATACCATAATATTATTTACACGTGCACTTTCACGAACACCTCTAGATAAAAGAACTGTCATCACTAAAATAATTAGAACTGCCGGCAAATCAATTATTCCACCCTTTCCTGTACCAGGGGCCGAGGAGAGAATGGTAGGAATATGAATTCCAAATCCCTTTAATAAAGATTGGAAGTACGCGGACCAACCATTTGCCACAGCAGAGGTTGCAAGTAAATACTCAAGCATTAAGTCCCATCCGATTAAAAATGCGAATACTTCTCCCATCGTCGCATATGTGTACGTATACACACTGCCTGAGACAGGAACTGAAGAAGCAAATTCAGCATAACAAAATGCAGCAAAGGCACATGCTAACGCGGCTATCGCAAATGATAATATAATAGCTGGTCCAGAATGTTTCGCTGCTACCACGCCCGTTAGAACAAAAATACCTGTTCCAACAATTGCCCCAATTCCAAGCATCGTTAAATCTAGTGCGCCCAATGTTCTTGCTAACGTCTTTTGTTTACTCTCTTGCATTAACTTTGCAATAGGCTTCTTTTGAAAAATTTGCTTCATAGCATGCTCCTCCAAGTTTTAAATTTTCTGAAAATTTTTAATTCGCTTTTTTATTTTACTCATAGTACTTTTTCCAGTCAATACTTTTGTCGAAATAAGTAGAAACTCTTATGAATATGCACGATTTTTATCATTCTTTCTATATATCTTTCTATAACTTTTTTTGGTATTATTATACATGTCGATTCCATAAAAAAGGCATGCTCTGTTATTGAGCATGCCTCTTTTTACTTATTTCACAGTATATGATCCCTCTTCAATCCAGCTATACATATATTTTTCATCTTCTGTTTCATGTGCTTGTTTTACAATACGAAGCGGACGGAATGTATCTATCATAACAGCTAATTCAAGCGTTTCTTTTTTCCCTATACTCGCCTCTGTTTTCCCAGGATGTGGCCCGTGAGGAATGCCGCTCGGATGAAGTGTAATAGACCCTTCCTCCACACCTTTTCGGCTCATAAAGTTACCTTCTACATAGTACAGTACTTCATCACTATTCACGTTACTATGATAATACGGTGCCGGAATAGATTCTGGATGATAGTCATATAAACGTGGTACGAAAGAACAAATAACGAAATTGTGACCCTCGAACGTTTGATGTACTGGAGGTGGCTGATGAATACGACCTGTAATTGGTTCAAAATCCTCTACATTAAAGACCCACGGATATAAATAGCCATCCCAACCAACAACATCTAACGGATGATGTCCTAAAACATGTTTATGCATATAGCCCCTCGACTTTGTCATTACGACAAACTCACCTTTTTCATCATACGTCTCTAATTTTTCAGGACCACGAATATCTCTCTCACAAAACGGGCTATGCTCTAACAATTGTCCATATTCATTACGATAGCGACGCGGTGTTGTAATTTGACTATTTGCCTCTACAACAAGAAACTTAGTCTCTCCTTCATCTGGAATAACACGATAAATCGTTCCAATTGGAATTGTTACATAATCGCCTTTTCTATAATGAACCGTTCCAAACATCGTTTCAATTTTTCCTGTTCCATAATGGACAAACAACATTTCATCACCATCACCATTACGGTAGAAATAATCCATTTTTTCTGTTGGGCTCACTACTCCGATTAATAAATCCTCATTCCCAAGTATAAAGTTTCTTCCGCTTACTGCATCACCACTTTTTTTATTTTCTTTCGTGCGAAAGTGACGATGAGAAAGAGCAACATCTTCTTCATATTGCAACCGACAAGAATGAGATAATGCCGCATGTCCTACTTCCGTTGGCATATAATGATGATACAAAATAGACTGCGTACCAGAAAAACCTTTTGTTCCCATTACCTGTTCACGATAAAGCGACCCATCTTTTTTACGGAATTGTACATGTCGTTTATGAGGTAGCTCCCCCATGTGACGATAAAACATGCCCATCACCTGCTTCCTTTTCTTTTTTGACCGTATTACGTAATGTGCCTAAACCAGTAATCGTAAGCTCTACAACATCACCATCTTGTAGCCACTCTTCTGTACCTAGTTCTAAAATGCAACCTGTTCCTACTGTTCCAGAACCAATCACATCGCCTGGGTATAACGTAACGTCTTCCGAAGCACGTTCAATCATTTCAGCAAATGTATAGTAAATATCTCGGAAGTTCCCTTTTGATAATAGCTTTCCATTTACATGAGCAGTCATCTCTAACTCATAACGGTCACCATTGCGATAAACATCTAATTCCTCTTTCGTAACAAGGTACGCTCCTAATGAAGTTGCAAAATCTTTTCCCTTCGCTGGACCAAGTCCTACCTTCATTTCTGTTGCTTGTAAGTCCCTTGCACTCCAATCATTCATAATACAATAACCAAAAATGTATTCCTCTGCTTGCTCACGAGAAATATTTCTTCCTTCTTTCCCAATTACGCAAGCAATCTCTAATTCATAATCAAGTTTTTTAGATTTCTTCGGACTAATTACAACATCATCTGGACCAATTACAGCACGATGATTCGTAAAATAAAAAACCGGGATATCGTACCATTCAGGTACAACATCTAACCCTCTTCGGCCACGTGCCGTTTTTACGTGCTGTTCAAATGCATAAAAATCCCTAATACTACTCGGATTAGGAATCGCTGCTGCTAATTGCACTTCCTCTAAAGAATATATGCCCTTTTCCGGATTGTTAATATTACGCAACACTTCTACATACTCATCCGCTTTCTCTAAAAAGGCGAACATAGAAGAAGGTAATTTTCCACCACTAGCAAGATTCATATCGATTACTTTGTCACCTTCAAGCCATCCAGCTCGCATTTCTTTTGAAGGAAGACGAAATGTAACAAATTTCATCATGATTCCTCCTTATGAAAATGAAATTTCCACCAGCAAAAGAATTCCTGCTGGTGGATATAAATTTTATAAATTTCCGCGACGCTCTTGTTCTCTTTCAATTGATTCAAATAACGCTTTAAAGTTTCCTTCTCCAAATCCACGAGACCCTTTACGCTGAATGATTTCAATAAATAAAGTTGGACGATCTACAATTGGTTTCGTAAAGATTTGTAGTAAATAGCCTTCATCATCGCGATCTACTAAGATCTTTAATTCTTTTAACTTATCAATTTCTTCATCAATTTTTCCAACTCGTGCAGTTAATTCATCATAATAAGTATCTGGTGTATCTAAAAACTCCACACCATTTGCACGAAGCGCTTCTACTGTTTTAACAATGTCATTTGTTAGTAAAGCAAGATGCTGTACACCTGCTCCATTGTAGAATTCTAGATATTCTTGAATTTGTGATTTTCGCTTTCCATCTGCTGGTTCGTTAATAGGGAACTTAATACGACTTCCATTTGTCATAACCTTCGACATTAATGCTGAATACTCTGTACTGATATCATCATCATCAAAATGGATCATTTGTTTAAAGCCCATAACGTTCTCGTAATAACTAACCCACTCTTCCATCTTTTCAACATTACCAACTACATGGTCTACAGCAATTAAACCTGACTCTTCAAATGGAATATCAAACTCAGCCTTTTGGAATCCTGGCATAAATGTTCCTTTATAATTTTTACGCTCTACAAGCGTATGAATTGTATCACCATACGTACCAATAACTGCTTTTTTCAATGTACCGTTCTCGTCTGTTAACTCTACAGGTGGAGCAATTGCGACGGCACCACGTTTCACCGCTTCCGAGTATGCTTTATCAACATCATCAACAAGTAATGCCACATCTTTCACGCCATCACCATGAGTCTTTACAAATTCTGCAATACGATTGTCGCTACTTAAAGCTCCAGACACAACGAAACGCATATTTTTTTGCACAAGAACATAAGATACTTTTTCACGATTACCAGTTTCTAATCCAGAGTAAGCCACAATTTTGAATCCGAATGCTCTCGCAAGGTAATAGCTTGATTGCTTTGCATTTCCTACATAAAATTCCAAATGATCTACATCACGTACTGGAAAAAAGTCCTCCATTTGTGCAGCTAGCGTATCCATAGATTTTTGTTTCATAAAATCCTCATCCCCCTGTAAATAGATTAAATGGTCCATACTTAAAACCAACCGAAAACGCTTCCAACATCAATTAATAGAAATTAGTTAGCAAGCTAACAAATTCTGACCTTTAAAATTTTCTATCTTTTCTGTCAAATTCCTCTTTTTTCTTCAAGATAAAATTCGACTTTTTTCTTTTTAAAGTAAAACTTTACTCAGTGGGGATTTACGTGATAGCGGGATAACATGAATACTGGAGGGTATGTACGAAGAAAATAATAAAGACCCCAACATATTAACTGTTTACTAATACGTTAGAGTCTTTATTTTTTTTGAATAATTGTATTTATATATCTCATACTAATACTTTTGCAAGGAATAGAATAAATGATGTTAATACTACTGCTCCACCTAATGATCCTAATAAATCTGTTTTTGTTACTTGTAACATTTGTTCACTGTTCATATTCCTCATTCTCCCTTCGTTTATCTTTTATTACAAAGCTTCTATTATACTAATACGCTTGATAGAAATACGATTAATGCTGTTAATACTACCGCTCCACTTGCTGATCCTACGAAGTCACCTTTTGTTACTTGTAATACTTGCTCTTTCATTTTCCATTCTCCTCTCTTTTTCTTTTTTACAACACTTTTATTATACTAATACGCTTGATAGAAATACGATTAATGCTGTTAATACTACTGCTCCACTTGCTGATCCTACGAAGTCACCTTTTGTTACTTGTAATACTTGCTCTTTCATATCTTTCATTCTCCCTTCTCTTCTTTTGTTACAAAGTTTTTATTATACTAACACGCTTGATAGAAATACGATTAACGCTGTTAACACTACTGCTCCACTTGCTGACCCTACGAAGTCACCTTTTGTTACTTGTAATACTTGTTCTTTCATTTCTTTCATTCTCCCTTCATTTGTTTTTTGTTACAAAACTTCTATTATACTAATACGCTTGATAGAAATACGATTAACGCTGTTAACACTACTGCTCCACTTGCTGATCCTACGAAGTCACCTTTTGTTACTTGTAATACTTGCTCTTTCATATTATGTATCCTCCTTTTTTAATAAGTTATCTATATGTAATTTCTAAGAAATGTTTATTTCATAGTTTTTATGTTAGCGTTACATTAAATTTAATAACGTAACGTTTGTAACATTAATGTAACATAACTATTATTACCTTGCAATATAATTACGTAAATTTTATTACACTTTTTTTACGTTTTTTATAAACATCCTCAAAAACCTTGATTTAATGCATTTTATACTACCTTCATGTTTGTAACATTCATGTAATATTACAGTCATATAGCGAAACATCCCCATATCCACCTCTACTTTTGTTACAAATTAACATAAATCTTTCATGAATAAAGTGGAATCCATCCAATTCTTACTGATAGTTTATGAGAGGTAAAATACAATCTTTCCAAGATAAGTTTATATGTTTCCTCCATATAACTATGTATAATAAAAGCAAAGAGGTGGTCATTTTGAAATTAATCGCATTAGATATGGATGGTACACTACTATCATCTAATCTTGAAATCTCCAACGAGAACTTACAAGCTATCCAAACTGCTAAAGAGGCTGGTCATATAGTTATGATTTGTTCTGGTCGTGCAAAAGAAGATGCTTTAAAATTATTGGAAGAATATAAACTATCTCTTCCAGTTGGAGCGAGCAATGGGGCAATTGTTTATGTGGATGGAAAAGTAATTAACTCGCGTTGTTTACAAAACGATAAAGTATACAAGCTTGCAAAATTACTAGAATCTGAAGGTTTTCCTTATAAGCTATATACGAATAAAGGAGTTTATTCTCCATATACATGGCAAGATCAAGTCATGCAAGCGTTCGAAGAGAACAAGCATGCACTAGATGTTACACTTAAGGAACTTGAAAGAATTACAGAAAAACAAAAGAAATCAAACTTAATTACTGATTTCCAAAAAATAGAAGATGTTGTAAATAATACAGAATTAGAAATATCTAAATTCTTCATTTTGACGTTTAACGCAGAGCATCGTACACAGCTATTAAGCGTATTACAAGAAGACACCGATATTTCAGTTACAGCATCCGCTCCTACTAATGTAGAAATTATGGATAAGCATGGTCATAAAGGGAACGGTCTACAAGAAATGGCTGCTTATTTCAATATACCAATTGAAGATACTATTGCGATTGGGGACAACTTTAATGATGTGCCAATGTTACAAGTAGCTGGCTTATCAGTTGCAATGGGAAATGCTGAAGAAGATGTAAAAAAACTATGTGATGTTGTCACATTAACAAACAATGAACATGGTGTTGCTCATGCAATCGAGCAATTTGTATTGAAACAAGCTTCATCTAGTAAATAAAAAAAGGACTCTTTCAACTTCTGAAAGAGTCCTTCTCTTTTATACATGGTGACAAGCAACAAAGTGCTCTTCACCAACATTACGGAATTCCGGTACCGTTTGTTTACAAATATCTGTTGCAAATGGACAACGTGTATGAAAGCGACAACCTGAAGGTGGATTCGCCGGGCTTGGAATATCACCCTCTAGTATAATTCGCTCTCGCTTCACTGTTGGATCTGGTATTGGCACAGCGGATAACAATGCTTTTGTATACGGATGAAGTGGATTTGTAAATAACTCATCACGTGGCGCTGTTTCCACAATCGTTCCTAGATACATAATTCCAATCTTCGTACATAAATGCTCTACTACGCTTAAATCATGTGAAATGAATAAATAAGATAGTCCCTTTTTCTCCTGTAACTCGCTAAATAAATTAATGATTTGTGCTTGAATAGATACATCTAGTGCTGCCACAGGTTCGTCAGCTACAATAAATTCTGGATTTAATACCATAGCTCTTGCGATAACGATACGTTGGCGTTGTCCACCAGAAAACTCATGAGGGTACCGGTCAATATGATATGGGGCTAAGCCACATAACTCTAATACTTCTGTCACTTTTTCACGAACATTTTCTTTCGTCGCTAATCCGTGAGCTAACATCGGCTCACCAAGCGCTTCCCCAATTCTCATTCTCGGATTTAATGAGCTAAACGGATCTTGGAAGACAAGTTGCATATTAGGACGATGTTTTCTCAATTCTTCCTTAGATAAAGAGTGAACATCTTGCCCTTTAAACTTCACTTCCCCTTCCGTTTTTTGGACGAGACGTAAAATTGTTTTTCCTATCGTCGTTTTTCCGCTTCCCGATTCCCCAACGAGGCCGAACACTTCACCTTTATTAATAGTAAAACTTACCCCATCAACTGCTTTTACATGTCCAACCGTTCTACTAAATATGCCGCCTTTAATTGGAAAATATGTTTTTAAGTTTTTTACTTCTAATAATGGTTCACTCATTGTTTCGCACGCTCCTCATATAACCAGCAAGCAACTTTATGATTCTCATCATGTACATTCAAACTTGGCGCTTCTTCTTTACATATTTCCATACAATGCTCACAACGGCCGCTAAAGTAGCAAAACTCATCCAAACCAACTAAATTAGGAACTTGCCCTGGAATAGAATATAGTTTATCTATTCGTTTTCCCATCACTGGTTTTGATTTCAACAAACCTTTCGTATACGGGTGTTTCGGATTTTGAAATATTTCTAGTACTGGTGCTTCTTCAATAACTTTCCCGCCATACATAACGACAACGTAATCCGCCATTTCTGCTACAACGCCTAAATCATGTGTAATTAATAAAATGGATGTTTTAAATTCCTCTTTTACTTGTCTTAATAAATCTAATATTTGAGCTTGAATCGTAACATCAAGAGCCGTTGTCGGTTCATCGGCAATTAATAACTTAGGATTACAACTAAGTGCAACAGCAATCATAATACGTTGTAACATACCACCACTTAATTCGTGTGGATAAGAATGGACGATTTCATCCGCACGAGCTATGCCGACTTTACGAATTAACTCAATTGCCTTCTTATATGCTTCATTTTTACTAAGCAGTTCATGCTCCCTTAACGTCTCTACAATTTGTTCCCCTACAGTAAAGACCGGATTTAGCGATGTCATCGGTTCTTGGAAAATCATCGCAATATCATTCCCTCGTAAACTACGAAGCTCTTTTTCTTTCATTCCTAAAAGACTTTTTCCTTCATATAAAATGTCTCCACCTACTACACTGCCTGATTCAGCAATAAGTCCCATAATGGATAAAGCTGTTACACTTTTCCCGCAACCTGATTCACCTACAACACAAACAGTTTCACCTTCTCGAACAGAAAAACTAACATGATTCACAGCTTTTACTGTCCCTTCTTCTGTCTGAAAGTGTGTTTGTAAATCTTTCAGCTCTACTACCGCTTTACTCATATTCCCTCACCTACCGTCTCATCTTTGGATCTAACGCATCACGAAGTGCATCACCAAGTAAATTAATGGATACAACTGTTATAAAAATTGCGAAACCAGGCGGAATCCATAACCACGGACGCTTTTGAAAATCAATTAATGAGTTCGCTGCGCTAATCATATTCCCCCATGATGGTGTAGGTGGGACGACTCCGAGACCTAAGTAACTTAGTGCGGACTCACTTAAAATAGATCCAGCCACGCCCAAAGTTGCTACAACAATAAGCAACGGAAAGACATTAGGAATTAAATGATGAATAATTTTTCGAGAATCCTTTAATCCTAATACATCTGCTGCTTGCATAAAGGCTTGCTCCCGCAATGTTAAAATTTGTCCTCTCACAAGACGAGCAAGTCCTGGCCATCCTACTAAACTCAAAATAATCATTACAACATATAAACGGTATTCTGATGGTAATTTCCATTCTGATAAAATTGCTCCCATTATAATAAGTAGCGGTAATCCCGGAATGGACATTAACACATCCGCAACACGCATAATTAAATGATCCACAACCCCTCGATAAAAACCAGCAATTGCTCCTAATAAAGCTCCTAGTATAACGGATAGTAGCATCGACGCTAAACCAATTGTTAATGAAATACGCCCTGCTTGCATAAGTCTAGTTAAAATATCCCGTCCCAACTGGTCTGTTCCAAGCCAATGTGACAGGCTGGGCGGTTTATTAATGTGTGTTACTTGTACTTTCCCATCTGCATACGGTGAAAAGATTGGACCGATAAAACTAAATAAAAACATAAATATTAAAATGTATAAACCACACAGTGCCATCTTATTTTTCTTGATTTTTTTATATGCTTGGCGCCATGGTGATGATTCATTTCTCTTTTTCCGTTCTTTCTTTTTCTCTATTATTGGTGTAATAGTCTCCATATCTTTCCCCCCTTACTTCAATCGAATTCTTGGATCAACAAACGCATATACAATATCAGCTAAGAAATTAGCCATAATTGTTAAACAAGAAAGAAACATTGTAAACGCCATTAATACCGTATAATCACGGAAGTTTAATGCTTCTAATTGAATACTCCCAATCCCTGGCCAATTAAAAATCTGTTCAATAATAATAGCTCCTGAAAATAAACCCGGTAATTCAAAAGCGAGTAATGTAATTGCTGGCAAAATTGCATTTTTCAATGCATGTTTATAAATAACGGTTCTTTCTTTTAAACCTTTTGCACGAGCGGTACGAATATAATCTTGTCTAATAACATCCAACATGCCGGTTCTAAAATATCGTGTTAACGATCCTACACCAAGAAGCGTTAAAATAAATACAGGTAGAATCATATGACGTAATACCTCTAATATGTATGCTATCCCTGTTGAGTTACTCCCAATATCAATCATGCCACCAATAGGTAATAACTTTAAATCAACTGCTAATAATTTAATTAAAAATAGTCCGATAAAGAATGATGGAAATGACATTGCTGCAAAGACACCGATTGTTACCAATCTATCAAACCAAGAGTGCTGCTTTGTTGCAGAAATAACCCCAATAATAAGAGCAATAATCCACGTGAAAAATAAAGCTGCAACAGCAACAATAAATGTATTCCAAATGAATTTATTAAGTAATGAAGTTACCGGTTCTTGATACTGTAAAGAAAACCCAAAATCACCATGCAAAGCATTCACTAACCAATGAAAATACCTTTCAATAATTGGTTTGTTTAAGCCGTATAATTCCCTTAATTCTTGGGCTCTCTCTGGTGTTAACTTTGGATTTGAATCAATATAATCTCCCGGCAAAAGTGCAAATAAGAAAAAAATAATAATAGATGTACCAAACAATGTAGGGATCATTTGAAGGAACCTACGAATGATATATGTTTTCACCTTTTGTCTCCCCAATCCTATTTACTTAAAAATAGAAGAACATTTTTTCAAAACAGCTACCATTCCATTGCTGTGTGAAAAAACGTCTTCTATTATTTAGGTCAATCCTTATTGTTCAATAGATAATACTGGTAAGTTGGAACTGATGCCATCGTACTTTTCTGGATCAATTCCTTTTATACGTGCATTATGAGCATAAAGTAGTTTACGATAGTTTAATAAAATAACTGGTGGATCATCACTTAACTCTTTATACAGTTCTTTATAAATCGCTTTACGTTTTTCAATATCTGTCGTCCCTATACCTTTTCCAATCAATTCATCCACTTTTGGGTTATTATAACCCGTATCACTTTTTGGATTAGTTGATAAGTAATCACTTACAACTTCACTTGGATCACTAATTCCTGGTGTTGAAACTGCCGCTAAATCGTAGTCACCTTTTCCTACTTTTGAAAGCATCGTATTAAAGTCCATCAACTCTGGATTTAATTCAACACCAATTTCTTTGTAACTTTCTTTTGCAATAGGAATAAAGATATCATTTGTTTTACCTGTATTTGATGCGTAGTATGTTAATTTTAATTTTTGACCATCTTTTTCACGAACCCCGTCAGAACCTACTTTCCAACCAGCCTCATCCAATAATTTTTTAGCCTTTTCTACGTCGTGTGGGTATTTATTAATACCTTCTTCTGTATATGCCCATGAAACTGGAGCAATTGGTACGTTAGCAACAGAGCCATATCCTTGTAAAGCTGTATCCACATACTTCTTACGGTCTAATCCATAAGTAAGTGCTTGGCGTACCTTTTTATCTTTCAAATACGACTTCTTATTATTTACATAGATATAAGCAATATCACTTGATGATTCAAGATTAATGTTTGCAAACTCTAATCCTTTTAATTGGTCTATATTTTCAGGGTTCGCTCTAAATCCACTATAGTCCAGTTCACCTGTTTGGAATAATTGGAATCCAGTATCACCTGATGTGATTTTATAAATAAAGTTTTTAATTTTTGGTTTACCTGCATAATAATGTTCGTTAGCAACAAAGCGTACTTCTTGACCTGGAACATATTTTTCAAATTTATATGGACCCGCTGCAATTGGTTGCCCATATAATGCTTTTAAATAGTCTAAACTTGTATTTTGTTTATAATCTTTTCCATAATAAGCTTTTGATAGCACTGGGCCACCTAAATTCGTTAGCGCCTGTGAATTAACTTTTTCAGTTGTAATTTTAATTGTCTGTGGATCAACAACTTGAATCCCTTCAATAGAAGTTGCTTTTCCTTCTTTATATTCTTTCCCACCTTTAACAGCATACTGAGCAATATCCAATCCACCTTCATACGCTTTATCATGAAGTAGTGTTAATGTAAATGCTACATCATCCGCTGTTAAAGGCGACCCATCACTAAATTTTAAATTTTTACGTAAGTGGAATGTATATGTTAACTGGTCAGCAGAAATATCCCATTTTTCCGCAAGATCCGGAACAGGTTTACTTTGTTTGTCTGTTGTTACTAGTGACGCAAAAATTACAGACGTTACATTTCCATCCCAACCATTCTCTTGGAAATATGGAAGGAAAACTCCTCCTGGCTTAGAAATGGCCGTAATAAAAGTATCCTTTCGCTGATTTGCTTTCTCTGGACTTTTCTTTTTATCTGTAGCTGGAATTGATTCGATCTTAGCGTCTTTTAAGTCTTGCTTTTTTACTGGTTCTGTAGAAGCCGTATCCTCCTGTCCCCCACAAGCAGATAACACAAGCGAACTACTCAGTAATACCGAAAATACACCAGCCCATTTTTTTGTCTTTTTCTTCATTGTCCCCACCCTAACTTTTTAATAGTGATACCCTTTGAACTTATTAGCTTATGTATGCCTCCCACAGCATATTTATAGCCAATCGGAAAAGTCGGTTTTAATCGTAAAAAAATAGATGTTTTTGAGGGGTAACAATCCTATTCCGACCTTTCCGGTAGACTTTATGGTTATTAGCTTATATCTTCCGTTATATTTTGTCAATTCTTTCTAAATAAATATTTTGAGAATTTTTTCAAAATTATTGTTCTATCTTTAATTTAGGTAAACTTAACAAAATACCGTTATAGTTATCTTCTTGTAATCCTTGAATGCGTGCATGATGTGCAGACACAACTTTACTATTATTTAAGAAGATTACAGGCGGATCTTCACTCAACTCCTGGTACAACTTTTTATAAATTTCTTTTCGTTTTTCAATATCTAATGTTTCTAGTGCCTGCTTCGCTAATTCATCTACTTTCGGATTATGGTATCCATCATAGTTTCGTTTACTTGTTGAAACAAACTCCTCAATTGTTCCACTCGGATCATCAATCATTGGCGTAGATACCATTGCTAAATCATAATCACCTTTTATCACTTTTGAAATCATTGTATTAAAGTCCATATATTCTGGGTTAAACTCTACACCAAGCTTTTTATAATCCTCTTTCATCACCGGGATCATTACATCATTTATTTTACTTGCAGAAGAAGCAAAATAACTTACCTTCAATTTTTGACCATCTTTTTCGCGGATTCCATCTGAACCAGCTTTCCATCCAGCCTCATCCAATAATTTCTTTGCTTTCTCTAAGTTATACTCATATTTATTAATACCTTCTTCTGTATACGCCCAAGAAACTGGCGTAATCGGTACATTAACGAGTGACGCATATCCTTGGAAATACGTATCAACAACTTTTTGACGCTCTAATCCGTAAATAAATGCTTGGCGGACACGCTTATCTTTAAAGTAGGGTTTCTTATAATTCATTTTAATGTAGCCGTAAGAGCTTCCTGTATATACATTAATATTGGCAAAACCTAAATCCTTTAACTGTTCAATCGTCTCCGTGTTTGTCGTAAAACCATCATAATCTACTTCCCCGGCTTGAAATTGTTGTAGCTTTGTATCACCTTTTGAAATTTTATAAATAAAGTGCTCAATCTTCGGTTTTCCTTCAAAATAATTTTCATTAGCTACAAATCGAACCTCTTGACCAGGAATATATTTATCTAACTTATAAGCTCCTGCTCCCATCGGCTTCCCATACAACTCTTTTAAGTACTCCAAGTGTCCTTGCCTATACTCTTTCCCGTAATAAGCTTTAGATATAACTTCTCCACCGATTAATGATAGTGTTTGAGCATTTACCCTTTCAGTCGTAATCGTAATTGTTTTCGGATCAATGACTTGAATTCCCTCAATAGAGGTTGCCTTCCCTTCTTTATAAGCTTGCCCACCCTTTATTGCTGTTTGACTTATATCAGTCGCTCCACTATAAGTTGGATCGTGTAATAGCGTTAATGTAAATGCTACATCATCTGCAGTTAGTGGTGATCCATCACTAAACTTTAAACCATCTTTCAAATGGAACGTATATGTAAGCTGATCCCCCGAAATATCCCACTTCTTCGCTAAAATTGGAATTGGTTTTCCTTCCTTATCGAGTCCAACAAGAGGTGCAAAGATAGCTTGCGTTATATTACCATCCCATCCATTCTCCATAAAGTGCGGAAGGAATATCCCTCCAGGACTCGGCATTCCAACTACAAAAGTATCTTTTCTTTCTTTTGCTTTTACGGGACTTTTTGCTTTGTCGCTTGCCTGAATAAATTCATCTTTTACTTTCGGTACGTTCCTGGCCTCGTTTGTACTCGCTTCCTCTTGACCACATCCGGCTAGTAATACTGATACACTCAAAAATGTAGCAATTGCTCCTTTAAAAACATTTTTCATTGCACTATCACCTTTACCTTCCTAATTTTTAACGATGTAGGAACATAGACTCCTTTCTATAACCACATTTATTATTCCTATAAAAATAGTATGAATTAATTTCAAGATTATTCCTTTCCTTTAAACATGTCAACCGTTCTCTTTTATTTCGTATTAAAAAATTAAAAATCCACTTCTATTCGTTCCGTATGAAACATAGAATACTAATAACCAATTACCAAAAAGGGGGCGAAAACATGGACAACCTATTCCAATACGTCCTGCACTACGTATTATTAACCATTATGATAGTCGGGGCGCTATTACTATTCCCATTCTTCCCAAAGTTCGTCCTCTTTTTAGCTTTTTTTATTATGCTCGGGATCGCTATTATCATTTCAACAAAGGAAGATACCACACAAAAAGAAAACAGAGTTCAGCGTGTAAAGCTGTAACTCTGTTTTTTTCAGTCGTAACGTATTCTTGTTAAACTAATTATGAAAAAGACTCCTGCAAATAAAATGAGTATACCAATATATCCCCCTATATCTGCCAATGTACCTCCCCTTACAATTAACTCCGTAAAGCCACGCATCGCCCAAGTTTGCGGAACAAAATTTGCTGCCGTCTGCATCCATGGTGGTTCAATTTCAATCGGCCAATAAAGACCGCCAATCATGCATGTTGAAATCACAACGATATTACCTAATGCAGACTGTTGTTCTGTTGTTTTCACGATACTTGCTAATAATAAGGCTAGACCAATGACAGCTAATAATAACACGGAAACGAGTATAATAACCCCTAATAAATTTCCCCACTGCACATTAAATAAGGAATGCGTTAATATCATTAGAACACCAAATTGAATCCACCCTATTAAAAAGAATGAAAGGATATATCCCGTTAGTATTTGAACTTTTGAAACTGGTGCTTCTAATAAACGAGACCAAACACCAAGTTGTCTAGCTTTCAAAATAGTCCCCGTCGCACTTAACATAACAATCATAACAAATAGAATTGAAAATCCTGCCGCTCGCCCTGTAACGTTATTTAACTTTTGATCATCATGTGAAATTGATTCTTTTTGAATCGAAGCAGGTTCTACTTTTGTATAGATTTCTTTATACATAGGTTCCCACGAGGCGTTGCTTTTCTTCTCAAAATCGCTCGCTGCACTAACTTCTATCTCCATTTTTTTTAATGCACTTGCCAATACTTGCTCTACAGAAGTTCCACCAGTAAAATCAGCACTGGCTTGAAACTGAATATTTTCTATCCTTCCATCTAACATATTCTTTTGAAAGTCTTTCGGAATAAGAACTATACCGGATGATTTTTTGTTTTCAATCTTCTGTTTGCCTTCCTTATACGTTACCTTCTCTATAGAAATTAAGTCACTTTTCTTTATGTCCTCGTAATACTTGCTAGATAATACAGAACCATCTTCATCTACTAAGCTAACATTTACTTTCGTATTCCCACTTCCACCCAAAAGTCCGCCGAAAATGAGTGTAAAAATAATAGGCATTCCAAACATAAGTATATAACTTTGTGGTTTTATTAAAATTTGTTTTAACTCTAGCCAACAAAGTGCCCAAACCTTCTTCATCATTTCTCCCTCCTATCTCGTACGTAAACGTAATGTTCCTATCATAACGGAGACAATTCCTGCACTACATAAACTAAAAATAACAGGGAGTAGCACATCCCAAGATGTTCCCGACATAATATTTAAAAAGCTTGTAAGTGCCCATTTATTCGGAGCAATATTCGCAATGGTTTGAAGTGTATCAGGGAATACATAAATCGGTAACATTGATCCTCCTAATATAGCGAGTATTTGAATACCGATTCCTCCCATTACATCTGCCGTTTTTTCCTCACGAATAAAAGCGGCAATTAACATAGATAAACCAGAAACACAAATTGCATAAGAAATTCCTATCGCTACTATTTGAGACAAGTCTCCGCCCCATTCCACATGAAACATAAAGTGTGTAGCAACTATAAATATTCCAAATTGTATACATGCAAATAATAATGTACCTAAAAACTTCCCAAATAAAATTGAAAATGAGCTCGTTGGTGTACTAAACAAACGCGCCAACGTTTCAGTTCGTTGCTCTGTGACAACTGACTTTGCACCTACCGTTATGTTATATAGTAAGAACATGACTAACATCGCTGCTGCATAATACTGCATCGCTGCAACTGTTTTTTTACCTATCGTTCCTTTTTCAATGTTATCTGTACCCGAAGTTGCTACTGTTTGTAAATCTCCACTTACTTCTTTTGCAACTTGTTCCACATTACTATGCTGAGACTTTGCTAATTCCGTCACAACACTTTTAGTAGATACCGCAACTGTTTGAACACGCTCTGAAAAAGAGCGGATCATTGATTCAGCGATTTTTGCTTGTATATCTTTTGATGGGTCTATAAGCACCTTTGGCTCTTTTAATTTTCCATCTTGTACTTGTTCGCTCCATTTATTTGGGATGATGATTCCCACATCGATTTTCTTTTCCTTCAACATATCTTCAAGCTCTTCCTGAGAATTAACTATCTTTACTTTCACATCATCTTTTAATTCTTTAGATTGCAATACTTCTTTTTGAAAGACATCTGCAAACTCATCAGTTCCTACTTGATAATAGCCAATCACTGTTTTTGGTAGTCCACCATTATCAAATATATTACTTAACGCTGAACCTAAAATCGCTGTTAATAAAAGCGGCATAATTAACATCATCATAAATCCGCGTCGATCAATTAAACGTATTTTTAAATCTTTCCATGCAATAATAAAACTTTTCATCCCGCACTAACCTCCTTAATCACGAAGTGAACGTCCTGTTAATTGTAAAAAGAGTGCCTCCAAATTCGGTTCTTGCACTTCAAGCTTTAAAATTTGAGCGTTGTTCTCCACCACTACTGACACAACTGTACCAATGGACTCACCACCATTTAGCCCAATATCAATCGTACTATTATCTTCATCAAAAATAATTCGTTCAACAACAGATAGTGCTTTCAACTTTTGTAGCAGTTCCGTACTATAACGATTTAATTGCAATCTCACTATAAACCCATCTGCCAGGCGATTACATAGCTCCCTTTTCGTTCCTAATGCAATTACCTTTCCATGATCAACAATTGCAATTCTTTCACATAAATACTCTACTTCTTCCATGTAATGACTCGTATAAATAACTGTCATCCCTTTTTCATTTAATTTTTTAACAGTCTCTAAAATATGGTTTCTCGATTGCGGATCAATCCCAACTGTCGGTTCATCCATAATTAACAACTCTGGCTCATGCATAAGTGCGGCACCAATATTAATACGTCTTTTCATTCCACCTGAAAATGTTTCAATTTTATCTTTTCCACGGTCCTGTAAACCGACGTAAGCCAATACTTCCTCCGCTCGCTCTTTTGCAACTTTTCCATTTAAACCGTACATCTTTCCCCAAAAAACCAAATTTTCCTTCGCTGAAAGTGTTGGATAGAGCGCAATGTCTTGTGGAACAATACCAATTTTCTTTTTCGCCTCTAATGGATATTCTTTTACAGATTTCCCACCAACTTTTATATCGCCACTGTCGTATGAAATTAACCCGCAAATCATTGATATCGTCGTTGATTTTCCCGCTCCATTTGGACCAAGCAATCCGAATGTTTCCCCTTTCTTCACCTCAAAAGAAACATTCTTTATGATTTTCTTCTTACCAAATGATTTCGTAATATGATCTATGACTAACATACTGATTCAGCCCCTTTGCATTCATCTACACTTTCATTGTAGAAAAATTTCTTCTTCTCTCCATCATCCTTGAGATAGAAATACAAAATAAAAAAGCAGCAAATTCTGCTGCTTTTTCACACTTATATATGCCAAAAGTCATGTGTACATCGTGATGCCATACCTTACTGCGTATATGGCTGCTTGCGTTCGATCTCTCAGTTCTAACTTACTAATTAAATTAGAAACATGATTCTTAACAGTTCCCTCTGTAATAAATAACTTTTCCGCAATCTCCTTATTATTTAACCCAAGTCCAATTTCCCTTAAAACATCTACTTCTCGCTCAGTTAATTGCGCTAATTGTTCTGGTGTGGTGCACTCTACTGCTACTTTTGTCTTTTTTAATTCTTTTATGATTTGCGCTGTTATATCCTGAGGAAGCACAGCCCCTCCACTATGCACCGTTAAAATTGCTTGAGCGATTGCATCTGTCTCCATGTCCTTCAATAAATAACCACTTGCTCCTCGCTCCAATGCTTCAAAGATAAGCTCACTATCACTAAAAGTCGTCAACATAAGTACCTTTATATGAGGGAACTGTTCTCTAACTAAACGTGTTCCTTCAACACCATTCATACGAGGCATCCGAATATCCATCAAAATAATTTCAGGATGTAGCTCTTTCACCTTTTGTATCACTTCGTCTCCATCTGTAGCAGTTCCCACTACTTCAAGTTCTTGACGTAAGTTTAATAACATCGCTAAACCATCACGAATGAGTGATTGATCATCAACAATCATAATCCGAATCATACAGTTCCCCCTATTAACCACGTTTTCTCCTGAAGTGGAAATTCAATCTGTAACCGAAAGCCTTTTTCTATCTCACTCTCAAATTGAATAGTTCCACCATGTTCCTCTACTCGTTCTCTCATATTAAGTAAACCAAAACCAGGGCTTACCTCGTTAACTCCCAAGCCATTATCCAAAATACATAGTTTAACTTGTTTCGCCGAACAAGTTAAACTCACTTCACATAAACTCGCTTTGCCATGCCGCTTTGCATTTGTTAAAGACTCTTGCATAACCCGGAGGAGTGTAGGTTGTAGTGACAACGGAATCAAAACCGGATCCCCTTGTAATTGAAAAGATACTTGTACTTTCGTCGCTTTAGAATATCCATGTAACATTTCACGCATATTTTCTATTATGTTCCCTAGTTTACCTTCTTCTTTTAAGGCATGTACAGATGCTCTCACCTCTTGAAGTGATTTCCTGGCTAGCCCATGACATGTATGTAAAACCTCTTCCGTAGCGTCCGACTTTTGTTTCCACAAAGCCTCTGCAAGTTGTAATTGGACAAGTAAGGCTGTCATATTATGACCGACAGTATCATGAATTTCTCGGGCAATATCATTTCGCTCTCGAACGGCTGTCAATTCTTCTACCTCTTTGGCATATAGACGTAATTGTTCATGCGCTTCTTTTAGAGCTGTATGAGACAATGTCAATTCCTCATATTGCTCATCTACCATTTTCCGAGCAGCTGTAAGTTTTTTTATTAAGCTTCCAGCTAAAGCACTAAAAACGATAAACATAAAATTAATAGCATTACTCTCCAATTCTAAACTACCTGTATGTTCATAAGCATGTATTATATTTATAAACCAGCAAAGAAAGAAAAAAGTAATAAAAAAGTACATCATGCTTCTACGAAATTCATGAATAAATAGCCCTACTGCATCAATTCCAAATATAATTAAATATAAACATGTCTCAGGAAATAAAAAACCTAATAAAGCTGTAACTATCCCATTCGCTAATAGTGTATAAAAAACAAGTTTTTTACCTCCATCCACTTTTACTAGCAAAATATGATTCACAATATAAATAAAAAGTGCTATACCCACAAAAAATTGCAAATGTGCTGTTTCACGTGAAACATGGTTTGCATAAACAAAACAGATCATGACGATTGTAGCAATTCTCGCGTATCCTAACATAAAATTCTCCTCACGTTTTAATAACCTAAAGTGCGCCTCTTCATTGTGATAACAAGAAAATTATACCAATTATTTCTCTATTCTTATACAAAAGAGCAAGCCCTCCTCAAAATATGAGAAAACAACTTGCTCTTTCATTCTAATTTCTTTACTCCACAATATTCTCTAACTCATTATATAACTCCGCTCGTAACAACTCTTTCTTCGATTTTTCTTCATACAATTGTTCAAGCATTTCAACATCAACTACATGTTCCATCTTACACTCAAGCGTATATATATCTTCTTCAACATGCATTAACTCGGTTTCAATCTCCTCAATATTCCTAGCTTCTTTCTTTTTTACAGGGGCTGTTTCAATCCTTTTTCTTCCTTGGCGCTGTTGCTTTATTACTTGTGTCTCAAGTTTTTCTTCCCACTTTTGACGAGCCCATGCATAGTTCCCTGCAAACTCAAATAATTTACACTCATCAATCCAATACGTCTTTTCAAATAACTTATTTAAAAAATAACGATCATGTGAAACAGCTAAAATCGTCCCATTATATTGTTCAAGGGCTTCCTCTAAAACTTCCCTTGATTCAATGTCGAGATGATTTGTCGGCTCATCTAAAATTAAAAAATTGATATCTTGATACATAAGTTGTGCAAGTCTTAACCTCATTTTTTCTCCACCACTCAGTTGCGTTACTTTCTTAAACACCGCTGGACCATAAAATAAAAACTTAGCTAATATATGTCTCGCTTCTCCCTCTGTTACAGCTACACATTCCCTGAAAGCCTCCAATACATTACTCTTCATATTTCCGTACGCATGCTGGGATAAATAACCGATTTTCACACTACTTCCAATTCGAATTTCTCCACCGTCTGGTTCTATTTCTTCTAATAATAACTTTAATAGCGTTGTCTTTCCTGTACCATTACGACCAACGATAGCCGCACGCTCTTGAAAACGAACATGTAAATTTGCTTCGTTAAATAAAAGATGTTCGGCAAATCCTTTACTCACTTCTTTCATTACAACAACATCTTTCCCACTTCTCTCTTGCCCTTCAAACTGAAGTCCCATTTGTTTTCGTTCTAAAATAGGTTTTTTTAGTTTCTCCATCCGTTCCAGTGCACGTTCCATACTTCTTGCTCTCTTATGCAATCCTTCATTCGGAGGATTCGCCTGATTTGCCCATTCACGTAATCGCTTAATTGCTTCTTTCATTTTCTTTATTTTCTTTTGCTGTTCTTGATAAGTCTGAAACTCCTGAAGTAACCTTTCTTCCTTCTCTTCAACAAACCGAGAATAGTTTGTATGGTACACGTGAATCTCTCCATCTTCTAAATCAAAAATCTTCGTTACAACTTCATCAAGGAAATAGCGATCATGTGAAATAACCATAACTGTTCCGTTGTATTCTTTTAAAAATTGCTCTAACCATTCGACTGCAAATAAATCTAAATGATTGGTTGGTTCATCTAATAAAAGTAAATCTGGTTTCTGCAACAGCATGTATGCAAGGCTTACTTTTGTTTGCTCCCCACCACTTAACTCCAGAAATGATCGATGGAATAGTTCTATCACCTGTAGACCATTTGCTACCTTCATAATGTTCGCTTCGATTTCATAACCACCTAGAAACGCAAACTTTTCTTGGATGATTCCGTATCTCTCCATTAACTTTTGTAAAACAGAAGATTCCTGTTCTTCCGCCATATGTTTTTCTAAAGTACGCATTTCTCTTTCTAATTCTTTTTCTATTTTAAAAGCGGAACTCAATACTTCATATACAGTCATACTCTCATCAAATTTCGGAATTTGTGCTACATGACCAATACGTGTACCTTTCTTCATATGAATGGCCCCTGCATCTAAACTTTCCATTCCAGTTAGAAGCTGAAAGATTGTTGTCTTCCCACTACCGTTACGACCAACTAATCCAACACGTTCACCATTCTTTATTTCAAGCGATATATTTTCAAATATGATGTTTCCACCAAAAGATTTCGTTACATTATTTACACTACAAATTGTCATTTTCCGTACTCCTTTCAATATAAAAAACCATGGGAAAGAAACATTCCCCATGGTTTTCGACATAGAAAAAGGAAGCCAAATAGCTCCCTTTTCACACGTTTATTAAAAATGGGTGAAGAGATTTCTATCGTTCAATAGCTACTATGCAATTGTTAAAAAAGGACAGACGTATCCCGTTAACAACTACATCATGAAAAATCGCACGACAAAAATAGATAAAATCTAAAAATTTGGCACGTGCAGCTAAAGAACGTTTCATCTCATTCACCCCTTTCGTACGGAATTTAATACTTACTTCTTTATTATACTTTCCCATTCCATGTTTGAATAGTCATTTTTCTGAAAATAATGAAGATAGACTAAACATTTCGATAAGTGACATCCAATCTTACAAAACTGTTATGTTCACGTAATGGAAAGCGATAGTACGAAAAGATGCCTCCCTATACAATAAAGATGTAAACAAAAGAGACAACAAAAGGAGGAAACAATCATGATGAAGGAAATCGTAAAAGCAATCTTTGAGGTATTAGTGAACGGACAAGCAGTTGTAAAAGAACTAAACGAACTATAAAAAGGAGTGAAAAAATATGATGAACATGGTAAAAATGATTTTACACGCTTTAGTTGATGCAAAAGCAGTTAGCCAAGAATTAAACCAACAATAAAAAAAGGGGTAAATGAATATGAAGAAAGCCATTATTGTAATCGCAAGTACAGCAATTGCCTTTTACACAATAAAAAATAGAAAAAAGAAGCACAATAAAAACGATCTATATTATCCATACACATTATTAAAGAAAAAATAAAAGACAAGGTACCCTATCTTAATGAGGAGATCTTGTCTTTTATTTTTCCTATTCCCTTTAAAGGATTTTCCACTTCTTTTCCCGAATGTATTAAGCGGGATTTTTACACATATTTTAAAGGGGCATAAATACAAATGGATACACAACAACTATACTTTTTAAACGATATCGGCAAACAAAAACCAGAAAGCATCCGGAATAGAAGCGCTGCATGTCCTTTTTGTGACAGAGAAAATTTAACGGATATTTTAGCAACTGAAGGCTCAATTATTTGGCTAAAAAACAAATTTCCTACATTAAAAGATACATTTCAAACGGTGCTAATCGAAATAGATAATTGTGAAGATCATATTGCGACATATACAGAAGAACATATGCGATCGTTAATCCGTTTCTCCATTAAACATTGGTTAGACTTACAGAAGAGCGAAGAATTCACATCTGTAATTTTATACAAAAATCACGGTCCATTCTCAGGTGGAAGTTTGCATCATGCACACATGCAAATTATTGGAATGAAGTATGTAGACTATCTCGGTAACGTAGAACAGGACAACTTCCGAGGAGTAATTGTACAAAAAAACGAACACATTGAACTCAATATTTCAGATCGTCCTATTATCGGTTTTACTGAATTTAATATCATCATTGAAGATATTGGATGCATAGATGAACTAGCAAATTATATTCAGCAAACTGTACGTTACATACTGAAAGATTTCCATAAAGGATGTAGTAGTTATAACTTATTTTTCTATCACGTAAGTGGAAAGATCATTTGTAAAGTTGTTCCTAGATTTGTCGTTTCACCATTATATGTAGGATATAAAATACCGCAAGTTTCTACAAAACTAGAAGAGGTGAAAATACAACTAGCGGCGTATTTCACAAAACAAGACGACGCAATTAGCCACAAAAAATAGAGTAGGTATCAAAAACCTACTCTTTTATTACACCTTTATTTCGATAATACACATCTTCTAATCCGATGTTATACTTCATGTTATTATCCGTCCACTCTGGACCCAGATTACCTGGCCATCCAGATGTATTTGCTACATATTTTAGTAATGCAAAATCAGTCAAACCTTTCTGCACCCCGCGCTTATATCCTTTCATTAAATGCGGCATTGCAATTTGCGCATTTGTACGTGGATCTTTCAGCTCATCATCAGTTAAATGATCCGGTGCAAGTCCACCACCGCGATGCAATTGAAACAATCCGAATGAAGTTCCGTTATCTCCAACACTTCTTGGATTTAATCGACTTTCATGTTCGGCAATTGTAAGAGGTATCCATTCTGGAAGATTGACTTTCTTTGCTTCCTCTATAATAATTTGTTTCATCTGTTTTGCTTCTTCTGAGTCAACATAGCTTGTCTCATTTACTAATTTGCCCATTCCTTCAGACTTTCCTTGGAAATATAAGTACACCCCAAGAACAACTAAAAATCCTACAAAGAATTTCTTCACTACCTCTACCTCTTTCTCCGCTGAAATTTGTCCCCTTTCAGCCTTCTTCCCTTTACAATTACCCACATTCTATCATTCTCTTACTCTTTTATCATAGCAAATAACTATACATATTATCATCATGCTTTAGACCGATTTTGTGAAAAAACAGCTGGTAAATACGTGCAAAAATGTAACTTTCATAGACTACAACGTATTCATTGTATATAATTGTAAATTGAACTCTATATATAGAATAGGAGCAGACCAAATGAAAAAGTGCATAATACTCTTGTTCAGTATTTTACTTCTTATCCCTATCCACACCTCTGCGCAAACATCATCAAAACCAAAAGTACTTGTTTTATATAGTACAAAAGACGATAAAATTACAAATAATATTCAAATCCTTAATACTCAATTGGGACATTTTACAAACGATATAACTATGAAAAGTTTAAACAAGGCTAATGAAATTACTAATTCATCTTCTTATACACATATTGTCTATATCGGGGAACAAAAAGAAGATGTTCCTGCTGAAGCAAAACAAATTCTAGAAGATTTCTCAGGCCCAGTATTAGTTTTAGGACAAAATGTCGAACAGTTATCTAATCGCTTTTCTTTCATTACTCTAAAGGATAATGATATACGAGTTAATAAAATCGAATATCCAAGCCATAAGCTAAAAAACACTTTAGAAGAAGAACGATTGATTCAGTCTTTTGATACAAACGGAACTGTTCTTGCTAACGCTTTAACCCCAAATAGTAAGAATCCACTAATCGTTCAGCATGAAACATCTTATTACGTTGCAACGCCAAATCTCTTTGACTGGATGTCTCATTATGTCGGTGAAACGTTATATTCTTACTTCGGACAAAAGCCAACGACAAATAAAGTAGAAGCTTATTTACGTCTTGAGGACGTTCATCCGGCAGCAGATATAAATCAATTAAAAGAAATTGCTGAATTACTAAAAGAGAAAAAGATTCCTTATATGATTACGGTCATCCCGGTATATAAAGATCCTGATACAGGAAAGACAGTACATTTAAAAGATAAACCCGAACTAGTCGATCTTTTACGCTCTATGCAAGACGATGGTGCAGCAATTATTATGCATGGTTATACTCACCAATTTTATGATAGTGAAACCGGTGAAGGTTTTGAATTTTGGGACGTAAAAACAGACCAGCCAATTCGTCAACCAAATCATGAACAACCAAAAACAAAAGATGACTTTCCTAATATAGATGCCTATAATGCATATGTAAAAAAAGGGGAAGAGTTTGAAGAAAAATATACGACTGATCATATCGAAAAAGGCATTCAAGAACTTGTAGATGCCAAACTATATCCTGTCGCATTTGAAGCACCTCATTACACGATGTCTCAAAAAGGATATGAAATATTATCAAGGTACTTTTCAACTTATGTAGGACAACTACAGTTAAGTGATACAACTTGGAAATCCATGCATTCACCATTTTATACAAGTACCCCATCATTTTTACATGGGATGAAATTAATACCTGAAACAGTCGGCTTTATTGAAGAAGATAAGCCACATGCTATTGCTAAAATGAAAGAACGTGCTGTATCTGTTGCAAAACTATCTGACGGCATTATCGGTGCATTCTATCATCCTTACTTAGGTGTGAAACCATTAAAAGAAGTATTAAAGGATTTGGAAAACGTTCCAAATATAGAATGGATTGATTTACAAAAAGAAACAAATGAAGTAAAAACGAAAGATATTCATATCACTACTAATAAAGACGGCATTCACGTTGAAAAACCAACAAGCGCAAGTGACGTAATGGATTATATAAAACAATATGGATTCTTCCTTATACTTGGTTTCTTCGTCATTGTCTTTCTTTTATTATTAAAACGTGCAAAAAAATTAGAATCCTAATACAAAACCAAAACGTGGCATATTATTAATAACCCATTGATTATGTTCATAAAAAAACAAGAAAGGATCTCCTTTCTTGTTTTATCATCTATGTTATTTAACAATTAAGTTTGTTATGATATCAAATAATCCAATACATACTACGGCAACAGTAAAGTAGCTACAGAAATCTTTAATTGGAAACTTCACTACTTCTTCTTTACGCATCCCATTCTTCTCCCTTCTTACTATATCCCTAATTATTTTTATCTATTTGTATCTATTATGCAAAAAATATGACAAATTTACTATCGAATTAACTTACGTAAACCTTACAATGTTGTAAGGTTTATAAAAAAGGCCCCATCTACATACAGATCAGGGCTATTAAAAAGTAGTTGGTTTTTCATTCTTCATTACATTACAAACAGAAAGTAATATAGTGAGACTTTCTAATTACACTATATGAAATTCAATAGCTTTTAACTATCGAATTACATTACAGAAGACTTACATGTTTGTAAGCTAGGTGTAATGTAATTCGATAGTTTCCCTTATCAATATTTCGTACAATAAATTTAGAAAGTAAGCCAAATAAGAAGAACACTCACATAACCAAATTGCATTGTTAGTAGCCACTCTTCTTATACCTTTCACTCATGCTACTACAATGTACCCCCTTCCCCTTTATATAATAAAAAAAGCCTTGGTCCATATGGACCAAGGCTTTTTCACACACACTAAAATACCCCTACCTAGTATTTTTATTTTCGACAAAAAATAGGTGGGGGTATAATCCGCTATCTCATCGCTAAAAGTTTACTCTTTGCATTAATAGGAATGTTTACAGCTTCAACTTCTTCGATTGACTCGCCGTAGCGTCCTTTTGCGTACACCTTTAATGCTTCATCTCTCTTTAACATATGCTTAACAGTCTTCTTTATTTTTTGTTCTTTTCCACGTTCGTCAAATGCTATAAATTCATATTCATACCACTCATCACCAACATGCTGACCAATTGTATTCACAACCGTATAGTATTCTTTCTTCTTATAAAGCGGATTATATTTATCGATAACTGGTCCAAGTTTCGTAGGCAGTAACATTACTACTATCACTATCATCGCTATTATAGTAGTGATCATTTTTTTCTTCATAATAAACATTCCTCCTCTGCAGGATATATATACATCCATTTTAAAAAGAAGGAACAAAATCTACTATTGAATCTCATTACATTACACTTACATTTTTGTAAGAATAAAAAAGGTGAACGAATTTACTCGTTCACCTTTTAGCTCGCTTTAAAACCACCACCAAGTACATCGCGTACATCGTGAATAACAACGAAAGCATCTTCATCTACTCGGCTAATAACTTGCTTTAACTTAACAAGCTCTTGTTTATTAATAACAACATATAAAACTTCTTTATTTTTACCAGTATATCCGCCGCGCCCTTCTAATACAGTAACACCGCGTGTCATGTTTTTCGTAATAGCCTCACGTATTAACTCTGGTTGATTTGAAATAATTGTAACAGCCGTTTTTGTGTCCATTCCTTCTACAATGAAATCAATTACTTTCGCTCCGATGAATACTGCAACAAGTGTGTACATTGCTTTTTCTTGCCCTATTATAAATACAGAACCAGCAATTACAACGATATCAATAATAAGTACACCTTTTCCGACACTCCAACCTAAATATTGATTTGCTAATCGTGCTAAAATTGCCGATCCCCCTGATGTACCTCCAGCTTTGAACATACAGCCTAATCCGATACCGACAAATACACCAGCAAATAGTGCCGCTAATAAAGTATCACTATTTACATGGTACTCAATATGTTCTGTAACATATAAAAACAAAGATGTTTCTACAATCCCTAAAATTGTATAAACCATTGTTTTCTTATCAAAAAATTTATAACCAACCGCTAGTAAAATTGCATTTATAGCAAAATTCACAATCCCCGGCGACCAATCAAATAAATAGTACGTAACAACCGTTAAACCAATAATTCCACCCTCTGATAGACGGTTTGGAATTGCAAAGTAATTAATACCAATTGCGAATAATAATGAGCCAATTGTAATTAGTGTTATTTCCTTTATACGTTGATTAACCATAGTTCATACCCTCCCCCATTTGACATTGTATCACTATCTCCTAGAGGTTTAGAAGTTGTTTTTATTGCACTTTTCCCCTCATCAAAACCAAGATATTATGTTTAAACAAGGGGATGATTAATTATTCACATTCGCTCTAACTATACGGACAAATTGCTCCACATTCCCCTTCTGAATATACTTAGCTCGAATGGTTTCATGATTACAAATAAATTCGAAATACGGGCGAAAAACTATGCTATCTATATGCAAATATGAGTACTCTTTAAATATTGAAGGATAGTACGGAAATTTTCCGTAAAACAGGAGACGTCTAGTAGTCGCAACAAAAATCCCATGTTGATAACATAACGTGAAATTATCCTTCTCAAAAACCCCCACCACAAAGGCTAAAACATTTTCGTCATTCCCTAAAAACTTTTTTATACTTAATAAAAGTTCATTCATGCATTTCCCTCCAAATACTATTTTTGAAAAGAATCCATGGATTGTTACAGACCGGTTTAATTCCTTTATAAAGTATGAAACGCGTTTCCTGTCAAAAATATTTCAAAAAAATAATCCGTTATGTGATTATACACATAACGGATTAAAACTAAACGGTAGAGCGTTCCACAAGTTCATATGGAATTTCCACCTTTTCTTGTTTAGAACTCTCGTCACTTATTTGCCGGTAAAACATTTCAAAAGCCGCTTTTCCTATCCCCTTCAAATTTTGATCAATGGTTGTAAGTTGCAACACTTGCGAAATAGGTTGGTTATCCAAACCAATAATCGCTAAATCCTCAGGAACTTGAATACCCAATTTCCCAACTTCCGTCATAACCCCAATCGCAACTTCATCTCCTGCTACTATTAACGCTTCAGGAAGATTCTGCATACTTTTTAACTTATGAGCGACTCTCACACCATCCTCTAATGTAAAACATTCTGTGAAAATCCATTCTTCATTCACTTCTTCATCTATAGATTGCAATTGACGCTTATACACATCAAAACGCTTTTGACTACTCGGTCCTAGCCTTCTCCCCGTGCAATAACCAATTTTTTTATAACCTTTTTCAATAAGGTGATTCATTCCTAGCTGGAAAGCTGCCGAATGATTTGTATATACACTTGAGATATTTGAAATATCATTGTCTTCACAAGCAATGATTGTGCCGTAAGAAGCATACGGTTCTATCATTTCCCAATCATTTGCACGTGAACAAATAATAAGGCCATCCAATTGTTTCGTTTTTAACATATGTAAACTTTTCATTTCTTCTTTTTTATTATAGTTTGTTTGGCAAAGTAGCACCCTGTAGTTATGAGTTAACGCTCCCTCCATCATTCCCCCTACCATTGCATCGAAGCTCGGGTGATTAATGTAAGGGAGAATTACACCAACAATATTCGTCTTTCCTTTTGATAAATGAACAGCATTTGCGTTTTGTGAGTAATTCAATTTCTCAACTATTTCTAAAACAACTCTCCTTTTTTCTTCACTTACGTATGGATGATCATTTAGCACCCTCGAAACAGTTGTAACTGAAACCCCAGCCATCTTGGCGATATCTTTAATATTAGCCATACACTCACCTCTACTTTTAAATTAATAAATTCCATGAACATATGTCAAACCTTCTCATCATTACACCTTCATTCGTTTTTCTTACAAAAGTGTAATTTTCCTGTAAGCTAATTCGATAGTTACTCTCCGCTATTTTTCATACAATTAAGTCAGAAACAGGGCAATAATTATTCGAAAAGGAGCGGATTTATATGATGAACAAAGTGAAATCAAACAATTTTTTACATACAATGGACATGGTATTTTCCGCTCTTATCGATGCAAAAGCTGTTGCTTCTACATTAAACAAGTAAGGAGAATATACGATGAACAACATTACTTTTAACAAATTAGATTTTTTAGGACTAGTTAGTGGCTCGATTCTTCTTACGACTTTTATCTACGCCACTACGCTTGTATAAATCTCGTGTCCCCTTTCCCCTTTATTATAAATAGTAATAGAAAAGACGACCGTCTATGCCCGGTCGTCTTTTCTTACTTTTGATTTGATTGCAAAGCTTCCTTTAGCTCCTCAAACTTCTCATTTAATTGATCTGTCATCATTTTCATAGCTGTTTTTCGATCTATTTGTTCTTCAGCATCAATCTGAATTGGGTCTCCAAAAATCAATTGCGCCCTTTTTCCTTTTATTAATTCTTTTACACTTGATGGACCAATATAAGCTGCCGGTACTAGTGGAACATTAGAACGCATCGCAATTGTCACAGCACCAGCTTTTAACGAAACATCTTCTGACGATCTCGTTCCACTCGGGAAAATCCCTACCACTTTTCCTTCTTTTAATAATCGTGATGGAATTTTAAGTGTACTCGGTCCGGGATTTGCGCGATCTACAGGGAATGCATTTACATTTTTAAAGAACCAATTTTTGAATTTCCCTTCAAATAATTCTTTTTTGGCCATGTAATGAATTTCCGTCGGGTACATCCCTGTAGCTAACATTAATACATCCATAAAACTTGTATGTGTACACGCAACAACATATGGGCCACCTTCTGGTAGCTTTTCTCTTCCTTGCACTTCTACTTTCCCAGCTGTTTTAAATATATATTTCAACAAAAATGTAATTGGTTTATACATTTGTTTCGTTCCTTTCTGAACATCCGAAGTATAATTATTTTCTTACCACAATTATAACACTAAGTTTTAGGAGTTGGTAATAATTTTAAGGTTTAATTATTAAATTTCAATTCTTACAAAAGTGTAATTTTCCTGTAAGCTAATTCGATAGTTACTCTCCGCTATTTTTCATACAATTAAGTCAGAAACAGGGCAATAATTATTCGAAAAGGAGCGGATTTATATGATGAACAAAGTGAAATCAAACAATTTTTTACATACAATGGACATGGTATTTTCCGCTCTTATCGATGCAAAAGCTGTTGCTTCTACATTAAACAAGTAAGGAGAATGCATGATGAACAACATCACATTTAACAAATTAGATTTTCTAGGATTAGCTAGCGGCTCGATTCTTCTTACTACTTTTATTTACGCTGCTACGCTTGTATAACTTTGTGTCCCCTTTCCCCTTTATATAGAAGAAGACGACCGTCTATGCCCGGTCGTCTTTTTAAATGTTTCTTTCTTTTAACTCTTTTAAAAGCTGTATCATTTCAGCTTGTTGTTTTATCTTCTTACGACCATTTCGATTAATTGCTGCAAGCTCACAAGCAACTCCAACGGCGAAGAAAAACAATAAACTTTCTAACATGTGAAATCCTCCAATTGCCTATTAAACAACTTGACGTAATTGCTCTTCTTGTAACATCTTCTTATTTATGTTTTCTTCTTTTCTCTGACAAACATTATTGCGAATAAGCGCCGCAATAACAAATAAAGTTCCTACAATATCAAACATTGTGATTTGATATCCTTGCATCATCATAATAACTAAAGTCGTAATAGGTACAAAGTTAATAAATAAAATACCATTAATAGATGATAAAATTTTCACACCGTAATTCCAAGCGAGTAATGCTACAATTCCTGGTAATGTCATCATAAACAATAAATCATATTTCACGATAGAAATCGTTCCCATACTAGGGACTGAAACATATCCAAGCGACGTAATAATTACCGTTATAATTCCTGTAACAGTCGTACCGAATACACACGTCAACGTAGAATAACGTAATGTTGACCAATCACTACACGTTTGACCACCCATCGTATAAATTACCCAACCCACAACTCCAACAAATATAAATGCTAGCGAAAACATGTTATCTTTCAACGTTAAAAAGAAACTCATATCACCTTTTGTAATAACAAATACAGCCCCTATAAAAGCGATAATCATGCTCGTTATCATATACTTTTTCGGTTTTACATGCTTATATCCCCATAGGATACAAATAGAAATCATCGGCATAAGCGCTTCCATAATGGAGGCTACCATCACGCCTGATTTTCCCATTAACATTTGGCCTAAAAATATAAGTACATTATATACAGTAAACGCCATCGTTCCGAAAAAGACGAGTAACTTTCCTCTCCCCTCTAAACGAAATGCCTGTTTCCCTTCTTTCATTAACAACAATACAATCAGCATTATCGCCACCGCTCCATAGCGAATAAGCGAAAAATAAAACGGATCTATGTATTCTAACGCATGATCAGCAACTGGAAACATCGCTCCCCATGACATACTTGCAATTAAACACGCTAAAGCCCCTATTATCATTTGACCTCTTCTCAACACAATCCCCCGCTTCTTTCTATTTGCACAAAGAGAATTGTAAAAGAAAAAATACATCACGTAAAATGATTCAAAATGATGTTAACTATCATTTATAATGATAGTTAACATCAAGGAGGACAGTATTATGGAATTAAGAGACTTGCAAATCTTCCAGAGCGTTGCCGACCAAGGTAGTGTAAGTAGCGCAGCAAAGGAATTAAATTACGTACAATCAAATGTAACAACGCGTATTAAACAATTAGAAAACGAGCTGAAAACACCGCTCTTTTATCGTCATAAACGAGGCATGACTTTAACAGCTGAAGGAAGAAAAATGCTCGTTTATGTTAATAAAATTTTGCAAGATGTTGATGAGCTAAAACAAGTATTTTTAGATAGCGAGACACCCTCTGGCATATTAAAAATCGGTACTGTCGAAACAGTAAGTACATTACCTACCATTTTATCTTCTTACTATAAAAGCTATCCGAACGTCGATTTATCATTACAAGCAGGTTTAACAGAAGAATTAATTAGAGAAGTACTCGATCATCAATTAGATGGCGCCTTTATATCAGGACCAATAAAACACCCACTTATTGAACAATACGATGTTAGTACAGAGAAATTAATGCTTGTAACACAAAGTAAAGCTTTTCATATAGAAGAATTTACAACAACGCCTTTACTCGTTTTTAACCAAGGATGTGGATACCGTTCCAAACTAGAACGATGGCTGAAAGACGAAGGTTTGCTACCAAAAAGAATTATGGAATTTAATATATTAGAGACAATATTAAACAGTGTTGCACTCGGCCTTGGAATTACGCTCGTACCACAGTCTGCTGTCCACCATCTTTCTAAAGCAGGGCAAGTACATTGTCATGCAATCCCTGAAAAATACGGCAGTATTTCAACGGTTTTCATACGCCGCAAGGATAGCTATATGACAAATTCAATGCGTAGCTTTTTAAAAACAATCGAAGAGCACCACCACATTAATATGCTGTAAAAGACATTCTTACACGAATGTCTTTTTTTCTTACAAAAGTGTAAGTCTTCCGTAAGCTAATTCGATAGTTGCAGGCGATCATATTTCCTATAATTAAGATATAAAGCAGGGCAACAACAATTCGAAAAGGAGCGGATACGCATGATGAACAAAATGAAATCAAACAAATTTTTAAATACAATGGGCATGGTGCTATCCGCACTTGTCGATGCAAAAGCCGTTGCAACTACATTAAACAAATAAGGAGAGATTATAATGAACAACATTACTTTCAACAAATCAGACTTTATAGGACTTGCAAGTGGAGCGACTCTTCTTACAGCTTTCATTTACACACTTGCTCAAGGTCTTGTTTAACACTTTGTTTCCCCAAACCCCTTTATATATAGAAAAAGCTGCTTGTCTTATAGACAAGCAGCTTTTTAGTTTGTTTCATATATAATTTGACCTGTTTTCGTCATATCGTATCCGCCAATTGCTGTTAATTCATTATGAAATTCTTCCGATTGCAGAATGTCTTTCACAACTTCGATCAGCTCTTCATTTTCTTTATTCTTCAAAATCACTAAATCATACTGTTCTTTCATGATTGGAACAAAGTCTACATTTACAATTTGCGAAAACTTTTCTGATCCTACTCCGACGTCAGCTTTTCCATTCGCGACTTGCGTGGCAACACCAAGATGGTTCGATTCTTCCCATTCATATCCACTAATACGTTCTTTATTCAAATTTTGAATGCGCGATTGTTCATCGACTAACACCCTAATACCAGAACCCTTTTCTCGATTTATAAATCGTATAGATGATTGAGATAAATCAGCCCATGTTTTTATATTTTTAGGATTCCCCTTTTGCACATAAAACCCAACGTTCCTCGCTAATAAATTAATCATAATACATGGCTGTCCTACTAAAATGCGTTTTACATAAGGAACATTATATGTACCTGTTTCCCCATCAAACAAATGCAAACTAACGATACTTCCTTCTCCTTGATACATTTTTACTAGACTCGTTAAACTACCTTGATATGCCCTTAATATAGTTGAACTTGGCAGGCGATTTTCTATACGCTTTGCCAACATATCTAACGTTAGTTCTTGTCCGCTAATAATACATGTATTCGAGATACTATTACTGTCATTCTTTACAGGGGTAACCTGTATCTTACCTGTTTTCATTTTCTTAATATATTGTTCTAAATCTGCTGCATCAATGCGCATCTGTCTACCAACTCTATAAGAAGGCAGCTCCCCTTTTTTAATCAAGTCGTATACAGTTAGTTTTGATACCTTTAATCGCTTTGCTACTTCTTCCGTTGTGTAGGAATGATGATCCATAGACGATTCCTCACTTTCTTCCTTCATTGTAACAAAGAAAAGAATATTTCTCCTATATTTTAAAAACAACTACATGTTCAAATTATATTCAATTATAACTAGTTATATTTAGTTATAATTAGTTATAATTAATGATGTCAAAACGAAAGGGGATTTTTTTATGAATCAGTTTACATTACGATCCATCGGGGCACTTATCCTTTCTTTTCTTCTTATATTTAGCGTTGCATGTACAAGCGGAGATAAGAAAGAGAAATCAACTGCTAAAGAAGGAACAGCAGTTGAACTTACTATATCAGCAGCTGCAAGCTTACAAGATGCTCTAAAAGAAATTGAAATAAAATATAAAGAAAAAGAACCTAATATTAAACTTTCTTTTAACTTCGGCGCTTCTGGTGCACTTCAACAACAAATCGAACAAGGTGCACCTGCTGATTTATTCTTCTCAGCAGCCGAAGATAAATTCCAAACTCTCATTAAAAAAGGATTCATCAATGAAAAAGAAGGGAAAAATCTCCTTGGAAACGAACTCGTTCTAGTCGTCCCAAAAGATAGTTCTCTTACAAAAATTCAAGATTTAAAAGATGAAAAAATAAAAAAAATCGCACTTGGTACACCTGAATCTGTACCTGCGGGAAAATACGCAAAAGCTTCTCTCACACATGAAAATCTTTGGAATGACATTCAAAATAAAGTCGTATTTACAAAAGATGTTCGCCAAGTGTTAACATATGTAGAAACAGGGAATGTCGATGCTGGTATTGTATACAAAACAGATGCTCTTATTTCAGAAAAAGTGAAGATTGGTGAGACAGCAGCTGCTACTTCTCATGAGCCAATTCACTATCCTTTAGGTGTTATAAAAGAATCTAAGCATAAGAAAGAGGCGACTTCATTTTATGAGTATTTGCAGTCAAAAGATGCACAATCTATCTTTAAGAAATATGGATTTACCGTCCTATTATAATTGCCATGAGCTTTGATACTATTTTATCACCAATCTTTCTATCTTTACGAGTAGCCGCATGTGCCACCATTATCGTTACCATTTTAGGAACGATAATCGGAAGAGCGCTAGCACGTTCCTCATGGAGATATAAAGTAATACTAGAAACGATTTTCTTATTACCAATGGTACTTCCGCCAACTGTAATCGGCTTTTTTCTCATTATCATTTTTGGAAATAACAGTCCTATCGGAATGTGGATAGAATCAATATTTCAGCAATCTATTATGTTCACATCTACTGCTGCGATCATTGCTTCTACAGTTGTTGCATTTCCGCTTATGTACCAATCAGCAAAAACAGGATTTTCTATCGCGAATGTACCAATTGAAGAAAGTGCTCGTGACCTTGGCGCAAGTGAATATCAAGTTTTTCTGCACGTCACACTTCCACTTGCATTTCCTGCCTTACTAAGCGGAATGATTTTGAGCTTTGTTCGTGCGCTCGGTGAGTTTGGTGCTACACTCATGTTTGCTGGGAACATTCCTGGTAAAACACAGACTATCCCCACTGCCATTTACATGGCGATTGATGCAAGTAATATGCAGCTCGCCTGGACACTAGTAGTTATCACTATTAGTATGTCCCTCCTATTTTTGCTATGTATTCAGCTTATTAATAAAAGAATTACTAACTCGTAAAGCAGCTTTTGTTAAGCTGCTTTTTTATTTCTTAGGAAATAAAAATATACCGTCGGGAAATAACTGAATTTTACCTTTTATTTAAATATACATTCTATTTGAATTTACTTTCTAAAATAGGCAATTTCCTGTTATTATATGGAGGTGTTTCAAAAATTGAAGAAATGAAAACGCATTTATATCGTGAATTCTTCATCCTGTTTTAGCGATCGGTAATCTTCTACTCTAGTAGTGGGGCATTACCGATCGTTAGAACGATATGTAATTATATTGGTATAGCAAAACGAAGGGAGTCTTGTAATGGACATTTTATTAGCGCTTCTTCCTGCAATTGCATGGGGAAACATCTTATTAGTAAGCGTAAAAATGGGCGGTGGTGCATATAGCCAAACGGTAGGTATGACAATCGGTGCTCTATTCTTCGCAACAATTATGTATGTATTTACTCAACCAGCTTTAACAATGACAATCTTGATTGTTGGTTTTATTTCAGGTTTATTCTGGGCTTTAGGACAAGTAAACCAATTAAAAACAGTTGAAAAGTTAGGTGTTTCTACTACTGTAACGATTTCTACTGGTATGCAGCTTGTTGCAACTTCTATCTTTGGGGTTATCGCTTTCCGCGAGTGGACTACTACTACAACGATCATTCTGGGAACGATTGCAATCCTATTAATCGTAGTTGGTGTTGTATTCACATCATTAGATGATAAAGAAAATGCTCAGCCACCAGGACAATTGAAAAAGGGACTTCTTACTTTAATTGTTTCTACTTTTGGCTATCTTGTATATGTAATTATTATCCGTTGGTATAATATCGATGGTTGGTCTGCTATTTTACCACAAGCAGTTGGTATGTTTGTTGGTGCGGTTGTACTGACATCTAAACATAAACCATTTAACAAATATGCAATCCGTAATGCTTTATCTGGTTTACTATGGGGAACTGGAAACTTATTCTTACTTCTTTCACTACCACGTGTCGGAGTAGCAACAAGCTTCCCATTATCTCAAACTGGAATCGTTATCTCAACATTCGGTGCAATTGTCTTCTTAGGTGAAAAGAAAACAAAACGTCAATTGATCTTTATTGCACTAGGTAGTGTTTTAATTATCGGTGGCGCTGTATTGTTAGGTATGACAAAAGCATAAACTTATATTCTATTAATAAACCCCTGAAGCGCATGTGCTTCAGGGGTTTTCCAATTCTAATTATTTTCTAGATATAATTATTTGTATGTTTTTGTCCCTTATAATTGTTCTTCCACTCTAGTAAACCAGCTATACATATAAAGAGATTAATAACAGCTAATATTAGCATAACGTATAACCCAGCGGAAATATAAATTGAAATACTAACTACATTATATAAAATCCATAAATGCCAGTTTTCTAAGATTTTTCGACTTAGCATAAATTGAGCTACTAAGCCTAATACAGCATTTAAAGCATCTAAATATGGACTTGTTGATTCTAAGTAATGGACTTGATAATAACCCCAACCAATCCATGCAGCTAAAATAAAGACTATATAGAAAATCCAACCTTTCAAATCTAAACGAACTGTTGCTTTTACCTCTTCTTCACCACTGCGTGCAATCCAATAATACCAACCATATACATTAAAGATAAATTGAAAGCCTGCCAATACTGCCATTGCATATAAACCTTGTGTAATGAAAATATATATAAATACCGCGACCGTAATCATGCCAAACAAAAAATTAGATACCTTTTCCCTCGCTAATAACCAAACATTAATAATCCCCATAACCGATGCAAAAATTTCAATATAACTCGATTGAATATAAAATCCAACCAATACGCAAATAATACTAGAAACGACTAAAAAAAGCGGACTTCTAATCATGATCATCTCTCCCCAGATGTATAATAAAGTGAAACTTTAATCAGCCCTCACCAATCGGGCTTTTATGGGCAGCCCGCCCCCCACCTAACTTCTTTGCTTTCGCTGAATTTTGAGGTGGGGGTCTTACTGCACATTAAAGCGGGATAAATTCCCTATCACCAGTATAAGTAATAGCCTTTACCATGAATTCCCTCCTTTTTATTATCCATTCTACCTACAGGAAGCCTTTTCTTTTTACAAAATTCTCTTAAAAATGGTATCGTTTTTTATAACATATCTCCACTAGAAAGGAATAAAGGATATGCTAACTAAACATCGAATTCTATTTATTGGTGCTGGTCGTATGGCAGAAGCCATATTTTCCGGGTTACTGAAAACAAGCAAAGAATACATCGAAGAAATTATCGTTTCTAACCGAAGCAACGTAGAAAAACTGGAACAATTACAAACGCGATATAATGTGTCTACTACAACAGATTGGAAGCAGCATGTTACATCTGTTGATACGATTGTTTTAGCAATGCCGCCTTCTGCACATGAAGGTTTATTAGCGGAATTATCTCCGTTACTATCGAATCAACTTGTCGTAACGGTAGCCGCTGGCATTGGCCCATCTTATTTAGAAGAAAGACTTCCCGAGGGGACACCTGTTGCTTGGATTATGCCAAATACAGCTGCTGAAATCGGAAAGTCTATCTCCTTATATACAATGGGACAATCGGTAACCGAGATGCATCAGGAAACCTTGCAACTGCTTTTAAGAGGTATTGGTACTTCGCAACTTTGTACTGAGGAAGAAGTTCATCAGCTTACTGCAGTTACGGGAAGTGCACCAGCTTTCCTTTATTACTTTGCTGAAAGCTTAATTGAAGCAACAAAAAGTTATGGAGTTGATGAAGCAACCGCAAAACACCTTGTCATTCAAATGATTTCCGGCTCTGCTTCTATGCTTGAACAAACGCAAGATCCAGCTAACCTCCGCGAACAAGTAACAACACCCGGTGGTTCCACAGCTGAAGGTCTCAAAGCTTTATATGAATATAATTTTTCAGAGGCAATTCAAAAAGCAGTAGAAGCAACAAACAAAAAAGCTAGGGGGAAATAATATGAATTTAACAAGTTTAAAAGACTATACAACATTACATAACGGTGTAAAAATGCCTTGGTTCGGTTTAGGTGTTTTTAAAGTAGAAGATGGTTCAGAAGTAATTGAATCTGTAAAAGCAGCAATTAAAAATGGCTATCGCAGCATTGATACTGCAGCAATTTATCAAAACGAAGAAGGCGTTGGACAAGCGATCCGTGAATCAGGTATTTCACGTGAAGAATTATTTATTACATCAAAAGTATGGAATAGCGATCAAGGGTATGAAACAACACTTCAAGCATTCGAAACTACATTAGAGAAATTAGGTTTAGAGTATTTAGATTTATATTTAGTACATTGGCCTGTAAAAGGAAAATATACTGAATCATGGAAAGCGTTAGAAAAGCTTTATAAAGATGGCCGTGTTCGTGCAATTGGCGTGAGTAATTTCCACATCCACCACTTACAAGACGTATTTGAAATTGCTGAAATTAAGCCAATGGTCAACCAAGTGGAATACCACCCACGTTTAGCACAAGAAGAGCTACACGCTTTCTGCAAAGAACATAACATCCAGCTTGAAGCTTGGTCACCATTAATGCAAGGCCAACTACTAGACAATCCAACATTACAAGACATTGCAACAAAATATAATAAATCAACTGCACAAATTATTTTACGATGGGATCTACAAAACGAAGTTGTAACAATCCCTAAATCTATTAAAGAACATCGCATTATTGAAAATGCAAACATCTTCGACTTTGAATTAAGTGCTGATGATATGAAAGCAATTCAAGCTTTAAATGAAGATCGTCGCGTTGGTCCAGATCCAGATAACTTTAACTTCTAATAGAAAAACCACTGCCATATGCAGTGGTTTTTCGTTAAAGAAAACTGAAAATTTAAACTATATTTCATTCGGTTGACACTTCATTATTCAAGGTGTAAGATTTTGAATTATCAAAGAAACACAAAAATTAATAAAGTTTATTCGTTTACTCATTGTATCAAGAGAGGTGGAGGGACTGGCCCTTTGAAACCTCGGCAACAGGTTCATTTTGAATACTGTGCCACTTCCTGCAAGCTTTGTGCTTGAAAGATAGAATGAGGGACTTCGTTTATATACGGGTGCATAACTTGTACGTAAAAATCCCTCTTTCTCAATATGAAAAGAGGGATTTTTTATTTTTCATTTCCCTCATCATCATCCAAACTTAATTATTTAGGAGGAAAATCAAATGAAAAAGAAGTTTGTACCCGGTATTGCATCAGTTGTAGGAGTAAGTATTTTATTAACTGGTTGCGGTAGTTATAAAAACGAAGCAAGCGGAGCAAATGCAAAGGACGAGGCACCTAGTAAACAGGTTTTAAACTTATCTTCACCTACTGAAATACGAACAATGGATACGGCTCGTGCTACAGACACTGATTCTGGCCAAGTAATGAGAAACGTATTTGAAGGCTTGTATAATCTTGGTGAAGGTAACAAACCTGTCCCTGGTGTTGCAAAATCTCATGAAGTAAGTGGCGATAAAACGAAATACACATTCCACCTGCGAGATTCAAAATGGTCAAACGGCACGCCTGTTACAGCGAAAGATTTTGTCTTCGCTTGGCAAAGAGCTGTCGATCCAGCAACAGCCTCTGAATATGCATTTCTATTCTTTGATATTAAAAACGCAACAAAAATTAACAACAAAGAACTTCCAGCCGACCAACTTGGTGTAAAAGCAATTGATGACCATACGTTTGAGGTAGAATTAGAACGCCCTGTTCCATATTTTATTAGCTTAACAGCGTTCCCAACATTCCTACCAATTAACGAGGAATTCTTCAAAGCACAAGGTGATAAGTACGCTTTAGAAGATAATACAATCTTGTACAACGGCGCTTTTACACTAAGCGATTGGAAGCATGAACAAAGCTTTAAATTTAAGAAAAACCCTACCTATTGGGATAAAGATACTGTCAAACTAGAAGAAATCAATTTTAACGTCGTAAAAGAAAAATCAACAGAAGTAAACCTATTCGAATCAAAACAATTAGACCGCATAAAATTAACATCTGATTTCGTTGATAAATATAAAAAAGATGCGAACTTTAAAGAACGCCCGAACGTAGGCGTACAATTTTTACGTATGAATCAACAAAACAAAATACTTCAAAACGTGTCTGCACGCCAAGCAATCGATCAAACAATTGATCGAAAATCCTTTGTAAATACGTTATTAAACGATGGATCTACACCAACTTTTGGTCTCGTTCCAAAAAACTTTGCAAAAGGAGCTGATGGAAAGGACTTCCGTACTATAAACGGAGATTTAACCAAAGTTGATACAAAATCTGCACAAGAGTTATGGAAAAAAGCTAAACAAGAGCTTGGTTCTGAAAAAATCACATTAGAATTATTAACAAGTGATGCTGACCTTGATAAGAAAACTGGTGAGTTCTTAAAAGGACAGCTAGAAAAGAATTTAGATGGATTAACAGTAAATGTGAAACCACAACCACGTAAACAACAAGTTTCACTTTTATTAAAAGGTGACTATGAAATCGGTATTGACGGCTGGAGCCCTGACTTTGCTGACCCAATTACATTCCTTGAATTGTTTACAACGAATAACCCTTACAACTTAGATCATTACTCTAATAAGGAATTCGATGAAACAATTGAAAAAGTGAAAACGACTTTAGCTGGTGATGAAAAAGCTCGCTGGGAAGCATTACTAGCATCTGAAAAAATATTATTTAAAGACTCTGTTATCGCTCCCCTTTACCAAAAAGGCGAATCTTATTTAGAACGTTCTTATGTGAAAGGAATTGTGCAAGTAGACTTTGCAGGTCAATTAAACTTCAAATGGGCACAAATTGAAAAATAAAAGGCAACCTGAATTGAAGTTTTTCTCCCCATACCAATTGTTTTATTGGAAAAATGTATTAAAAGCGGATTTCTCAATAGGAGAAAATCCGCTTTTTTAATATATTATTTTTAAAAAATAATACTCCGATTTTTATTATTGACATATAGTTCTTCCCAGTGTTAATATTCTAAATAATCAAAGAAACTAAATATTTCACCATCAAACTATAACGTCTACTACGTTGAAACATATAACGATAGATGATAGTTGAACATGTATACATATATAGAACACCTGATTACCTACATGTACATATTTATAATGGGTTTTCTCTTCTTCTATAGATACACTTCAAGACATGGACATTATGACGTTACGAACAACACATTTAGGGAGGAACGAACAATGAAGAAAAAAGTTGTACCTGTTGTTGCATCTGTTTTAGGGGCAAGTCTATTACTAACTGCTTGCGGGGGAAATAAAGATAACGCAAGCGGAGCGAAGGCAAATGATAAAGCACCTGATAAACAGGCAATTAACTTATCATTTGCTTCAGAAATTCCAACAATGGATGTTGCAAAAGCAACGGATGGGGAATCCATGAACGTAATGCGTAATGTTTTTGAAGGGTTATATGCAATGGGAGAAGATAATAAACCGATTCCTGGTGTCGCTGAGTCGGTTGACGTTAGTCCCGATAAAACGAAATATACATTCCATCTGCGTGATTCAAAATGGTCAAACGGTACTCCTGTTACAGCAAAAGACTTTGTCTTCGCTTGGCAACGTGCCGTAAACCCGGATACAGCAGCTGAATATGCATTCTTATTCTTCGATATAAAGAATGCGAAACAAATAAACCAAAAACAATTGCCGATTGATCAACTAGGGGTCAAAGCTGTTGATGACAAAACATTAGAAGTACAACTAGATCGTCCTGTTCCTTACTTCTTAAGCTTAACGACATTCTCAACATTCTTGCCAATTAATGAAGAGTACTTAAAGTCTCAAGGCGATAAATACGGTTTAGAAACAAATCATTTAATTTATAACGGTGCTTTCACATTAGATAACTGGAAACATGAGCAAAGCTTCCAATTAAAGAAAAACCCTAACTACTGGGATGCTAAAACGGTAAAATTAGAAGAAATCAACTTCAATGTCGTTAAAGATAAGTCTACAGAAGTTAACTTATATGATTCAGGACAAATTGATCGCGTTGCTTTAACTGCAGAATTTGTTGATAAATATAAGGGCGATCCAAACTTCAAAGAACGCGCTGAAGTTGGTATTCAATTTTTACGACTCAATCAAAAAAATGAAACATTAAAAAATCAACATGCACGCCTTGCTATTAACGGCGCAATGAATAAAAAAGCTTACGTAGAAACAATTTTAAATAACGGCGCTGTTCCAGCTGAAGGAATGGTTCCTGCGAAATTTGCAAAAAGTCCTGATGGCAACGACTTCCGTAAAGAAAATGGAAATCTAGTGAAAGATGATGTGAAAACAGCGAAAGAAAACTGGAAAAAAGCGAAGCAAGAACTTGGTACTGACAAAGTAACAATTGAACTATTAACTAGTGATAATGCTTTAGCTAAAAAGACTGGTGAATATTTAAAAGGTGAACTAGAAAAGAACTTAGATGGATTAACAGTGAATTTAAAACCACAACCACGTAAACAACAGTTAAAACTACTATTAAGTGGTGACTATGAAATCGGTATTGATGGCTGGGGCCCTGACTTCGCTGATCCAATTACATTCTTAGATTTATTTACAACAGATAGTGCTTACAACTTCGATAAATACTCTAACAAAGAGTACGATGAGCTAATTCATAAAGTAAAAACAGATTTAGCTGGTGATGAAAAGGCACGCTTTGAAGCAATGAAGCAAGCTGAAAAAATTCTATTACAAGACGGTGCTGTCGCTCCTTTATACCAACAAGGTCGTTCTTACTTACAACGCGGATTTATTAAAGGACTTGTAACAACTGACTTCGGTGGTGAGTTTAACTACAAGTGGACAGAAGTTGCAAAATAATAAGTGCTAATAAAAAGGTATCCAATTGAGGATACCTTTTTATTTTATGCTTCTTTAACTACAGAGCTTCTTCTTCCCTTTACCATTCCTTTTATAGCTAAAGTCATCACTGCTACTGATTGTGTAACCAATACAATTACTAATAATGAAATAATATTTCTCTCTAAACTAACCCCTCCAAATATTATTGTATAATAGCCATTCGCTGCATATGTTGCGGGAAATAGTTCACCGATTGTTTGATATGTTTTAGAAAGCATCTCATGTGGGACAATTACACCGGAACTTACAAGTTGTAACGATAGTGAGATAATATTAAAAATCATACCTGCGTTTCCAAACGCAGTTAGAAACATTTGTGTTAATGAAAGAAATGCGAAGAAGACTATTGCTTGAAACACCCATATACTCCCTACCGTTTCGTGCATCTCAATTTGGAAGCCTTTCATCAAACCAATTGTAATACATGCAAGTAAAATTGATACTGTACCGTTTATAATTTGTCTTGATAAGAAATTACTCCAACTGCCCTTTACTTCTTTTGCAACTTTTGATAGTTCCATACTCATAATCATTGCTCCTACAAATGAAGCTAATACGATCATTAGCGGTACCATATTCACTGAAAATCCTTTTGTATCATTTACTTTATGAACTGTAAAATCAATTGAATCTTCAGTTAACCCTTTTATCACTTCTACATTCTCAGGTCCTACAGCTTGTAGCTTTCCGACAATCGCTTGTTTCTTATAACTTGCTACCTCTTTATTTACATTATCTCGAATTTGTTTTGCAGCTCCTTCCATCATTTGCTTTGCCATCATGGCATTCGCTTGATTAATGTGGAAGTTTAAATTTGATTTTCCTGTTTCATTTATATCTTTTGAAAAAGAAGCAGGAATTTCAATAATCATATCGTACACATGGTCATTCATTTCTTTGTTTGCTTTTTCCACAGACCGTTCTGCTTTCACTTGAAATGGTAAATTTCTCTGTAAGCCTTCTGCTATTTTATTACCTATATTGACATCTTCATTTACAATAGCGATACGCATTTGATCTGCTCTTTCATTCACTCCATCATATGCCGTTAACCACACGCAAAAGAAAATAATTTGGAATGATAGCGCTACGACCATTCCTACATACGTACCTGGTCTTTTTAAAAATTGTTTTAATGTATCCATCTTCCCGCTCTCCTTTTTAGCAAGCAAGTACATACTTGCATTTTATTTTAAATAAATACTAGGGTCTTAATGCCCTAGCATATAAAACAATATTATTTTCAATAAATTTCTCATCATCAACTTCTGTCAGGCGATCGGCAAAACGTAATTTAGATAAGAAATATCCAAAATTGATCCAGATAAAGTTCATTACTTGCGCTTCAATATTCGTATCAATAATGTTTCCTTTTTCCTGCATTTTTGCAAAATAGATACTTAATTCTTCTTTTAGTCCTTGTGGTATTTTAGCAATTTCCCCGTCTAATTCAGGAAATTCTCCAGCCTCACGTATACCGATAGCAATAATATCTTTTACCTCATCTAAAAAATTATGATAATGCCTTGCTAAGTTTTTTAAATCTGTTTCTAATTCCCATACAATCTCTGTTTGCAAAAATTGTTTTAAATGCGGTACATATGAAAATTCAGCAACCGCTGCTTCAATAACACCCTTCTTACTTTTAAAATTGCGAAATATCGTTACTTCATTAACACCAGCACGCATTGCAATTTCTTTCGTTGTAGCTGCTGTATATCCTTTTTCTTTCACTAATTCAATCGCTGCTTGAATAATTTTTTCTGCTGTCTTTGAGCGCGCCATAAAATCCTCTCTTCCTCATGCAAGTGATCACTTACATTTAGATTATATAACTTTTCTAATAATTGTCAACAATCCTCTTTTCCTTCTTTTTGCATTGAACCAAAACTCATCATACATATAAACCCAAACATCAAATATGTTCTCCACGTCAAAGAAGGTACATGCCCTGACCAAAGATAGCTAATGAAATAATTAATTCCCATAATACAAGACGATATTACTAAACTAATACTTATTAGTTTTGCATATTTGAGCATATCTTTTCTCCTTTTTTTATTTTTCTACTTCTTCAAATTGTAGATTCACCGGTTCTTCTAAAAGTGTTTCATAAAAGTTCTCTGCCAAATCTGTTGAAGGGATTTTTTCATCCACTTCATCAAATCGAATACTATCTAACCACACACAACCTTCTCCTGATAATAAAACACCAAATGCAATACCAAGCGCTCCTTCTTTTATATCTAATACAACCGAGTAAGATTGCCAGTTATTCGTATTTTTAATCGGGCGATTTTGCATATTATCCATAGCGAGCGGTTCTGTATCTTTTCCATCTACTCGCATCCACAATCCTGCCCAATCCCTTACATTTTCACTCTTAATAAATGCTGTAAAACGTAATCTCTTCCCTACATATTTATCTGCTCGGAACATTTGCATTAATGTTGAAAATCCTCCGTGCGTAACATTCTCTTTTGCTTTTATGTATGCAGATACTTTCCCTTGATGGACAACTTCATAATCTAAACCCATCTCATATTCAGCAGGATGACTTCCACTTAAGATCCATCCTTTCGGTATACCTTTTTGCATTGAAACACCCTCTCTTTCTATATAAAATGACTGGAAGTACTTTCGATATTTCTTTGGTGGCAATTGAAACATTCTTTTAAAAGCTCTCGTAAATGCCTCTTGTGAGGAAAAACCGTATTGCACTGCAATATCAATAACGGCTCTCTCCGTTGACACTAAAACTTGCGCAGCATGAGTTAATCTTCTCTTTCGAATATAATCCGTTACACTCATCCCAACATATCTTTGAAAGATACGATGAAAATGGTACATCGATACTGCACTGTGAGACGCCACTCTTTCTGTTGTAAGCTCCTCATGTAAATGATCCTCTATATATTCAATTGCTTGTTTTATCATCTCTTTATATTCTTCATGCATGTTAGTACCCCCTCACAACTTCAATTTACCATATACATACAAATCATTTTTGATTTAAATTGCGGACTATCCCTTGTGGCTATACGATAATAATTTATTTTCAACTCATACATAATTACATGATTTTGGGAAAAACTTGTATAGAACGAATTTACATAAGGAGGAATTTATGATGAGAATTTTACTATCAGTTTTATTAGCTCTTATGCTAGTACCTGCATTAACAGGATGTAAAGCTCCTGCAAAAGAAGACACAACTTCTAATAAAAAGACTACAGAAGAGGCAAAGAATGAAGCTCCTGCTGATTTAAAACTAAACTTTAATCAATTCGATTTAAAGGCAGACTATCAAGATACAAAGAAAGACTACGAAGCAGACTATAAAAATGTAGCAGCTGATAAGAAAATGGAAGCAAAAATTGAAGATCATAAAGCAGATGTAAAATTAACAGGAGACGAGGCTATCACAAAATTAAGCCCACTTCTACAAGAATTAAAATTTGATAAAGATACTGCTGACCAAGAAGTAATCGATCAAGTGGTGAACGTGTTCAAACTTGATAAAGACTATCAAAAATTCGATTTAGAAGTTGTCTTCTCTGATGGAACAAAAAAGGAATATAAAAGAGAAATAAAATAAAGAAGTAGGCGGTTGCCTACTTCTTTATTTTTGCGTATCTTAAATCTGGTTTAGATCCAACATAATATTGAAGTCCAGATACCGTTTGTTTTTGTAAATAGGAATCCGACGGGAATATAATTGGAATTAATGGTGAATCTGTAAACATAATATCTTCCGCTTTATGCAATAAGTCGAAACGCTTATCTTCATTTTGTTCAACTTCTGCTTCCTTCACTAAAGCATCAAATTCTTTATTATGCCATTTTGCATAATTGTTTGGACCATCACCTGCATATAAATCTAATTTAGTAATTGGGTCTAATAGAGAACCGCCCCATCCCATATAAGCTAATTGGAAATCACTTTGCTTATATGTGTCGATGTAACTCTTCCACTCTTTATTTTCTAATTTAATATCTACGCCAAGATTTTTCTTAAACATTTCTTGCATTGCTTCTGCTACTTTTTTATGTTGTGTATCTGTAGTGAATTTTAATGTTACTTCAGGTAATGTAGACCAGCCTTGTTCTTTCATGCCTTCTTCTAATAATTTTTTCGCTTCTGCTGAATCAAATTTAACGTAACCACCTTTTTCTTTACGGAAATCACGCCCACTTTGTGTTTTTGCTCCTTCTGGAACGAATGCATTTGCTTCTTGTGCATTGTTTTTATACAGTTTTTCAACAATAAACTTACGATCAACTGCTAACGAGAATGCTTTACGTACTTTCGCATTTGTGAACGGCTCTTTTTCTACGTTAAACGAATAAATATAAGATGAAAATCCTGCAACACGTTTATATTCTTTATTTCCTTTTTCTTTCTCAATCATTTCTTGCGGTAAACTACTTAGTAAATCTAATTCTTTTGATTTGTATAATTGGTACGCTGTTTTAGAATCTGGAATAATACGAAACTCAATTTCTTTTAATGTTACCTTTTTATCATAGTATTCTTTATTTTTTTGTACTGTAATAGCCTGATTATGCTTCCATTCTTTTAATGTGAATGGTCCGTTCGTAATTAACTCTTTTGGATCTGTTTTTAATTTATTATTATCATCAATTGATTTTTTAGATAATGGAATGAATAATGAACTTGCCAATTTTTGTTTAATAGAAGACACTGGGTGCTCGAGTGTTACCTTTAATGTTTGAGGATCAATGACTTGAATGCCAACTTGTCCTTCTTCACCTTTTCCAGTATTGTATGCCTCTGCCCCTTTAATAAAATACATTTCTGTTGCATTCATAGAACCCGTTTTCGGATTTAATAATCGCTTCCATGCAAATTCAAAATCACTTGCTGTAATAGCAGAACCATCTGACCATTTAATATCTTTCTTTAAATGAATTGTATACTCAGTTCCATCAGCATTTACTTCTTCTTTCTCTGCTAATTCATTTTGATATTTCCCATCACTATCTTGCGTATATAAGCTTGAGAATAAATGTCCAATTACATAACCTGAAGTACTATCTGTCGCGATAGCGGAATCAAGTGTATATGGATCGCTACCAATATTCGTTACTAATCGATCTCCTTCCCCCTTACCAGCACTCGCCTTTTGCGTCTCTTTCTTACCGCAAGCGACAGAAGTAATTGCTAAAACAGTCATAATGACAAACAGTAAAAACTTCTTCATCCTACATTCTCCTTTAACCTGAAATTTTTGGTGTTGATGCCAATAGTGTTTTTGTATAAGAATGTTGTGGATTACGGAATACTTCGTCCGTATTTCCAAATTCAACAAGTTCTCCTTTGTATAGAACAGCCACTTTTTCACATAAATAGTGAACCATCGGTAAATCGTGCGCGATGAATAAATATGTATAATCTTGTTCTTTTTGAATTTTTTGCAGCAGATGTACAATTTGAATTTGCAATGAAACATCTAATGCTGAAATTGGTTCATCAAGAATCAATACTTCTGGCTCACACAATAACGCTCTTGCAATAGCAATTCGTTGACGTTGTCCCCCGCTAAATTCGTGCGGATAGCGATCAATATATCGTCTATCTAATCCCACACGTTCTAGCGCATCACCTGCTACTTTATCCTTTAATCCTTTATCACCTAAACCGAATGAAATATAACCTTCCGTTACGCTATCGCGTACTTTCCAGCGCGGATTTAATGCTGCTGTGGAATCTTGAAAAATAAACTGTACTTTCTGTAAGAAATCACGTTTATGAGCTGCCTTCAACTTGTGAACGACTTGACCGTTATAATCAATTTCACCAGACGTTGGGCTCTCGATCCCAGCTATGAGCTTACCAAGTGTTGTTTTTCCTGAACCACTTTCTCCAATAATGCCTAGCGTTGTTCCTTTCGGGATCGCAAGTGATATGTCTTTTAACGCTGCGATTTCTTTATTTTTACTTCCATACGTTTTCGTTACTTGCTTTACAGTAATTAAATCTATCGTCATGAGGCATTCACCTTCTCTTTTGATTTCGCTTTATTATGCTCCAGAACATGTTGCCAACAATGTGAACTATGCTCCTTGGAATATGTTGTTCTCTCTGGGAAACGATGAATACATTCTTTTATCGCTACTGGGCAACGATTTACAAAAGGACAACCAAAGCTATTTAACGTCTCAATGGAAGGTGTCGTCCCTTCTATTGCACGTAATACTTTTTCGGAATCATCCATATTAGGAATTGCTTGTAATAAGCTTTTTGTGTATGGATGTTTAGGGGAACCTATCACTTCCTCTATCGTTCCTTTTTCAACAACACGTCCCCCATACATCACAACTACTCGATCCGCTACTTCACGTACAAGTGCTAAATCGTGCGTAATTAGTAAAATACTCGTATTTTGCTTTTCCTTTCTTTCCTTTAATAACTCCATAATTTGCTTTTGAATTGTTACATCTAATGCTGTCGTAGGTTCATCCGCAATAACGAGTTTTGGGTGGCAAACAAATGCGATTGCTAAACAAATACGTTGCCTCATGCCTCCGCTTAATTGATGTGGGTACTGTTCAAAGCGTTTCTCTGCTTCATGTATCCCTAAATCATTTAACAAGTTAATCGCAATTTCTTTTGCTTCTTTTTTCGATTTCTTTTCGTGTTGCAAAATCACCTCTGTAATTTGCCTTCCCACCTTCATCGTCGGATTTAAAGATGAAAGTGGGTCTTGAAAGATAAACGAAATATCTTTCCCTCGAATTTGATTCCATTCTGATTCTTGTAGATTCGTTAATTCCTTTGATTCAAAAGATATATTTCCATCATCAATATGAATTGATTCTTGATTTAAGCCGATAATAGATTGTGCTGTAACACTTTTCCCTGAACCACTTTCTCCTACAAGTGCAACTATTTCACCTTCGCTAATAGAAAAGGAAACATGCTTCACAATTGCTTGTTTACTATTCTCTTTTTCAACGGCTAACGTTACGTTTTCTAAAGATAAGAGCTGTCCCATGTTTTTTCTCCTTTCGATTCCGTTTTACGATTTTTGGATCAATTGCATCTTGTAAACCATCACCAATTGCGTTAAACGCGAACATAATGAGCGCAATCATGATTGCTGGGAAGAATAGCTGCCACCATTCCCCACTCAATAATGTCCCAAGTGCATCATTCGTCATCGTCCCCCAGCTCGCTGCCGGTGATTGCACTCCTAGTCCAATAAAGCTTAAAAATGATTCTGAGAAAATAGCTGCTGGAATTGTAAATGATAAATTTACGATAATAATGCCCGTTAAGTTCGGAATTAAATGCCCGTATATAATTTTTATATGTGATGTACCTAACCGCTCCGCTGCAATAACAAACTCTCTTTGTTTTAAAGATAAGACTTGCGCCCTAACGAGACGTGCCATACCAATCCATCCTGTTAATGCAAGGGCGATGATAATGGTAAAAAGACCTGGTTTCATAACAATTAATAGTAAAATAACAATTAATAAATATGGGATACCGTATAACACTTCGATTCCTCGTATAATCCACTCATCAATTAATGTCCCAAGGCGATTGCGCCCTCTCACATATCCACTAAATCCTCCGATTAGCACACCAAGTCCTATATCAAGAGCAGCTGCCACTAATCCAACTGTTAATGAAATTTTCCCGCCAGCCCAAGTACGTGCCCATATATCTCTTCCCAAATCATCTGTTCCGAACCAATGCTCACTACTAGGTGGTAAGTTTGTTGCCTCTTTTACTTGTTCACTCGCAGTAAATGGCGTTAAACTTTCACCAACAAGTGAGAAAACAATAATGAGTAATAACGTCACTGATCCTAAAACTGCGATTGGATTCGATACAAACTTACGAAACACTTCTTTCTTTCGGCTAATCTTTTGCTGATCTTTATTTATTGTTAATTCTTTTTTCTCTTCATTTGTTAATAACTGGTCATTAATTTCATAAGCTCCCATCTAAACATCCCCCTCCTTACGTAATAGAACGAATACGTGGATCAACAATACGGTGAATAATATCTGTAATAAAAATACATACAATTAAAAGTGCACTATAAAAAATGGTTGTTCCCATAATCACTGGATAATCTCGATTAAAAATACTATCTACAAAATATTTTCCGAGACCAGGAATTGAAAAAATCTTTTCAATAACGAAAGTACCTGTTAAAAGTCCCGCCATTAATGGTCCGACAAATGTAAGTACTGGAACAATCGCATTTCGAAGAGCATGTCTTATAATAATCTTCTTAATCGGTATACCTTTCGCTCTCGCTAACTTAATATAATCACTCTGCAGTACTTCGATCATATTAGAGCGAACAAATCTTGTAATCACTGCGATTGGTCCTAACGCTAATGCAAAGGATGGCAATACCGTATGTTCAAATGTACCCCAAGAGGCTACTGGTAAGAGCTCGAATTGAATAGCGAATACTTGTATAAATAGTGGTGCTAAAATAAAACTCGGAATAGAAATACCGAGGATGGCAAGTAAACTTACACCGTAATCAATTACCTTCCCATGATAGAGAGCAGCAAATGTACCTGCAGCAATTCCGACTAGCAATGAAATAACAAGTGCTTGTAAACCAATAATTGCTGATGGACCAAAACCAGTTGTTATAATTTCTGATACACCTTGCCCGGTTGATTGAACAGATTCACCAAAATCAAAATGAACTACGCCGTCTAAATAAGCAACATATTGATTCCATAACGGTTCATCAAGGTGATACTTCGCTCTCATGTTTTGGATCACTTCTTCAGGAAAGATTTTTGCATCTGATGAAAATGGATCCCCCGGAATAATATGCATAATTAGAAATGTCACCGTCGTAATAACCCATAGCGTGAACACCATAACTGATAATTTTTTAATTACATACACTTTAATAACCCCCTAAACACATATATTTACTCAGTTTTATGAACGTACTTTTTCCATTACTCCCTTTTCTCTTTTTAGAATACAAAAAGCCTTGATCTTAAAAAATAAGATCAAGGCTTAATAAACAAAGGCCCATCACTTATCTTTCAAGACTTGCTTGCTGGAATTAGCACGGTGTTCCTATTACAGAACCCGCTGCTGAGGTGTCATAGGGCCAGTCCCTCTACCTCTCTGGATAAGTAAATTGCTATATTATTATTTGGTTCAAATTGTATATTTCGAATTATAATTCTGAAAAAACGAAAAGTCAATCAAATTGGATATATTTAGAAAAATCAGTTTTTAATACTTTTATTTATCTATATCGCGTTTCGCCTATAATAAAAAAAGATATGAAAGTAGCTATAAGATGGCCCCCTTACTTCTAGCTACTATAGGATTACCCTTAACAATCGTTATACTTGTCATCATCGGCTTCTACAAACTCTTCATCAAAAAGAAAAGTATCACCTCTTTTTATACCCCTTTCGATAATATTACCGGGCAAACTATTTCCGAATTTCACGAAGAACAGAAGATATTAGTATCCGAGGATGAAGACGAAGATGGCAAGAAGAAAAAATAACCTTGCATAGGCAAGGTTATTTTTTCGTTTCTGCTTGAAATCGTTTATAGTATGTCGATGCTGTTGCAAAGTTAATTTCTATATCACGAATCAACGATGAATCTTCTTCTTTAGCTAACTTCTGTAATTTTTTCATTGCTTGTTCCGATTCATTCAAGAAACCAACATATACCTCATGTTCTTGCTCTTTCGACTTTGGAACACGAATTTCTTTTCGCATATGATCAATATCTTCTAACATGCTCGTTGTTACTTTTTGCACATCTTCTTTATATGTAGCAGTCGTTATTTCCTTACCACCCTTTTCTTTTGCCACTTCAAATAACTGTAGTGCCTTATTAATCTCTTTATTCATTTTCAAATCGTATTTTTCATGTACTGCACGGTATTCTTTCATCTCTTCTGTTTGTTCTGTAGATTGCTCTACCTTTTCTTTCGGTTCTTTCGTATCTTTATTTCCATTACACCCTGCTAGAAGAATCATACTTCCCATTACGGCAATACCCAAAACCTTCTTCATCTCTTCTTCTCCTTTTATCTACAGCTACTACTTATTATAATTTCTTTTATCTCCACTTGTTATTATACCGAGAACATCCTACTTTTTACACTTAAGACGACATCGTAACATGTATACCAACATGTTTGTCACAGTATCGTCACTTTATACAAATAACTTTTGCACTGCTTTACTACATCACCTTACAAAACTATATGAGATATTTCAAAGCAATGAAAAAAGAACTGATTCAAATATTCCCTTTGAATCAGTTCTTTTTTGTTAAGCCTCTAAATTTTGTCTTGCTTGCAGTTCAAACTGCTTTTCACTTCTTCTAGCCATAAATAAATAGCATAGTACCGCACCAATTTCACAAAGAGCTATTACAACACCCATCGGTAATGCGGTGTTACTTCCACCAATACCTACTAGCGGTGCAACAAGCGCTCCTGAAATGAACTGTAATAAACCTAATAAAGCTGATGCTGTTCCTGCAGCTTGTTTTTGATTTCTCATCGCTAATGAGAACCCCGTTGTTGAGACAACCCCAACACTTGATACGACAAGGAATAACGAGCATAAAACACCAATTAACCCTATTCCTAGTAAGATTGTCAGTAGTAAAGATAAACCACCAACAGCTGCAATAATGATACCAGAGACAAATAATGTCTTCTCATTCACTTTCCCCGCTAAACGACCCGTAACCTGACTAGCAATAATAATACCGATGCCGTTAATCGCAAAGAATAAACTAAATTGCTGTGGTGATGCTCCGTATATGTTCTGCAACACAAATGGTGAACCCGAAATATATGCAAACATTGCCGCTGTTACTAATCCTTGTGACAATGCATATCCCATAAACAGACGGTCCTTTAACAATTTTCCGTACGTCGCCAAAGTTCCTGACAAACCACCCGTTTCTCTTTCTTCAGGAGGTAATGTTTCACGCAATACGAAAGTAGCTGATATTAACATGAATACGCTAATTGCTCCAAGAACGATGAAAACACCGCGCCACGTTGTAAACTGTAATAATTGCCCCCCAATAATCGGTGCCAAAATAGGTGCTGCTCCGTTTACTAACATAAGCAGTGAGAAGAACTTCGTCATTTCAGAACCTGAATACATGTCACGTACCATTGCACGTGATATAACAATCCCAGCTGATCCTGAAGCTCCTTGTAGGAAGCGTAATAACACTAAAGTCCAAATAGATGGCGCAACAGCACAAAGTAAAGAAGAAGCAACATAAATAATAAGAGCAATAATAAGAGGTTTGCGTCTTCCGTAAATATCACTAATTGAGCCAACAAATAATTGTCCTACTGAAAGCCCAAGCAAACAAGCTGTTAATGTAAGCTGGGCTAGGGATGCACCTGTTTGCAAGTCATCCGTTAACTTCGGTAACGAAGGCAAATACATATCAATAGATAATGGCCCAATCGCCGTAAGTGTCCCTAGTACAAGAATCATCCATAACCTGTTCATCTTTACAGGCTTATATATTTCCTGATTAACTTCATTCACTTTTTTCATTCACCCTTTCCTATACATACTAAATCGTAACAATTATAGTTACAACATAAACATACGTCAAGTATAGCGCATTTTCCTGTTTAATTTTGTAAAAAAAAGCGATAGAATTTCTATCGCTTTACTTGTTCAGATTACTATTTGTAAATTTAGATACGGAAGACATCGCCTCTCCTGTATCTAAATATGTGATTTGAATTGGATCTCCCACTTCTGTAAACATAGCATATGGGAATTTCTTTACAGGTATCATAAATACTTTTTGTTCATTCTCTAACAGTACGTATACGATTGTATTTTCACCTGATTTTTCTTTATATACACGTTGTACAGTGCCTTCTTTTTGCGCCTCTTTCCCATTTGAAGTCGGTCTAAATGAATCTCCGCTTCCACTCAGCGCATTTTTATAATTCTCAAGCGCTTCTTTTTGCGTCGAACCTGTTGCAAATATTTTCGCATTAGAAGCATAGATAACAGTATGGGCACGTACTAATCCTCCGTCATCAATAACAGGTACAATCCAAGAAGGTTTACCGTACACGTTATAAATAACCGGCATCGTTCCATGCCACTTTTCTCTCTTAAAGGAATTATCCACGACTTCCGAAGCAGCCGAACCATCCATAATTCCCTTTACTTCTTTTCCGTTATAGTAATACAACTTACCTGTACGCGCATCAATAAGTGAATAACCTAGTGCAGAATCTACTCCTTCTTTCGGAGAAGTGAAATCAGTAAAGTAATATAGTGTTCCATCCTTACCGAAAATCGGTGTAACTCCTTCTTTCGTTCCCCACTCAGTCGGGATCTTCATATCAGTTTGCGAGAATTTTGTATTCCAAAATCCGTGAATATATTTACCGAAGTACGTATTTAACGTAGATGCAGTCTCGTGATTTAATACGCCATCAACAAATTTAGGTGCCTTGCCTTTATCGTATCTTTTCACTTCACCTGTTTGTGCATCTACTACTACAACGCCCTCTACCTCAAATCCAGATCTTCCTGAAATAAATTCACCGTACGTCATTGTGTAATACGGTTTCCCTTTATCATCCACTTCAAATTTAGGTTTTCCTTTAAAAATTAAATTTGGTTCTGCTTGCCTTACCACACGCTCTAAATGATTTCCGAAAAACATGCTTGGCACGTATTTCATTTTATAACCAAGGTGCAGTTTCGCTTCTGCATCAGGATTCGTACCTGACATCGTGACGTACCCTGGAATTGTCTCAGCTTTACGTGCTTTAAAAAATCCTGAAACTTCAATCGGTGCTACATATAAAGCCTCGCCATTTACCATTTGTGGCGTTAATTCTCCTAGCTCAAAATAAGCTACCTTCGGAATATCCCCAAATACTTTTTTCATCTTATTCTCCGCTGTCTTTGGCGGCACCGTAAATGGCTGATCATTTTCAGTAAATGGCTCTGAAATATCTTTCTCTACCTTTACAACAGAATCATATTTCTTTTGCGAGATTACTATATCGTGCAAATAACCAAAGTAGCCGTAACTTGCAAGTAAAACAAGCATTAGAAGTCCTTTTAACGTACCTTCTAATTTACCTATTTGATCTTGGGAAAATAAAACAAGCCCAATTAAAATTGCTACTGCAACAGAATAATGAGTAAGAATTGAATCTGCTCGATCATCAATTAGCCAAAAATATTCATAGATTGCAATACCTATCCAAAATAAAACTGGAATAACTAAAATAGATGATTTCTTACCCTTTACAACCTTCTCATCCCTTTTCTTATCCACTGCTCGAAGTTTACTACCGCTTCTTCTTGTCCATGGAATCAAAAACAAAGTGAGAATAGCTAAAATTAAAAATTTCATCAAAGGCAATGTCCCCTTTTCTTTTGTCTTCCCCTTTAGTATAACAAATAAAGGTTATTCAGGTAAAAATGGGAATCGTTATATTTTTTTACTACTTAATATAACTCCGCTCACTACATATAAGATAGATGCAATATAAAAAATCGTGCCGATCGTAAAGAAATCTACTAAATATCCCGTTGCAATAATTGCTACTGCTCCTCCAATCGATGTCCACACATGATATTTTCCAATCTCATAACCAGCATTTTCTTGTACAACTTTTCGTGCTAACGACGTCTTCTCCGTATTACGCTGCACAGCACCTAAAACCCCCATTACAATTTGAAGAATGTATACATGCCAGACTTCCGTGGCAATCGGGAAACAAAGCATTAATATTGCCATGGACCAAGCATATATAATTAATAATTTCCGATCACCTACTCGATCAGACACCTTTCCTACTACCGGATATACAAGCGCTGAAGTTAAGGCAAATAAGCCGTACGCCCAGCCAAACTGTGAGAAGCTATTTCCAACATTCCGAAGCAATAGAATGTAAAAAGGAAATACCATACTTCCAGCCATCATAATAATGCTTTGTGAAGCTACAAATCTTCTATATGTCATTTCGTATACTCCCTATAAAATAAATTCACAAATCTCTCTTTTGGATCCGCTTCTTTTTTCTTCTGAAGAAATTCTTCTATACGAGGATATGCTCTCTTTAACTGCTCTTTCGTTGGATAAGAATAATACGGTAAATAATAACTACCGTTATGCTTTAACGTAACATCAATCATCTTCTGAATAACATTTTCTGTTTTCTTTATCTCATGTTCAGAACGCCCTTGATTAATTAAAAGAACCAGTGCAAACATATCATCTTTCGCATAGGATAAAACTGCATTTTCATTCTTTTCCACGTAACGAATCGTAATATTGAGCAAATTAAACTCTTCCTCATTTAATACGTTACGTAAATCATCTACGTATTCCGTGAAAGAATCTATAGGCACAAAATATTCTTGTAACACCTCTGTCCTATTTGGATTTTCATATTCCATAAAGGCACTATCTGACCTCATAACATTATTTCGCGTCTCATACTTTCCATCTGTACGTTCAAAATAACTTCTTTGTATATCCCAGAACGTATCTTTTCCCCAATCACTATAGCGTGATAATCCGAGTAAAAATTTAGGCGCTGCTATAATAGTTTCTTCTTTTAATTCACTATACTCCTCCCTCATATTTTGGTTTTGTGCCAATGTATAATCTGTCACATACATTTCTCTTAAAAATGAATTTGGAGCAACAGAAATACGAGCTAAGTGCATACGAACATTTTCATCTTTTTTCACTTTCTCTTTGAAATAAGACGTGTATTCTTTATAATCTAGCATTTTCGTGTGCGTTTCATATAATTCATCATTTGTTAACTTTAAGGTCACATCTAAAATGACACCAAATAACCCGTAACCGCCAATGACATAAGGAAATAAATCCGCATTCTCTTCTCTACTTACATTACGCACCGTACCATCCGCCATTAGCAATCTAAACGACTCTACTGTATCAATCAATGCTTCATGACGAATATCACGACCATGTACATTTACACTTAATGAACCGCCAACCGTAAAAATATTTTGAGATTGCATAACTTGAACCGCAAGACCATATGGATTTATTTTCTTCTGAATATCATTCCACGTGGCACCACTTTGAACTGTAATACGCTTCTTCTCTGGATCAAATTCTAATATTTTATTATACCCTTTCATATCAAGCATCGTCCCATGCGGATAATATGTCTGCCCGCCTTGGCTATGCTGCATACCTGCAATAGAAATCTTCTCTCCAGAAACATTCGCATCTTGCACTAATTTTATTAAAGAGTGCTCATCCGTAGCACTTTCAACACGTTTTATTTTTGTCGGAAGCAATTTACCTACATCACTCATAATAGGATGATCCAGTTGTTTTTTATATGTATGTACAGACGTTGCAAGCAAAACGGTATACGCTACAATGACCACCGCTATCTTTTCTTTTTTCAAATGACACTCTCCTCTTCTACATCTTTTCCTCTTTATATTGTACCTATTTTCCTATGAAGAAAGAATACAAAAAAGAGGGCCCTTATTTTAGGTCCCTCCTTATCAAAACTATTACTTTGCTGCTGGCAATTGTATTGGGTCAAACTTTTCATACGACGTATATTTTGCGTTCGTAATAATGTGTGCTTTATCCTTGCCATTACTACTCATAATCATGTCTATCTTTGCTGATTCATATTTAAAATCTTTTGTAATGATATATTCTGCATCCACTTCTTCTATCTTCGCATTTTGTGCTTGTAACATTTTTTTCTGCGTTTCATCCATGCTAGTTAACATACTTTCTGTTTCTTGCCCTTTTAATGTAAATTTCAGTTTATATTTATCTCCGCTTTTCTCCAGCTTCATTTTATCTAAAACTACTTCCGGTACTTCTAATTTATCTATAATATCTTGAGTCGCTTTCATTCCACCAGCGTTTAATTGCTCCTCTGGTACGGTTATAACTTCTCCTGTATTAGGGTTTTTTACCTCACCAGCAACTTTACCATCCACAGTATACACTACAACATCTGTACCGGAAATATTCATTTCAGAACGAGAATTCTTTGTCTTTGGCTCTAATTGCATCTTAGCCTTTAATATATCCATCTCTGTTCCCTCAGCTTTTACCCCTACACCATATGTCATCGTTACATGTTCTTCATTTTTAAAAGCTTCATTCGTTTTCTTGAAAACATCTTTCGCCGTTAATTCCTTTTCTTTTTGAACGGATTCTTTTTTCGGCTCATCCGTCTTTGCTGTTTTCTCATTACTACACCCTACCCCTAGACTGATTGCAAGTACTAAACTTGAAACAAAAATAATTTTTTTCATACTGTTGCCCCCTTTCCCAAAATAATATCACCTCTTTTCCTATGAAATCTATATAATTTTTAATCTATACTCGCTATATAGCGACATGTTTAATAAAGATCTTAAATATGATGTAAATAACGACAACTCATTTCAGGAGGACATTATGAAGGCGATCATTTGCACACAGTATGGACCACCTAACGTTCTTCAGCTTCAAAATATAGAGAAACCTATACCTAAAAAGAACGAAGTATTAGTTAAAATTCACGCAACAAGTGTATCGACTGGAGATTGTAGAATACGCGGATTTAATAGCCCTCTATTATTTTGGATTCCTATGCGACTTATATTAGGACTTAGAAAACCGAGAAACCCTATACTTGGCGTAGAATTAGCAGGAGAGATAGAGGATATCGGGACAGATGTAACTCAATTTAAAAAAGGGGATCAAATTTTTGCATTAACAGAACTCAATCTTGGTGGTTATGCCGAATACACATGCGTGCATGAAAGTGGATTAATAACATTAAAACCTACCAATGTAACGTATGAAGAAGCGGCAGTTATTCCTTTTGGTGGAACTTCAGCGTTGCATTTTCTGAGAAAAGGCCGGATAAAAAAGGGGCAACAAGTTCTCATATATGGCGCCTCTGGATCAGTAGGAACAGCTGCCATACAACTCGCTAAATATTTTGGTACGACCGTTACGGCTGTTTGTAGTAATTCAAATTTTGAACTCGTGCAATCTTTAGGGGCTGACAAAGTAATCGATTATACGAAAGAAGATTTTACTAAGCGGGGGGAATACTATGATGTTATATTTGATGCAGTTGGAAAATATAAAAAATCCCTTTGTAAACAAGTATTAACACCTAATGGAATATATGTATCTGTTAATGGAATGATGGCAAAAGTAAGTAAAGAAGATATGTTTCTACTAAAAAAACTAACTGAAACAGAAAATTTAAAGCCTGTTATTGATAGAACTTACCGGTTAGAAGAGATTGCTGAAGCCCATATGTATGTAGAAAACGGGCATAAAAAGGGGAACGTTTCGATTACCTTAAAATAAAATATATTCAGAAAATAACGTTGACAATTCTTTTTGTAAGATTTACTATTAGTACCATATTAAAAAACTACATACACATACTCTTATCAAGAGTGGCGGAGGGACTGGCCCGATGATGCCCGGCAACCGAGCTTATAACGTATAAGCTAAGGTGCTAATTCCTGCAAAACGAGTTCTCGTTTTGAAAGATAAGAGAGGAATCTATTTTGTCTATTCGGCACCTCTCTTATTTTTGAGAGGTGCTTTTTATTTTGGAACGTATATTTAAGGGGGAATTATAGATGAAGAAAGTATTATTAAGCATTGTAAGTGGGGCTGTATTATTATTAAGCGCATGTAGCGGGAGTTCAGATAAAGAAGTAAAAGCGTTAGATGAGAAAAAGATTACTGTCGGTGTAACAGGAGGGCCGCATGAACAAATTTTTGAAAAGGTAAAAGAAGTAGCAGCGAAAGACGGTCTCGAAATCGATATAAAAGTATTTAATGATTATGTAGCACCGAACGTATCCCTCGATGAAAAAAGCCTTGATGTAAATAGCTATCAAACAAAATCATATTTAGACGTATTTAAAGCGGAACGTAATATGAAATTAACCGAAGTATTTTCAACAGTAACATTCCCTATGGGCGTATATTCAAAAAGCTTAAAGGATGTAAAAGAATTAAAAGAGGGCGATGCAATTGCTGTACCGAATGACCCAACGAATGAACTTCGAGCTTTAAAACTATTTGAAAAAGCAGGAGTTTTAAAAGTGGATCCAAAAGCTACAGAAAAAGCGACTGCAAAAGCGACTGCAAAAGATGTAATTGAAAATCCAAAAAATTTAAAGATCGTTGAATTAGAGGCATCTCAATTACCAACACAACTAAGTGAAGTAAAAGCAGCTGCCATTAATACAAACTTTGCATTAGGTGCAAAATTAAGCCCTGCGAAAGATTCTATCTTCCGTGAAGGAAAAGATTCACCATATGTGAACTGGGTCGTTGTTCGTACTGAAAATAAAGATGATGCTGTTGTAAATAAATTAAAGAAAGCTTATCAATCTAAAGAAGTAAAAGAATTTATCGAGAAAAAATTTGATGGTTCTGTTTTACCGTCTTGGTAGGAGCTGACGATAATGATTGAATTAAAAAATGTATCCAAAGTATTTACAACAAAAAAGGGGAATGTGGAAGCTCTTAAGTCTACTTCTCTTCAAGTAAAAAAGGGCGAAGTATTTGGAATCATTGGATATAGTGGTGCTGGCAAAAGTACATTAATTCGCTGTGTAAATTTATTAGAAAAACCAACGACAGGAAATATCATTGTAAACGAGCAAGATTTAACAACACTGTCTACAAAAGAACTAGCAAAAGCGCGACAAAAAATCGGAATGATATTTCAAGGGTTCAACTTACTTAAAACTGTTACCGTTTATGAAAATATCGCATTGCCGTTACGCCTTGCTGGCATTCCAAAAGTAGAAATTGCAAAAAGAGTAGAAAAGTATTTACGTATTGTCGACCTTTTTAATCGAAAAGACGCCTATCCGAGTGAACTTTCTGGTGGTCAGAAACAACGTGTGGCCATCGCTCGTGCACTATCACACGAACCGGAAGTGTTATTAAGTGATGAAGCAACGAGCGCTTTAGATCCAGAAACAACTGACTCTATTCTTGATTTACTATTAAAAATCAATGAAGAAATCGGAATTACAATTTTACTCATTACACATGAAATGAACGTTATCCAGCGTATATGTGACCGAGTTGCTGTTATGGAACATGGAGCAGTAGTTGAAAGTGGCACCGTGAAAGAGATATTCACAAATCCACAGCATGTAACAACAAAGAAATTCGTAAATAGTGCATTTGCAGCGAAAATCCCAGCCGAAGTACAAAAAGAACTACAAAGAACCGGAGAAATCGTAACACTTTCATTTATAGGAACTTCTTCTGGTGAACCAGCGTTAGCTGTTGCTACAAAACGATTCCAAGTATATCCAAATATTTTATCCGGTAATATTACTCAATTAAAACATGAAGCATACGGGAAACTTGTCATTCATATGCAAGGGAAACAAAATGAAATCAACCGTGCTTTATCATTTTTACAAGAGCAAGGAATCATCATAGAAGGAGGTAGAACAGATTATGGGAAACAAGTCCTTTTTGGATGAATGGGGTAAAGTCATATGGGAAGCAACCATTCAAACTTTTCAAATGACATCTATTTCATTACTCATCTCGATCCTTATTGCACTGCCACTTGGTGTCACGCTTGTTTTAACAAGACCTGGTGGACAGCATGAAAATAAAATCATCTATCCTATTCTTAATACAATTATTAATATCATTCGCTCTCTTCCATTTATCATTCTATTATTCTTCATTTTACCTTTTACAAAGTTTCTAATGGGAACATCCATTGGCGTGCAAGGTGTTATCGTACCGCTTGTCGTCTTCACTGCTCCTTATATCGCACGTTTAATGGAGACAGCTTTACTAGAAGTGGATCGTGGTGTTATTGAAGCTTACCAAGCAATGGGCATTTCTACTATAAAAATCATTTGGCACGTCATGGTGAAAGAAGCTCGTCCCTCTCTTGTACTTGGATTAACAATTGCAACGATTGGCTTAATCGGCGCAACAGCAATGGCTGGTCTTGTCGGTGCTGGTGGACTAGGGGATTTAGCATATCGATTCGGACATTTACGCTATGAACCTGAAGTAATGTATGCAACTGTCTTTATTTTAATTATCCTCGTTCAAGGATTACAGTCTTTAGGGAATGGTGTTGCACGAAGATTGAAGAAAGATTAAAAAAGAAGGTATCTCACCAGGGTGAGATACCTTCTTTCTATCTTTTAAATCCACCTTCTGAGTGAATAACTTGCCCTGTAATCCACTCTGCTTCTTCACTTACTAAAAACTTAATGAGCCTCGCTGCATCCTTTGGTTCACCAATTCTTCCAAAAGGAAACATTGGCTTTAATCCCTGCTTTATCTCTTCAGTCATCCATCCTGTACTAGTTGGACCTGGGTTAATTGCATTCACTGTTATTCCTAAATGAGCTACCTCAGCTGACAACGTACTAGTAAGAGCATCAATAGCTCCCTTCGTTGTTGCATACGCTAGTTCCCCCGCCATAGGACCTTGGAATTGTCCCGACGTCATATTCACAATTCTACCACCAGATTTCTTATCAAATCCTCGGGCAAATTGACTACTTAACAATGTAGTCGCACGAATATTTACCATATAATGCTTATCCAGCTCTTCAGCAGTCAAATTAGAGAAATCATTATTCTTAGAATACGCTGCATTATTAATTAATATATGAGGGTAGCCTAGTTGTTCAGTAACTTTATTTATAAGCTCTTTCGGTGCATCATTCTGAGTTAAATCTAACTCCATACTTGATACCTTCACACCGTTTTTTAGTAATTCTTCTTTTAATTGTATTTGTTCACTTTGATCAACGCCCCAAGGCATCTCTTTATCGTAAGCTGTCCAATATGTAAAAAATATATCGTATCCTGCTTCAGCTAATTCTTTACAAGTCGCTGCACCTATACCATCTAGACGACTTACACCTGTAATAACTGCTACTCTATCTTTTAATTGATTCATCATATACTCCTCCAATTTTAAAGGACGCATATTTCCTATAAGAGATATAAATTTCCCCACATAAGTATCCACTCTTACAAAAGGGATGTACAAGCCAAATATGCAGTCCTTGAATGATTTACAGATAGCTAAATAAACCCTCACTTATGAGAGAAAAATTCATCTATCTAATTTCTAATCATTACAAGTTCATCCACATATTCAGTCCTTGTCTCCTTTCCATATATCTCTATTTCTATCATACCAATATAATGTAATATTTCAAATGATTTAAAAATACAAACCAATATTCCATTCCAAACTTCCATCGATTTTATTATATCATAATATTTAAATAATGGAAATAATTAGAAAAAACACTGGTAAATATTGACTAGTCTTCTTATAATAAAATGTGGGGCTAATGTGAGAGTTTAGTTTTAAACAAATAGGGGGAAGAAACATGTCAAAAAAATTACTTTCTTTATTTTCTGCAGTAATCGTAGCAGCTTTTGTAATAACCGGCTGTGGTCAAAGCGATACGACAAATAAAGAACAAAAAGAGAATGCAACAAAAGAAAGCAAAACGGATACAACGAAAGAAAATAAACCTGAAGATAAAAAATCCGAAAACAAGAAAACTGAAGATAAAAAGACGGAAAATAACGCTACTAGCTCCAGCGATTATTCGAAACTTATTTCCTATATGGAAAAAGAAACAGGTGGTAAAACAAAAATTCTATTTGAAAATAAGGAACCACAAGTTTATAAAGCTGAAGATGTTTCAGTATCAATGAACAGTTATACATTAGTTGAATTAAATGGATTCCATACAGACTTTAACATTCCATTTAACCGTCAAACAGAGGGCGGAGTCATTCTTGTGAACTATAGCGTAAAAAATAGTTCAGCTAAAGATATTTATTATATGCCAGCATTGGACATTTCATTTACTGGTGCGCAGAAAGTATATAGTAACTATAAAGACTTAATTCCAAAAGAAGATCAACTACCAACTAAGCTTGCTCCAACGAATGATTACTTAGTAAAAGCAGGAGAAACCATTTCTGGTTATATCGCGTATCCATTCGGAAAAGATGATCTAGCGAAAATTTCAAGTCTCTCAACAGTCTCAGTCACAGTCCCAACTGCACAAGCTAATAAAGGAAAATTCGATGCTCCAATCGGAAGCCCTGGAAGCTTTTCATTAAGTTTAAATAAACAAGGTGCTGAAAAAGTTGCAACAGATAAAGCTTTCTACCAAGATAAAGCTACAGCTAATAACATGGGCGATAAAAAAATGTTAAAAGAGAAATCAAGTATTAATAACAGCCAAGAATTAGGTGCTGTTCATGTTACATTAGATGGATACCAATTTACTCAATTCACACCAAATTCCGTCGAGGCTCCGCGCTTTGCAAATTTCAAAAATGGTATTGTTCTATTAACAGTGCAATTCAAGCTTGATAACAAAGATACGCAAGACGTTTCACTATCTCCTATAAGCTCTACATTGAGAGTGAATGATGGTACACAATATACAATTAACGAAGGTATGCTACTCAATTACGACTATAACGCTGCAGTTAAAACAGGAACATCTGGAGAGTTACTACAAGTATTTATTTTAGATCAAGAGCAGTATGAAAAGATTTGGAAAGACAAAAACTTTGAGATTGAGTTAGGACCTATGAGAAATAAAGAAGCTAAGGATATTTCACAAGGTAAAAAAGCTAAATTTACATTACCTAAATAAAGTAGAGAAGGCATATAACATATGATTGTTATATGCCTTCTTTATTTTCATAAAAAAACACTACTTTTGTTCACACTTTATCCATTGTGAATTTTTTCACAATGGATATATAATAAACTTGTAAATACAATATTGGAGGGATTTCAATGGTTATCAATTTTTTAAGAACTGATAAACGTGCTACTTTCATATTATTATTTTTACGACTTTACATAGGGTATACATGGCTCGCTGCTGGAATAGGCAAAGTCTTTGGACAATCTTTTGACGCAAGTGGTTTTCTAAAGGGTGCTATTGCTCAAGCATCAGGTGACCACCCTGCAGTACAAAGTTGGTGGGCAGAGTTTCTTCAACATTTTGTTCTTCCAAACGCAGACCTATTTAGCTTTTTAGTTCAATGGGGAGAAATTTTAGTAGGTCTAGGTTTGATTTTAGGCGGATTAACAAAAACAGCTGCATTTTTCGGAATCATAATGAACCTTTCATTTTTATTAAGCGGAACTGTTAGTGTAAATCCAAACCTACTCATTTTGACTATGTTCATTTTAGTTGCAGGACAGAACGCTGGACGCATTGGATTAGATGGCTATGTTTTCCCAAAACTTTTCCGTAAAAACAACCACGGAACATATAAATTAAGTAAAACTGCGTAGTAACGGTTTACTCTTAAAATATAAATAAGAAAAAGAGCCTGCGTATAGGCTCTTTTTTATTTACTCCAAATTTAAACTCTTAACGAGCCACGAAAACCTCTGGCAGCATAATAAGAGTCTGCTCCATTGTGGTACACAAAAACGTGCCCAAAGCGATAATCGCAAAATAGAGCTCCACCGAGTTCTCTAATATCTGAAGGTGTTTGTACCCAACTCGATGATTTCATATCAAAATCTCCAAGTTGTTGTAACTCTCGATATTGTTCTTCAGTTAATAGTTCAATACCCATAGCGGCTGCCACATCAATAGCGTTATTTTCTGGTTTATGCTTTTTTCTTGACTCTAATGCTTCAAGATCATAACAAAGGCTTCTACGGCCTTTAGGACTCTCCTTTGAGCAATCGCAGAAAATATACTCGTCCTTCTCTTCATCATAACCAACAACATCCGGCTCACCGCCTGTTACTTCCATTTCATTAAGTGACCATAATTTTTCAGCATTAGCTTCTATCTTCGCTTCAACTTTAGCCCATTCAAGACCTTCATGGCGGTTCATGTTTTTCTCAAAACGAGCTTGTAATACTTTTATTAGTTCTTCACGTTGTTCTACAGATAACTCATTTTTATTCTCTGTCATATTCGGCCTCCGAATTACGTTTCCTTATAATCATAATGGTTTGCATACAGTTTACAACAATCTGACCCGATTACACAACGTAAAATCCCTGTACGAATATCCATTATATAGTACGAAATCCCTCCATACTTTCCCCAAGAATATAGTGGGAAAACCACATAAAGTTCTGATTCATAATGGCTACATTCATTCCTGGCTGATCAGAACTATATGCCATTCCTTTAAATATAATTAGTTCTGCGTCAACTTCCATATCTCTTAATCCTTCATATAGCTCATATGCATTTGTAATTGGTATTCTTGCATCCTTTTCGCCATGTTGGATTAAGGTAGGCGTACAGGCTGATTTAATATATGTCATTGGTGATGTCTTCTTATATATATCTGGATCATTCCATGGAGTATTTCCTAAATACATTCTAATAAAGTAAGGGATATCTGTATGGACATAATGGGTACTCCAGTTCGTAATTCCACCTCCAACTGAAATGGCTTTAAATCTACTACTAAATGTAGAACAGAAAGCTGATATATATCCTCCGTTACTCCATCCCATAACTCCTACTCTATCTTTGTCTACCATCCCTTTTTCAACTAGTTCATCCACTCCAGATATAACATCATCGTAATCAGCAATTCCTTGTTTTCTATAGTTCGCTTTTAAAAATTCATTACCATAACCAGAACTTCCTCTATAGTTTGGCTCTAAAACGATAAAGCCTTTTTCAACAAACTGTTCAATCGGATATTTCTCATTGAAGCAGTCTGAAAATATCGGAAAGGATGCCCAAGCCGGACCTCCGTGAATTACTACTAATAAAGGATATTTTTTATTTGTATCAAACTCTACTGGTTTTGATAAAACACCCTCTATTTTAAGACCATCACTACTTTGCCATGAGATGATTTCCCTGTTGCTTTTAAGCTTGTCTTCGAAAAAGCTATTTTCATTCGTTATTTTTTTATCATCCAAATAGATTTCAAAGGTTTCATTTGTTATAGCCTTATTATACGTTATATGATTGCCATCCCTTGTTATAGAGGCATCCATTATAAAGCCATCTATGTTGTCACTTAATGCTTCCACAGTGCCATCTTCAGCTAGTAATCCAATACGATAATTCGTTTTATCCTGCCATCTAATTAAAATGCCTTTAGCTGTCCACTGTAATGGCATAACCGTACTATCAAAATTTGTTAAAGGTTGAATTACCTCTCTCGTATTCATATCATATATCTCTAATGTACTATCTTGTATATGGTTTCTATAGTAATCCTTCTCTCTTATGCTTGCTGAGTAGCACATTTTACTGCCCTCAGGAGAAAAGCAAACGCTCCCACCCAACAACTTATCCATATTCATTTTTTGTAGTTCTCCAGCTTCAACATCTAATATGTAGAGATCACCATTCATATAATCATTTAGGCTTGGTGTAGCCATACATACAACCTTTTTCCCATCATTTGAAATATCAAAGTTATGTATATAAAACTCCTTACCATCTGTTAATTGGTAAACACCGTTAATCTCGCGTTCCTCTTTATCATTTTGTATTACCTTTTCTATCTCAATGTAGTATAAACAATTATTCCGATGTTCCTTACCTACATGGTGGAAATCCCCATATCGTTCCTTACGTTTCTTTATTCCCGCGCATTCTTTCGACTGTGCAACATAATAAAAACCTTTACCCGTGGGATCCCATTTAAATGTACTAATCCCTTCTTCCTCATCAGTCATTTGAACCTCACTACAACCATCTATTGATTTAACAAAGATCTGATTTGTATTAGCCCCTTCACCACCCGGACTAAGGTATGCAATAGTCTTAGAATCTGGAGACCATAATGGATGCGTACTATCTATACCTCTAGTTGTTAGTGGGTAACTCTGCTCTTTATCCTTTTCATATATCCATACATGATTTCTATATATATTGTCTTTCCAGTTAGCTGTCCTCTTAACAAATGCTACATTTTTGCCATCATCGCTTATATTGGTACTTGATAAGGTTGGTAATGAAATAATCTCTTCTATACTTAAATATGTTTTTTCTTTCACGTTCATTAATAAGCCCCCTTGTAATGTCCATAAATCTCTCGTCTCTTTTTGTCGTAATAAAGGAAATTGTTCACGGATACTTAAAATAGTAACGGAAAATTCAGATAAATAAAAGTAAATCCCATAAAGTAAAATTTTAATCTATAGGATTCTATCCACTTACCAATTTTAGATATTCTTTTTGAGCATAAAAATACCCCATTAGATAAAATATCTAATGGGGTACAAATTTGTAAATTTATTTTAAAGCTATAACTATATTTATTAACCTACTAATCTCCTACTCAACCGTAACAGACTTAGCTAAGTTACGTGGCTTATCAACGTCACACTCGCGGTGAAGTGCTGCGTAGTATGAGATAAGTTGTAATGGAATAACTGCTACTAGCGGTGCTAGTGCTTCGTGTACAGCTGGTAGTACGAAGCTGTCACCTTCCATTTCTAAGCCTTTCATTGAGATGATACATGGGTTAGCTCCGCGTGCTACTACTTCTTTCACGTTACCACGAATTCCTAGGTTTACGTGCTCTTGTGTAGCAAGTGCGATAACCGGTGTACCATTTTCGATTAAGGCGATTGTACCGTGTTTTAATTCTCCTCCAGCAAATCCTTCTGCTTGGATGTAAGAAATTTCTTTTAGCTTTAACGCACCTTCTAATCCTACGTAGAAGTCAACGCTACGTCCGATGAAGAAACAGTTACGAGTTGTTGCTAAAAATTGTTTTGCTAATGCGTCCATTTCTTCTTTTTGATCACAAAGTTGTACCATTGCATTTGCTACAAGTCCTAATTCGTGTGTTAAATCGAAATCAAGAACTTCACCTTTTGCTTTAGCAATATCCGCAGCTAAAATTGAAAGTACTGCAAGCTGTGCTGTGTAAGCTTTTGTTGATGCAACTGCGATTTCTGGTCCCGCGTATAACGGAAGTGTATAATCAGCTTCACGAGAAAGTGTAGAACCAGGTACGTTTGTAATCGTTAATGCTTTATGACCCATTTCATTTGTTTGTACAAGTACTGCACGGCTATCAGCTGTTTCACCACTTTGTGAAATGTAAATGAAGAATGGTCTTTCTGTTAATAATGGCATGTTATAAGAGAATTCACTTGCTACATGCACTTCAACTGGCATTTTTGCAAACTTCTCGATAAATTGTTTTCCAACAAGACCTGCATGATAACTTGTTCCACATGCAATGATGTAAATACGATCGCTATCTAAAATAGCATTGCGGATGTCTTGATCTAATTCAATCTCGCCATTTTCATCTTGATACTTTTGGATTATATTACGGATTACAAGTGGTTGCTCATCGATTTCTTTAAGCATGAAATGAGGGTATGTTCCTTTTTCAATATCACTCGCGTCTAATTCCGCTGTAAACGGTGCACGTTCAATCGTTTCACCTTGTAAGTTTTTAATTGTAATACTTTCTTTCGTTACAATTACGATTTCTTTATCCATTAATTCAATAAATTGATCTGTAACTTGTAACATCGCCATAGCGTCGCTCGCCACAACATTAAAGTTGTCACCAACACCTACTAATAGCGGGCTTTTGTTTTTAGCAACATAAATCATGTTTGGATTTTCAGCATCAAGTAATCCGATTGCATACGAGCCATGTAAAAGAGATAGCGTATTACGGAACGCTTCTTCTACACTTAGTCCTGTGCTCACTTGTTGTTCCATAAGCTGTACGATAACCTCTGTATCCGTTTCACTTACGAACGTTACATCTTGTAAATATTCCTTTTTCACTAATTCATAGTTTTCAATAACACCGTTATGAACTAGTGTAAAGCGTTTTGATGTACTTTGATGCGGATGCGCGTTTACTTTACTTGGAACACCGTGTGTAGCCCAGCGTGTGTGTCCGATACCTACGCTTGCTGCTACGTTCTCATCTACGATTTCGCGAAGTTTTGCGATACGGCCTTTTTCTTTGTATACAACAACACCGTTCTCTGCTTGTACTGCAATACCTGCTGAATCATATCCACGATATTCTAGCTTTTCTAAACCTTTTAATAAAATTTCCTTTGCATCTTGCTCTCCAATAAATCCTACGATTCCACACATGTTTAGTCGCCGTTACAAATGCTTACACTGCTCTGCGAACATGTAACGACATAGTCCGATACCATTTTTATTTATACTAAAAAACGGATTACATATTGCTAGCCCTGTAAGCTTGTAACGGCTTTCACCTTCCTCTCGATTGGGTTTAAGTCCGTATATACTTATACAGCTAGTTTGTATCCGTTCCTTTTCTCTCATCACACTTCCACCTTTGTCCACTAAGTCACCTTAATGATTTAAGTAAAAGCTTGCGGTTGTGATGAACAACCGGGAGTCATCCGCCGAAATCTCGATAAACCCCACCTCGTCAACTACACTACTTGTAGTTCTGGCGCTTCTATAATTTACAATATTTCCTTTGAGAAAAAGAACAAGACCATCTTATAACAAATATGGATAAACCGTCAATGAAAATTTTTTCACCATCTATAAAACATATGAAAAAGGAGCACTTATTGTGCTCCTTTTTCAATAAATTTACTAAATTATTCAGCGCCAACTTCCGCTTTCACAACTTCTACAATGCGATGTACATATGCATCACAAACTTCTTGTGTTGGTGCTTCTGCCATTACACGAATAAGTGGTTCTGTTCCAGATGGACGAACAAGAATGCGGCCATCACCGTTCATTTCTTCCTCTACAACACGAATAATTTCTTTAATTTTTTCGTTTTCTAATGCTAGTTTTTTATCTGTTACACGAACGTTTACTAGTAATTGCGGGAATTTTGTCATTTCTCCTGCAAGCTCAGATAATGGTTTTTTCGTCATTTTCATGATGTTTACAAGTTGAAGTGCACTTAACATTCCATCACCAGTTGTAATGTAATCAAGTAAGATAATGTGACCTGATTGTTCTCCGCCCAGATTATATCCCCCGCGCTTCATCTCTTCCATTACGTAACGGTCACCAACTGCTGTTTTATCACTTGTAATACCGTTAGCTTCAAGTGCTTTGTAGAAACCTAAGTTACTCATAACTGTTGAAACAACTGTATTGTGCTTTAGTTGACCAGTTTCTTTCATGTACTTTGCACAAATAAACATAATTTGATCGCCATCAACGATGTTTCCTTTTTCATCTACAGCGATTAAACGGTCACCATCACCATCGAAAGCAAGACCAATATCAGCACCTTTTTCTTTTACTAATTCAGCTAATACTTCTGGATGTGTAGAACCTACTCCATCGTTAATGTTCATACCGTTTGGTGAAGTTCCCATTGTTGAAATATCAGCTTCTAAATCAGCAAATAAGTACGGAGCTAAAGAAGACGTAGCACCATGCGCACAATCTAAAGCGATATGTAAACCAGAGAAATCTTCCTCTACAGTTTGTTTAATGTATTGTAAATACTTTTGTCCACCTTCGAAATAATCACTCACTTGTCCAAGGTTCGTACCTGTTGGACGTGGTAATTCATCAACTTCTTTGTCTAATAAAGCTTCGATTTCTGCTTCTTGTTCATCTGTTAATTTAAAACCGTCTGAACCGAAGAATTTAATTCCATTATCTTGTACTGGATTATGAGATGCAGAAATCATAACACCGGCTTGTGCATCTAACGCTTTTGTTAAATAAGCAACACCTGGTGTAGAAATAACACCAAGACGCATTACTTCTGCTCCAGTTGATAATAGACCTGCTACTAAAGCTCCTTCTAACATATGTCCTGATATACGTGTATCACGGCCGATAATTACTTTTGGACGGTCTGTATCTTTTGTTAATACATAACCACCAAAACGTCCAATTTTGAACGCTAATTCAGGTGTTAACTCCTGATTCGCAACCCCGCGTACTCCATCTGTACCAAAATATTTACCCATTATGATTCGCTCCTTTTTCTGGCTCTTTTTGATTATCTACTGTTGGCTCTTGGCTAGTTTCTTTATCTTTATTTTGTTCCGGTTCCTTCTCCTTTTCCTTTTCCTTTTCTGGATCAGGCTTAGGTTCAGGTTCAGGATTTTTTGGTTTTTCAGTTTGATTATCTTTATTATTATTTGAGTTTGGTTGTTCACCGTTACCCTGTACTTCTTTATCGGGATTTTCTTTCTTCACAATTGTGACTTTAGCACTTTTTTGTTTTGGCTCTATTGAAATATTACCAGGGCCACTCACTTGAATAGCAACATCCTTCGTCCCAGGAGACACATTTTGTAGATTAATCACTGCTGTTATTTGAGCAGCTGTTATTTTATCTACTATACTTGTTTCTCCTGAAATATCAACGCTTATCTTCCCATCTTGCGGCGAAAGTAACTGGGCCGTAACATCTTTAGAAAGTCCATTTTTTTGAATTGATATACCATCAATCGTTCTTGTTTTCGTTTGTTTTGTTTTTTGTACGCCTACTGAAACCTTCACTTGATTTGGCTTCGCACTTGTTACACCCTTTGGTAATAAAACAGAGGTATCGAATGTTGTAGACTCTGTCAATTGACTAAGATCTACTTCGACCCCCTCTATCGATTGTATATTATCCAATATATCTTTTGGACCTGCTATCGTTACTTCTCTCGGCTCAACGCTAATATTTGTAACGGCCAATCCTGCCGGTAAACTCCCCTTTTTCGCATATGTTATAGGAACAGTTTTTTCAGTATTATTGGCCGTAGCTTGCGTCGCCACATTCAACGTTACACTAATTTTAGATGGATTTGTTCTTACATTTAAACGTTTGCCTTCTTTATTGTATAACGTCACTTCGGGTGTTTTTGTAACAGTTTTATTAACACCTTTTAAATCAACATACGCCTTAGCAGATGAAATACTTTCAATTTCTTCTTTCGTCCCAACTACCTCAACCGTATCAGGTTTAATGTTTGATTTTTCGAGCGTAGCACCAGCTGACATCTGATCCTCATTTGATAATTTCAAGTCTACATGAACATATTTTCTCGCTTTTTCATGAAGAGTAATTTTAATTGTTGATGGCTGAACTGTTCCTTTCACATCATCTGGAAGTCCGTTCGTTTTCAAAGAAACTTCATAAGTTCCTTTTTCGCTACCTCTCAAATCAACTGGTATATCAAATTGTTTTTTCGCTTTTGCCGCAGCAACTGCTGCTTTTGGACCCTCTAACTTCACCTTAACGCCCTCTGCCGGAATACCACTTACAATATATTTCTCTTCATCATACTTAACGTTAATAGCATAATTAGTTAATGTTTCTTTCGCATCATTTGCAAAAGGTAGTATCCCCGATGTCGTATTTTTTTCAGTTAAAGTCGCTGACATAAAAAGCATACACGCCAATAGTAATGAGATCCCCTTTAAAAACCAATGATTCTCCATTAACTTATCCATGACGCTTTCTCCTCCAATTCCATAAAGACGAAGAAGTCGTTTTTTCGTTCGCACTAAATTCAGCTAACAACATATCTTTCAGTTGTTCTGTCTTCAAATCACGATGCAACTTACCATTTTTCGTTAAAGAAATTTGGCCTGTTTCTTCCGACACAACTACTGTAATACTATCAGTAACTTCACTAACTCCCATTGCAGCGCGATGCCTAGTTCCTAACTCCTTAGAGATAAATGGACTTTCCGATAACGGAAGATAGCAAGCTGCTGCTTTAATGGTACTTCCTTGCATAATTACTGCTCCATCGTGAAGAGGTGTGTTTGGAATGAAAATATTAATGAGTAATTCCGATGATACGTTTGCATTTAGCGGAATACCCGTTTCTACATAATCACCCATACCGGTCTCTTTTGACAAAGTAATTAATGCACCAATTCTACGTTTTCCCATATATTCCGTTGCTTTCGCTATCGCTGTTGCAACCATTTCAGGCTCATCATCCTCATGAGTTCCAGTACGCGAAAATAAACTCCCGCGTCCTAGCTGCTCAAGCGCTCTTCGCAATTCTGGCTGAAAAATAATAATAACGGCTAAAAATCCCCACGTTAATACTTGTTCAGTTAGCCAATATAGCGTTCGCAATTCAAGGAAAATACTGATCATCCGAACGACAATAATAACTGTAATCCCTTTTAAAAGTTGAACAGCTTTCGTCCCTCGGATTATAAGAATTAGCTTATATATAATAAACCATACAACGGCAATATCTAATGCCGTACTAAGATATTTCAAAATGGTCGTATCTTCAAAAGGCATGCTAACCCTTCCTCCTACTTACGAGCAATTCTATCCATATATTGAAATATTATTTTATGCTCTATCTGTATGTATTTCCAACAACTAGTTAATTATACCATACATGAAACAAACGACAATTACAAACAACCCCCTTTAGTCTAAATTGGTAAGATGTCAAACATTCTTATCGTACAGTATAATATAAATCATTATTATACGCCTATTTTCAAATAAAAAAAGCAACTTCTCAGTTGCTTTTCTTACATTTATTTTAGTTTTTCACCGAATAAAGAACCCATTAAAGCAACCGCTGTTGTTGCCGTTCTATTTCGCTCATCTAAAATCGTATTTACCTCAACAAACTCGGCAGATGTAACAATATCAGCTTCCGCTAACATCTCCATTGCTAAATGACTTTCACGATAAGATAAGCCACCAATTACAGGTGTTCCAACTCCTGGTGCATCATGAGGATCAAGACCATCTAAGTCTAATGATAAATGCACACCATCAGTATGAGATAAATACGCGATTGTTTCTTCCATAACAGCCGTCATACCCATACGATCAATCTCGTGCATTGAAAATACTTTAATACCTTCATTTCGAATAAAGTCTTTTTCTCCTTCATCTAATGCACGTGCACCGATAATTACAACATTCTCTTTTTTCACCTTTGGATATGCCCCGTATAAATCTACAAGCGTCGGATGTCCATACCCCAAACTTGCTGCAAGTGACATACCATGAATATTTCCAGATGGTGAAGTTTCTTCTGTATTTAAATCGCCATGTGCATCATACCAAATAACACCTAGGTTTTTATAATGTTTCGCAACACCAGCTAATGTACCAATAGCGATACTATGATCTCCACCTAATACAAGTGGAAAACGTCCTTCTTCTATAATATGATCCACCTTACTTGCTAATTCGTTACATACAGTTGCAACTTGTGTAAGGTTTCTTAAGCTTGTATTTACATCTACTTCTTTTTCTCTCTCTATACATATATCTCCCATATCTTTAACGTCATATCCAATTTCTTCAATTCTTTCAATTACACCTGCATAACGGATTGCGCTCGGTCCCATATCAACTCCACGACGCATCTGTCCTAAATCCATTGGAACTCCAATAACTGAGATTTCTTTTTTCATAGATAGTATCCCCCTTCTGTGCCTTCACTAAATATTTTAAATCTTTTATATAGTCTGACTCAACTCAACATTTTTCTGTATGGATATACAAATTATTCACTTATATTCCCTTTGAAATCCAAATTTTAAGACTATTCCATGTATAAAGTTAACTTAATGAAGCAACTACTATCATTATTATTAGATAATAATAAAAAACACTCCCCCATTTAGAAGTGTTTTTCTGATGCTATTTTCCACACTGCTGCAATATTCTTTGCTGTCATTTCAATATTCTCTTCTGCTACTTTATATGCCTCCTCTAATGTCATCGGACTTGTTGTAATACTAAATACTGCATCAATTCCTTTTTCATGAACAGCCGAGTAATTCGGAGATACTGATCCCCCAATCGCAATGACAGGAATATGAAAACGCTTTGCACGCTCCGCAACACCTACTGGGGCCTTTCCATATGCTGTTTGTTCATCTATTCTCCCTTCGCCAGTTATAATTAAATCTGCACCTTCTATATGCTTATCAAAATTTGTATAATCTAATACAATTTCAATTCCTCTCCGCAAGCTTCCCTTTAGCACTGCAATAACAGCTGCTCCCATACCTCCTGCAGCTCCTGCACCAGGTATTTTAGATACGTCGCAAAATAGGTATTGTTTAAGGATATGCGCATAATGCTTTAAATTCTCATCCAGCTCTTTCATCATCTCTTCATCCGCACCCTTTTGTCGCCCAAATACGAAAGATGCTCCTCTTATTCCAACTAACGGATTATCTACATCACATGCTGCTTCTATCTTTATATGCTTTAAGCGTGAATCCATTTGTGAAAAATCAATAGAGACAATCGAATGTAACGTTCCACCAGACGGCTCTATTACTTCTCCTTTTCCATTTATAAACCTGACTCCTAAAGCTGACAACATACCCGCTCCTCCATCATTTGTAGCACTTCCTCCAAGTCCTAAAATGATACGCTCAGCTCCTTCGTCTAGCGCATGTAGTATAAGTTCTCCTGTTCCTTTCGTCGTCGTAATAAGTGGGTTTCGCTTTTTAGCCGGAACGTGTTGTAAGCCTGATGCTGCTGCCATTTCAATAAACGCTGTCTTTTTATCTTTAGACATACCGTAAAAGGCTTGTACGCTCTCTCTAAGCGGTCCTGTCACATGAAATGATATAATCCTCCCGCTTGTAGCATCAACAAGGGAATCGACCGTTCCTTCCCCTCCATCTCCAATTGGTATTTTTACGTACTCTGCTTTAGGAAAAATTGCTCCAAAACCTCTTTCAATAGCTTCACATACTTCTATAGCTTTTAAGCTTTCTTTATATGAATCAGATGCAATAACAACTTTCATAATTATCCCCCATCCTTTATTTTCACGTTTTCTCCATTTTAAATGACAAGTATGAAAGTTGTCTTTTCAAACACAAAAAAAGCTTACATCATATGATGTAAGCTTTCTCTATTAGATGGAGCCTAGCGGGATCGAACCGCTGACCTCCTGCGTGCAAGGCAGGCGCTCTCCCAGCTGAGCTAAGGCCCCTTAGTAATTTAAGCGGAAGACGGGATTCGAACCCGCGACCCCAACCTTGGCAAGGTTGTATTCTAC